>CAZAAW010000001.1:0-419055 GCA_964483325.1 uncultured Hyphomicrobiales bacterium
AACTCCAGCTTCGCTCAAGCGCCTCCTCGGGTGAACAACCTTCGTAGCAACGACAGCTAGGCCAGCAGCTCGTGACGGTTGCAGCGGTCACGCTGCACAGTCCCGGCGCGTTCTTCGCAGAAAGGTCAATCTCGACGTGCGAGAGTAGTTTTTCAGCCACGTTTTGATACCTCCACGACCTTTCCTTTCGTGTTTGCTGCGCCATCCGCCAGCAGGGACAGCCGCTCATATTCTTCCACCGACATGACGATGACGACGCCACGCCCATGCTTCTCGATCAGCACAGGCGCGGCGCGCGCGGTGTCGATCATCAGGCCGAAACCGTTCTTGGCCTCGCGTGCAGACATGGTTTTCATGGTCGAATCCCGTGACATACAATTGCGCCATTTAGGGCGAAATGGCTCTTTTTGCCAAGGGTAACTTAGGCAGGAAAATCCGTATTTGCGCGGCGTTGCCGCGCGATGGCGGGCGGCGCTGCGATATGTGAGGTCTCCGCGCCGCCCGCCATCGGTTACGCCCAAGCCTGCGGCGGTTGAGTTGTGTCATGCACGTCTGTTGGACGATCCATCTCGAACGCCATCTTTCCTAGCTTTGTCCAGACACCGCGCGCGTGTTCACTGTCCTCGCTTTTGAGCTTTTCGGCCATCCAGATCATCGCCCCGTAGATGATGGCGCGGTCATCGCCGGTCAGGTCCACGATGCCCGCCTTGACGATGAGGCCGCCGAGTTCGATCAGGTGCCGCGTTCGCTTGCGGCGCGCGACCTGCCAGCTTCGCATGTCATGCCGCGCCCGTGCCGCCTGATGCCGGTTGCGCGCTGCCCGGTTGCGTCGGAGCGCCGCCAGCGTCGCGGTCAGGCGCTGGCGCAGATCGCCGCGATTTACCGCGAAAGAACGCGGCCCCGCGTTTCGCCCATGCGTCCCTCTTTCCAGCATCCTTGGTTTCGGCCAGCGCGACCAATGCACCCGCCAGTTCGTCGGCGGTGAGGTTGTCTGCCCCGGTGGCGATCACCAGTTCGCCAAGCTGCTGCACCTTGCGCGTTTCAGTTCCCGCGCCTTGTCCTCAAGCGCCTTCAGTTCTGCGTCATAGTCTCTCGGTTTCCGCATCGTCGTCTCCTTTCCCGGTCGCAAGTCATTGATGCGTTAAGGATAGTTGCGCAGACGGCGGAACGCAGTAATGTTGCCGGGACGGTGTGGCACGGCCCGGTCCATCCCGAGTTTTTTTCGAGGGAGGGCGCGCTTATACGTCGTTCCGACGTGCGCTTGGCCGTGGCAATGCTTGATCGCAATGGCGATCTATCATCTTCACGTCAAGGTCATTTGCCGCAAGGCTGGGTCGAGCGCGGTAGCCTCTGCCGCCTACCGCTCGGCTTCGCGGATGCGCGACGAGCGCATCGACCGCGTGCAGGATTTTTCCGGCAAACGCGGCGTCGTCCATTCCGAGGTGCTGCTGCCGGACGGCGCACCTGAACAATGGAGCGACCGCGAACGGCTCTGGAATGATGTCGAGGCGTTCGAGATCAGGAAGGACGCCCAGCTTGCCCGCGAGGTCGAGTTCGCCATTCCGCGCGAGATGACGCAGGCGCAGGGCATCGAGCTTGCCCGCGACTTCGCGCAGGCCGAATTTGTCGATCAGGGCATGATCGCCGATCTGAATATGCATTGGGACATAGGCGAGGACGGGATGCCGAAGCCCCATGCCCATGTCATGCTCACCATGCGGTCGGTGGACGAGAACGGTTTCGGCCCAAAGGTTCGGGACTGGAACCGCACGGAGATGGTCGAGCGTTGGCGGGAACGCTGGGCCGAGCATGTGAACGAGCGGCTGGCAGAACTCGACATTGATGCGCGCATCGACCATCGCAGCCTTGACGCGCAGGGCATCGCCTTGGAGCCGCAAAGCCAGATCGGCGCACCCGCGCAGCGGATCGAAGGCGAAGGGATCGAGGCTGCCGACCGTGCGGACATGCACCGCGAGATCGCGCGTAACAACGGCGCGCGGATCATCGCCGATCCTTCCGTTGCGCTGGACGCGATCACGCATCAGCAATCGACCTTCACGCGGCGCGACATAGCGATGTTCGCGCATCGGCACAGCGACGGCATCGACCAGTTCAACGAGGTGGTAAGCGCCATAGGAAATTCGCCCGATCTGGTCGAACTCGGCAAGGACGGACGCGGCGAGGATCGGTTCACCACCCGCGACATGATCGAAGCCGAACAGCGCCTGCATCGCGCCGCAGAATTGATGGCCGAGAAGAAACAGCACGAAGTCAGCGAGAAAGATAGGCTCGACGCCCTTGCCCGCGCCGAACAGCGCGGCCTTGTCCTGTCCGGTGAGCAGGCCGACGCGCTGGCGCATGTTACGGACGGGCGCGATCTTGGCATTGTCGTTGGTTATGCCGGGACGGGAAAGAGCGCCATGCTTGGCGTTGCCCGCGAGGCTTGGGAGTCTGCCGGTTACGAGGTGCGCGGCGTGGCGCTGTCCGGCATAGCGGCGGAAAATCTCGAAGGTGGATCGGGCATCGCCTCACGCACCATCGCCAGCATGGAACATGGCTGGAAGAACCGGCGATGCGATCAGCGCCTATGACCGTCACGACTTGGTGCATGAGGCTCAGACACGGGTACAGGCGCGGGACGATCTGATCGACCGCTGGGACCGCGACCGGCAGGCGTCGCCGGACAGCAGCCGCATCATCCTCACCCACACCAATGCCGAGGTGCGGGAACTTAATGAGGCCGCCCGCGACCGGATGCGGGCGGCGGGCGATCTGGGCGAGGACGTGCGCGTAACGGTCGAGCGCGGCGAACGCAGCTTTGCCGCCGGGGATCGCGTCATGTTCCTCCAAAACGAGCGCGGGCTTGGCGTGAAGAACGGCACGCTTGGCACGATTGAGGAAGTCCGCCCGCAATCGATGTCGGTTCGCACCGATGAAGGGCTCGGCGTCAGCTTCGACCTCAAGGATTACAACCGCATCGACCACGGCTATGCAGCGACGATCCACAAGGCGCAGGGCATGACGGTGGATCGTACCCATGTTCTCGCAACGCCGGGCTTGGACGCCCACGGCAGCTATGTCGCCCTGTCACGGCACCGCGACGGCATGGACCTGCACTATGGCCGCGACGACTTCGCCAGTCAGGACAAACTCATCAACACCCTGTCGCGCGACCGGGCCAAGGACATGGCGACGGATTACGAACAGCAGATCGACCCGGCGCAGGACTATGCCGAGCGGCGCGGCATCACCTTCCGCGCCCGTGTCGCCGAGATCATGCGCAAGCTCGTGCCCCAACGGCTGCGCGATGCCGTTGACGGGATGCTCGACAGGGCGCGCCAGCCCGGCGACGGTGCGCCTGGCCCCGAGGCCGGAGCTGGCCCGGAAGGGGGAGCAGCCGAAAAGGCGGCGGAGGGGCAGGCCGGGGAGGACCCTCAGGAAGCCTTGCGCAGCGCTCGCACGCGAGCGCTGGTTCGTCACGCGCGCGCGGCGGATACGATCTTCGCAGCGCAGGAACAGGGCGGTGCGGCCAGCCCCGAGCAGGTGCAGGAACTGCACGACGCTCGCAAGGTCTTCGAGGACGTGCGGCCCTATGGCTCGCACGATGCCGAAGCCGCCTACAAGAAGAACCCTGAGCTTGCGACGGAGGCGGCATCGGGCCGGGTCAATCGCGCTATCCGCGCCCTGCAACTGGAAACCGAATGCGCACCGATCCGCAACGCCGCGCGGATCGCTTTGTGGAACGCTGGCAGGAACTCAAGGATTCCGGCCAGCGCCAGTATGAGGCGGGCAACGTCTCCGGTTACAAGGCCACCAAATCCGTCATGGGCGACATGGCAAAGAGCCTCGAACGCGATCCGCAACTGGAATCCCTGCTCGCCAACCGCAAACGCGAACTCGGCATCTCGTTCGACTCAGGCCGCAGCCTTGGCCGGGAACTTGCCTTCACCCACGGCATCGACCTCGGCAGAGGCCGGGGTCTCGGGCTGTAGAACCATCTTGGTTGCTGCTTGCGATGAAGACATGCAACATGAAGTGACGATCTCGGAGAGGGTGGATGCTCAAATATACTGAGGAAGAAAGGCAAGCGGTTATCGACTATTACCTTGGTCAGTCGCCTGAAGGAACCGAGGTAAAGTTTGCACAGAAGGTTTACGCAGAATCAGTGATTGGGCATACGCACGCAGTCTGGGACGTTCACGCGAGCGACGGCCGATGGTGGGTCATAACGAATCCAACCAATTTGTATTCGCAGGACCAGTTCCCGAATATGGACTTGGCGATCACGTTTCACATGGGGCTCTGTCTGCGGATACCCCGCAACGACATTAAGCAAACAGATGTGGAGAGCGTGCGCCCTTTCACCGATGTCCTTCAATCCATTGCGGATTGTGAGGCGGCGCTAGGTCAGGCGAACGATGCCGGAGCGTTCAGGGCCATCGGCGTCCGATGCCGTGAAAACCTCCTCGCTTTCGTTCATGCTGCACAGGACGCTTGCGAGTGGCCGGAACAAGATAGGCCCCAACGCTCAAACTTCAAGGCTTGGGTCGATTGGATATTCGACACGTTTCTTGGCGGTGCAGACAATCGTGAGCGGCGGCGGCTCATCAAGACGACAATGAAAGAGGCGTGGGACTATGTGAACTGGCTGACACATTCTCAGTCAGGAAAGTGGATGGATGCCGAGATTGCGACAAACGCGGTATCTCACGCAATCGGTATAGCGACGTCGATCTGTGTGCGGCATCTGCGCGGTGTGCCGGACCAATGCCCAGCCTGCGAGTCCCACCGTCTCTTTCCCGAAGAGGGTATGAATCCAGAGCACCCCGAGGTGATCTTCGAGCGGCCGGTGTGCTCGGAGTGTGGATGGGCTGGCGAGCCCGTGCCTGTAGGCGAGAGGACGGAAGAGGAGATGGCGCAGTTTATCACCCGTGAGGGCGAAACATCGAATGAATGTGGGATTATGCAGACGCCACTCATGGAGATTATGGGTAGGCGGGGAAAATAGGCACTGCGTTTAGAAAACCACATGTTTCTGTGAGTCTCGCTCGTGTCTTCCCGAATCGGTCGCAGACTCACCTTTACCTACGTTAAGAATCGTCACGAGGGCGGGAAGGTAAAATGTAGAACCATCCTATTTACCGCCGTTTATACACCACACTACTACTACTGGTAAATATCTATTGCACAACGATAAATCGTTGCTCTGACTGGTCTCTGCAATCGTCAGAAACGACCAGCAGGAGGCAACGCAGCCATGCGCCAACCAGATCGTATCGTCCGCCTGAAGACCGTCCCTGCCCGCACCGGCCTGTCCCGGTCCACCATCTACCGCAAGATCGCCGAGGGCACCTTTCCGGCCCAGATCAAGATCAGCACCAACGGGGCGGGATGGAAGGAATCCGACATCAATCGTTGGGTCGCAAACCCTGCCGGGTGGAGGCAATACAACGAATTTGACTTCCTCAATGACTATTGACCGCAGGGACGACAAGAAGCCGGAGACGGCATCCCGTTCCCGGCGCACCAAACGACCGCCTACCGCGTCGGAGCAGCTTGAGGAATTGCTGGGCTACCCTTGGCCGTTCCCCGGCAGGCCGCCCAAGCACGACCTCAGCACATGGACCGTAACCGACGACTGGCCCGACCCTGTTCCGGTCACAGAAGCCGAGATCGAGGTGTTCGAGCGATGGTTCGGAGACCTGTTCGATGAATTGTTCGGCTCATCCGATTCTTGATAAATCCGGCATTATGCCGTATGTAACGAAGGAAAGGAGTTCAGCCATGCCCAGACCCGCAAGCGAAGTGGAAACCGCCCGCCTTGAGGCGCGCGTTCCCGTCCATGTCTATGAGCAGATGCAACGCGCGGCCAAGCTGCGCGGTATGACACTGACCGGCTATCTCATCGCCACGGCAGGCGAGGATGCCCGCCGCACGGTCGAGGACGCCGACGTGCTGCGTCTGGCGACCGAGGATCAGGTGCGCTTTGCGAAGGCGCTGATTGATCCGCCCGCGCCCAACGCCCGTCTCGCTCGCGCCGCCAAGCGTCATGCCGACCTGATCGCGCCCCGGTGAGTGCAAGGTTCGCGATAGAGGCGCTGACCAAGGCCCACCAGCGCAAGACGTTCTCGTGCGGCAACGAGCGGATAGACCGCTATTTCCGCGAGACGGTCACGCAGGACGTAAAGCGCCGATACGCGACCTGCTTTGTCGCTCGTGATCTCGAAACCGACCGGATTGCGGGTTTCTACACGCTGTCATCGAGCAACGTCCCGCTGACCGCCGTGCCCGAACCGCTGGTGAGCCGGTTGCCGCGCTACCCGACCGTCCCGGCGGTGTTGATCGGCTGGCTTGGCCGCGACCAGTCCTATGCCGGGCTTGGGCTAGGCGAGGCGCTGCTGTTCAACGCGATCAGGACCGTCGCCGAAGCGCCGATAGGCGCTCACGCCATATTCGCCGACGCCATCGACGGGAAGGCCGCAGCCTTCTACGCGGCCTTCGGCTTCACGCCGCTGACTCACCGGCCCAATACCCTGTATCTGCCTGTTGCGACCGCACAGCGCCTTTTTTCGGGAGAAGCCCCATGACAACTTCGAGCAATGGCGAATCTCAGCATCGGGTGATGCAGCGCGCCGCCCTTTACCTGCGCGTCTCCACGGCGCGGCAGGCCGAGCATGATGTCTCCATCCCCGACCAGAAACGGCAGGGCGAATCCTATTGCGAGGCGCGCGGTCTGCAACTGGTCGAGACCTTCATCGAACCCGGCGCATCGGCGACCAATGATCGCCGCCCCGAGTTCCAGCGCATGATCGAGGCGGGAACGTCGAAACCCGCGCCATTCGATGTGGTCGTAGTCCATTCGTTCAGCCGGTTCTTCCGCGATCACTTCGAGCTTGAGTTCTACGTCCGCAAGTTGGCGAAGAACGGCGTGAAGCTGGTTTCGATCACACAGGAAATGGGGGATGACCCCATGCACGTCATGATGCGGCAGATCATGGCGCTGTTCGATGAATACCAGTCCAAGGAAAACGCCAAGCACGTCATGCGCGCCTTGAAGGAGAACGCCCGGCAAGGCTTCTGGAACGGCTCGCTTCCCCCTATCGGCTATCGCACCGTCGCCGCCGAGCAGCGCGGAGCCAAGACCAAGAAGAAGCTGGAAATCGACCCGCTCCACGCCGACACGGTGCGGCTGATCTATCGTCTTGCCTTGGAGGGCGACGGCACCACCGGCCAGATGGGCGTCAAGAATATCGTCTCGTATCTCAACAGCCACCGCATCTTCACCCGCGACGGCGGACGTTGGGGTATCGGTCAGGTTCACCGCATCCTGACCCGCCGCACCTATATGGGCGAGCATGAGTTCAACAAACGCAGCAAGACCAAGGAATTGAAGCCGGTCAGCGAGATCGTGACGGTTCCGGTCCCGCCGATCATCGACAAAGAGACGTTCGAGGCGGTTCAGAAGCTGCTCAAGGCCCGCAATCCCAAGGTCATGCCCGCCCGCGTCATCAGCGGCCCGACCATGCTGACCGGCCTGATCCATTGCGCCAAGTGCGGCGGGGCCATGACCATCCGCACCGGCAAGGGCGGGCGCTACCGTTATTATACCTGCTCCATGAAGGCGCGGCAGGGGCCGACGGCCTGCGAGGGCATGGCCGTGCCGATGGAGAAGCTGGACGATCTGGTCGCCAGCCATCTTGAGGGCCAACTACTCCAACCCGAGCGGCTGGAAACCGTCCTTGCCGCCGCGCTGGACCGCAGGGAGGAACATGCCGAGCGCCGCCGCGAGCATATTGCCGAGTTGAGCAAGCGCGCCGCCGAATCGGAATTGCGGCTCAAGCGGCTCTATGACGCCATCGAGGCGGGCGTGGCCGATCTGGACGACCCGGCGCTGAAAGACCGCATCGACGGGCTTAAGGCCATCCGCGATCAGGCCAAGGCCGATGCAGACCGCGCGCAGGCCATGCTCCAGAACTCAGGACAAAAGGCTGTAACGCCACAAATGCTGCGCACGTTTGCCACAACCGCCCGCGAGCGTATCCGGCTGGACGGCGGCGGCTATCGCCGCGACCACCTGCGCGCGTTGGCTCAGCGCGTCGAGGTCGCCGAGGGCGAGGTTCGCATCATGGGATCGAAGTCCCGGCTGCTACAGACGCTTGTGGCGGGAAGTGGCGTAAACTCAGTGCCCACTCAGGGACTGAAGTGGCGGAGAGGATGGGATTCGAACCCACGATACGGCTTTTGACCGTATACTCGCTTAGCAGGCGAGCGCCTTCGACCACTCGGCCACCTCTCCGTGGGCCGGGAGTTAACCGGCCGCCCCCTTCCGATCAAGCGCTTTGTCATGCGCCGGCCGTGGCGAATCGCCGGCTTGGCTGGCCGTCCACGACTCCGGCAGGCACGGGCCGCAGAGGTGTCGCTGCGGCGGCCCGGGCAGGGTCCGCAGCCGTCCATTGCGACGATTTCAGAAGCAACATATTGAAATTAAAAGGATATCGGGCTCCATCGGGGGGCTCATCACTCTCGTGTGAATTCTGCAACACACGCCGCCGAAACGCTTCGAACCCCTCCAAACATGAGGTTTCGCCGTTGCGCGGAACCGCGGCTTAGCTATGGTTTGACCTGCAGGCCGCGGGTTACTGCGGTGTGTGTTCGACAGTCGGTCGCCCTGGGGTGGGGATCACAAAAGTCGGTCGAACTTAGCGGGGACTGGGACACTGCAGGCTCACCAGCCGAGGCTCTTCGGGGCGGACGCGAGCAAGCGGAAGACGAACCTGCCCCTGGATCAACCTTTGGAGGTCAGGAAATGACTATCAAGAAGCTCCTCCTCGGCTCCGCTGCAGCGATGCTCGTCGGTGGTGCCGCGCAGGCTGCGGACCTTTCGGTTGCCGAGCCCATCGACTATGTTCGCGTCTGCGACGCCTTCGGCAACACCTACTGGTATTCTCCCGGCACCGACACCTGCCTGAGCGTCACCGGCTACGTCCGCTTGGACGCGCGCTTCGGCAACGGTATCGCCAACCCGGGCACGCAGAGCAACTATCTGCCGGGCGACTGGAAGTTCAACGCCAGCGCCGCACTGGCCGTTCAGGCCCGTTCGATGACCGAGTGGGGTCCGCTGGTCGGCTATATGCGCTTTGAAGCCCAGGGCGATCGGGACTTCAACGGCGATGGTACGCTTGGCGTCGACGATCATGACGCCACGGTTCAGGAATACTACGCGTCGCTCGGCAACTTCCTAGTCGGTTTCACTGAATCGACCTATGCCTACGGCTACAACGTGCCGTTCCGCGTCATCAACAACTTCGGTGACCTGACCCTCGGCAACAAGACCCAGGTCCGCTTCGGCTTCGCCGCCGGCGGCTGGGGCGTCGCGGTCGGCCTCGAAGATCCGCGTGAGCGCGCTCTGAGCTCCAACCCGGCGACGATGGACTTCCCGGATATCGCCGCTCGCCTGACTGGCAATTTCGGCGTCATCAGCGGTCAGCTGTCGGCTGGTTACGGCTCGCGTCTCTTCAACGACACGTGGGGCGTCCAGCTCGGCCTGACGGCCGACCTCAGCTCGATCTCGGCTGGCGATCAGCTGCGTGTCGTGGCTGCCTGGTCTGACACGGGACCGGAATGGGTTTCGGGCAACCTCGCCGATGACGGCACTGGCACCTACTGGGCTGCCATGGCGTCCTTCACCCACGTCTTCAACCCGAACTGGGGCGCGTCGATCTTCGGGTCGTATGCTTCCGGTCCGATCTCGGGTGATGCCTGGCAGGCCGCGTTCGTCGCGCAGTTCACGCCGGTTACCAACTTCACCATCTCCGGTGAACTCGGTTACCAGGACAAGCAGACGAACACCGGCGCCTTCAACGGCACGATCCGCTTCCAGCGCTCGTTCTGATCGACGGCTGTACAGTCTTGATGGAAGGCCCGGCGGGAAACCGCCGGGCCTTCTGCTTTTTGAGGACCCTGTCACCCGGGAAGTCCGTCACAGATGTGCATGGCCTCCGGCGGACCGTGCGGGCAGCTTTTCCCGGGTTGTGCTCTTTGATATGTCGCTAAGATGCCGGGGCGCTGGACATCCGGCACATTCGGCCTGCTTTGGCGGCCTGATCCCTGATCGGGTCTCCAAGGAAGAAATCATGAGCTAGAAGAACAGGTTGCGTAAGCGCTTTCGCGCGCGGACCTCGGATCGGAGTGCGGGCGCGGGCGATGAGGGTGATCCGCGGTTGGCTGTTTCCGCTCGTCCTCGTCAGTCTTGTGCTGGCCGCGGCAGGCGTCGCCCTCCGTGCCGGGCCGATCGAGGCGGGCCTCGCCGGGGAGATCACGGCGCGCCTGGCGGAGACCTCGGAACGCTGGGCATCGGTCTCGGTGAGTGGTCGGGACGTCACGCTTTCCGGCACGGCTCCGTCGACCGATGCGCGCGATATCGCCATCGGTGCGATCCAGAGCGTCTGGGGCGTCGCGGCGGTCCATGACAGAAGCGGGCTGATCCCGCTGGCCGATCCCTTCGAATGGCGCGTCGGCAAGTCGGCCTCGGGCGTGACGCTGACCGGCTATGTTCCGTCGGACCCGACGCGCGCCAAGGTGCGCGACGCCACCGCGGCGACCAATCCGGGCGCCGCCATCCGCGATGTTACCGAGTTGGCGCGCGGCGCGCCGGAGCATTTCGATGCCGCGGCGGCCTTCGCCCTCCGCCTGATCCAGACCTTCCGCGAGGGTTCGGTCGGCCTTTCCGGCAACACCGTGACGGTGGACGGCATGGCCGCCGACCGGGAGCGCTTCGCCACGGCCGAGGAACTTGTGCGCTCCGGCGTTCCGGAAGGTGTTGTTCTCGCCAAGGCCGATGTCCGGCCGCCGCTGGCGGAGCCGTTCGTCTGGTCGGTGGATTATGACGGCGCCACCGCGGTCCTGACGGGCAACGTGCCGGACCGGGAGCTTGCCGAACAGCTTGCCGACGCCACGGCGGCGGCGATCGGCGGCAAGCCGGTCGACGATCGCACGGAACTGGCGTCGGGCGCTCCCGATCATTTCACCGATATGGTGGACCAGTCGCTCAAGCTGCTGGAACACCTGGGAAGCGGCCGCGTCGCGTTGACCGGCTCGCGGCTGGAGGTCAACGGGCGCGCCCGCACACTGGACGACTACGACACGCTGACAGCGGCTCTCGCGGCGCCGGCGCCGCCCGGCATGACGATCGCGGCCCATGACATCACGCCGGCCATCGTCGAGCCCTACCGCTGGCAGGCCACCCTGGCGGCGCCCGGCGTGGAGCTGAACGGCTTCATGCCGTCGTCGGACGCCCAGACGGAGGTCCTCGATGCTGCGCGGCGGCTTTTCGGGGCCGAGCGCGTCGTCGACCGGACGCGCATCGCCGACGGAGCGCCGAAGATGGATTGGATCGGCGCCGCCAAATTCGGGCTGGGACAGCTTGCCTACCTGTCGGGCGGCTCGGCGAGCGTGATCGGCCAGACCTATTCGGTGATCGGCATTGCCGCCACGTCGCAGTCGTTCGAGGCGATTTCGGGCGAATTGCAGAAGACGCTGCCGGCGAGCCTCGATCTCGGCGAGGCGCGCGTCACGCCGCCCTTTGCCTCGCCCTATCGCTTCACGGCCGAAATGTCGCCAGGCGGGCTGAAGCTGAGCGGCGTCGCGCCGGACGAGACGACCCGCCAGACGCTTCGCAAGGCGGCGGCGGAACGCTTCGCCGAACAGCCGACTACGGATGAGATCGAACTCGGCAGCGGGGCGCCGGACGGCTTTGCGGCGGTCGCCACCGCGGCGCTGCAGGCGGTCAGCCGGCTCGAGGGCGGCACGGCGGATATCGCCGATCGCGCCGTTACCCTGCGCGGCACGGCGCCCTTTGCCGGGGCGGCCGAGCGCATCAAGGCCCAGCTCGAGGGGGCGCTGCCGGAGGGGTTCGTGCTCAACGCCAATCTGGCGCTGTCGAGCCCGCAGACGCGCGTCACGCCGGCCGAGTGCCAGACCCTTCTCGGCCAAGAGTTGGCCAAAGGCGGCATCCAGTTCGGCAAGGGCGAGGCGGACATCGCGCCTGAGAGCGAAGGCCTTCTCGACCGCCTGGCGGCGCTTGTCGATCGCTGCCCGGAGGCAAAGATCGAGATCGGCGGCCACACCGATTCCGGCGGCTCGACGCGGCGCAACCGGGATCTCAGCCAGGCGCGCGCCGACGCCGTCATGCGCTATCTGGTCGATGCCGGCATTGCCGAGGAAAGGCTGACCGCGGTTGGCTATGGCGAAACCAAGCCGATCGCCAGTAACGATACCGAAGAAGGCCGTGCACAGAATCGGCGCATAGAGTTTACTGTTCAGGAACCCTGACAATTATGCTGTTCCTGGCTGCACAATATTGGGTCTTCGTGCTGCTGGCCGTAGTGGCCGGCATCGCGGTCGGCTGGTTTGCTGCCTCGCCGGCGGGGCGGGCGCGCGCGCATTCCCGGCGTGCGCCGCGCAGGCGATCGTCATGATCCGCCTCCTGGCGGAGCTGTGGGCCCTGCTGGCAGCCGCCTTTGCGATCGGCGCGATCCTCGGCTGGGCCATCTTCCTCTGGTTCGACCGGACCGAGGCGGCGTATGAGCAGCGCGATCTGGCGGACTTCTTCGGCCGCGTCCTGAACCGCATCCGGCCGCGGGCGCCGATCGGCCCGCCCGTCATGGCGACGGTCGCCATTGCCGACACGCCGCCGGAACCGGCGCTGCCAGATGACGAGGTGTTTGCCGAAGAACGGCTCGATCCGGCGCGCGACTTGCGCCTGAAGGTCCAGGCGAGCAGCCTGGCGGCGGCCTGGACTTCGGCGCGCGAAGGCCGGCCGCCGGCCGAAGAGGAGAGCGCGCCAGAACCTTCCGCATCCTGGCCTGCCGGCAAGCCTGCGGAAGCCTACTGGCCAGCCGAGATCCGGGGCGAATCCTGGATCGCCGAGGCGAGCGAACCGGCCTGGATCACCGAACCGACAACCGAGCCGGAGGCGGCGCCGGCTGTCGTCTCGTCTCCGGCCGAGCCGGCGCGGCCCGACTGGCTCGACGATATCGATCGCGACTGGCCCTTCGAAGCGGCCGGCTGGCCGTCGCCGGCACCGGCACGCGAGGAGGGATGGCAGCCTGCCGACGAGGCGGCATCGGCGCCCGATACGGCCTTTGCCGGCGTGCCGCCCGTGGCGATGACGCCGCTGGCGGACGAGATCTGGGAGCAGGACGACGAGGAAGAAGCGCCGGCTGAGCCGGCGACGGCCACCGACGCGGAGGCGGGGGAAGCCGTGCAGGCGGCGCTGAAGCAGATCGCCACCGCGCCGCCGGCTCCCATCGATGTCGATGATGTCTGGCCGCCGGCGCCGAAGCCCGATGCTGCCGGGCCGGGCGAGGACGCTCCGCCAGATCGCGAGGCAGCCATAGGCGCGGCGGCTGCCGCGGCGATCACCATTCTCACCGGAGACGCCAGCGCCCCGCCGGAGGCGAGCACGGTCGACGAGGGATCGGGGGCCGCGCCAAAAGATGCTCCGCTGGCGTCACCGGAAAAGGACATCGGCGACGTTGCGGCACCGCTGGAGACAGATGCGGTCGCATCCACGGCTGGCGCCGGCGGCTCAGCCGATGCGCCGGCGACGCGACCGCCGCGCGAGGATATTGCTCCCGGGAGCGGCGATGATCTCAAGCAGATCCGCGGCATCGGCAAGGCCAACGAGACGCGGCTGCACAAGCTCGGCATTCACCGCCTGGCGCAGATCGCCGCCTGGAACGAAGCCGAGCAGCGCTGGATGAGCGAGCAGTTCGGCTTTGCCGGCCGTGTCGAGCGTGAAGACTGGGTCGGCCAGTCGCAGCGCCTGCTGAAGGGGCGGACCGGCCGGCAGGCCTAGGCTCAGCCGCCGCGGCGCAGGTCGGCTTCGATCATCAGGCGCGGCTCGCCGAGACGGACGCGATAGACCTGCAGGTTCTCGATCGTGCGTTGCACATAGTTGCGGGTTTCGGCGAACGGGATGCGCTCGATCCAGTCGATGACGTCGACCTTGGGATCGCGCGGATCACCATAGGCGGCCACCCATTCGCGGACGCGCCGCGGCCCGGCATTGTAGGCCGCGAAGGTCATCACGTAGGAGCCGCCGAACTGCTGGAAGAGCTCGCCGAGATGAGCGGCGCCGAGCGTCGCGTTGTAGCTCGGGTCGCGCGTCAGGCGCGATTCGGAATAGGCGACGCCGATGGCCCGTGCCGTCTGCTTGGCCGTTCCCGGCATCAGCTGCATCAGGCCGCGGGCGCCGGCGCGGCTGACCGCCGCCGGGTTGAAGGCGCTTTCCTGCCGAGCGATGGCATAGACCATCGGCTGCTCGACATAGGAGGTGTTGGCCGAGGCCGGGATCGCCGCCGTCGGGAAGGCGAGGGCATCCACCGGCAGGCCGCGCGACTGGGCGGTCTTGCCGATCTGCAGCGCCAGCTGATGATCGCCGCGCTTCTCGGCGCTGGCGGCGAGTAGGGCGATTTCGGTCGGGTCGGTCAGCGTGTCGGCGAGATAGCGCGCGAACAGCGCAGCATCGGACTCGCGGTCGAGGCTGACCAGCCGGTCGATGGCCCGCACCAGCGGATTGGCGGCGTAGCGCTGGCGGGCTGCCTGGTCGGCCCGCGGCGGCGCCGACAGCGCCAGCGTTCCGCCGCGCAGGCGGTTGATCGCCAGCTGTCCATAGAAGGTCGTCGGATAGGCAGCGGCGCGGCGGAAGGCGTTCTCCGCCTCGCGCGCATTGCCGGCCGCTTCCATGGAGCGGCCGAGCCAGTAGGCGGCGCGCGACTGGCTGAGCGGCATGGAGGAGCTGTTGGCGAGCTCGGTGAAGTGCCGCGCCGCGGCGCGCGGATCCTTCAGGTAGCGCAGCGCGATCCAGCCGGCCTGGAACTCGGCCTCGACGCGCTCGACGCGCTCCTGCGCCGAGTGGCCGGCGACGACCTGGTAGGCGAGCTTGGCGTTGCCCTGGTCAAGGAGCGTGCGCGAGACGGTCCGCCGCTGGCTGGACCAGGCTTCCGGATCGATGAGCTGCTTCGCGTCGCGCGGCGCCGACAGAAGAATCTTGGCCGCCTCGACGGGCTTGTTGGCAGCGCGCAGGAAGCGCACGCGGGCATAGAGGTAGCCGGGGTCCGAGCGCATGTCGGCCGGGACGGCGTTGAGGAGATCGCCGGCCTTGGCGTTGTTGCGGTTGACCGCCACCCAGGCATTGACCAACTGCGGGAAGCTGCCGTTGAGCCGTTTGGCGGTGCGCAGCGCATCGTCGTTCTGGCCGTCATAGAGAAGCCGACTGATGCGGTAGCGGTGATCGGCGGCGGTCAGCACGTCGCTGAACTCGCCGAGGATCGCCTTTTCGGTCGACTCGGAGAAGGTCTGTTCGCGCCAGTACGGGCGGATCAGCGCCGCGACGTCGTTCTTGTGTCCTGTCGCCAGATAGGCGCGCGCCAGAAGCAGCACGCCCGCCTCCGAGGAGGGGCGGCGGCCGGCGGCGCCCAGCGCCTGGATGACGGCGGCCGGCGCCGGCTTCTCGCGCGCCAGCGCCTGTTCGTAGCGCAACCGCAGCAGCGCCTGGCCGGGCCAGCCGGGCACTTGGCTGATCGCTGCGGCGATGCGCGCCGCGCTGACCTCGGCCTGGCCGCTGGTGCCGATGATCCATTCCATGAGCAGGCTGTCGGCCTTGTCGGGCATGGCGCGGGCGACGCGCGTCGCGCCGTCGACATCGCCGGAGCGCAGGAGGTTCATGGCCGACTTGATGCCGAGGTCGCCATTGCTGATGGCCGAGACGATGGGGAGCTCGCGGGCGCTGGAGGGCTGCTCGGCAAGGCTCATGACGGCGCCGGCGCCGGAAATGAGATTGCCGATGAGATCGCCGCCGGCATTGGCCTGGGCGGCCGCTCGGTTCGGGTGCGGGCGGGGCAGGGGCGGCAAGGTCTGCGTGCTGTTGGCAGCCTCGGCGAGGCCAGGCGCCAGCAGGGCCGTGGACAGGAGAAGAAGGAGAGACAGCCTGCTCCGGCGTGATGCGGCACTGGCGGCCAGACGGCGCGTCGTTAGGCGGCTTTCCATAGGCCCGGTCTTCCCAGCTCGACCGGCCCCCCAAGCCGGTTCCCTTTACCCCCGATGCTGGCCGCGTTGCGCGGCCGAGGCTTTGTGGAGTGAAGTCTAGCCTAGTTCGGTATCGTCAACAAAGTCTTGCGGCCGATCGGCGCCAGGGCCCAATTGCAGCGCCGCAGGCGCCGGACTATGGTCGCGCCCATCCTGCAACGTGATCGTCATGTTCGCCGCTTCCGGGCCGGCAACAGACAGCAGAATCCGAAGAAGGCCATTCGATGTTCAAGGGCTCCATCACCGCTCTCGTGACGCCCATGCGGGAGGGCGTGGTCGACGAGGCGGCATTCGCCGATTTCGTCGAATGGCAGATCAGCGAAGGCTCGCATGGGCTTGTGCCGGTCGGGACGACCGGCGAAAGCGCCACCCTGTCGCATGCCGAACACCGCCGCGTCGTCGAGATCTGCATCGAGGTGGCGGCCGGGCGCGTGCCGGTGATCGCCGGCGCCGGATCGAACAACACCGCCGAAGCCATCGAACTCGCCCGCCATGCCGAGCAGGCCGGGGCCGATGCCGTGCTGGTCGTCACGCCCTATTACAACAAGCCGAACCAGGCGGGGCTGTACCAGCACTTCAAGGCGGTGAACGATGCCGTCGACCTGCCGATCATCATCTACAACATTCCGCCGCGCTCGGTCGTCGACATGTCGGTGGAGACGATGGCCGAGCTCTTCAAGCTGCGGAACATCGTCGGCGTCAAGGACGCCACCGCGCGGCTCGACCGGGTGAGCCTGCAGCGCGCCGCCATGGGTCCCGACTTCCTCCAGCTTTCCGGCGAGGATGCGACCGCCCTCGGCTTCATGGCGCAGGGTGGCCACGGCTGCATTTCGGTGACGGCGAATATCGCGCCGCGGCTCCTGTCGGAGTTCCAGGCCGCCTGCATGGCCGGCGACTATGCCACGGCGCTGTCCTATCAGGACCGGCTGATGCCGCTGCACCGCGCCCTGTTCGTCGAGCCCAACCCGGCCGGGCCGAAATATGCGCTGTCGGTGCTCGGCCGCATGGCGGAAGACCTGCGCCTGCCGATGGTGCCGCTGACAGAGCCGAGCCGGGAGGAGATTCGCGGCGCCATGCGGCATGCCGGGCTGATCAACTGAGGCCCGGGTCATGGCGGCCAAGAAGGATGAGCCGCGCCGGCTCGCCGCGGTCAACCGGCGGGCGCGCTTCGATTACGAGATCGGCCAGACCTTCGAGGCCGGCATTGCCCTGACCGGCACGGAGGTGAAATCGCTGCGCGGCGGCAAGAGCACGATCGGCGAATCCTATGCCGGCGAGTCCGGCGGCGAGATCTGGCTCTATAATGCCTACATTCCGGAATACCTTGAGGCCAACCGCTTCAATCACGAGACCAAGCGGCCGCGGAAGCTGCTCCTGCACAAGCGCGAGATCGCCCGGCTCTCGCAGGCGGTCCAGCGCGAGGGCATGACCATCGTGCCGTTGCGCATCTATTTCAACGACCGCGGCCGCGCCAAGGTCGAGATCGCCCTGGCGCGGGGCAAGAAGCTGCATGACAAGCGCGAGACGGAGAAGGCGCGCGACTGGAACAGGGAGAAGAGCCGCCTCCTGCGCGATCGCGGATGAGGCCGAAGGCTGCCCGGACACTCGTCTGACTCGGCACCGCCCTGCCGGCGGTGCCCTATCGTGGGGAAGAGCTATGCTGCGTATCCGCCTTGCCGCTCTCGGCTTCCTGCTGGTTCTCGGCGCCGGCCCGCTGCAGGCGGCAGACGTCGTCTATCCGGCCGCAGCGGCCACCGGGCTCGTCCCTCCGGCCGGCATGGAGCCGGCGACGGACTTCCAGGGCTTCATCCACGAGGCGTCGGGAACGTCGATCGTCATCGCCGAGTTCCCGCCGGAAGCCTACCCGCAGTTCGCCGAGCAGTTCACGCCGGCGGCGCTGGGCCAGCAGGGCATCAGCGAGGCGACCCGCGAGAACGTCACGATCGCCGGCGTCGATGCCATTCTCATTACCGGCGAACAGACATCGCAGGGCCTGCCCTACCGCAAGTGGATCGCCCTAGTCAGGGGCGCGGAGGAGACGGCCATGGTGACCGTCCAGATGGCCCAGGGCCTCGAGACCTTCAGCGACGGCGAGATCAGGGGTGCCCTGATGTCGATCGCCTTCCGGCCGAAACCTGACATCGAGGCGCAGATCGGGGCGCTGCCGTTCACGGTCGGCAACCGCGCCGGCTTCCGCCCGGTACGCACGATGATGGGCAACCTGCTCCTGCTCACCGACGGGCCGAACGACGTCTCGGACGGCAGCGACCAGCCGATCGTCACCTTCGGCGCCTCCGTTGCCGCAGTCCCGCCGGCAGAGGCGCGCGATACCTTCGCCCGCCAGGCCTTCATGCGGCTGCCGCGCCTCAGCGACGTGAAGATCGAATCGGCGGAGGGCGGCGAGGGCGTTCGCCACGAGATCATCGCCACGGCGAAGACCGCCGGCGGCAGCGACGTCCTCTTGATGCAGACCTTCCTGTTCGGGACCGGCAGCTATGTGCGCATGGTGGCGATCGCGCCGCTTGCCGACCGCGACACCGATCTCGTCCGCTTCCGCTCCATCAGCAGCACCGCCCAGCTGAAGCAGCAGTAAGGCCTACGACGTCACCGGATCGAGCACTTCGCGGATCCGCGCGAAGACGGCGCGGAACATCTCCTCGGTCAGCCGCCCGGTATTCGTGTTCTGCCGCGAGCAGTGGTAGCTGTCGAAGACCGTCACCATCGGGCCGATCCGGTGCTCGGCGCCGTGGCTGAAAGGATATTCGGCGCGCGGCACATTGAGCGCTGCGAGCAGGCTGTCATGGGCGATGCGGCCGAGCGCCAGGATGGCGGTGAGCCGCGGCATGGCCTCGATGGTGCCGATCAGGAAGCGCCGGCAGGTGCGCACCTCCTCCGTGGTCGGCTTGTTCTCCGGCGGCACGCAGCGCACGGCATTGGCGATCGTCGCGTCGGTGGTCGTCAGGCCGTCGTCGATGCGGGCCTCGAACGTCCCGGCGGCGAAGCCGAAATCGATCATCGTCCGGTAGAGCAGCGCCCCGGCATAATCGCCGGTGAACGGGCGGCCGGTGCGGTTGGCGCCGCGCAGGCCCGGCGCCAGGCCGACGATCAGCAACCGGGCGTCGCTGCCGCCGAAATTGGGCACCGGCGCGTTGTGCCAGTCCGGTTCGCGGGCGCGCCATTCTTCGCGAAAGGCGACGAGGCGGGGGCAGAGGGGACAGTCCCGGTCCGGTTCGGGAAACGCGGGGGCGTAGGGGAGCGTAGTCATCGGGCGCTATATAGCGCCTCCAGACTAGAGATCCTCCTCGAACTCGTCCTCGAAATTATCCTCGCGCGGCTGGGCGGCGCGCTCGGCCTGCCGGGCGGCGCGCTCGGCGGGGTCGCGCCCGATACGCTGCTGCAGCGTGACGAGATCGATGAAATGGTCAGCCTGCCGGCGCAGCTCGTCGGCGATCATCGGCGGCTGCGTCGACAGCGTGGAGACGACGCTGACCTTGCGCCCGCGCCGCTGCACGGCCTCGACCAGCGACCGGAAATCGCCGTCGCCGGAGAACAGCACGATGTGGTCGACCCATTCGGCAACCTCCATCACGCTGACCGCCAGCTCGATGTCCATGTTGCCCTTGATCTTCCGCCGGCCGGTATTGTCGAAAAACTCCTTGGTCGGCTTGGTCACGACCGTGTAGCCATTATAGTCCAGCCAGTCGATCAGCGGCCTGATCGAGGAGTATTCCTGCTCTTCGGCCAGCGCCGTATAGTAATAGGCCCGGAGAAGATAGCCCTTGCCCTGGAATTCGTTGAGCAAGCGCTTGTAGTCTATGTCGAAGCCCAAAGCTTTGGCGGTGGCATAGAGATTGGCGCCGTCGATGAAGAGCGCCACCTTCTCCCGGGGATCAAACATCATTTGCTTCCGTTATCTGCCATAGGTAGGACGGCGGACAAGGCAACGGGCCGATCGCGCATCCGCCCGAGGTCCGTCAGGTCTAGACAGGAAAAACGATACCTTGCCGCCGCAATGGGACGGGGTGGGACGCTGCAAATGCGCCACTAACCGTCACCAATCCGTGAAGTCTGCGGGCACTTTGTCGCGGAAATGTGGCCGGTCGCCTGATCCACTGGCGACAAGCCTTGCAAAGGCCGGGCCGGACGCCTATTCATCAACGGAATCCGAACATCGCAGGAGATACCGATGGCGCGCGTCACCGTCGAAGATTGCGTCGACAAGGTTTCCAATCGTTTCGATCTGGTTCTGCTCGCCAGCCACCGGGCACGCATGATCGCTTCAGGCAACGCGCTGACAATTCCCCGCGACAACGACAAGAACCCGGTCGTTGCGCTGCGCGAGATTGCCGAGAGCACTGTTCAGCCGGACGACCTGCGGGAAGATCTGATCCATTCTCTGCAGAAATACGTCGAGGTCGACGAACCTGAGGTTGAGCCGGTGCCGATGATCGGCTCTGGGTCGCAGTCGGCCGACGACGATACCAACATCTCCTTCGACCAGATGTCGGAGGAGGAACTGCGCCGTGGGCTCGAGAGCATGGTTCCGCCCGACAAGACGGAAGAGTTCTAGCGGCCGGCAAGCAGCCCGGTTTTTCAGACAGGGCGTCCGGCCGTCGATCCGGGCGCCCTTTTTGCATTGTGGTGAGGCGCCTTGCTTCCGCCGCCTTGGACGGAGGTAATAGTCTCCATATTAGCCTTGCATCGTTGTCCCGGCGGGCGGCCCGGGACGGCCTCTCATCCAGGTGTTCCGCGCCATGATGCGCCAGTTCGAGTTGGTTGAGCGGGTGACGCGCTACAATCCCGGCGCGGACGAGAACCTGCTCAACAAGGCCTATGTCTATGCAATGCAGAAGCACGGCGCACAGCGCCGCGCCAACGGCGATCCGTTCTTTTCGCACCCGCTGGAGGTGGCGGCGATCCTGACGGATCTGAAGCTCGACGACGCGACGATCGCCGTCGCCCTGCTGCATGACACCATCGAGGACACCGACGCCACCCGCGGCGAGATCGACGCGATGTTCGGCGAGGATATCGGCCAGCTGGTCGAGGGCCTCACCAAGATCAAGAAGCTCGATCTCGTGTCCAAGAAGGCGGCGCAGGCGGAGAACCTGCGCAAGCTGCTGCTCGCCATTTCCGCCGACGTGCGCGTTCTTCTCGTCAAGCTTGCCGACCGCCTGCACAACATGCGGACGCTGCAATACATGCCCGAGGGGCGGCGGGTTCCGATCGCCGAGGAAACGCTCGACATCTATGCGCCGCTGGCCGGCCGCATGGGCATGCACGACATGCGGGAGGAGCTGGAGGAGCTTGCCTTCCGGGTCGTCAATCCCGAGGCCTATCAGACGATCACCGGCCGGCTCACCGAGCTCGGGGCGCAGAATCGCGGCCTGACGCAGGCGATCGAGGCCGACCTCAGCGCCCGCTTCGCCGAGCGTGGCCTCATCGCCAAGGTGGCCGGCCGGCAGAAGCGGCCCTATTCGATCTTCCGCAAGATGGAGCGGAAGGCTGTCAGCTTCGAGCAGCTGTCGGACATCTACGCCTTTCGCGTCATCGTGCCGAATGTCGAGGATTGTTACGGCGCCCTCGGCGTCATCCATACGACCTGGCCGACGGTGCCCGGCCGCTTCAAGGACTACATTTCGACGCCGAAGCAGAACGACTACCGCTCGATCCACACGACGGTGATCGGCCCGAAGCGGCAGCGCGTCGAACTGCAGATCAGGACCGAGGCGATGCACCGGGTGGCCGAATACGGCATCGCCGCGCATGCCCTCTACAAGGACGGTGTCCTTGCGGCGAAGGCGAAGGCCAATGGTGCCGGCGACGGCAGCCTCAACGGCGCCGGTCCGGCCCATGTCGGCGCCTTCGTCGAGGAGATCCACGTCTACGAATGGCTGCGGCGTACCGTCGAGATGCTGGCGGAGGGCGACACGCCGGAAGAATTCCTCGAGCACACCAAGCTCGAGCTGTTCCAGGACCAGGTCTTCTGCTTCACCCCCAAGGGGCGGCTCATCGCCCTGCCGCGCGGCGCGACGCCGATCGACTTTGCCTATGCCGTGCATACCGGCATCGGCGATACGGCGGTGGGCGTGCGCATCAACGGCCGGCCAATGCCGCTGTCGAGCGAACTGCACAACGGCGACGAGGTGGAGATTGTCTGCTCCGCCGGTCAGGTTCCGCAGGCGGCCTGGGAGAACATCGCCGTCACCGGCAAGGCGCGCTCGGCGATCCGCCGCGCCAGCCGGACAGCGGCGCGGCTGCAATATGCCGGCCTCGGCCGCCAGATCCTGGTGCGCGCCTTCGACAGGGCCGGACGGGAGTTCAACGACGACCTCCTCAAGCAGGCGCTGCCGCGCCTGGCGCAGACCAATATCGACGACGCGCTGGCGGCGGTCGGCCGCGGCGAGATCCCGGTTCCCAATGTCCTGAAGGCCATCCATCCGGATCATCAGGACCGTCCCGACCAGAAGCCGGCGGAGGAGGGCTGGTTTGGCCTGCGCCGCAGCCGCGCCATGAAGTTCCGCGCTCCCGGCGCCAAGCCCGGCAAGGGCAAGGGCGCCATTCCGATCCGCGGCCTGCGCGGCGACATGGCGGTGCGCTTCGACCCCAATGGCGGCGCCGTGCCGGGCGACCGCATCATCGGCATCATGACGCCCGGTGAGGGCGTGACGATCTACCCGATCCAGTCGCCGTCCCTGAAGGAATTCGACGACCAGCCCGAGCGCTGGCTCGACGTGCGCTGGGATATCGACGAGGCGTCCGGCGAGCGCTTTCCGGCCCGCATCAGGGTCATGGCGCTCAACCAGCCCGGGACGCTCGCCGACATCACGCGCATCATCGGCGAGAACGATGCCAACATCTCGAACCTGCGCATCACCTCGGCCGGCGACTATTCGTCTATGCTCATCGACCTCGAAGTGTGGACCCTCAAGCACCTCACACGCGTCATCTCGCGCCTGCGCGCCGAAGCCGTGGTCAGCGAGGCTAGTCGCGTCAACGAGTGAACCAATTTCTTATGACAGAAGCAGAAGTTATTGACATATTTAAGGAAGCGGGTGCGCTGCTGGAAGGGCATTTTATCCTCAGTTCCGGCCTGCACAGCCCTGTCTTTCTGCAGAAGGCGCGGGTCTTCATGTATCCGGACCGCACGGAACGCCTGTGCAAGGCGCTGGCCGCGAAGGTTCTGGCCGAGGAGCTGGAGTCGATCGATTTCATCGCCGCGCCGGCCGTCGGCGCCCTGATCCCGGGCTATGAGACAGCGCGGCATCTCGGCGTTCCGGCCGTGTGGGTCGAGCGTGAGGACGGCGTCATGCGCCTCCGCCGCTTCGAGCTGCCGCCGGGGTCGCGCGTCCTTGTCGTCGAGGACGTGATCACCACCGGCCTCTCGGTGCGGGAGACGATCCTCGCCCTTCAGGCCGCCAGACTTGCTGTTGTCGGCTGTGCCTGCCTCATCGACCGCTCCGGCGGCGAGGCCGATCTCGGCGTGCCGCTGGTGGCGCTGGCGCAATACAAGGTGCCGGCCTACCGTGCCGACGCGCTGCCGCCCGAACTCGCCGCCATTCCGCCGGTCAAGCCCGGAAGCCGCGGGCTCGCCTGAACCTGCAACGGGAGTCCATCATGCTGCCGACGCCGCCCCTGCGTCTCGGGGTCAACATCGATCACGTGGCCACCATCCGCAATGCGCGCGGCGGCAACCATCCGGACCCGCTGCGGGCGGCGGAGCTGGCGGTGAGGGCCGGAGCCGACGGCATCACGGCGCATCTGCGCGAGGACCGGCGCCACATCTCCGACACCGATATCGAGCGCCTGCGCCACGACATTCCGCTGCCGCTCAACCTGGAGATGGCGGCGGTGCCGGAAATGCTGGCCGTCGCCCTGCGCCACAAGCCGCATGCGGCCTGCCTGGTGCCGGAGCGGCGCGAGGAGCGGACCACCGAAGGCGGTCTCGACGTCGCCGGCGGCCGCAATTCGGTCGGGCCGATCGTCCGAGAGCTGGTCGGCGCCGGCATCCGCGTGTCGCTTTTCGTGGAGCCCAGCGAGCGCCAGCTCGACGCCGCCGTGGCGGTCGGGGCGCCGGTGGTGGAGCTTCACACCGGACGCTATTGCGATGCCTGGTTCGAGGACGAGGCGGCGTTCGAGGCTGAGCGCCTGCGCCTTGCCGCTGCGGCCGACTACGGCGCCCGTCTCGGCCTCGAGGTCCATGCCGGGCACGGGCTGACCTACGACACCGTCCAGCCGGTCGCCCGCATGCTGCCGATCCGCGAGCTCAATATCGGCCACTTCATCATTGGCGAGGCGATCTTCGTCGGCCTCGAGGAGAGCATCAGGACCATGCGGCGGCTGATGGACGAAGCGCGCAACGAACTGGCCGGAGCCGAGCTTTCGTGATCATCGGCATCGGCAACGACCTTATCGACATCCGCCGGGTCGCCAAGGTGATCGAGAAGCATGGCGAGCGCTTTACCCAGCGCATCTTCACCGATATCGAGCAGCGGAAGTCGGACCGGCGCCATAACCGCGCCGCCTCCTATGCCAAGCGCTTTGCCGCCAAGGAGGCCTGCGCCAAGGCGCTTGGCACCGGCATGAGCGGCGGCGTCTTCTGGCGCGACATGGGCGTCGTCAACATGCCATCCGGCAAGCCGACCATGGAGCTGACGGGCGGCGCCCTGCGGCGGCTCCAGGCGCTGGCGCCGTCCGGACACCGGCCTGTGATCCATCTGACGATCACCGATGATTTCCCGCTTGCCCAGGCGATCGTCCTCATCGAGGCGGTGGCGGACGAGCAAAAATGACAGCCGTGGCGGCGGAATTGCCGGGCGCCGGCGTTACACGGGCAGCGCCGCAATCGCACGGCGCCGGTATCGCAAAACGGCCCCTTTTCTGGCCGAACGCGTTGCACCGCCGTAAGGCAGACTGTATCACCGAGCCAGCCCTGACCGGGGCCGCCGAAGACGGATGGAAGGGCACATGAGCGTGGCTGGGGAAAAAACCAAGGCCGCCAAAGCGCAGGGCGGCGGCATTGGCGAAACCATCAAGATCGTCATCCAGGCGCTTATCCTGGCACTATTGGTGCGGACCTTCCTGTTCCAGCCCTTCAATATCCCGTCAGGCTCGATGAAGGATACGCTGCTGGTCGGCGACTATCTCTTCGTCTCCAAATACGCCTACGGCTACAGCCGGTTCTCGCTGCCTTTCTCGCCCAATATCTTCTCCGGTCGCATCTGGTCGGCCGAGCCGCAGCGCGGCGATATCGTCGTCTTCAAGCTGCCGAGCGACAACAGCACCGACTACATCAAGCGCGTCATCGGCCTGCCCGGCGACAAGATCCAGGTGACGGGCGGGGTCGTCTATATCAACGGCGTCGCCGTGCCGCGCGAACGTGTCGAGGATTCGGTCACCACCGACCGCTTCGGGCGGGAAATCCACGCGCCGCAATATCGCGAAACCCTGCCCAACGGCGTCAGCTACGACACGCTCGACCTCGACCCGAACAGTTTCGAGGACAACACGCAGGTCTACGAAGTGCCGCCCGGCCATTATTTCATGATGGGCGACAACCGCGACAATTCCACCGACAGCCGCGTGCCGGCCTCGCCCGGCGGGCCGGGCGTCGGCTACGTGCCCTTCGAGAACATCGTCGGCCGCGCCGAGATCATCTTCTTCTCGGTGAAGGAGGGCGAGGCCGCCTGGCAGTTCTGGAAATGGCCGTGGTCCGTCCGCTTCGACCGTGTCCTGAAGGTGTTGTGACGGACCGCTTGTCGGAGGTCGCCGCCGTTCTTGACAGCCTGCAAGCCAGGATCGGCTATCGTTTCCACGACCGCAGCCTTCTGGAAGAAGCGCTCACCCATCAGAGCGCCGTCGTCGAGGCGGGCCTCGGGCCGGAAGCCAGCTATCAGCGCCTCGAATTCCTCGGCGACCGCGTCCTCGGCCTCGTCATCGCCGACATGCTGACCGTTGCCTTCCCCAGGGCCAGCGAGGGAGAGCTGGCGCGGCGGCTGACCGGCCTCGTCCGCAATGAGAGCTGCGCCGAAGTCGCCATTGCGCTCGATCTCGGGTCGGTCATGCGCCTCGGCGGCGGCGAAGCGAGCTCCGGCGGCCGCAACAAGGCGGCCATCCTCGGCGATGTTTGCGAGGCGCTTATCGGCGCCATCTACCGCGATGGCGGCTATGCCAGCGCCCGCGATTTCGTCGAGGCGCATTGGCGCAGCCGCATGGAGAACTGGACGCAGCCGCTGCGCGACGCCAAGACGACACTGCAGGAATGGGCGCAGGGCAGGGGCCTGCCGACGCCAGCCTATGTCATCGCCGACCGGACCGGCCCGCATCACGCCCCGCGGTTCGTCGTCACGGTCGACGTGGCCGGCCTGGAGCCCGGTTCGGGCGAGGGGGGATCGCGGCGCGAGGCGGAACAGAACGCCGCCACCGCCGTCTTGATACGCGAAGGCATCTGGAAAGCCGGAACCTGACTATGGCCGATCACGACCCGATCGATCTGCCCGAAGACGAAGCACCCGACGCTGAGGGGCAGGACGAAGCCGGCTCGGCATCGCCGCTGCCGGCCGGCGAGACGCGCTGCGGCTTCGTCGCCCTGATCGGGGCGCCCAATGCCGGCAAGTCGACGCTGCTCAACCAGCTGGTCGGCACCAAGGTGTCGATCGTCACCCACAAGGTGCAGACGACGCGCGCCATCATCCGCGGCATCGCCCTGGAGGGGCCGGCTCAGATCATCTTCATCGACACGCCCGGCATCTTCCGGCCGAAGCGCCGCCTCGACCGCGCCATGGTCGAGACCGCCTGGGGCGGCGCCCGCGATGCCGATCTGGTCGCCTTGCTGATCGACGCGCAGAAGGGCATCGATCGGGAAGTGCGGGATATCCTGAAGGGCCTGCAGGATGTGCGGCAGCCGCGCATCGCCATCCTCAACAAGGTTGATGCCGTGCCGCGCCCGTCGCTGTTGGCGCTGGCGGCGGCGGTCGACGAGGCGGGTCCGTTCGAGCGCATCTTCATGGTGTCGGCGCTCACCGGCGACGGCTGCCAGGACCTCCTGGCCTATTTCGCCAGCGCCGTCCCGCCGGGACCGTGGCTCTATCCCGAAGACCAGGTCTCCGACCTGCCGCTGCGCAATCTCGCCGCCGAGATCACCCGCGAGAAGCTGTTCCTGCGCCTGCACGAAGAGCTTCCCTACGCCTCGACGGTCGAGACGACGTCCTGGCAGGACCGGCCGGACGGCTCGGCCCGCGTCGAGCAGACTATCTACGTGACCCGCGAGGGGCACAAGAAGATCGTCCTCGGCAAGGGCGGGCAGACCATCAAGGCCATCTCCACCGCGGCGCGGCTGGACATCGCCGAGGCGGCGGAGAAGCCGATCCACCTCTTCCTGTTCGTCAAGGTGCGCGAGAACTGGGCTGACGACCCGGAGCGCTACCGCGAAATGGGGATCGAATTCCCCAAGGGCTGATTACCGGCTGAGCTGGTCGGCGAAGGCGGCGATCGTCTTGGCCACCACCGGCGACCTGTTCCACTGGCGGATGACATCGAAATTCGCCGTGCCCTCGTCCCAGGGCTGGCCGGCCCGCCAGCCATATCCCTTGAGATAATTGGCGGTCGAGGCGAGGACGTCGGCGGTGCTGCCGATGAGGTTGCGCTTGCCGTCGCCGTCGAAGTCCACGGCGAACTTCACGTAAGAGGACGGCATGAACTGCGTCTGTCCCAGTTCGCCGGCCCAGGCGCCGCGCATCTGGCCGGGCGTCAGGTCGCCGCCCTGCACGAGCTCCAGCGCATGTATCAGCTCGGCGCGGAACATCTCGGTGCGCCGGCAGTCATAGGCTAGCGTCGCCAGCGACCGCAGCGTCGACATCTTGCCGGTATTGGCGCCGAAATCGGTCTCGAGCCCCCAGATCGCTACAACCACGGCGCCGGGAACGCCGAAGCGCGCCTCGATGCGGGACAGGAGCTGGGCATTGCGCTGCATCAGGCTGCGGGCCCGCTTCAGCCGCGGCGGGATGCGGCTGGCGGAGAATTCCTCGAAGCTCATGCGGAAGGCGCGCTGGTTGCGGTCGGCGACGATGACCTTGGGATCGAACGTGACGCCGCCAAGGGCCGCCTCCAGCGTTCGCGGCCGGATGCCCTGGCGCACGGCGTCCTGCCGGAAGGCTGCGAGCCATTCGCCGAAATCGCCGGTGTTCTCGCAGGCCGGCGCCCGCTGCGCCGCCGCCGGCAGGGCGACGGTCAGGCCGAGGGCAAGGGCAAGGGCAAGGAACGGAAGCGCACGGGAGAGCATGGGTCGACCTCCATGATCGATGTCACCGACAAGAATCTCCGCCGAAATCCTATCAGCTGGTGAACGGATCGGCGCCTGAGGCGATTCCCCGGCCACGCTTCGCCCATGCTATCCTGAGTCCATGCAATGGAGCGATGAAGGCATCATCCTGGCGACCCGCCATCACGGCGAGAGCAGCCTGATCCTGGAGGTGATGACTCCCCGGCACGGCCGGCATCTCGGGCTGGTGCGCGGCGGCCGCTCGCGCCGGCAGCAGCCTTTTCTGCAGCCCGGCAATTCGGTTTCCGTGACGTGGCGGGCGCGCCTCGACGAGCATCTCGGCAATTTCGCCGCCGAGCCGACCGTTGAGCGCGTCAGCCGGCTGATGGCCACCGCCTGCGGCATCTACGGCCTCCAGATGCTGGGGGCGCTCCTGCATCTGCTGCCCGAGCGCGACAGCCATCCCCGGCTTCATACGGCGCTGGGCGCCATTCTCGACGGCCTCGACGGAGACGTCGTGACGGCCGGCGAGCTGCTGGTGCGCTTCGAGCTGGAAGTCCTCAATGCGCTCGGCTACGGCCTCGACCTGTCGCGCTGCGCCGCCACCGGCAGCACGGACGACCTCGCCTTTGTCTCGCCGCGCAGCGGTCGCGCCGTCAGCCGCGCCTCCGGCGAGCCCTACCGTAGCCGGCTCTTCCGCCTGCCGCGTTTTCTCGTGGCGCGCGCCGACGGTCCGCCGACGGCGGCCGATCTCGTCGATGGCTTCGCGCTCTGCGGTTATTTCTTCGACCGGCATGTTTATGGACCGCGCGGCCTTGCCGAATCGCCGGCGCGGTCCTCCTTCATCGACCTGCTGCGGCGCGCCGAATTGCCGGCGGCGGCAGAATAGGCGGATGCCCAGGGCGATCATCGTCCGCCACAGCGGCAACATGGGCAATCGCATGTTCCAGTACATGCTCGCCCGCGCCCTGCAGATGCGGGTTCCCGAAGCGGAGATATCCGGGCTGGATCTGCCCGAATGGGGCATCATGGTGCCGCCACCGGAGCCGCCTCCCGCCGGCCTGCTGGAGGTGGCCGGGGCGCACGAGTTCAACCTCGACCGCCTGGCCTATGCGCTGAACAGCGGCCTGGTGCCGGCGCTGTCGCTGCGCGGCTTCGCCCAGCGCCTGGAATACTATGCCGACCGGCAGGCCTTCGCGGCGCTATTCCCTGACGACGAGCCGGCGGTGGCGGGCTATGGCGATGATGTTCTCGTCATCAATATCCGGGCCGGCGAGGTGATCGAAGCGGCGCATCCGGATTATCGGCCGCTGCCGCTCGCCTATTATCTCCGCCTCGTCGAGGAGACCGGTCTCCGGCCGGTTTTCATGGGCCAGACCGGGGGCGAGGACCCCTACAGCCGGCGCCTGCGGGAGGTCTTCGCCGACGCCGAGTTCGTGCCGCATGTCTCGCCCGGCCGGGATTTCGCGCTGCTGCGCCGCTCGCGCAATCTGGTCATGAGCATCAGCTCGTTCTCCTGGCTTGCGTGCTGGTTCTCCGAGGCGACGCGCATCTTCATGCCGGTCGCCGGCCTGTTCGACCCGCGCCAGCGCCGCGACGTGAACCTCCTGCCGGTCGGCGATGCACGTTACCGTTTCTTCGATTTCGGGCCGGGGCGCTGGACCGGCCGGCCGGACGAGCTGCGCGCCCTCATGCTGTCGACGGCGCCGGTGCAGGAATTGCCCGTGGATGCCGTGCGCCGCCTGATTCCTGTTTGAAAGCCAGTAACTTGGCGATGCCTTGAGCCGGCCGCCGCGCCTCGGCTATGCCATGACGATGGCAACCGACCTGATTCCCGGCACGATCGAGCCGGTCAACCTGCGCGAGGAGCTGGAAAAGCGCTACCTCGCCTATGCGCTGTCGACCATCACCGGGCGCGCCCTGCCGGACGCCCGCGACGGCCTGAAGCCGGTGCATCGGCGCGTGCTCTACGCTATGCGCCAGCTGCGCCTCGATCCTGGTTCCGGCTTCAAGAAATCCGCCCGCGTCGTCGGCGACGTGATTGGCAAGTACCATCCGCATGGCGACCAGTCGGTCTACGACGCGCTGGTGCGGCTGGCGCAGGATTTCGCCGTCCGCTACCCGCTGATCGACGGCCAGGGCAATTTCGGCAATGTCGACGGCGATGGTGCGGCGGCCATGCGCTACACCGAGGCGCGCATGACGGAGGTGGCGCGGCTCCTCCTCGACGGCCTCGACGAGGATGCTGTCGATTTCCGCGAGACCTATGATGGGGAGGAGCGCGAGCCGATCGTCCTGCCCGGCGCCTTCCCCAATCTCCTCGCCAACGGCTCGTCCGGCATCGCCGTTGGCATGGCGACCTCCATCCCGCCGCACAACGCGGCGGAGCTCTGCGACGCGGCGCTGCATCTCATCAAGCATCCCAATGCCTCGATCGAGAAGCTTGTCGATTTCGTGCCGGGGCCGGATTTTCCCACCGGCGGCGTGATCGTCGAAAGCCGGGCAAGCATCGTCGAGGCCTATCGCAGCGGCCGCGGCGGCTTCCGCGTCCGGGCGCGCTGGACGACGGAAGATACCGGACGCGGCACCTTCGTGGTGGTGGTGACGGAGATCCCCTACCAGGTGCAGAAGTCGCGGTTGATCGAGAAGGTCGCCGAGCTGCTGCTGGCCAAGAAGCTGCCGCTGCTTGCCGACATCCGCGACGAGTCGGCGGAGGATATCCGCATCGTCCTGGAGCCGCGCAGCCGTACGGTCGACCCGGCCATCCTGATGGAATCGCTCTTCAAGCTCACGGAGCTGGAAGTGCGCATTCCGCTCAACATGAATGTCCTGTCGCGCGGCGCCGTCCCGCAGGTGATGTCGCTGGCGGCGCTGCTGCGCGAATGGCTCGACCATCGCCGCACCGTGCTTGTCCGGCGCTCGCGGCACCGCCTCGGCCATATCCAGCACCGGCTGGAGGTTCTGGGCGGCCTGCTGATCGCCTATCTCAACCTTGACGAGGTGATCCGCATCATCCGCTACGAGGACGAGCCGAAGCCGGCGCTGATGGAGACTTTTGCGCTGACCGACGTGCAGGCCGAGGCGATCCTCAACATGCGGCTGCGCAACCTGCGCAAGCTGGAGGAGACGGAAATCCGCTCCGAGAACGAGGCGCTGTCGGCCGAGCGCGACCAGATCGAGGCTCTGCTGGGCTCGGAAGGCAAGCAGTGGGATACCGTCGCCTGGGAAATCCGCAATGTGCGCAAGACGTTCGGACCCGACACCGAGCTCGGCCGGCGCCGCACCAGCTTTGCCGAGGCGCCGGTGCATGCCGAGGTAGATATCCAGACGGCGATGATCGAGCGCGAGCCGATCACCGTGGTGGTATCGCAGAAGGGCTGGATCAGGGCGATGCGCGGCCATCTCGCCGACATGGCGTCGCTCACCTTCAAGGAAGGCGATGCGCTAAAATCGGCCTTCCATGCCGAGACGACGGACAAGATCCTCTTCTTCTCGACCGCCGGCCGCTTCTACACGCTCACCGCCGACAAGCTGCCCGGCGGGCGCGGCCAGGGCGAGCCGCTGCGGCTGATGGCCGACATGGCCGATGGCGAGGACGTCGTCGCCGTCTTCGCCCATCGGCCGGATCGCAAGCTCCTCCTGGTTTCGACGGAGGGCAAGGGCTTCGTCGTCGCCGAGGCGGACGTGCTCGCCAATACCCGCAAGGGCAAGCAGGTGATGTCGGTCGACGGCAAGGAGGAGGCGCGCCTGTGCGTCGGCGCCGATGGCGACCATGTCGCGGTGATCGGCGAGAATCGCAAGCTCCTCGTCTTCCCGCTGGCGCAGGTGCCGGAGATGGCGCGCGGCAAGGGCGTCCGGCTGCAGCGCTACAAGGACGGCGGCGTGTCGGACGCCCGCGTCTTCGCCGGCGAGGCGGGGCTTAGCTGGGTCGATTCGTCGGGGCGCTCCTTCACCCGCTCCCTTGCCGAGCTCAAGGACTGGCTCGGCGACAGGGCGCAGGCCGGGCGGCTGCCGCCGACCGGCTTCCCGCGCAGCAACAGGTTCGGAACGCCGGCGCTCTAGCGGTCTAGCGCGAGAAGAGGCGCGTCCGCCGGCGCGGTGGCTTCGGCGCGCCGGCCTGCCGCAAGTCGGCGGCACTGCCGATTGTCATGTCGTTGCCGCGCCACTCGAAGCGGTTGCCGAGCCAGCCGGCGAGCCAGATCACCGGCAGCAGAAGGTCGCGCAGGACCATGCCGAGGAGGATCGTCGCCAATGCCGGCCAGCCGCAGAGGCGTGCGGCGGCATATTCGGCGGCGTACCAGGCGGTCAGGAAGGCCGGCACGACGGCCAGCGGCCAGTCCCATGCAGCGGCGATCGTGGCGAGGGCGAGAGCCGGCAGGAGCCCGCCGGCCAGGACCTCGAAGGCGAAGCCCAGCGGAAAGGCGGACCTGCGGATGCGGGCCCACCGCACCTGCCGCTGCCACACCTCGGTGAAGCTGCGCTGGCCGATCGGCTGCGGAAAGGGGTGCTGGACCGAGCGGACGCGCCGCCCGCGGCCGCGCACCAGCTTGGTCGCCGCGGCGTCCTCGGCCACTTCGGCGGCGAGAACCCGGATGCCGCCGGCGGCATCGAGATCGGCCTTGCGCCACAGCATCGTCTTGCCATGGGCGAAGCCGATGCCGGCGATGTCGGCGAAGAGCATGGCGCGCGCCTGATAGGTGTTCATGAAAGCGCATTCCATGTCGGCCCACAGGCCGGCAGGGGCGCTGCACAGCGCCGGCGAGGTGGCGACGCCGGTCTTGTCGTCCCAGGCGGCGAGCAGCTGGTCGATGGCGTCCGGCGGCAGCAGGACGTTGCTGTCGATCATCGCCACCCACGCCGCCTCCGCCGCCGCCCAGCCTTTCACCAGGTTGTTGAGCTTGGGATTGATGCCGACCCGCTCGTCGCCGACCAGGATGCGCGCCGGAACCTGGGGGTGCGCGTCGATGAGGCTCTGCACCACGGGAATGATCGGGTCTCCGGCGGAAGCGACGCAGAAGATCAGGTCGTAGCGCGGATAGGCGAGGGTGAAGCGCGAGGCGAGCGTCCGGCGGATATTGTTCTCGATGCCGCGCACCGGAACCAGGATCGTTACCGGCGGCCGCTCGCGTCCCGCCGGGAGGCTCGACAGCGGCGTCCGCAGGCGGCGCACCACGAGGCCGAGGCTGACGGCGTGGAACCCGGCAGCCAGAACGAAATAGAGCGCAAGAGCGAGCAGCAGCGGCGACATGGGGAGCCGGATAGGCTGGCCTTATGACCGAACGATGAAGCCGGCGTGACCGCCAGAGTGCTCCCGGTCGGCGGCGGCTACAACTGCCAATTGCCTGGTCGGATGCTCAGAGATGGCCGAGGGCGCGCAGGCTGGCATGGCCGCTCCGCCCGACGATGATGTGATCGTGGATGACGATCCCCAGCGGCTTGCTCGCCTCAACCAGCAGCCGCGTCATCTCGATATCGGCGCGCGACGGCGATGGATCGCCGGAGGGATGATTGTGCACCAGGATGAGGGCAGTGGCCGCCAGCTCGAGAGCGCGCTTCATCACCTCGCGCGGATAGACCGGCGTGTGGTCGACGGTGCCGACCTGCTGCACCTCGTCGGCGATCAGGCCGTTCTTCTTGTCGAGGAACAGAATCCGGAACTGTTCGCGCGCCTCATAGGCCATGGCGACGCGGCAATAGGCGAGCACGGTATCCCAGGAGGCGAGCAGCGGGCGATCCCTTACCGCATCCCTGGCGTAGCGGCGCGCCGCCGCCTCGATGGCCTTTAGGCCCGCTGCGGCGCTGTCGCCGATGCCGTCGAAGGCGACAAGCTGCTCTTCCGGGGCGGCGAGGACTTCGGAGAAGCTGCCGAACCGTGCCAGCAGCGCCTTGGCGATTGGCTTGGTGTCGCGGCGCGGCACGAGCTGGAAGAGCAGCAGTTCGAGAAGCTCGTAATCAGCCAGCGCCTCGCCACCGGCGTCGCGGAAGCGCGATCGGAGCCGCTGCCGATGGCCGGCGAAATGCGGCTGCTGCCGGCTGCCCGGCGGGCGCTGGCTCATGCGCCCCGCTGATGCGAGCGATCGGTGCCGTTGAGCGATTGCGTGAAGATCTCGCAGCCGGCCTCTGTGACGCCGACGGTATGTTCGTACTGCGCCGACAGCGACCGGTCGCGGGTGACGGCCGTCCAGCCGTCGGAGAGGATCTTCACCTGCGGCCGGCCGAGATTGATCATCGGCTCGATGGTGAAGATCATGCCGGCCCTGAGCGGGATGCCGTCATTGGGGCTGCCATAGTGCAGGATGTTCGGGGCGTCGTGGAACAGCCGCCCGACGCCGTGGCCGCAGAAGTCGCGCACGACGCTGCAGCGCTCGCCCTCCGCGAAGCTCTGGATGGCATGGCCGATATCGCCCGTGGTGTTCCCCGGGCGCACCTCGGCTATGCCGCGCATCATCGCCTCGTAGGTGACGTCCATCAGCCGCTCGGCGGCCCGCTTCACCTCGCCGACGGAATACATGCGGCTCGAATCGCCGTGCCAGCCGTCAACGATCAGCGTGACGTCGATATTGACGATGTCGCCCTCGCGCAGCGCCTTGTCGTTGGGGATGCCGTGGCAGACGACGTGGTTGATCGACGTGCAGGTCGACCGCGTATAGCCGCGATAGCCGAGCGTCGCTGGGATGGCGTCGTTCGCCATGGCGAAATCATAGACGAAACGGTCGATGGCGTCGGTGGTGACACCGGGACGGACGATCTCGACAAGCGCGTCGAGGCATTGCGCCACGAGGCGACCGGCGCGCCGCATGCCGGCGAAATCGGCCTCGCCGTAGAGCTTGATTTGACCATTGTTACGCAGCGGAACCAGCGCTGCGTCGACATAGGTGACCATGTCCGATCCGAAGCAAGGGGTGGAGGGGGACGCCCGCGCCGCAGGTTAGTGCAAAGCCGGTGCCGAGGCGAGCGTGTTGCCGCCGCATGTGGCAAGCCGGGGCGGCGAGTGCAAGCTTCTCGCGCTTGAGTGGCGTGGGTGTCGGGCGTAAAGCCAGTCTCCGCCGCACGCCGCAGGATCGCCCATGGATTGCCAATGACCGGGACCATCGTCACAGCCGCCCTCGTCATCATCGGCGACGAGATCCTGTCCGGCCGGACCAAGGACAAGAACATCGGCTATGTCGCCGAATACCTGACGGGGATCGGCATCGACCTTCGTGAGGTGCGTATCGTTCCCGACATCGAGGATGAGATCGTCGCGGCAGTGAATGCGATGCGCGTCCGCTACGATCAGGTCTTCACGACCGGCGGCATCGGCCCGACCCATGACGACATCACCGCCGACGCCATCGCCCGCGCCTTCGGCGTGCCGATCGATGTCGACGAGCGCGCCCTTGCCATGATGCAACGGCGCCATCCAGCGGCGCAGCTCAACGAAGCGCGGCGGCGCATGGCCCGCATTCCCGAGGGCGCGACGCTGATCGAGAATCCGCTGACGGCGGCACCCGGCTTCAGTATCGGCAATGTCCATGTCATGGCGGGTGTGCCGTCGATCATGCAGGCGATGCTGGACGACCTTGCCGCCCGGCTGCCGACGGGACAGAAGATGCTGTCGGCGACAATCCCGGCGGGCATGGGCGAAGGCCGCTATGCCGGCGGCCTGGCGGCGCTGCAGGCGCGCTATCCGGATGTCGCCATGGGCAGCTACCCGACCTTCGACGCTGCCGGCTTCAGCGCCGCCATCGTCCTGCGCAGCCGCGACGAGGCGCGGCTGGCGGAAGCGACAGCGGCCGTCGAGGCAATGCTGGCCGCCCTGCGCGGCGAGGCCGCCTGAACGCCGTCCTTCCGGCCGGTTCGTTTTTAAAAAGGGGTTTTCCTTGCAGCAGATACCGTCGACGGCATCGCAGCCGCTTCCGGAGAAGGCCTTTCCCGTCTCCTGGGACCAGTTCCATCGCGATGCGCGGGCGCTGGCCTGGCGGCTTGCCGGGCAGGGCAGCTGGCAGGCGCTCGTTTGCGTGACGCGCGGCGGCCTCGTGCCGGCGGCCATCGTGGCGCGCGAGCTCGGGATCCGGGTCATCGAGTCGATCTGCGTCGCCTCCTATCACGCCTACAATTCCCAGGGCGAAATGGCGGTGCTGAAGACCATCAGCCCGGAGGTGATCGCGCTCGGCGGCGGCGACGGCAGCGGCGTCCTGGTGGTCGATGATCTCGTCGATACCGGCGCCACGGCGCGGGTCGTCCGCGAGATGGTGCCGCGGGCGCATTTCGCCACCGTCTATGCCAAGCCGAAGGGCCGGCCGCTGGTGGATACCTTCATCACCGAGGTGAGCCAGGACACCTGGATCTATTTCCCTTGGGATCTCGGCTATTCCTTCCAGCCGCCGATCGCCCAGGGCAGCGCGGGCTGACACCCTACCGGCCGGCGAAACCGTCGCGTCTCAAGTGCGTTGACGGCTCCGGCGACATATTTATCGACGTCAGTAGACAAAGCCCGGCGCGCAGCTATCGTGCGCCGCCGGCGGGCGTGGCGGAACAGGTAGACGCAAGGGACTTAAAATCCCTCGGGCTTTGCCCTTGTGGGTTCGACCCCCACCGCCCGCACCATTCTCAAGAAGAAAGCCGGGACCACCTGGAGAGGCGAACGAGGCTCCAGGAAGCCGTGTCGGCGAGCGTTCCTAGAGGGGAGAGAGTCAAGCGCTAGGAGAAACGCCCGCCAACAGGTCGGCCTGAACCGACCGACACCATCCTACCACAAAATATGTAGGTGCGTGTCATATTTGCTTGAGCAGCCTCGGTCAGGCCTCGGCAGTGATCGCCAGCCCGAGCGGTGTCCCGTCGGCGCCGATCGCCCTGTATGTCCGCGACGCGCCATTCTCCTGCTCCTCCCATGCGGAGACCGTGCCGCCGCGCAGGTGCAGGTGGAAGTCGTCGAGGATGATGTTGTCGAAGCCGCGCATGGCATGAAGCGTCGAGAAGGCGCCATGCCATTCCTGCGCAATGGCCGGCTGCTCCATGACGATCGTCACCGGCTTCCCCGCCGCTGCCAGGCGCTCCAGCAGGACGTGGCCGGGATCGTCCGGCAGGAGATCGACGGCCGGGGGACGGGCGCTGTCCTCGACCGGTGCGGCATCGGCGCCGAAAAGCCCGGCGAGCGCCGAGGCGAACGGCGCCTCGCCGTCGAGCGCATAGGCGGCGAGAATGCGGCTGCCGTCGCCGGCGCGGAACTCGACGCGCGGCAGCGTCCGCTCTCCCATCCGCATGGTGCGGTCGGCGATGATCCGGGTAACGGCCGCCGGATCGAGGCGGGTGACGCCGACCTCGTTGCGGCGGACGAACCAGCCGTCCTCGCCCAGCCACTGCATGCCGGTGCCGAAACACTCATGGGTGACGCCGCGGGTGGACAGGGTGAGCTGCAGGCGGCCGGCGGATTCGAGGTGCTGCAGGACAAGACCGACATCGACCGGCAATTCGCTGCACTCGGGGAGGGACATGGGCTTTTCGTCTCCGGCTTGAACAAACAAAAAGAGAGCGGCCGGGCCTTGATAGCCCGGCCGCCGCGATCATGGCACAGGCGCTCAGAAGCGGAGAGCTGCTTCCACCTTGAAGGTCCGGCCCGGGGCCGTCTGGAGCTCCAGCGGGTTGGTGCGCTTCACCGCATCGCTCGGATTGAGGTCGTAGGCATAGGGCAGCGGCGCCTTGAAGTAGCGGGTGTCGAAGATGTTGTAGACACCGGCCGTGACGCGGAAGCGCTCGCTCGGCCGCCAGCCGACCAGGAAGTCGAACACGCTGTAGCCGTCCGGCTTGAAGGCCGTCGGCGAGGAGGTGCGTGTCACCGGCGCAGCGAAGGTGCCCACCAGCTCGGCGTCGAGGCCGGTGGCTTCGTCCACCCAGCGCAGGCCGACGACCGCGGTCAGCGGATTGACGCCGTCAAAAGCCGTCGTCGGAGCAGTCGGGTCGACCTTCTGGACACCGTACTGGTAGTTGAGCGCCAGGCGCCCGATCCAGTGGTCGGTGAAGCCGTATTCGGCCGACGCCTCGACACCCCAGATCTGCACCTGGCTGAGATTGCGGTAGGTGATGTCGCTGGTGCCGGGGATCTCGTAGAAGGACTGAATGAAGTCCGTATAGTCGTTGTAGAACGCGCCGACGGAGAAGTAGCCGCGCTCGTAGACGCCGCGCAGGCCCGCTTCATAGGCCCGCACCTGCTCCGGACGCAGGTCCGGCGCCGGGATCAGATTGAAGCCGAAACCCGGCAGCGAGGTGTAGAGCTGCTCGGCGGTCGGCATCTTGAAGCCTTCGGCATACTGTCCATAGACCGAATAGATGTCGGTGAGATGGAACAGCGCCCCGACCTTGCTGGTCAGCTGGCTTGCCGACACCTCGACCGGCTCCTTGCCAGGCACGATCTGGTAGTCGGCGTCGGGCCGCGGATCGATGTCGTAATAGGCGTAGCGGACGCCCGGCGTGAGAACCAGCCGGTTCTGGAACAGGCTGATCTCGTCCTGGATGTAGAAGTCCGAACGGATCGTCGTGGCATTGGCGAAGTTGAAGCCGCCGGCGCGGGTCGTGGTCGTCGTACCGGCGGTGAGATTGCGCAGAATTTCGAGGCGCTGGTAGTCGGTGTGGGTGATGCCGCCGTCGAAGCCGTAGGTCAGAAGGTGGCTGGTGCTGCCGATATCGAAGTGCGAATTCAGCTGGAGGTCGCCCTCCAGGAAGCGCTCCGAGAACTGCAGGCGGTCGTAGCGGTGCTCCTTGTCGCCATTGGAGAGGGTCCGGTAGCGGTCGCCGAAGCGCACGCGCTGCTGCGGCGCGTAGGACAGCTGCCAGCGGACGCTGTCGACCAGCGCCGAGCCGACGTCCCAGTTGTGCTCGACCGAATAGCGCTGGCGCTGCAGGCGCTGATGGTTCTCGTAATTGTCGATCCGGTTGCCGTTCGGCAGGTTGGTGATGCTGCTGTATTCCGGGCCAAAGACCGAGCGCTGGACGACGTCGGTGGCGCGGTTGGTCAGCTCGGCCGTGAACTCCAGCCGGTGCGCGCCGCTCGGCTGCCACACCACCTTGCCGATGGCATTGTGGCTGAGCATGTTGCTCGGATCGAGGAGGTTGCAGGGGATCGCTTCCGGATTGCGCGGGCATCCCCAGATGCCGCCGTCGGCGCGGGCATTGGACAGGATCGGCTCATGGGCGTTGCGGTGCGAATAGCCGAGCAGCACCTGCAGCTCCGGTGACAGCGACGCCGCACCGATCGCCGTCTTGGTGAAGGAGCCGTTGTAGCTGTCGAAGCCGAGCCGCAGCTCGCCGCCATATTGATCCTCGGGTCCGTCGAGGAAGTCTTCCGGATCGACCGTGGTGAAGGCGACGGTGCCGCCGAGGGCATCGCTGCCCCACAGGACCGATGCCGGGCCGCGAACGATCTCGACATTGCGGACGAAGGGCAAGTCGACGAAATCGCGCGTGCCGTCGGTGTTGCGCTCGATGATGCGCGTGCCGTCGACGAGCATCTGCACGCGGTTGCCGGACACGCCGCGGACTGTGAAGCCCTGCAGATTGCCGAACGGGTCGGTGCCGGATGTCTGCCGGTCGACGTCGATGCCCGGCTCGTAGCGGATGAGGTCGTCGATATCGCGCGGCGCCCGGCGCTCCATCTCGTCCTTGTCGATGACGGTGACCGTGGCGGGGACCTCCAGGCGCGCCCGCGGATTGCGGCTGGCGATGACGGTGATCTCGCGCAGGATCGTGACAAGGCGACTGGACGCCTGCAGGTCGTCCTGCTCCTGGGCGTCTGCGTCCTGGGCCTGAGCACCGGCTCCCGGCAATGCCGCAAGACAAAGCGCCAGCGCTGCCGCCGAGACGACCGGCGTGTACCTTTTAATCATAGTAATTATTCCCCCGTATCGCCGTAATGGCGACAGATTCCACGTTGCGCAGAGTCAATCAAGGGGATTTGATGATGATAGAGGATATTGGAATTTGCACAATGCTGGATGGTGGATGAAGTGCTTGCCTGATCCGGGCGTCCTGTGACAGTAGACTCTGGAAAATCATACATTGTAGTTGGAATTATTATGGAAAGTGGAGCGGTGGCCGGATGGCGGCTGGTAGGGCTGCTGATGCTGGCAGCATGCGTGGCGATGGCACCTGCGCCGTCCCTGGCGGGAGGCGGCTTCGCCGCCGAAGGCGTGCCGCGCTACGGGGCCGACTTCACCCATTTCGACTATGCCAATCCGGATGCCCCCAAGGGCTGCACCGTCCGGCTGTCGTCGATCGGCTCGTTCGATTCGCTCAATCCCTTCATCATCAAGGGACGGGCCAATCTCGGCGTCTACAGCCTCGTCTACGAGACGCTGATGGAAGCGTCGGCCGACGAGATCGAGGTCGTCTATCCGCGCCTTGCCGAATCGATGACGATGGCGCCGGACGACCGTGCGGTCACCTTCGTGATCGACGGACGCGCCCGCTGGCATGACGGGACGCCGGTCACCAGCGCCGACATCGCCTTCACCGTGTCGGCGCAGACGGAATTCGGCCGTCCGTTCTGGCGCGCCCTGTTCGGCAGCGTCACGCTGCACATTGTCGATGCCCGGACGGTGACGTTCGACCTGCCGGCGGACAAGCCGCGGCAGGCGGCGCTGGCCCTGGCCGAGCTGCAGATCGTGCCGGCGGCGGATTTCGCCGACCGCAGCTTCGGCGAGACGAGCCTGCACCTGCCGCTCGGCAGCGGCCCCTACCGCGTCGCCGGGATCATCCCGGGCCGGTCGATCACCTTCGAGCGCGTCCAGGACTACTGGGGGAAGGACCTACCGTCGCTGCGCGGCCGGTACAATTTCGACCGTATCGTCCATGAGTATTTCCTAAACCCGCAGGCGCAGTTCGAGGCTTTCCTCAAGGGCCTGATCGACATTCACGTCGAGGGCGACGCGCAGCGCTGGGTCACCGGCTACGACGTGCAGCCCGTCCGCGACGGCCGCATCCGGCGGATCGAGCAGCGCAACTGGTACACCGTCGGCATGAACGGGTTCTTCTTCAACCTGCGCCAGGAGCGGTTCGCCGACCGGCGCGTGCGCGAAGCGCTCAACCTCCTGTTCGACTTCGCCTGGGTGAACGACAACATCTTCCACGGCCTCTATCGCCGCACGGCGAGCTATTTCGAGAATTCGCCGCTGGCGGCGCATGAGGCGCCGACGCCGGAGGAGGTTGCGCTGATGCGGGCTTCGGGCGCCGACCTACCGCCCGAGGCCTATACGCAGCCCTTCCGGCTGCCGGAGCCGGACGGCAGCGGCAACGATCGCGCCGCCATGGCGCGGGCGCTGAAGCTTCTCGAAGAGGCCGGCTACCGGCTCGAGGGAACGCAGCTCCTCGACCGCTCCGGCAAGCCGTTCGACTTCGTCGTGCTGGCGCAGACGCGCAGCCAGGAGAGGGTGCTCGGCAACTATTTCCGGGCGCTGGAGCGCATCGGCATCCATGCCCGCCTCGACGTGCCGGATCCGACGGTCCTGCAGGCGCGCACCACCAAGGGCGACTTCGACATCCTCTACCGCTTCATCATCCCGCCGACCCGGCCGGGCGTCGAACAGCGGCGGAACTGGGGATCGTCCGATCCGGGGCGCAGCGGCAGCAATGTCATCGGGCTCGCCGATCCGGCGGTCGACTACGTCATCGACCGCCTCATCGAAGCGCCGACGACGGAGGAGGCGGCGGTCGCGGCGCGGGTGCTGGACCGGCTGCTGCAATGGGGCATCTACGCCATTCCCGGTTATTACGCGACGCATCGGCAGGTGGCCTACTGGGACCGTTTCGCCTGGCCCGAAACGCTGCCGGCCTATGACTGGGGCATGGATTACTGGTGGTGCAAGGAGGCCGCGAAGCCTTAGCCCGGCTGGTCCCGCCGTCTTCCTGCTGGACAAATATGAGTATGTGAGTCATGTTTATCGCACTGGCTGTGATCCCTGTCGCAGCCAGCGGTGCGGGCCATTCCGTCGAGTGGCTCGTATCTGCCCCGAGCGGGGCATCGCAGGTTGTTTCCGTCCCAACTTCGGGCAGGTGAGCGAGATTCTAGGGATCTCCTCACTGCCCGCTTTTATCCCGCCTCGCGGTCATTGCATCCGCGCCGCCTCCGCCTTCTCCGGCCACGCTGAGGCTCTGTCGGTTTCGATGGTCCTGAAAACCGACAAATCAGACTGGACAAAATATGACTTGGATAGTCATGTTCACTCATGACCTGCGGCTCACGGTTTTGAGCATGACGGTCGCCGGCTCGCTGTCGCCAGATGGCGGGCCGCGGCGCGAAGCGCTCATCCTGAGGCCGGCATCCGGTCCAAGGTGAACAGGCGAACGGAGAAGAGACGTGACTCATAGCGACGCAGCGACAGTGGAGGCCGCCACGACCGGGCCGGACGAAGCTGCGATGCAGCGGCTCCTGTCGTCGCTTGCAACGCTGCGGCAGGAAATCGGCCGGGCCGTCCTCGGCCAGAAGGAAGTCGTCGACGAGCTGCTCATCGCGCTCATCGCCGGCGGCCACGTGCTTCTCGAAGGCGCGCCGGGCGTCGGCAAGACGCTGCTGGTGCGCACGCTCGGCACCGCCGCCGGCCTTTCCTTCGCCCGCATCCAGTTCACGCCGGACCTGATGCCGGCCGACGTCACCGGCTCGCTGGCGCTGGTGCCGGATGAAAGCGGCGCCACCCGCATGCGCTTTCAGCCGGGGCCGATCTTCACCCAGCTGCTGCTGGCCGACGAGATCAACCGCTCGACGCCGAAGACCCAGTCGGCGCTGCTGGAGGCAATGCAGGAAGGGACGGTCTCCGCAGCCGGCCGCTCGATGCCGCTGCCGCGTCCGTTCTTCGTGCTGGCGACACAGAACCCGATCGAGATGGAAGGCACCTACCAGCTGCCGGAAGCCCAGATCGACCGCTTCCTGTTCAAGAGCGAGGTCGCCTTTCCGTCGGAGGAGACGCTGGACGCCATTCTCGACCTCACCACCGGCGCCGCCCAGGCGGCAATCGAGCCGGTCATGACGGCCGACGACATTCTGGCGCTGCAGCGCCTGGTCCGGCAGGTGCCGATCGCCAGCCATGTCCGCCGGGTGGTGGCGCGGCTCGCCATCCTCAGCCAGCCGGATGGTGCTGCGTCGCCGGCGGACGTGAAGCGCTACCTGCGCTTCGGTGTCAGCCCGCGCGGCGCCCAGGCGCTGGTGCTGGCGGCGAAGGGCAGGGCGCTTCTGGAAGGGCGCTACAATGTCAGCTTCGGCGATCTGCGGGCGGTGCTGCTGCCGACGCTGCGCCACCGCTTCCAGCTGAATTTCGAGGGAACGGCCGAAGGCATCGACGCCGAAGTCCTGCTGACGCGCGTTTTCGCGGAAGCAGGCGGCGATCGATGATCGGTGCCCTGCCACCGCCGGCGCTGCTGCAGAAACTGGCGCGATCACGCCTGCTGGCGCCGCATGTGCCGGCGACCACCGGCATTGGCGAGCGCCGGTCGCGGCAGAAGGGGCCAGGGCTCGAATTTGCCGAGCACCGGCAATACCAGCCGGGCGACGACATCCGCTATCTCGACCCGCATCTCTACGGCCGCCTCGGCGAGCATTTCATCCGCCAGTATGTCGTCTATCGCCAGCTGCCGATCGTCATCCTGATCGACGGCAGCGCCTCGATGGCGGCCCGCCCCGCCACGACCGGCCAGAGCAAGTTCGCCTTCGCCGTATCGCTCGGCGCGGCGCTCGCCTTCATCGGTCTCAGCGGCGGCGATCCGGTCGCCATCGGCGTGCAGGCCGAAGGCCGGCTGCGCTGGTCGCCGCGCGTCTCCGGCGCCGGCCGGGCGCCGGTCCTGTTCGAATGGCTGGGACGGTGCGCCGCCGGCGGCACGGCTTCCTTCCGCGAGGCGCTGGAAGCGGCGCGGCCGCATCTTTCCGCCGGCGCCATGCTGATCATGATCAGCGACTTCTGGGTCGACGAGATCGAGGCCGAGCTGCGTGGCCTTGCCGCGCTGCGGCAGGAGATGCTGGCCATCCATGTCCTGTCGCCGGAGGAGGCCGACCCGGCGATGCTCGGCCGCGGCGAGGCGCGGCTGGTGGATTCCGAAAGCGGTTATGAGGTGGAAGTGATGCTCGATGCCGGCACGCTGGCGCGCTATTCCGATGCCCTTTCCGAATGGTCCAGCACGCTTCGCCGCGCCTTCGCGCGTCATCAGGGCCGCTATCTCAGCGTCCGCTCCGATCAGGACCTGGAACGGCTGCTGCTGCGGGACTGGCGCAGCCGCGGGGTGATCGGCTGATGGCGGACATGTCTTCCGAAACTGCGGCCGCCGCGCCGGCCGTCGTCGTCGACGGCATCAGCAAGCGCTATGGCCGCACCCTGGCGCTCGACAATGTCAGCCTCAATGTCGGCGATAATCAGCTGTTCGCGCTGCTCGGGCCCAACGGCGCCGGCAAGACGACGCTGATCCATATCCTCTGCACCATCCTGCGGCCGGATAGCGGCACGGCGCGCCTGGCGGGATACGACGTGGTGCGCCAGCCGCTGCGCGCCCGCAGCCGCCTCGGCGTCGTCTTCCAGGAGCCGAGCCTCGACGACCGCCTGACGGTCTACGAGAACCTCAATTTCCACGGCCTCGTCTATCAGGTGCCTTCGGCGCTGCGGCGCCGGCGCATCGACGAGATGCTCGCCGTCGTCGAACTGTCCGACTGGCGCGACCGGCTGGTGCGCACGCTGTCCTCGGGCATGAAGCGCCGCGTCGAGATCGCCCGCGCCCTGATCCACGACGCCCGCATCGTCTTCCTGGACGAGCCGACCGTCGGTCTCGACGCGCAGTCGCGCGAGCGCATCTGGCAGTACCTGAAGCGCCTGCAGCGGGAGCGCGGCATCACCATCATCGTCACAACCCACTACATCGAGGAGGTGGAGACCTGCGACCGCGTCTGCATCATCGACCGCGGTCATATCCTTGCCGACGGCACGCCGGAGGCGCTCAAGGCCGCCCACGGCGCCGAGCTGATGCGCGTCGTGCCGCGCGACGAGGCCGCGGCGGCGGCGATCCGCGCCGCCTATCCGAACGCCCGCGACGGCAAGGACGGCATGCTGCTGATCAGCGTGCCCGACGCCAGCTTCGGCGAAGCGTTCCTCGGCGCCTTCGGCACGCGCATCCGCAGCCTGACTTTCGACCGGCCCACCCTCGAGAGCGTGTTCCTCGGCCTGACCGGCCGGGAGCTGCGCGACCAGGAGGCCGACCGCCGCGAGCGGACGCTCGCCTTCGGCCGCCGCGGCGGCGAGCATACGCGCTAGGGAGCGCCGACAATGGACCAGACCGTCGCCACGACACAGCCCGCCGGCCTGCGGCTCGGCCTTCTCGGCGGCCTCTACGCCATCTGGCTGCGTGAGGTGAAGCGCGCCCTGCGTGACCGCGGCCAGCTGATCGGCGGCGTCTCGCGGCCGCTGCTGTGGGTGCTGATCCTCGGCATCGGCCTCAACCCGTATTTCCGCGGCGAGGTCTATGGCGAGGTGCGCTTCGTCGTCCCCTACACCTATCTGCAGTTCATCTTCCCGGCCGTCATCGTCCTCAACATCCTCTACACCTCGGTTCAGTCGGCGGTGTCGGTGATCTGGGATCGCGAATTCGGCTTCCTGCGTGAGGTGCTGGTGTCGCCGATGCCGCGCAGCCTGATCCTGCTCGGCAAGGTGCTGGGCGGCGCCACCGTGGCGATGCTGCATGGCTGCCTGGTGCTGGTCCTGGCGCGCTTTGCCGACGTCAATATCGTCGCCGGGGACGTCCTCGCCGGGCTCGGCCTGATGGCGCTGCTGGCCTTCGGGCTGACCTCGCTCGGCGTCGTGATCGCCAACCGCATCCGCAGCTTCGAGGGCTTCGGCGTCTTCGCCAATGCCGTCATCCTGCCGCTCTATTTCACCTCGTCGTCGATCTTCCCGCTCGACCCGGCGCTGACCCGCGCCCAGACGCTGGTTGTCTATCCGGAATGGCTGGTGCTGCTGGTCGAGTACAACCCGATCACCTACTGCGTCGACGCCCTGCGCGGCGTCTTCCTGGACTTCCATCAGTTCAATCCGATGATCGGGCCGATCGTCATGGTGGCCATGGCGGTCGGGTTCTTCCTCATCGCGCTGTGGGACTTCCGCAAGGCATGAGCGCCGACAAGCCGACGGCCGCCAGGCCGACCAAGGAAGGGCGCCCGCGGCGCGTCCTGTCGGACATCCTCACCGTGGTGCTGCTGTTCGGGCTCCTCGGCGCCGTCACGCTGCTGCCGCCCGACACCTCGCTGGCGGAGATCGAGGCCGCCGGCCGGCTGCGCGCCTGCGTGCCGGATTCCTATCCGCCGCTGGTGACGGCCGATCCGCAGAAGCCGGGTGTCGATGTCGATATCCTCCAGGCGGTGGCCAAGCGGATGGACCTTACCCTCACGCTCAACCGCAATTCGGCGATCGGGCGCGATCTCAATCCGCGTAACTGGCGCGTCAACCGCGCCCAGTGCCAGATCCTGGCCGGCGGCGTGGTGGTGTCGGCCCTGACGCGGTCCTTCCTGGAGACGACGCCGCCGCATCTGGAAACCGGCTGGGCGATCACCTGGCCCGGTGCCCCGGCCGGCGAGGACGAGGCTCCGGCCAGCATCAGTGATTTCGTCGGCAAGCCGGTGGGGTTCCACGCCGGTCTTGCCGGCCTCGACCGCATCGCGCTGGCGCGCGCGCTGCGCGCCGCCGGCATCAGGGCGATCGTCATCAATCGCGCCGAAGATCTAGCCCCCGGGATCGAATCCGGCCGCTTCGTCGCGGTGATCGGCGAATCGGTGATGGCGGCGCGGCTCGCCGCCGATCACGGCTGGCAGGTGGCCTGGCTTCCGGAAGGCCTGGGGCGCAATCCGATCGCCTTCGGGCTGTGGAAGGGCGACCTGACCCTCAAGCGCGCCGTCCTGAAGGCTCTGAACGAAATGGAAGCCGACGGGATGCTGGCGGAGATCATGGCGCGCTACGGCATCGTGCCGATTTCGCAGACGCTGGCGGCGGCGCCCGAGCCGTCGAGCTGACCCGTTAGAGCGCCAGCAGCGTCGCCAGCCGCGTATAGAGCGGTCCGACCACGCCCGTCAGAATGCCGGTTCCGGCCAGGACGACTACCGCGATGACGATCGGCCAGCGTGCCTTTTCGGCATAGCGGGCGGCCTGCGGCGACACGGCCTGGAGCAGGTGAGCGCCGGTGAACGGCACCAGGGGCACGATGTTGATGATGGCGAACCAGAGGCTGAGCTCGCCGAATGTGCGGACGAGCTGCGCCAGGTAAAGGCCGATATTGCCGCTGACGCCGCTGATGATGGGCGCGCGCAGCCACTGCGCGGCGACGCCGGCGGCGATCGTCACGGCGAGACTGGCGAGGACGCAGACAATGAGCGCCACGCGGCCGCCGCGCAGATGCGCCGGATCGATCGAGATCGGCCTGATCCATCCGAGCTGGAACAGGATGGCGCTGGCGAGGCCGACCATGTCCAGATGGACGAGGGGATTGAGGCTGAGCCGGCCGTCGTAGCGAGGCCCGCGGTCGCCAAGGATCAGGGCGACGGCGCTGAGGGCGAAGCCGTGAATGGCGACGACGACGAGGAAGGCTGCAGCTCTGAAAATCAGCTGCTGAAGAGTGAGATCGAACACGTGCGCTCCCGATGCCAATCCCTGTACCGGTAGTGCCAAACATGACCCGCCGCATCACATTTTGTCGCGGCAGATGCGCATCGTTGGGGATGAAAGGAAAGGGGCCCCGAAAGGGCCCCGCAGAAGGAAGACAGGCCGGGGCGCCCGATGTGATGGGCGCCCGGTGTCGAAGCTGCTCTTAACGGATGCGCGGCAGCGTCTCGTAGCTGTGGAAGGCCGGCGGTGACGGCAGGTGCCACTCGAGGGTGGTGGCGCCGGCGCCCCACGGATTGTTGCCGGCCTTGCGCTTGCGGGCGAAGGCGTCGAACACGCAGTAGAGGAACACCAGCACGCCGATGCCTGACAGGTAGGAGCCGAGCGACGACACCATGTTCCAGCCCGCGAACACGTCCGGATAGTCGACATAGCGGCGCGGCATGCCGGCGAGGCCGAGGAAGTGCTGCGGGAAGAAGGTCAGGTTGGCGCCGATGAACATCAGCCAGAAGTGAATCTTGCCCAGCGTGTCGTTGTAGAGGTAGCCGGTCATCTTCGGGAACCAGTAGTACCAGCCGGCGAAGATGGCGAAGACGGCACCCAGCGACAGCACGTAGTGGAAATGCGCCACGACATAGTAGGTGTCGTGGGTGGCGCGATCGAAGCCGGCGCTGGCGAGCTGGACGCCGGTCACGCCGCCGAGCGTGAACAGGAAGATGAAGCCGATCGCGAAGAGCATCGGCGCCTTGAAGTCGATCGAGCCGCCCCACATCGTGGCGATCCACGAGAACACCTTGATGCCGGTCGGCACGGCGATGACCATCGACGCCGCCATGAAGTAGGCCTGCGCCCCGGTCGAGATACCGGCCGTGAACATGTGGTGGGCCCACACGATGAAGCCGATGAAGCCGATGGCGATCATCGCGTAGACCATGCCGAGATAGCCGAAGATCGGCTTCTTGGAGAAGGTGGAGACCACATGGCTGATCATGCCGAAGCCCGGCAGGATCATGATGTACACCTCCGGATGGCCGAAGAACCAGAACAGATGCTGGTAGAGCACCGGGTCGCCGCCGCCGGCCGAGGCGAAGAAGGTCGTGCCGAAATTGCGGTCGGTGAGCAGCATGGTGATGGCGCCGGCCAGCACCGGCAGGGCCAGCAGCAGCATGAAGGCCGTGACAAGGATCGCCCAGGCGAACAGCGGCATCTTGTGCATCGTCATGCCGGGGGCGCGCATGTTGAAGATCGTCGTGATGAAATTGATCGCCGACAGGATCGACGACGCGCCGGCCAGGTGCATCGACAGGATCAGGCAATCCATTGCCGGTCCCTGGGCACCGCTCGTCGACAGCGGCGGGTAGATCGTCCAGCCGTTACCGGCGCCGGCGCCCTCGCCGCCCGGCAGGAACAGCGAGGTGATCAGCAGGGCCGCCGACGGGATCAGCAGCCAGAAGGAGATGTTGTTGAGCCGCGGGAAGGCCATGTCCGGCGCGCCGATCATCAGCGGCACGATCCAGTTGCCGAAGCCGCCGATCATCGCCGGCATGACGACGAAGAAGATCATGATCAGGCCGTGCGCCGTCACGATCACGTTGAAGACATGGGCATCGGAAAAGATCTGCAGCCCGGGCATCTGCAGTTCGGCGCGCATGAGGATCGACAGGACACCGCCGACCAGGCCCATGATCACCGCAAACACGAGGTACATCGTGCCGATGTCCTTGTGGTTGGTGGAATAGAGCCAGCGCTTGAGACCGGTGGGATGGTGCGACTCTGGCCTTTCGGCGGTCGTTGAGGGCTGGCTGGCAGTCATGTTCTTTTCTCCGGACAGCGGCCGATGCAAAAGGACCCCGACCCAGCCGAAGGCGGGATCGGGGCCAGCTGAGGGGAGCCCGGCCTGGCGAGACAAGCCGGGCTGTAAGCTCCGACCGGGGAGATTCCGGTCGAAGACGAAGCGACAAACGCCTTCTCCGTCGCTGCGCAGGGGAATGCTCCCCAGTTTGTTGAGTTCGGGCAAACGAATTTAATCGGCGCTTCAGTACGATTTTTTTGCTATTAGTGCTGGAGCAAACAGCCGAGGAGCAGCGCCGATGGACGTTGAACTGGCCAGAACCTTTCTGGAGATCGTCACGACGCGCAGCTTCATCCGTGCCGCGGAGCACCTCAATGTCAGCCAAACCACGGTAAGTGCTCGCATCCGGTCGCTTGAGGACCAGCTCGGGCGGACGCTTTTCGTGCGCAACAAGAAGGGCGCGACGCTGACCCCGGCGGGCGAGCAGTTCCTGCGCTACGCACCGCTCTTCGTGCAGCTGTGGGAGCGGGCGCGGCATCAGGTCGCTGTGCCGTCCGGGCATCGCGGGCTGCTGACCATCGGTGCGGAGCTGAGTCTCTGGCACCCTTGGCTGCTGGAATGGCTGCACTGGATGCGCCGCTCCGAACCGGGAATCGCCCTGCGCGTGCAGGTCGGGCTGCCGGAGGGGCTGACGGATCAGGTGGCGCGCGGCGTCCTCGACATCGCCGTCATGTACGCGCCGCAATACCGGCCGGGCACCCGGGTCGAGCTGCTGCTGGAGGAGATGCTGGTCCTCGTCACCACCGAGCCGGACGGCGTCGAGTTCGATCCGGAGCGCTATGTCTATGTGGACTGGGGGCCGGACTTCGCCCACCACCACGGCCTTAGCTTTCCCGAGGCGAGCAATCCGGGACTTTCGGTGGATCTCGGGCCGCTGGCGCTCACCTACATTCTGGAGGCGGGCGGGTCAGGCTATTTCCGCCAGAGGGCGGTGGCGCCGCATATCGCCTCCGGCCGGCTGCGCCTTATTCCGAATGCGCCGAAGTTCTTCTACCCGGTCTATGCGGTGTGCTCGGCGCGCGCCAACGACAACGTCATCGAAGCGGCGTTGGCGGGGCTGCGCGCCGTTTCGACCGACGACGGCGGCCGCTGAGGCCGGGAGGTTCCGTTCAGGCGCGCCTGTCTGCCGCGACGGCAGGCCTCGGGCCGGCGGCGAGGGCGATCACCAGGATGGCGAGCAGCTTCAGGACCTCGACGCTTATATAGACGACATGCAGCGACGAGCCGGCTGGCGCGCTGCCCGCGACCACGAGGTCGGTCCGCTCGCGCAGCAGCGGCAGCAGCCAGAAGGTCTGGGAAAGAACGGTGATTCCCGCCACCGCCGTCGCCGCGACGATGGTCCGGCTGCGCGGGCCGACGAGGACGATGATGAGGACGGTCGCCGCAACGAGGCCCAGCTCGATCATGTTGAAGGTCGTGAAGGTGTGCCGGCCGACATCGAGCGCCACCGGCAGCGACAGCGTCGGAGCGAGGAACTTGACCGGCGTCGCTACGAAGGACACGCCGATCAGCATGCCCGCCCAGAGAAGGGAGACGAACCGCAACAGGAGTGCCATGCCTGTGTTTCCTTTCAGGCCAATGCCGCGAAACCGCTTTCCAGTCCGCCGATGAGATCGTCGGCGCTTTCAAGGCCGATCGACAGCCGCAGAAGTCCGTCGCCGATCCCGGCAGCCTGACGCGCGGCGGCGTCCATGCCGGCATGGGTCATCGAGGCGGGATGGGCGATCAGGCTTTCGACGCCGCCGAGAGACTCGGCGAGGATGAAGACCCTGACGGTCTCGACGAAGCGCCGGACGGCCTCGCGGCCGCCGCTGATGTCGAAACTGATCATCGCCCCGAAGCCGGCCTGCTGGCGCGCCGCGAGTTCATGGCCCGGATGCGTTGCCAGGCCCGGATAGTGCACTGCCGCCACCTTGGGATGGCCGGCCAGGAACGCGGCCACCGTCATGGCCGTCGCCTGCTGCCGCTCGACGCGCGGGAACAGCGTGCGCACGCCGCGCAGGGTCATATAGGCGTCGAAAGGCGAGGCGGTCACGCCGGTGGTGTTCGCCCATTGGGCGAAGTCCTCGGCGAGGTCCCGGCGCGCCGTGATGACGGCGCCGCCCGTCGCGTCGGAATGCCCGTTGAGATATTTCGTCGTCGAGTGGATGACGATGTCGGCGCCGAGCCGCAGCGGCTGCTGCAGGGCAGGGGAGAGGAACGTGTTGTCGACCGCCACAAGCGCGCCGGCGGCATGGGCGCGTTCGCAGAGGGCAGCGATATCGACGACGCGCAGCAGCGGGTTGCTCGGCGTCTCGATGAGCACCAGGAACGGCGAAGCGTCCATCGCCTCCGCCATCGCCGTGTCGTCGCCCTGGTCGATGAAGCTGGCATGGAACTGGCCGCGGTCGCGCCGCGCCGCGATCAGCCGCCGCGTGCCCCAGTAGCAGTCGTGCGGCGCCACGACGAGATCGTCGGGACCGAGCCGCGACAGGACGAGGTCGATCGCCGCCATGCCCGAGGCCGTCACGACTGCGCCGGCGCCGCCTTCGAGCCGCGCCAGCGTATCGGCGAGGAGGTCGCGAGTGGGGTTGGCGGCCCGGCTGTACTCGTATCCGGAATTGAGCTCGAAGCCGGCAAAGCCGAAGGTCGTCGTCAGGTAGAGCGGCGGCGCGACGGCGTCGAAAACGTCCTCGGCAGGCCGGTTGGCTGCCGCAATTGTTTGCGGGTCTGGCATCGGCGGCAGACTGGCGCCCTATCTCGGCTCGGGCAAGGGGAGCGGCCGGTGTGCCGGCGGCACAGGGTCCTTAAGTCGCATCAGCGCGCCACGGCCGCCTGAAGGGAATCCTCCGGGCTTGGCGAATCCGGTGCGTAGCCGGCGCGGATGGCGAAGTCGCCGAAATGCTCGCCCTTGCGGCGGTCCTGCGCAAAATGCGCGATCACCTTGCCCAGCAGATCGAGAATGGCCGGCTCGCCGACATTCTCCAGCACCATGCTGTTGAGGCGATGGCCGTGAAAACCGCCGCCGAGATAGAGGTTGTATTTCCCCGGCGCGCGGCCGGTGAGGCCGATCTCCGCCAGATAGGGACGGGCACAGCCATTGGGGCAGCCGGTCATGCGGATGGTGATCGGCTCGTCCTGAAGGCCGTGGCTGGCAAGGATGGCCTCGAGCTTGGTGATGAGATGGGGCAGGTAGCGTTCGCTCTCCGCCATGGCGAGGCCGCAGGTCGGCAGCGCGACGCAGGCCATGGCGTTCTGCCGCAGCACGCCGGCGCCGCTATGCCCGCCTGGTTCCAGCTCCTCGATCAGCCGGCGCATCGGCTCCAGCGCCTCGTCGGCAATGTCGGCGATGATCAGGTTCTGGTTCGGCGTGACGCGGAACATCCCCTGATGGACGCGGGCGATGTCGCGGATCAGGTCGAGAAGCGGCTGCTCCGGCGTATTGGAGATGCGGCCGTTCTCGATGAAGGCGGTGTAATAGTGCTTGCCGTTGGCGCCGCGCTGCCAGCCGAGCGTGTCGCCGTTGGAGGTGAAGCGGAACGGCTTCGCCGGCGCCAGGGGGAAGCCGAGGCGGCGCTCGATCTCGGCCTTGATCCAGTCCAGCCCCTTGCTGTCGATTGTGTATTTGAAGCGGGCATGGCTCCGGTCGAGCCGGTCGCCATAGTCGCGCTGGACGCTCATGACGGCGTCGATGGTGGCGATGAGGTCGGCGGTGGCGATGTAGCCGATGACCGAGGCGAGCCGCGGATAGGTCTCCGGCGCCTGGTCGGTGCGCCCCATGCCGCCGCCGATGGCAACGTTGAAGCCTTTCAGCTTGCCGCGCGCCGTGACGGCGATGAAGCCGAGGTCCTGGGAATAGACGTCGATGTCGTTGATCGGCGGCAGGACGAAACCGATCTTGAATTTCCGCGGCATGTAGGTGCGGCCGTAGAACGGCTCCTCCGGCCCCTTGGTCGTCCGCCGCTCCTCGCCGTACCAGATTTCGCTATAGGCGCCGCTCTTCGGGATGGCGTGGTCGCTCGCCTGGCAGGCCAGCGCGTAGACCTCCGCATGCAGCGACGACAGCTCCGGATTGACGGAGCACATGACGCCGCGCGTGTCGTCGCCACAGGCAGCGCGGGTGTCGAGAAGGACGTCGTGCAGGCCCTGGATCGTGGCGCGCAGATTGTCGCGATGCACCCGGTGCAGCTGGAAGGTCTGCCGGGTCGTCAGGCGAAGCGAGTTCTCGCCATAGGCGCGGCCGAGCTCGTCGAGCTTCAGCCACTGGCTCGGGCTGCAGACGCCGCCCGGGAGCCGGATGCGGGCCATGAAGCCATAGATCGGCTCGAGCTTCTGCCGCCGCCTCTCGTCGCGCAGGTCGCGATCGTCCTGCTGATAGAGGCCGTGGAATTTCATCAGCTTGACGTCGTCGGCCGGCATCGACGCGGTCAGCTCGGCGCCGAGACCGGCGGCGATATTACCGCGCAGCTGGTCGCTGTGGTCCTTCAGCGTCTCGTCCGCGCCCAGGCGGTCCAGCGGTTGCGACACATCGCGGCTGCGGTCGACAGGACTATCCATGGCGGTTCTCAGTAAGCGTCGATCTGGTAGCGATGGTCGCGCTGCATCGCCGCCAGCTCTTCCATGGCGGCTTCCCGGCTCAGCCCGCCCTCCTGCTGGATGACGCCGGCGAGGGCGGCATGGACGTCCGGCGCCAGATGGGTGCCGTCGCCGCAGACATAGACATGGGCGCCTTCCTGCAGCCAACCGTAGATGTCGCGGGAATGCTCAAGGAGGCGGTGCTGGACGTAGGTCTTCTCGGCGCGGTCGCGCGAGAAGGCGACGTTCATCCGGCTCAGCACGCCGTCGCGCAGCCAGCCCTGCCATTCGATCTGGTAGAGGAAGTCGGAGCGGAAATTGCGTTCACCGAAGAACAGCCAGGACTTGCCGGCGCTGCCGGCCTCCTCGCGGTGCTGGAGGAAGGCCCGATAGGGCGCGACGCCCGTGCCGGCGCCGATCATGATGATCGGAGCATCGTCCTCCGGCAGCCGGAAATGCGGATTGGTCTGGACGTAGACCGGCACGTGGCGGTCGGCATCGCAGCGCGCCAGGTGGCCCGAGGCGACGCCCGTGCGCGTCTCGCCGAGGAGGTCGTAGCGCAGCGTCGTGACGGTGAGGTGGACCTCGTCGGGCAACTGCGCCTGGCTCGAGGCGATGGAATAGAGGCGCGGCTGCAGCGGGCGAAGGCCGCCGATGAGCCGCTGCGGATCGACGCCCGTCACCGGGAAGCGGCGGATGATGTCGATGATGTGGTGGCTGCGCAGGAAGGCGGAGCGGGCATCGTGCTGCTCGCTTCCCTGCAGGGTGCGCAGCTCGCCAGCGTCGCTGGTCTCGCTCCACAGGTCGAGGAAACGCGGCGTCGCCGCGGTGATCTCGACATCCTCGATCAGGGCCTGGCGCAGCGGCCGGGACACGTCCTTGATGGTGACAGGCTCGTCGCCGCCCAGCGCCAGCAGCGACAGGACGGTGTCGGCGAGGGCCGGGTCATTGGCGGGGACGATTCCGAGGGCGTCGCCCGGCTCGAACGCCAGCCCGGATTCGGCCAGCGACAGCTCGATATGGCGGGTCTCCTTGGTCGATCCGCGGCCGGTGAGCACGACATTGTCGAGGATCGTCGCCTGGAAGGGGTGGCGCTTGTCGAAGAGGTTGACGCCCGGCGCCGGCTCGGCAGCGCGCGGTGATGCGGGAACGGCGGCCGACGCCGGCTCGGCCGGTGCGACGATGCCGAGCACGCTCTCGATCCATGCCGCCGCTGCGTCGTCATAGTCGACGTCGCAATCGGTGCGGGGACGAAGCTGCGCCGCGCCCAGTTCGCCCAGGCGCTGGTCGAGCCGCTTGCCGGCGCCGCAATAGTGCTCATAGGTGGAATCGCCGAGGGCGAGGACCGCGTAGCGGACATCCTCCAGGCGCGGCGCCTTGCGGCTCTCGATGAATTCGAAGAACGCCGCGGCCGAGGCCGGCGGATCGCCCTCGCCATGCGTGCTGGTGATGATGAGCAGGTCCTGCTCCTGACGGAGCTTGTGGGCCTTGTAATTGGCCATGTCGACGACAGTGGCGGGCAGGCCGGCCTGCTGTGCCATCTCGCCGAGGCGGCGGGCAAGAGCGGCGCTGTTGCCCGTCTCGCTGCCGAAAAGAATCGTGAGCGAACGGCGGGCGGCGGCGCTGGCTGCGGAGGTGAGGGGCGTGCCGGTTTCGGCCGGCGCGGCGACCGGCGCCGTGCCGGTGCGCATCCGGTAGTCGAGCCCGGCAAAATAGCCGCTGAGCCACAGCGCCTGCCCGGGCGCCAGCGAGACCGCAAGGGCGTTGATCCGTTCCCATTGGTCGGGGTTGAGACCGGGACCGGTAAACTCCAGGTTTGTCATCCGTCCGCATTTCCTGTCGCTGCCGCGGACGCTTCAGGCCTTGACGGAACAGGGCTTTTTGGCCTTCGGCAGCCGCGCATGAGGCGGTTCTTGCCGAAGCGCAAAGAGGCAATCAAACGAATGGTATTGGTCGTTACGTGCAGGGGAATTGCTTGATCCGCAATAGCGCAACCCGATGCCAACGAAGTTTGCGGGCGGGGTTGGTCTTGCTAACGGGTGGCTTCGAAATGGTCCGTGTTGCCAATCGGCAGAGGGCCGAATTTTCTTCGCGAGGCCCGAAAAACCGGCCCTGATCGGCGATCCGCTGCCCGTTCGTCAGCGCAGATCTGGCAGCCCCGCGCAAAGGCGCTTCTGCATGTCGCGTCGATAAAAAAGGGGCCGCGCTAGCGCGGCCCCGGCAGGCTGGTCTGGGACGACTGGTAGGGTGGGGGTTACCAGTTCACCTTGACCCCGGCGGTGGCGCCCCATCCGGCGATGGCGCCGAAGTTGTACTCGCCGGAGGCGTAGAGCTTCACCTGATTGTTGAGGTTGGCGCTGACGCCGCCGCCGATATTGAACCAGGTGCCGTGCAGGTCGTTGACGAACTCCGTGCCGCCGACCGTGGTGGTGCTGGAGCCAAGGAACTCCGACATGACGTTGGCGATCAGGTAGGGCGAGACCGAGCCGCCACCGGCGGCGAAGGTGCCCTCCAGCTGGATGCCCAGCCGGCCGACCAGCGACTCGCTGATGCCGGGCGCCACGACGACGCCGATGGAGTCGGTGTAGGCGTCCTGAAGCACGGTCGTATAGATGAGCTGGGCCTGCGGCTGCAGCGTCATCCCCGGCGCCAGGGCGATGCCGTAGCCGGTCTCGCCGGACAGGCTGATCGCCTCGCCGCCGGTGCTGGCGGTCGCCGGGCTGGCGAGGGCGCCCATGTTGAAGTTCAGGTGGTCGTAGCGGGCGACGCCGTCGACATAGAGGCCAACGCCGGGAATGTCGGTCTGCCGCCAGGAGCCGTAGGCACCGATGGCAAGGCCCTTGACGCTGACATTGGCGGTGGACGGCAGCCCCCAGAGAACGGCATCGACGGTGGCGTGGGTCACGCCATAGCCGGCGAAGGCGCCGAGATTGCCGAAGCCGGTGCCGAGCGGCAGGGCGATGTCGTAGCCGCCGATGACACTCTGCGTCGTCTTGCTGAAGCCGAAGCCGGAAGCCGCGGCGACGTCATAGTCGCTGAACTTGCCACGCAGCCAGGCGCCGTCGTGACGACCGCCATCGGCGGTGGCTTCCTGCGCCAGTTCGCCGAGCCGCTTGTACACGGTGTCGGATCCGGCCAGCGCGTGGCGGAGGGCGACCGACGGGGCAGCGACATAGGCGGGCACCTGGGCCAGCAGGTCGGACTGCAGGCGCGCTGCGTCCTCCGTGACTGCAAGCCGGTAGGAGAAGGCGCCGCTGATGACTTCGCGCTCGCCCGTCCGATTGTCGATGCCGAGCTGGAAGCTGTCGGGCTCGAAGCCCTCGCCGCTGACGACGAGAAGGCCGTCGCCCTCTTCCTGGCCGGTGAATTCGCCCGGTCCGGCGGCATTGAGGTTGTTGACGTAGATCGTCGTGGTGCCCTCGATCGGCCCGTCCAGCTCCAGCCGGTCGGCGGCCGACAGCGCGTTCTGGACGAAGGCGTCGATGGCGAGCTTGCCTGATACCGATTCGTAGCCGCCATTGATGGTCAGCAGGTCGCCGGCGAAGTCGTTGAGGCCGTTCAGCGTGCCGTCATTGAGGAAGGTGTCGTCGCCCGTGGTGACGGTGACATGCGACGGGCCGAAGGCCGGGCTGTCGTCATCGTCATCATCGTCGTCGTCGAGCACGATGTCGTCGTCGTCATCGTCGTCATCACCGCCGGCCGCCTGATCCTGCGCCCTGGCGAAGGTCAGGACGCCGCCCGGCGCGAAGGCGTCGTAGTAGCGGGCCACCTCGAAGGTCGCCGGGTCGCCGTCGAGGGCGCCCTGCAGCTCGACATGGCCGGCCTCGAGCTCGGTGTCGCCATTGGAGAGGATCAGCTCGGACGTGTGGTCGACGCAGACGGTGCCGCTGTCGCCGCACACCGCATCGTCGTCGGCCGCGCCGAAATCATAATCGTCGTCGGTGAGCTCCAGGATGGAGCCGTCGAGAACGGCGAGGACCTCGAAATTGATCACGCCGCCCAGCACGAGGTTGCTGCCGCCGGAAACGGTCAGCGTGTCGAGCGTGCCGGGTGTCCCGGGCAGGCCGGGCGGGTTGCTCATGGGGGGCGGCGGCTGGCCGTCGCCGTCAAAGACCGGGATCTCCTCTTCGTCTTCGCCGATTTCGCCGAAGTGGAGGTTATGCTGGCCGTCGCCGCGATTCACCGCGCCGATGAAATCGAGCCGGTCGTTGCCGTTGCCGAAGGCGATGGTCGCGGCATCGCCGCCATCGTCGTCATCATCGTCGTCGCCGGCACCCTCGCCGATGACCAGGAGGTGGTCCTCGTTGGGGTTGGCAGCCGCCGCCGCGAAGGCCGCGGCGATATCGGCGGCATTGGGATCAAGCGAGGCGGGGTCGATCGAATTGATGGGATCGATGATGAAATGGCTGTCATTGGCATTGCCCCACCGCCCGATGCCGACGAAGCCGGAGCGCAGGTAGAAGGTCGGGTTCTCGGCCAGCGGCAGGGAGGCGTTGGGATTCTGCATCTCGAAGCCGGCCAGCGCCGTCACGCCATCGACGACGATGACGGAATTGACCGCGCCGCGCTGCATCTCGATCGTGCCTTCGATCGTGCCGCCGAAGAGGAAGGTGTAGTCGGTGCCGGTGCCGTTCTGGAACTCGCCGCCGACCGTGCCGCCATACATGAAGACGCGGTCATTGCCCGGGCCAGCGTTGACGCTGCCGGTGATCGTGCCGCCATTGATGATGATGAGATCGTCGTCATTCTCACCGCGAACGGCGCCGGTGATCGTGCCGCCGTTGATCGTGATGGCATCGTTGCCGTCGCCACCGCCGAAATTGCCGGTGATCGAGCCATCATTGACCGTCATGGTGTCGTTGCCGGTATTGCCGGTAACGTTGCCGGTGACGTCGGCGCCGGTATTGACGGTCAGCGTGTCGTCGCCGCCGAGAAGATCGAGAGCGCCGTTGGCGTCATGGCACTCGACCGTGTCGTTGCCGGCGGTCGGATTGGGCAAGCAGGCAGCGGCCGCGTCGGTCGCCGGCAAGGCCAGCGCGCCAAAACCGCCAAGCGAGAGAACAGTCGTCAGCGCTGTCGCGCGGACATGCGAAAACGAGCGGTAAGCATTCCGCTGAGGCATGGCTTCCCCCCTGCCGGACAAGGCGCCCAGCAGGGCCCTTGCGGCTATCCCAGGTCTAATTTGTTTTCTGACCGGCGCGAGGCCCCGCGCCGAAAGCTGACTCTGATTTACAGCTTGTCTAATTGGTGACCAGCAAAATCACCTTTGTCCAGACCATGATTGGTGAGCCAGATAATATGATGACCGGAGTCACATTTCCGCCACAGGTGGGGCAGCCGCATCACGCAGTGCGGCAGCGCGGCCTCAGTGAGCGAGGTGGGGATCGACGACCAGAGAGCCGCGGCCGGTCGTCTCGACATGTACGTCGACGCCATAGGCCTGGCTGAGGGCCGGCGAGGCGAGCACGTCGATCGGCTTGCCGGCGGCGGCGATCGCCCCGCCATGCAGGAGGAGCAGCGTGTCGGCGTAGCGGGCAGCAAGATTGAGGTCGTGCAGCGCCGCGATGGTGATCATGCCACGATCGGCCGTCACCCGCTGCAGGAGCTGCATGATCTCCAGCTGGCGGCGCAGGTCGAGAGCGCTTGTCGGCTCGTCGAGGAGAAGCACCTGCGGCCGCCGCACGAGAGCCTGGGCGATGGCCACCAGCTGCTGCTGGCCGCCGCTGAGCTCGGTGACGCTCCGGTCGGAAAGGGCCTCGATGCCGACTTCGCGGATGGCGGCTTCGACGGCGCCGAGATCGTCGCGGCTGGCGCGCCAGCCGCCGCCGGTCTTCAGCGCCAGCAGCACCTGGTCGAAGACGCACAGTGCGGCGTGATGGGCGGTGTGCTGCGTCAGGTGATAGACGAGCCGGCGCAGTTCGCTGCGCGAGGCTGCGGACAGGTCGCGGCCGTCGAGGGCGACGCGGCCGGCCTGCGGCCGGATCAGCCCGGCGATCAGGCGGAAGAGTGTCGTCTTGCCGACGCCGTTCGGTCCGACCAGGACGGTCAGGGAGCCACGCCGCAGCGGACCGAAGCGGCAGTCGGAGAGAACTGGCGGCAGGCGCGGCCGGTAGCGATGCGCCAGGCCGGCGGCCTCGAGGCTCATCGCCAGCCTCCCTTCCTGACCGACAGGATGAGGCTGATGAAGAAGGGCACGCCCACCAGCGAGGTGATGATGCCAATCGGATAGATGATGCCGGGCGTGATCGCCTTCGACACTGTCGAGGCGACCGACAGCAGGATGCCGCCGCAGGCCGCCGACATCGGCAGGAAATAGCGCTGGTCCTCGCCGACCAGCATCCGCGCGATATGCGGCCCGACAAGGCCGATGAAGCCGATGGTCCCGACGAAGGCCACCGCCGTGGCGGCGAGGAAGGAGATACAGACGAGCATTTCCAGCCGCAGCCGCGCCACCGGTACGCCGAGGCTGGCGGCGCGGTCGTCGCCCAGCGTCAGTGCCGTCAGCATCCAGTTGCGGGCGGCGAACCAGGGGAGGGCGACGGCGAGAATGCCGGCGCAGATGCCGATCTTGCTCCAGTTGGCCCGCGACAGGCTGCCCATCATCCAGAAGACGATGGCCTGCAGCTGCGTCTCCGAGGCGCTGTACTGGAGAAAGGCGAGCAGCGCGTTGAAGGTGAAGAGGAGGGCGATGCCGACGAGCACGAACGTCTCCACCGACACGCCGCGCATGCGCGTGAAGAGGAAGAGGATGCCGGAGGTCAGCAGGGCGAAGACGAAGGCATTGCCGGTGATCAGGAAGGGACCGGCGACCGGGATCACGCCGAGCCCGACGACGATGGCAAGGGCGGCGCCGAAGCTGGCGGCCGACGAGATGCCGAGCGTGAACGGGTCGGCGAGGGGATTGTTGAGGATGGTCTGCATCTCGGCGCCGGCGGCGCCGAGCATGCAGCCGACCAGCACCGCCATGACGGCGATGGGCAGGCGGACGTCCCAGACGACGACGCTGAGGCGGGCCGGCGCTCCGTCGGGATCGATGATCGTGGAGAGGACATCGCCCAGCGGGAAATTGCCCGGCCCGACGGCGATGTCGACAAGCAGGGCAAGCAGCAGGATGACCAGCGATCCGCCGACCGCCAGCGCCTTGCGCAAGCTCCGTCGGCGATAGCGATCGCCGACGGATACGTCTGCAGCCAGGTCAGTCACCCGCGGCTGCCCGCTACTTCAGCTCGATCCAGAACACGCCGGACGGCTTGATCGGCAGGAAGCGCTCATGCAGCTCGGTGAAGGTCGCCCACGGATCGACGTCCTGGAAGAGGTCCGGATTGATCCACTTGGCAAGCGCCTGCACGGCCACGAAGTGGTACGGGCTCTGGTAGAACTGGTGATAGATCGCCATCACCTTGTGGTTCTTCACGGCGCTCAACTCCGGGAAACCGGGACGGTTCATCAGGCCGCGCAGCTGTTCCTCGGCCTTGTTCGGGTCGGTCTCGTAGCCCAGCCAGACGGCCGTGTTGCCCGGGTTGGAGTTGGACCAGTTGGCGCCGGTGAGCAGCAGATAGGCCGGATCATCGACGATGATCTGCTCCGGATTCACCTGGCCGCCGAGGCCGGCGAAGAAGGTGGAGCCCCAGTTGCGCGCTCCGGCGATGCCGACGAACTCGCCGAAATTCACCGGGCCGAAGGTCATGCAGCAGGCGTTCGGGTCGAGCCCGGCGGCGCGCTCGATGAAGACCACCGGCCGGTCGGCCTCCTTGACGGTGGCGAGCCGCGTGTAAACCTCTTGCATCTTCTGCGTATAGAAGTCGACGAAGGCCTGCGCCTGCGCTTCCTTGGCGAACACGCGGCCGAGCAGCATCATGCTCGGCACCGTGTTCTGCAGCGGGCGCTCGCGGAAATCGATGAAGATCACCGGGATGCCGGCCTTGGCGAGATTGTCGACGATGCCCGTCTCCATCGCCTTGGCGTAGAAGCCGAGCGAGGCGATGACGAGGTCGGCATCGAGGTCGATGGCGCGCTCGACGCTGAAATCGGTGCCGGCGAGGGCGCCAACCATGGGAACGTCGGCGGCCTCCGGGAAGCGCTCGAGATAGCGATTCCACGTGTCCGGATCGAAGGCCTTGAGGTCGTCGGCAATGGCGGCGAGTTGGGCGAACGGCTTCTCGCGATCGAGGACGACGGTTCCGTAGAACAACCGCCCCTCGGCCAGGATCGCCCGCTGGACGCCGTGGCGTACCTGGACCGTGCGGCCGGCCATGTCGGTGACCTCGATCATCGCCTCGTCCTGGGCGAGGGCCGGGGCGGCAGGAACGGCCACCAGCAGGAGGGGTGCGGCCAGGGCCAGCAGCCAGGACCGGAAGCTCTGGCGGAAGCCGCGCCGGTCCGAGCGGTCTGCCGTCGCTGTCGACATGAGAAGACCTCCAAATTCGTGTGGATGATTACGGTAATGGTCAGGCCATAGTTCTTCGACAGAACAGGGTCAATACAACGGCGCCAGTTGATAATTGGACGAATTCCAGATTTGAACGAAGGCTTCTTCCATCCGCGGGCGAAAGCTGTGGCGGCTGAACTGTGCTGCCGGAAAAGCCGTTGCGCGCTGCTGATGCGGCCACTATCGAAAGGTCAGTTCGACAAGGAATTGCCAGACCGCCGATGACCGATACGAACCTCGCCAACCGAAGCCTCAAGGACGAGATCCGCGATTATTGGGGCAGCCGCGCCGAAACCTTCGACCTGTCGCCGGGGCACGAGATCTTCTCCGACGCGGAGCGTCAGGCCTGGCTTGCCGTGTTCCGCAAGCACCTGGGCGAGGGGAGCGGCCGCCGCGCTCTCGATCTCGCCTGCGGCACCGGCGTCATCTCGCTGCTGATGAACGATCTCGGCTTCGCCGTCACCGGACTGGACCTGACCGAGCCGATGCTGAACCGGGCGCGCAGCAAGACGGCGTCGCGCGGCAAAGCGATCCGCCTGTTTCTCGGGGATGCCGAGAATACGCTGGAGCCATCCGACACCTATGACGCGGTGGTGACCCGCCACCTGGTCTGGACGCTGCCCGATCCGCCGGCGGCCTTTGCCGAGTGGTTCCGCGTCCTGAAGCCCGGCGGCCGGGTGGCGATCGCCGATGGCGATTTCGTCAGCGCGCCGCGCGGTAGCCGCAAGCTGCTGCGCCTCATGGCGCGGGCGCTGAAGCGTGTCAGCCCGCCGGATAAGCGGCCGCCGATCGACGCCCAGACGCATGCCTCGATCCTCTCCCGCGTCTATTTCTCCGGCGGCGTGGCGCCGGAAAAGGTAGCCGACCTTCTGTCCGCGGCAGGCTTCGTCGATATCCGGATCGACCGCGATCTCGGCGCCATCCACCGCGCGCAGGGCCGCTTCATGCCGCTGTACCAGCGCCTGGAACGGGCCAGCCAGGATCGCTTCGTCGTTTCGGCAGCCAAGCCCGCCGCCTGACGGGGAGAGCGGACGCTCTCACATCTTTGTCATGATTGCCGCGTAGCAACGAAAGCATGACGGCATTACGGTGCCTGCCGCTGCGGTGTGTATTTGCCGCGGCCATGGCGGAAGGCAGCGGCGGAGTACTCATTGTGACCGAGATCGTGTCCACGGCGTGGGTCTGACGATGCAGCCCGGTGGCCGGATACGCTCTGCTCTCAGGCTCCTCATCGGCGCATTGCTGGTGCTGACGGCCGGCATTGCGTCGGCGCAGGAGGACGTCTGCACGCAGCTTCTCGTCGAGTATCAGCGCCTTGGTCCGCCCCGCACCGGCGCCTCGCCGGGCGATCTCCAGGCGGCCATGGAGGCCTCGCGGCAATATGGCTGCAACCGGCCATTCATCTTCGTGCGGCCGTCGCCCATCTGCGTGCAGATTCGCGCCGATATCGAGCGGCTGCGGCGCGGCGTGGGCGATCCGACCGAGGGTGTTCGCCGGGCCATTCTGCGCGACATGCAGTCCTATGGCTGTCCGCCGCCGTCGGCCGGTCAGCGGGTCAGCGGTTTCCAGACCATGTGTGTGCGCACCTGCGACGGCTTCTTCTTCCCGATCAGCTCGCGTGCCAACAAGAGCGACTTCAAGCAGCACGCCATGGCGTGCCAGGCGCTGTGCCCGGGTGCCGAGGCAGCGCTCTATTATCGCCCGGCGGGCAGCGAGGATCTGAAGCAAGCGCGCTCGGTCGACGGCAACAAGCCCTATGCCGATCTGCCCAATGCCTTCGCCTATCAGCGCAGCTATGTTTCCGGCTGCAGCTGCGCGCCGCGCGGCGGCTGGTCGACAGTCGCCGATCTCTACCGGGCGCTCTATCCGGCGAAGATGGGCGCGCAGTTTTCAACGGCAGACGATGCTGTGGCGGAAGATGCTGTTGCGGCAACTGAGAACGGCGACAACGAGACGCCGAACCAGACGGCCAGCGCGCCGACCGTGACAGCCGCGACGCGGACGCCCGACGACAAGATGCGGCTGATCGGCCCGGCCTATTATTTCGCCCATTGAAGGCTGGTGCAGAGGGGCAGGGCGCTAGCGCCCTGTTCGCGCCGCGCGTCCGCCCGCGCCGCTCCGCCTTTCGCCGGGAAGCGGCGACTGCACCACGTCAGGCTCGTCGCCGGCCTCCACATTGACGGGCTGAACATCGCTGCCGGCGCCGGCCGCCTCGCTCTCGGCGACCAGCTCCTCGGCCTCGCGCCAGTGGCGATCTGCCTGCCCTTCCGGGAAGCCCTCGGCTTCCCACCGCTGGTAGGCAAGCCGTCGGATACGGTCTTCGCGATCGTCCTGCATGGCTGTCTTTCCTGTTGCGCTCAATAGACAACAGGCCACGGCGCGGCCGGTTCCCGGAACCGCGGAGCGACACGTGCATTCACTGGGCACTCGCTCCAGAGTTCAAGAGGAATCCGATGGCTATACCTGCGGACGGCCCCACTGTCGTCGTCGATACGCCTATTGCTGTCTCCGAAGCTGCAGAGACCAACTGGATCAATCGACTGTCATGGCGGGCAATCCTCGCCGGCGTCGTCATATCTCTCGGCGTCGCCTTCCTTCTCAACCTTCTCGGCCTCGGCATCGGGGTGTGGATGCTTGATCCGCTCGGCGGCGACACGCCGCGCAGCGGCACGCTGATCGTCATCGGCATGATCTGGTGGACGCTGTCGCTGATCATCGCCGCCTATGCCGGCGGCGTGACGGCAGGGCGCCTGTCGGGACGGCCGTCGACGACGACGGCCGGCTGGCACGGCCTCATCGCCTTCGCGGCGACGATGCTGATCAGCCTCTACATCCTGACGACCTCGGTCGGTGCGATCATCGGCGGCGCCTTTTCGGTCGTCGGCAACGCGCTTGGCGGCGCCGGCCAGGCCGTTGCCGCGGCGGCGCCTGCGGTCGTCGACGCCGTCGATCCCTTCGCCGGTGTCGAGACCGGCATCCGCGACGCTGCCTCGGCCGACAATCCTTCGGCAGCGGCGGATGCGGCGATCGCCTATGCGCGTGCGGCGCTGACCGGCGATCGCGCGGACGCGGAAGCGGCACGCCAGCGCGCGGTCGACGCCCTGGCGCGGGCGGCCAATATCCCGCCCGACCAGGCGCAGGCGCGCATCCAAGAACTGGAGACGCAGTATCGCGCCGCCGCCGACCGCGCCGCACAGACCGCGGCGCAGGCGGCCGATACCGCCCGCAAGGCGGTGGCTTCGGGTGCGCTTCTGGGCTTCATCGCCTTGGTCTTCGGCGCCCTGGCCGGATGGTTCGGCGGCGCGACGGCGGCGCCGCAGCTGGAGCGGGCTACGGCCTGGCTCACCCGCGGCACGCGCCGGGAATAATGAAAAGCGGCCGTTGGCGGCTTCACGCTGCCAACGGCCGGATATTCAACCCTTGCGGAGGATCTCGTCGGCGGCGCGGTTGAGGATCTCGGCCACCCGCTTCTGCTCGTCCTCGCTCCCTTCCAGGGCGTCGATGATGAGGGCCCGCAGCCGGCGCCGGCCCTTGTCCAGCTCTTCCAGCGAGACAGGCCGGTCGCGGGGCGGCGCGTCGCCGGAGCCGTCGGCCCAGTCGAACCATTCGCGCGCCCGGTTCATGCGTCGGCCGAAGCGCTCCATCTGGGTCAGCACGGCATCGGCCGCCTCGCGGTTCTCGGCAAGGTGGGCTTCGCCGGCCTCGGTGATGGTGAAGACCTTCTTGTTGCCCTCCGCCGCGGAGGTGGCGTAGCCCGCCTCCTCCAGATAGGTCAGCGTCGGGTAGATCACGCCTGGGCTCGGCGCGTAGAAGCCGCTGGAGCGCTCCTCCAGCGCCTTGATGATCTCGTAGCCGTGCCGCGGCGCCTCGGCGAGCAGGGCCAGCGTCACGAGGCGCAGGTCGCCGTCGGCCATCAGGCGTCCGAAGCCGCCGCGGCCCGATCCGCCCCCCATGAAGCCGCGTCCGAAGCCGCCGAAAGGCGGAAAGCCGTGCCGGCCGAAGCGGGCGGCGAACCTGGCGCGCGGGTCGCAGTCGCGGCTGCCGCGGGCCTCGCGCAGATGCCAGAGGCGGGCTTCCCAGTCGCCGCGATCCCAATGAGAACGATGCAAGGCCGTCTCCTCCAATGCTTACGATATATCTTACATACGCCTACTGCAGTGAGCCTGCAAGATATCTCTAAGATATATCTTTCATCGAGATGACCGCCGTGGCGGCAAAGGCTAGGCTGCGGCCATGATTCCGGTCACAGACAGCATCGCCATCGACGAGCGCGACATCGAGCTCAGCTTCATCCGCGCTTCCGGGCCGGGCGGGCAGAACGTCAACAAGGTGTCGACGGCCGTGCAGCTCCGCTACGACCTGCGCCGTGCCGCATTGCCGGCCGACATGCGGCAGCGGGCGGAGAAGCTTGCCGGCTCGCGGCTGACGCAGGACGGCGTGCTGGTCCTCACCGCCGAGCGGTTCCGCACCCAGGAGCGCAATCGCCAGGACGCCATCGACCGGCTCGTGGCGCTGCTGGCGCGGGCGAGCGTCGCGCCGGCCGTGCGGCGTCCGACGCGTCCCACCCTGGCCTCGAAGGAGAGGCGGCGCGAGACCAAGGGCCGCCGCTCTTCCGTCAAGAGCCTGCGCGGCTCCGTCCGGCTCGACGACTAGAGCGACTTGACGCCGCTGTTGGGCGGGGCGCCCTCGGCTTCCGCCTCCAGCAGCAGGGTGATGATGGCGCCGAGGCGGCCTTCCGGGATCGGCCGGCTCTCGTCGTCCGGGTCGCCGGAAAGCCAGGTCCGCGCCTCCGCCAGATCCCGCATCGTCGCGCCGGAGGTTATGATGTCGACGATCAGGAAATCGTTGATCGGGCCGAGGACGGCCAGCACATCTTCGCGCGTCAGGTTCGACATGGGCCACCTCCACGAATCGCAGGACGGGCATGAGGGTAGGAGCGATCGCCGCGGCGCGCACCCTGTCCGCCCATTGTCGCCGGGCGTGACGGGCGGGGGGTGACAGCGCATGCAATTGACTCGCCGGGGAAAAGATCGTCGTCTCGGCGCTGGTTCCGGCCTTGCCGGTTCTTGGGGGTAATTGGGAGGGTTCACAATGCGCAAGCTCATGTTCGCGCTGGCAGCCACGGTGCTGGCAACACCCGTGCTGGCCGCGGACGTCACCGTCGCGGTCACCGCGATTGTCGAGCATCCGGCGCTCGACGCGTGCCGTGACGGCGTGAAGGCCGGCCTCGAGGCGGAAGGCTTCAAGGATGGCGACCAGATCCGGTTCATCTACGAATCGGCGCAGAACAATCCGGCGACCGCGGCGCAGATCGCCCGGCAGTTCGTCGGCGACGGCGTCAGCGTGATCGTGCCGATCTCGACGCCGTCGGCCCAGGCCGCTGCGGCTGCGACGTCCGACATTCCGATCGTCTTCACGGCGGTCACCGATCCGGTGGCGGCGGAGCTTGTCACCTCTCTCGACAAGCCTGGCGCCAATGTCACCGGCGTGTCGGACATGTCGCCGATGGCCGATCACGTCGCGCTGATCCAGGAGATTTCGCCGAACGCACGCTCCATCGGCGTGATCTTCAACCCGGGCGAGACGAACTCCCTGTCGCTGGTCAACCGCCTGAAGGAGGTGGCGACCGCTGCCGGCCTGACGGTGGTGGAATCGCCGGCGACCAAGTCGGCGGACGTACAGGCGGCGGCACGGGCGCTCGTCGGCAAGGCCGACGTGATGTATGTGCCGACCGACAACACCGTCGTCAGCGCCTTCGAGGCCGTCGTCGCCGTGGCGGAGGAAAGCAAGATCCCGCTCTATTCCGGCGACACCGACAGCGTCAGCCGCGGCGCCCTGGCGTCGATCGGCTTCAACTATTTCGACGTCGGCGTGCAGACGGGCAAGGTCGTGGCGCGCATCCTCAAGGGCGAGAAGCCCGGCGATATTCCCGTCGCCTTCGCCACCGGCACGGACCTCTACGTCAACAAGGGCGCCGCCAGCCGCATGGGCGTGACGCTGCCCGATGCCGTCATCGCGCGGGCCAATACCGTCGTCGAGTGAGCGGCAACAACTGATCACGGGGACTGACGCGCCCGGCCCAGCGGCCGGGCGCGTCTGTATGGGGGCCTGGACCGATGATGAGCGCAATCGCCTTCTGGGGCGCGGTCGAGATGGGGCTCGTCTATGCCTTCGTGGGGCTGGGCGTCTATCTTGCCTTTCGCGTTCTCGATTTCCCTGACCTGACGGTCGACGGCTCGTTTCCGCTCGGCGCGGCGGTAGCGGCCGTGATGATCGTCGCCGGCTTCAATCCCTGGCTGGCGAGCCTCTGCGCCGGGCTGGCGGGAGCCTGCGCCGGTCTTGTCACGGCGGCGCTCAATGTCCGCTTCCGCATCCTGCATCTCCTTGCCTCGATCCTGACCATGATCGCACTGTTCTCGGTGAACCTGCGCGTCATGGGCCGGCCGAACGTGCCGCTCCTGAAGCAGGAAACGATGCTGACGCCGTTCTACGGCCACGGCATCCCGGACTACCTGGTGCGGCCGATCTTTCTCGCCATTCTCGTCGTCATCGCCGTCGTGCTGCTGGCGCGGTTCCTCGCCAGCGATTTCGGCCTTGCCATGCGCGCCACCGGCGCCAATCCCCGCATGGCGCGGGCGCAGGGCATCAATACCGGCCGGCACATCTATGTCGGCATGGCGGTGTCGAACGGGCTGGTCGGCTTCGCCGGCGCCCTGTTCGCGCAGACCAACGGCTTTGCCGACGTCACGACCGGCGTCGGGACGATCGTCGTCGGGCTTGCCGCGGTCATCGTCGGCGAGACGCTGCTGCGCTTTCGCGGCCTGTGGATCGTCCTGGTCGGCTGCGTCGTCGGCTCGATCCTCTACCGGCTGGCAATCCAGCTGGCTTTGTCGGCCGATTTCATCGGCTTCCATGCGTCGGATCTGAACTTCGTCACGGCGGCGCTGGTGGCCCTGGCGCTGATTCTGCCGCGTCTGCGCCGGGGAGCGCCGGCGTGATCCGCGTCGACGGCCTTGTCGTTACCTTCGCCCGTGGCACGCCGCTGGAGAAACGCGCCCTGCAGGGCGTCGATCTCAGCGTCGAGCAGGGCGAGTTCATCACCGTCATCGGCTCGAACGGCGCCGGCAAGTCGACGCTGCTCGGCGCCATCGCCGGCGATGTCCTGCCGACCGGCGGGCGCATCGAGATCGACGGTGTCGACGTCTCGCGCTGGCCGACGGCGCGGCGCGCCGGGCGTGTCGCCCGCGTCTTCCAGGATCCGTTGGCCGGAAGCGCCGGTCAGCTGACGATCGAGGAGAACCTGGCGCTGGCAGCGGCGCGCGGCAGCCGCCGCGGTCTCGGCCTGGCGCTCCGCACGGATCGCCGCGAGCAGTTTCGCGAGCGTGTGGCCTCGCTGGGCCTCGGGCTTGAGAACCGCCTGTCGGACGCGATGGCCCTCCTGTCGGGCGGGCAGCGCCAGGCGCTGGCCCTGGTCATGGCGACGCTCGCCGGCTCGAGCGTCTTGCTTCTCGACGAGCATACCGCGGCGCTCGATCCCGGCATGGCGGAATTCGTTGTCGATCTCACCGAGCGCACGGTGGCGGAGCACAAGCTCACGACGCTGATGGTCACCCATTCGATGCGCCAGGCGCTCGACTGCGGCACGCGCACCATCATGCTGCATGAGGGCCGGATCGTTCTCGACGTGCGCGGCGAGGAACGGGTCGGCCTCGGCGTCGACGATCTGGTGGCGATGTTCCGGCGCGTCCGCGGCCAGGCGATCGATGATGACGAGCTGCTGATCGGCTAGCCCGGCGTCCATTTGTAGAGCCAGTCGTAGCGGGCAAGCAGTCCCCTGCCGCCGATCAGCCGCATGCCGAGATTGCGGATGCCGCCGGTGAGCGAGCCCATGTGGTAGAGATCGCCGGTGCTCGCCGATGTCCGCCAGACGCGCCGGAGGCGCGGCTGCCGCAGCGCCTGGTAGCGGCGAAAGGCGGCGGCGGCATCGTCCGGGCTGGCGCCAAGCGTCCTGGCGAGCACGGCGGCATCCTCGATGGCCATGGCGCCACCCTGGGCGAGAAAGGGCACCATGGCGTGCGCCGCATCGCCGAGAAGGGCGACCGGGCCCGCGGCCCAGGTGCCGCGCGGATCGACGCTGGCAATGCTCCAGCGCGTCCATTCCGCCGGGGCGGCGATGATCTGGCGGGCCGGCTCGCACCAGCGGCGGAAGCGCTCGATGATCGCGCTGCGCTCGCCGGGGGCGTTCCAGCTCTCGTCGGCGAGGTCTTCCTTGACGATGGCGACGATGTTGACCTGCATGCCGGCGCGGATTGGGTAGTGGACCAGATGCACGTCGGGCGCCAGCCATAGCCCGACGCGGTCATGCGTCATCTCCGGCGGCGCATCGGCGATGTCGACGACGGCGCGCCATGCTGTCCGCCGCGCCGGCTGCAGCGGTCGCGCGCCGGGCATGACGGCGCGGATGCGGGAGCGGATCCCGTCGGCGCCGACAAGGGCGGCGGCCGGAAGATCGCTGGCGCTGCCGTCGCCATGTTGCAGCATGGCGGTGAGGCCGCGGGCATGGGCGGCGAATTCGACAAGCTCGGCGCCCAGCTGCAGGTCGATCTCGGCATGGTCGGAGACGGCGGCGAGGAGGACGCTCTGCAGATCGGCGCGGTGGATCGTCCGGTAGGGGAAGCCGTAGCGCTTGCGCGCCCGTTCGCCGAGCGGGATGGCGGCGATGACGCCGCCATTATGGCCGGAACGGACCTCGATCGCCGCCGGCTCGACGGCAAGCGGCGCCAGCGCCGCGTCGAGGCCGAGCTCGGCCAGGATGCGGCCGGCATTGGGCGACAGCTGGATTCCGGCGCCGATCGGCGACAGCGTGTGGGTGCGCTCGGCGACGGCGACGCGGAAGCCTTCGCGCGCCAGCGTCAGGGCTGCGGTGAGGCCGCCGATCCCGGCTCCGGCGATGACGACCGTGCGCGGGTCGCGCATGCCCGGGTCGCGCATGCCCGGGCAGGCTTAGGCGGCGATGTCGTCGAGATAGAGATGCCCCGGCGGCACCGTCTCCAGCGGACCAAGATCGGCGCGGTAGCGGTAATGCGTCGCGCAGTAGCCGCAGATCGCCTCGTCGTCGTCGCCCATGTCGATATAGATATGCGGATGGTCGAAAGGCGGGCGTGCGCCGATGCACTTGAACTTGCGCACGCCGATTTCCACGACCGGCACACCGGCATCGTTGTGGTAGTGCGGGATGAGAGCGGCGGCCATGGCGTCCTCCGGGGCAGGGGCGAGGGGCCACGGACCATAGCCGGCGAGGGCGGGGGTTGAACAGGCCGCCACACCGGTGCGACATCGAACCGCCGGGTTGCATTTCGCACTGCACCATGACCAAGTGCGCCGCGTGCTGACGGAATATCCTCTCCAGACATTCGACGGACCGGAAAGCCGCATCGCCTTCATCGATGCGGGAGCCGGCGTTCCAGTGCTGCTGATCCACGGCTTTGGCTCCAGCCATGCCGTCAACTGGGTGAACACCAGCTGGGTCGGCGATCTGGCCCGCGCCGGCCACCGCGTCGTGGCGTTCGACAATCGCGGCCATGGCCGCAGCAGCAAGTTTTACGAGCCGGCCGATTATGCGCTGGCCAGGATGGCCGGCGATGCCGCCGGGCTCCTGCGCCATCTCGGTATCGGGCGGGCGCATGTGCTCGGCTATTCCATGGGCGCGCGGGTCGCGGCGACGCTGGCGTTGCAGTCGCCGGGTCTCGTGCGATCGCTGATCCTGGCCGGCATGGGCGCTGCGCTCGTCACCGGGCGGCGCAATGCCGAGATGGTCGCGGCGGCGCTGGAAGCGCCCGACGGCGGGACGGTCGACGACGCCGACGGGAAGATGTTCCGCCAGTTTGCCGAGCGCACGCAGAGCGACCTGCGGGCCCTTGCCGCCTGCATGCGCGCCCAGAGCGAAGGCATCGACGCGGCTCGGCTCGGCGGACTGGCGATGCCGGTGCTCATCGCCATCGGCACCGCCGACGACGTCGCCGGGCCGATCGAGGGCCTGGCGGTGCACATGCCGCAGGCCGAGCTCCTGCCGATCCCCGGCCGGGATCACAACCGGGCCGTCGGAGACCGCACGTTCAAGGCGGGCGTCGTGGACTTCCTGTCGCGCCATTGAGGCGCGGCGCGCTCTCGGATATGTCGCCACGTGCCCCATATGATAGCCTGCCGGCTGTGCACCGGCCTTGCGGGAGTGCCTGATGACCGTTCCCAACCCACGCGTCGAGCCCGACGCCGTGGCCAGCGTCGACCCGCTATGGCGGCAGCTTCGCAGCGAAGCCACCGCAGCGGCGGCGCGCGAGCCGGAACTGGCGAGCTTCCTCTATGCCGCCGTCCTCAATCATGACCGCCTCGAGGAGGCGATCACCCACCGCATCGCCTCGCGGCTCGATCATGCGGATGTCTGCGCCACGCTCATCCAGCAGGCGTTCGTGGATGCCCTTGGCAGCGACCCCGGGCTGGCCGAGGCGATGCGGGCCGACCTCATGGCCGTCTATGACCGCGATCCGGCCTGTGCCCGGCTGATCGAGCCGGTCCTCTACTTCAAGGGCTACCACGCCCTGCAGACCCACCGCCTTGCCCATTGGCTGTGGGAGGCCGGCCGGCGCGATTTCGGTCTTTACCTGCAGAGCCGCGCCTCGGCGGTGTTCCAGGTGGATATTCATCCTTCGGTGCCGTTCGGCCGCGGCATCTTTCTCGATCATGCGACCGGCATCGTCGTCGGCGAGACGGCGGTGGTCGGCAATGATGTCTCGATCCTGCAGGACGTGACGCTCGGCGGCACCGGCAAGGAGGATGGCGACCGCCATCCCAAGGTCCGCGACGGCGTTCTCATCGGCGCCGGCGCCAAGATCCTCGGCAATATCGAGATCGGCGCCTTCTCGCGCGTCGCCGCCGGTTCCGTCGTGCTGAAGCCGGTGCCGGCCGGCTCGACCGTCGCCGGCGTGCCGGCCCGCGTCATCGGCGGCGCCGGCGCCGAAGTCCCGGCACGCAAGATGGATCAGGTGGTGGTCTCCGATCCCGAAGAGGACGGCTAGTTCCTTTCCACGCATCGCTGCGTCACATTCCGCTTTCCCTTTCCGCACAGGCAACAAGGAGCGACCGTGGACCGCACAGAGGTTCAGAAGCTCGAGACCTTCTTCCGCAAGAAGTTCCAGCTACCGTCCATTTCCATCAGGCCCCGTCCGCGCAAGGACGAGACCGCCGAAGTGTTCATCGGCGACGAGTTCATCGGCGTCCTGTTCCGGGACGATGAGGACGGCGAGGTCTCCTACAATTTCACCATGGCCATTCTCGACATCGATCTGGAATAGCCTCGACCCGGACTGCCTGCCGCTTCGCCGGCGCCTTGATTTGCCGGCCGGCCTGCGGCACAGCCTCGCCGAACGGCGCCGCATACCGGCGTCTTTGCAGAATAGAACAAGGAGAGCGGCGTTGCCGATCTATGAGTATGACGGGGTCCGTCCCACGCTGCCGCCGGAAAGCCGCCGCTGGATCGCGCCGAGTGCGGAGATCATCGGCCGGGTGGTGCTGGGCGAGGATGTCGGGGTCTGGTTCGGCGCCGTCCTGCGCGGCGATGGCGAGCCGATCATCGTCGGCGCCCGCAGCAACATCCAGGAGCACTGCGTCCTGCATACGGACCCCGGCTTCCCGCTGACGATCGGCGAGGATTGCACCATCGGCCACCGCGCCATCGTTCATGGCTGCACGATCGGCGACAATTCTCTCGTCGGCATGGGCGCCGTCGTCCTCAACGGGGCGGTGATCGGCAAGAACTGCCTGATCGGCGCGCATGCCCTTATCCCCGAGGGGAAGGTGATTCCGGACGGATCGCTCGTCGTCGGCGTGCCCGGCAAGGTGATCCGCTCGCTCGAGCCGGAGCAGATCGTCGGGCTGACGAAGTCGGCCGAGCATTACGTGGAGAAGGGCCGCCACTTTGCCGGCGGCGCCTGCCGTCGCATCGACTAGACGGATTAGTGCCGGACGGCGCCGACGTAGTCGCCGCGCTCGTCGCGGATGGAGACCCAGCGGCCGGAATGATGTTCCGACTGCCGCTTGACATAGATGTACTCGGTCTCGCTCCAGACCAGGATCTCGGTCCGGAGGTTGTCGAGGACGAGGTCGCCGCGGTCGGTATGGACGGTGAGGACGGCATGGCCGTCGCCGTCCGGGCGGCGGACGACGGTGATGAGCAGCGCCCCGGCGGGCCAGCCGGCGCGGATCAGCAGGCGGCGCTTGAGAAGGACGTAATCCTCGCAGTCGCCCTCGGTGGTCGGATAGCTCCACACCTCCGGCTTGCCGAACATTTCCTCGTCGGTGGCCGGCGCGATTGTCTCATTGACGTGGTCGTTGACGCGGCGCAGCTCCGCCCAGAGCGGCTCCGTCAGCGTCACCATGGCCGTGCCGATCGTCTCGACGGAGCATTCGCCCGGACGCTTCTGGCAGAAGTCATGATGGCCGATCGGCTGTGATGTCTGGCTGCCCACCGGCATATAGGCCGGTAACGCTTCGCGGGCAGCGCCGGCGGAAGCAGTAACGGCAAGAAACGCCAGACCGAGAACAGTAACCTTGAGACGCGACAGCAAAGACATAGCCCCTCTCGTTTCCCCGATAAGGAGAGTGGCATGCCGTGTTTTGACACCTGTCTAAGTTATAGACACAAGCTTTATTCCAGTTTGAATAAAATTGTAGATATCGGTTGCTTTGCCGGCCGGAGGCGTTTCAGCGTCGGCCACCCTCGACGACGGTGAATTGCCGCGTGCCGCGCTGCATGGCGGTCTTCGCAAGCGGGGCGGGTAGCGAGCGGGCGGCACGGGCCGGGGGCAAGGGTGCGGCAGCGCTCGGCCAGATCAGCCTCAGGCTGGTGGTCTGCTGCCGCTGCACCGGATCGATCCCCAGCCAGAAAGGCCGCTCCAGGGCAGCCATGCTGCCGAGAATGCGGTAGCCCGGCCCCTTGTGGGCGAGGGGTAGCAGCACCGTCTCGAAGGCACCGGTGCGCCCGGCGCTGGTATCGGCGGTGATGCCGATCACCGCTGCCGCGGCGTCGTCGGCGACAGCGGCAAGCAGTGTCGTCAGCGACTCACGGTCGGCGCGATTCCACAGGTCGAGGAAGTTCTGGCCTGTCAGCTCGCTGCCATAGGTGGCGCATAGCCGTGTTCCGGCGAGGCGGAACCGGTAGGTGCGCCGGTCGACCGGCTCGAGGATGAAGACGTCGCCGAGTATCTGCCGGATCTCGGACGGCTCGACGCGATCGCGGCGCGGCGCCGGACCGGAGCCCCGCAGCCGGTTCCAGTATCGATAGAGATCGCGGACCGCGGCCGATTTCATGCACGACTCCTGTGTCCCACTATGACCTCTGCCGGCCGGGATGGGACGACCCGGTCGGCAGCCCGTGCGGCTTCGGCACAGGACGAGGCCAAAGACCGCAGGACCGAATCACCGGGTGCAGCGGCCATGCCACGGCGCGACGGTCGGCCGTGCGGTGCGGCGAGGGAAGAGGGGTGGGGACCGCGACCGCGCAGGTCCCCGCGGGGCGGCCAACAGGGTTAAGAAATCCTTACCGCCGAAACGACGATGACGGCGGTCCGAGGCTTGCCGGAGCCGCGCGTAGACGCTACTTGCGCGCATGTCCGATACGCAGCCGACAGCACCATCGTCAGGGGAAGAGGAAGCACGGCCGCCGGAGCCTCGGCGGCGCGAGCCCATCTTCAACATCCCGCCGGTGATGCTGGCTCTGGTCGCCGTGCTGCTCGGCATCCATGCGCTGCGCGTCTATGGTCTCACCGAGGCCCAGGATTTCTGGGTCATCGTGAACTTCGCCTTCGTGCCGGCCCGCTACACGGAACCCGTCCTGGGCCTGCCGGCCGGCATCGGCCCCGACCTCTGGACCTTCGTCACCTACGCGCTGCTCCATGCCGACTGGGGCCATGTCGCCCTCAATTCGGTGTGGATGATAGCCTTTGGTGTTCCGCTGGCGCGGCGCCTGCGGCCGATGCGCTTCCTTCTCTTTTCCGTGGTCGCCGCCATAGCTGGCGCCCTGGCGCACCTTTTGACCCATTTCGGCGAGGTGGTGCCGATGGTGGGCGCGTCCGGCGCCATCGCCGGCTACATGGCCGGAGCGGCGCGGTTCTATTTCCTCGTGCCGGCCGGCATGCCGACGGACGTGCCGCGCTGGCTGATGCCATTGGCGCCGCTGCGCATCGTCCTGACGGACGGGCGCACGCTGAGCTTCCTGGCGAGCTGGTTCGGCATCAACCTGCTTGTCGGGCTCGCCAATGTCGGTGTCTCAGCCGATGGGTCGATCGCCTGGCAAGCGCATATCGGCGGCTTCCTGGTCGGCCTGTTCCTCTTTCCGCTGTTCGATCCGGTCCGCTGGATCCCGGCGCCGCCGGATCAGGCAGCGCCGCCGGACGACACTGGGCAGGGACCTGCCGACGGTCAGGACTTGCGGTAGACCGCCTCCGGATCGAACACCGGCTCGTCGCCGGTGAAATCCAGCCGTGGCGGCCAGGCCAGATCCGGGCCGAGCGCGACGCGCCGGTAGAAGCAGGAATGGCGGCCGGTATGGCAATTGGCGCCGTGGCCGCCGGTCCGCACCCGCAGCCAGACGACGTCCTGGTCGCAGTCGGTCCGCAGTTCGACGACGGTCTGCTCGTTGCCGCTCGTCTCGCCCTTGCGCCACAGGGCGCCGCGGGACCGGCTCCAGTAATGGGCTATGCCGGTCTCCAGGGTCGCCGCCAGCGACGCCTCGTTCATGTAGGCGAACATCACCACCTCGCCGGTATCGGCATCGGTGGCGATCGCCGCGATCAGGCCGTCGGCATCGAAGCGGGGTGCGAAGATGGTTCCCGACTCGATGGCGTCTTCCGTCGTGCGCTCGCCGAAGCGGTTCGCCATCTAGCGCTGCGCCCCGCTGCGCACCAGCGTCAGAAAGCGCACCTGCTCGGCCGGATCGTCGCGAAAGATGCCGGTGAACTGCGTCGTCACCGTCGAGGCACCGGGCTTCTGGGCGCCGCGCAGGGTCATGCACTGATGCTCGGCCTCGATCATCACCGCAACGCCGCGCGGCTTCAGCCCGTCGTCGATGGCGGCGACGATCTGCGACGTCAGGTTCTCCTGCGTCTGGAGGCGCTTGGCAAAGACATCGACAACCCGTGCCAGCTTCGACAGGCCGACCACCCGGTCGGTCGGGAAGTAGGCGACGTGGGCCTTGCCGACGAACGGCACCATGTGATGCTCGCAATGCGATGAGAAGGGAATGTCGCGGACGAGGACGACGTCGTCATAGCCGCCGACTTCCTCGAAGGTGCGGTCGAGATAGTCGCGCGGGTCCTGGCTGTAACCCGCGAAGAATTCCTCATAGGCCTTGACGAAGCGCTCGGGCGTCTCGACGAGACCCTCCCGCTGCGGGTCGTCGCCAGCCCAGGCGATCAGCGTCCGCACGGCGGCTTCCGCTTCGGCGCGGCTCGGCCGCGGAACAGCCGGGCGCGGCTCGGCGACGGCCTTCAAGGGCTTGATGTGGGCATCCACGTCCGAATTCTCCATGTCCGGGCTTCCGCCGAAGCCGGAGTCCCATTGCCTGATTGATACCCACGCGGCAACGGGCTGGCCACACACGTGCTGCCCCGCAGGGCCGGCCGCGGAAGAATATCGTTCCCCATATCGGTTGCCGGAGCGGCTATGCCAAGGCTTCGCGGCTATGCCAAGGGCTTCGGCCACGCTGGTGTAGCGGCGGCTGCCTAACTATATTGCGGATGTGGCCGGGCTGTGTCCGGCCCGGAGGCAGGCCCATGCTCGATGAGATCTACAACCGGAAAGTCCTCGAACTCGCCGGCAACATTCCCCGCATTGGCCGCCTCGACGATCCGGACGCTACCGCGACGGCGCATTCCAGGCTCTGCGGATCGACGGTGACGATCGACCTGCGCATGGACGGCGACGTGGTGACCGATTTCAGCCATGTCGTGAAGGCCTGCGCCCTCGGGCAGGCGTCGTCGTCGATCATGGCGCGCCATATCGTCGGCGCGACCGCCGACGAGCTGCGCACCGTGCGCGAGGCGATGCGGCGCATGCTGAAGGAGAACGGCCCGCCGCCGGAAGGCCGCTTCTCCGACCTCGAGGTCCTGGAGCCGGTACGCGACTACAAGGCGCGCCATGCCTCGACAATGCTCACTTTCGATGCCGTCGTCGATGCGCTGGAGCAGATCGAAGCCAAGCGGACGGCTGCCGTCGCGGCGGAGTAGGGCGCTGGCCTTTCAGTGCGACGGCGCCACGGCAGCGGCGCCCTGCGGCTGCCTGCGGCATCAGGCTTCCACGCCTCCCCTGCCGCTGACGCCGCTGGATTTGCCGCGGGTTGCCGGCATCGGACTGATCAAGCTCTATCGGCTCGTGCTGTCGCCGCTAATGGGCGGGCAGTGCCGCTATCTGCCGACCTGTTCGAGCTACACGGAGGAAGCCATCCGGCGGCACGGTCTGTGGGCCGGCAGCTGGATGGGGCTGGCGCGGCTGCAGCGATGCGGTCCCAACGGCGCGTCGGGCTTCGATCCCGTGCCGCAGACCCTCCGGCCCGGCGCCCGCTGGTACATGCCGTGGCGCTACGGCTACTGGACCGGCGCCCATATCGATCCGGCGACGCGGCTCGATATCTGAGTTGCGCCATAAGCGCTTGTCGGTTTTTGCGATCGAGTGCTAACCAACACGCCTCGACAACCCTCGACGCTTACCTGCGCTCGTGTGCAGGAGTGAGCTGGAGACAATCATGATCAATCTGACTTTTCCCGACGGCTCCGTGCGCTCTTTTCCGGCCGGCATTACCGGCCGCGAAATCGCCGAAGGCATCTCCAAGTCATTGGCGAAGAAGGCGGTCGCGATGGCGCTCGACGGCACCGTCGCCGACCTCGCCGATCCGATCGATCGCGACAGCCGCATCGAAATCGTCACCCGCGACGACGCGCGCAGCCTGGAGCTGATCCGCCACGACGCGGCGCATGTCATGGCCGAGGCGGTGCAGGAGCTCTATCCCGGCACGCAGGTGACCATCGGCCCTGTCATCGAGAACGGCTTCTATTACGACTTTGCCCGCAACGAGCCGTTCACTGTCGACGACCTGCCGCGCATCGAGGCGAAGATGCGCGAGATCATCGCCCGCAACCGCCCCTTCACCAAGGAGGTCTGGGCGCGCGACAAGGCGCGGCAGGTGTTCCGCGACAAGGGCGAGAATTTCAAGGTCGAGCTCGTCGATGCCATCCCGGAAGGGCAGGATCTCAAGATCTACCATCAGGGCGACTGGTTCGACCTCTGCCGCGGCCCGCACATGGCCTCGACCGGGCAGATCGGCGACGCCTTCAAGCTGATGAAGGTGGCCGGCGCCTACTGGCGCGGCGATTCCAACAACCCGATGCTCACCCGCATCTACGGGACCGCCTGGCACACCAAGGAAGAGCTGCAGGCCTACCTCACCATGCTTGAGGAGGCCGAGAAGCGGGATCACCGCAAGCTTGGGCGAGAGATGGATCTCTTCCATTTCCAGGAGGAAGGACCCGGCGTCGTCTTTTGGCACCCCAAGGGCTGGGCGCTCTTCCAGGAACTGACGGCCTATGAGCGGCGCCGCCTGCGGCCGGAGGGCTATCAGGAGGTCAATGCCCCGCTGCTCCTCGACAAGGTGTTCTGGGAGACCTCGGGCCATTGGGGCTGGTATCGCGAGAACATGTTCGCGGCGCAGTCGGCCGGCGACGAGGCCGAGGATAAGCGCTGGTTCGCGCTGAAGCCGATGAACTGCCCGGGCCATATCCAGATCTTCAAGCATGGCCTCAAGTCATACCGCGATCTACCTATGCGGCTTGCGGAATTCGGTGTCGTTCACCGCTACGAGCCGTCCGGCGCGCTGCATGGCCTGCTGCGGGTTCGCGGCTTCACGCAGGACGATGCGCACATCTTCTGCACCGAGGAGCAGCTCGCCGAGGAGTGCCTGAAGATCAACGACTTCATCCTGTCGACCTACGAGGATTTCGGCTTCGACAAGGACATCGTCGTCAAGCTCTCGACTCGGCCGGAAAAGCGCGTCGGCTCGGACGACCGCTGGGACCATGCCGAAGGCATCATGATGAAGGTGCTGGATCGGATCGCCGCCCAGTCCGGCGGCAGGATCAAGACCTCCATCAATCCGGGCGAGGGCGCCTTCTACGGGCCGAAGTTCGAATACGTGCTGCGCGACGCCATCGGCCGCGACTGGCAGTGCGGGACGACGCAGGTCGACCTCAACCTGCCGGGCCTGTTCGGCGCCTTCTATGTCGACCATGACGGGCAGAAGAAGACGCCGGTGATGATCCACCGCGCCATCTACGGCTCGATGGAGCGCTTCCTCGGTATCCTGATCGAGAACTATGCCGGGCATTTCCCGCTTTGGCTGGCGCCTGTCCAGGCCGTCGTGGCGACGATCACCTCCGACGCTGATGCCTATGCGGCGGACGTGCTGCGCCAGCTTCAGGCGGCCGGCCTGCGGGCCGAGGCCGACCTGCGCAACGAGAAGATCAACTACAAGGTCCGCGAGCACTCGCTGACCAAGGTCCCGGTCATTCTCGTCTGCGGCAAGCGCGAGGCGGAGGAGGGCACCGTCAGCATCCGCCGGCTGGGGACGCAGGAGCAGCGGTCGATGAAGCTGGCCGAGGCGCTGGCGCTGCTCCAGGACGAGGCCGAGCCGCCGGATATCCGGCGCCTCGGGGCGCGCGCCGCGGCGTGAGGTCCGGAATTTCGGGCGGGACGCGGATGCGTTCCGCCCGGGCTTACTGCGCCTGGACCGCCGAGGTCGTGGTCAGGACCTCGATGTCGCGGTTCACGTCGGCCTCGACGTTGAACTTGCTCTGGTAGGTCTGGCCGTTGAGCTTGGCGACGGCGGTGTATTCGCCCGCGGCGAGGATGACCGAGGGGAAGGCGCCGACGCTGTTGAAGACCGGGTCGCCGGCGCTGGTGCTGACCGACCAGGCGGTATTGGCGAGCGCTTCGCCGCCGCGCGCCGAAACGAGCTTCAGCGTCACCCGGGCCGCCTCGTGGAACAGCGTCGCGTCGGTCAGCTCGCCCGGCCTCACCTGGATGTCGGCGCGCACGACCGAGTTGGTGTCGCCGTAGCGGCTGACGACATGATAGGTGCCGGCGTTCAGCCGGGTGATCTGCTCGGCGCCGGCATTCGGCGCGACGAGGGTGCGCTCGCCGGTCTCGTCCTCGTCGCTGGCGAAGATGTCGAACACCACCTGATTGGGGGCCAGCGGCCGGTCCTTGCCGACGACGGCATGAAGGCGCAGGCCTCCAGCATTGAGGACCACGTCATGCGGGCCGTCGCCCGGGCGGACATAGAGACGCTGCGTGGCGCCGGCGCGGCCGAAGGCGGCATGGAGGAAATAGTCGCCGGGCTTGAGGCTGACCGTCACGGCGCCTCCCGTTGCCTGGGCGACCAGAGGCAGCTTGCCGTCCGGACCTTCCTGCTGGCCGAAGACGCGCCAGCTGATGCCGGAAGGAATGAGGTCTCCATCGGCGATCAGGCGCGCCTCCAGGACGACATCCTGCGGTGGCAGATCGACACCCTCCGGAAGGGGCGGCGCCGCCGTCGCCGCATCGTCCTGCAGCAGCTGCACCGGCCCGTCGAGGTCATCGCCGCCGACGAAGTCGGGATCGCCTTCCATGGGCTCGCCGGCATCATCGGGGGCGACAGCAGCCGCATCATCGTCGTTTGCGGCGGGCGGTGCGGCGTTCGCATCGCCGCTATCCGGCCGCGCCGGGGCGGGACGCGGAATCGGCACGGCATCCTCGGCCTGGACGCCATCCGGCAGGGTCATCACAATGCCGGCCGGCAAGGCCAGCATCGTCGCCAGCAGCAGCCTCACTACATATTGCATGCCGCGCGCCGTCACAGTTGAAAGTCCTTCAGGCAGAAGCCTATAGCGGTCCATTCTCATCGGCACCAGCATGGCCTTTTTGCGGCTGCCGTGCTCGCCGAAGGAGGCGGCCCCCGCCATGCTCCGGTTCTCCGAACGCACGGAAAGATCCATGACAGAGACGCTCGACCATCTCCGCACGCGCCGCACGATTCCGGCGGCCTTCCTGGGCGAACCAGGTCCCGATGCTGCCCAGCTCAGGGAGATCCTGACCATCGCCGCCCGCGTGCCGGATCATGGCAAGCTGGCGCCCTGGCGCTTTATCGTGTTCGAGGGCGCCGCCCGCGGCGAGGCCGGCCGGCTGCTTCTGGAACAGCGCCTGCGGCACGAGCCCGACCTTAGCGAATCGGAGCGCGCGGCGGAGCTGGGGCGCTTCACCAAGGCGCCGCTTGTCGTGGCGGTGGTGAGCCATGTGACGCCCGAGCACCGCAAGGCGACGGAGCTGGAGCAGATCCTTTCCGCCGGTGCGGTCGCCATGAATCTCCTGCACGCGGCGCATGCACTCGGCTTTGCCGGCCAGTGGGTGACCGAGCGGCCGGCCACCGATCCGGAAGCCGGCCGGCTTCTCGGTCTCGGCGAGCACGAGCGCATCGTCGGCTTCATCCACATCGGCACGCCGACAGTGCCGCCGCAGGAGCGGCCGCGCCCCGACGTGGACACGCTCATCACGCGCTGGGCGCCGCCAAGCCCTTAGAGATGCGACTCAGTAGCGGAACTGCTCGGTGAGGATGCGCTCGTCCCAGCTGTGGTCGGGGTCGAACATGATGAGGCTTTCGGCGGCCTGATCCTGCTTTACCTCGACCGAGCGCACCGACTTGATCTCGAAGTGGTCGGCAACGGCATTGACCGGCCGCTTCTCCGCTTCGAGCACGTCGATGCGCACCGCGGCGCGGTCTGGGAGGAGGGCGCCGCGCCACAGGCGGGGCCTGAAGGCGCTGATCGGCGTCAGCGCCAGCAACGGCGCGTTGATCGGCAGGATCGGTCCGTGCGCCGAGAGATTGTAGGCGGTGCTGCCGGCCGGCGTGGAGACGATGATGCCGTCGCAGGTCAGCTCCCCCAGGCGTTCTGTTCCGTCGATGCTGATGCGCAGCTTGGCCGCCTGGTAGGACTGGCGCAGCAGGTAGACGTCGTTGATCGCATAGGAGCGATGCTCCTGGCCGGCATCGTCGACGGCGACCATGACGAGCGGATGCAGCGTCGTCACCACCGCCTGGCTGAGGCGAGCGGTGAGATTCGCTTCGTTGTATTCGTTCATGAGGAAGCCGACGGTGCCGCGGTTCATGCCGTAGATCGGCTTGCCGGTATTCATGAATCTGTGCAGCATCTGCAGCATGAAGCCGTCGCCGCCGAGGGCGACGATCGCTGCCGCATCGTCGGGCGGAACATCCCCGTAAAGCGCTTGCAGGCGGCGCAGCGAGATCTGGGCTTCATCGGCATTGCTGGCGATGAAGGCTATCGGTCCGAGCTGCGGCTCGCTGTCGGCCATGCGCTGACGTTCCATTTCCTTGCGGCGGCAGGCACCTAACATGCCCGTCCTGTCATTTCCAATGCCGGCTGCTGTTGCCGCTGCGCAATAGCCCCGGCTTTTTGCCCCTCGCGCCGCGTCTGCGTCATCGCAGCGGTTGCGGCACGGCATGGGCGGGGCTATGTGCCGGGTCTCCCGACGGAAAGCATCCCATGCCATCTGCCACGCCCATTTCGCTGCCGACCCGCGCGCAGATCATCGACGGCACGGCGGTCGCCGCCGGCATCCAGGAGCGGGTGCGGAGCGCCACGGCGGCGCTGCGGTCGGAAGGCATCGTGCCGGGGCTGGCGGTGGTGCTGGTCGGCAATGATCCGGCCAGCGAGGTCTATGTCCGCAGCAAGGGCCGCATGGCCGAATCGCTGGGCTTCCATTCCGTCCAGTACACGCTCGCCGCCGACACGCGCGAGGACGTTCTGCTCGACCTGATCGCGACGCTGAACCGCGACGACGCCATCCACGGCATCCTCGTGCAGATGCCGCTACCGCCGCAGATCGACAAGGCGCATGTGATCGAGGCGATCGCTCCGGGCAAGGATGTCGACGGTCTGCATCCACTCAATGGCGGCCGGCTGGCGAGCGGCGAGGACGGGATGCTGGTGCCCTGCACGCCGGCCGGCGTCATGATCCTGCTGCGCCATGCACTCGGCTCCGACCTCGCCGGGCGCAATGCGGTCGTCGTCGGGCGGTCGATCCTCGTCGGCCGGCCGGTGGCGCAGCTGCTGCTGCGGGCCGACTGCACGGTGACGATCGCCCATAGCCGGACGCGCGACCTGCCGTCGGTCACCCGCCAGGCCGATATCCTCGTCGCGGCAGCCGGCCGGCCGCGCATGATCCGCGGCGACTGGCTGAAGCCGGGCGCCACGGTCATCGATGTCGGCACCAACCGGGTTCCGGCGCCGGAGCTCGGGGAGGGGAAGATGCGCCTCGTCGGCGACGTCGTCTTCGACGAGGCGGTGGCGGTGGCCGACTGGATCACGCCGGTGCCGAAGGGCGTCGGCCCGATGACCATCATCATGCTGATGGCCAACACGCTTACCGCCGCATGCCGGCTGAACGGCCGCGTGCCGCCGCCGTTCTGATCCCCGCAGATCCCTGTCGCATATCAATCCACGATGCGTCGTCCGCCAGCCGGCGGCGCACAGACGAGCCTTCCCGTGAATTCTTCCCTCGCTCTCCGTATCGCGTCCTTCATCCTGCTGACGGCGCTTTCCGTCAGCCTCTTTGCCGTTCCCTATCTGACGGTGCAGTAGGGGCCCGGAAGGGCGCTGGCCCTTCCGGGTTGCTTCAGGCGACAAGCCCGCGGGTCATGCCGAGCGCCTGGCGTTCGAACAGGCGCCGGTAGATGCCGTTGTCGCGATGGACGAGATGGAGGTGGGTGCCTTCCTCCACGACCCGCCCGGTCTCGAAGACCAGGATGCGGTCCATCGCCTGCACCGTCGACAGTCGATGGGCGATGACGATCGCCGTCCGTCCGATCATCAGCCGTTCGATGGCCTGCTGGATCAGCGCCTCCGATTCCGAATCAAGGCTCGACGTCGCCTCATCGAGGATGAGGATCGGCGCATCGGCGAGGAAGGCCCGCGCCAGCGCCACCCGCTGACGCTCGCCGCCGGAGAGCTTGACGCCGCGCTCGCCGACGAGCGTGCGGTAGCCTTCCGGCAGGCGCTCAATGAACGCATCCGCATTGGCAAGCCGTGCTGCCGCCTCGATCTCCGACTGCGTCGCGCCCGGCCGGCCATAGGCGATGTTCTCCGCCAGCGACCGGTGAAACAGGATGGGATCCTGCTGCACGATGGCGATCTGCGACCGCAGCGACGCCTGCGTGGCATGGCGGACATCCTGGCCGTCGATCAGCACGCGGCCTTCCGTGACGTCGTAGAGACGCTGCACGAGCTTGACGAAGGTCGTCTTGCCCGAGCCGGAATGCCCCACCAGGCCGACCTTCTCGCCCGCGCCGATGGTCACGTTGAGGTCGCGATAGAGCGGCGTCGCGTGGTTGCCGTAGAGGAAGCCGACGTGATCGAAGCGGATCTCGCCGTCGCGGATGACGATGTCCCTGGCGTCGTCGAGATCGGCCACGCCGAGCGGCTGGGCATGGAACTGGACCAGCTCCTCCATGTCGTTGACCGAGCGCTGCAGGTTGCGGATCTGGTTGCCGATCTCGCGTAGGTAGCCCTGCATCACGAACGACGTCGTCAGCACATAGGCGACATCGCCGGGCGTCGCCGAGCCCTGCCACCACAGCACCAGCGCAGCGCCGATCACGCCGGCGCGCAGCGCCAGCAGCATGCCGGCCTGCACCGTTCCGGAATTCGTGCCGCGCACCCAGGTGCGTCGTGTCCGCCGCGCCCAACGCGCCAGCACGCCGGCGAGCAGCCGATCCTCCCGGTCTTCGGCGCCGAACGACTTGACCACCGCATTGCAGCTGACCGCGTCCGCCAGCGCGCCGCCGATGCGCGTATCCCAGGCGTTGGAGATGCGCGCCGCGGGGGCGACATAGTTCAGCGACAGGAGCACCGTCACCGCGATGCAAGCGATGCTGCCGAGCGCCACGATGGCGCCGACGATGGGCCAGTGAATCCACAAGAGGACCGAAGAGCCGATCAGCACCGCAGCCGACGGCAGCAGGGCGATCAGCGCCGTATCGTTGAGGATGTCCAGCGCCCACATGCCGCGCGAGATCTTGCGCACCGTCGAGCCGGCGAAATTGTTCGCCTGCCAGTCGGTGGAGAAGCGCTGGACGCGCCAGAAAGCCTCGCGCGCGATGTCGACCATCATCCGCGAGGTCATGACGGTGATGCCGAGGAAGGCGAGGTGGCGCAGCAGCATCGTCACCAGCGCGACGCCGACGATGGCGCCGAAGGCGAAGATGACGGCATTGCGCGCCGCCTCGTTGCCGGTACCCATGGCAACGGCATCGACGAGCCAGCCGGCGAAGACCGGCACGAGGACGTCGGCAAAGGTCGACACCAGCATGGCGAGCGTGATGGCGGTGGCCAGACGGCCCTGCCGGCGCCAGTGATGAAAAGTGAAGGCCAGGACGGCACGGATGGCGTCCGCGCCTCCCTTGCGGGCATTCGGAGTCATTTGTCTCGCACCGGCTGCCAGGGGCAGACCGGCTCCAAAAGGAAGCGCAAAGGCGGCGGTGGCCGCGTCGCTTCAGAGCTGAGAGGGAAGCTGGCTGTTCCGGCCGGATGATGGCCGGATGGTCGGACCTAGACGGCCGACACGCCGGGGACGACGAGCACGAGCATCAATGCCATGAAGTCCTCCCGGCGAGAGTGAAAGCCGCCGACCCAATACCGGCCTTGGCACCGCTTGGCAAGCGGCAGATGCTGCGCCGACCGGCAGCGAGGCGGAAAATCCGGGGTGCCGCCGCCATAAATGCTGTGCTTGCCTGAGAAAACGAATAGGGTGCGGCCATACCCTCTCGGCCTGCCAAGGCCTCGCTTTCCAGGGAGACAATGCATGCTCAATGAAGTGGCGAGGGCCCGGCCCGCCCGCCTCGATTCCGCGATCGACGTCGAAATTCTCAGCGTCGCCACAGCCGTTCCGGAGCACGTCGTCACCCAGACCGATATCGGCGAGCGCGCCCGGCGCATCTCGCCCCAGTTCGCCCACATGGAAAGCCTCTTCGCCAACACCGGCATCAGCCGGCGCTACGCCGTCGAACCGGCCGAATGGTATCTGGAGCCGCGCAGCTGGGTGGAGCGCACGGCGTCCTACCAGAAGCATGCGCTCGACCTGCTGGCGCGGGTGGCGCAGGACGCCGTCGACGCTGCCGGCCTGCGCCTGTCCGATATCGACGGCATGGTCGTCAACACCATCACCGGGCTGGCGGTGCCGAGCCTCGACGCCATGCTGATGAACCGGCTCGACTTCAATCCCGCCGTCGAGCGCATCCCGATCTTCGGTCTCGGCTGCGGCGGCGGGGTAGGCGGGCTGTCGCGCGCCACGCGGCTGGCACAGGCCATCCCGAACGGCAATGTCCTGTTCCTGACGGTCGATCTCTGCTCGCTCTGCCTGCGCATCAACGACCCCGGCATTGCCATGTTCGTCGCCGCCGCGCTGTTCGGCGACGGTGCCGCCGCGGTGGTCCTGCACAATGCCAGCGGCGAGGCCGGCCGCAATCCCGAGGCGCGGGCCCGCATCCTGGCGGTTGGTGATCATTTCTGGCGCGAGACCGAGCACATCATGGGCTGGTCGGTCGAGAATGACGGCTTCGGCGTTGTCCTCAGCCCGGAGCTGCCGATGCTGATGCGCGAGCGGCTGGGCGAGGCGGTCGAAGGCTTCCTGCGCCGCAACGGCATCGAGCAGTCCGAGTTCAAGGGCTATCTCCTCCATCCCGGCGGGCGGAAGGTGCTGGAGGCGGCGCAGAAGGTGCTGCAGATCACGCCGCAGGATGTCGGCGACTCGTGGGACGTCCTGCGCGACTTCGGCAACATGTCGTCGGTGACGGCAATGTTCATCCTCAACCAGGCGATCCGCCGCGGGGCGGAAGGACGGCACCTGCTGGCGGCCTTCGGGCCAGGCTTCTCCGCCTATTTCATGGCGCTGGACCTCTGAGGTTTTCGGAGGGCTGAGACGAAAAAGGGCGCCTCGGGCGCCTTTTTGTTGCGGTCTGCCGGACGAGGTCAGTTCTGCGCTTCGTCGGGGGCCGTCACGTAGATCGCGAAGCGGAAAGCCGGCAGGTCCTCGCCGGGATGGTCGTCGGCATAGGTGAGCTGCGGGATGCGGAAATTGTTGGGCCGGCTTTCCTTGCCCTTGTAGATGCCGGGATAGAGATCGACGAAGTGCCAGCCCGGCTCGCCCGAGGCGACGAGATGCACCGTGATGTCGCCCTGGCTGTTGAAGCCGCAGGCATAGCCCAGATAAGCGTTGTCGTAGTTGATGTGGTAGATGTTGGCCGTCTCGGTCCAGCCGACGCCCTTGACGTTGACCGTGATGGTGGTCCCCGCCGGTACGCGCTGCTGCTCGAAGGAGACAGCGCTCGGCGTCACCCAGAAGCTCCCGGCCAGTTCCTTGTCGCCCGCCGTCACGGAGAGGTCGTGCGCCCCGCCGAGATCGTCTGGCACGGCAAAGGCGAAGCGCGCCTTGCCGTCCGCGCCGGCGGCCGCCTCGGCGACGACCGACAGGCGCTTCTCCCAGCTGTTCTGGGCGATGCGGTTGCCCGTCACCGTGCTCCAGTTGAGCGCATAGGTCTTCCCGGATTCAAGGCCGCTGGCCTCGACCGTGACGGGCGTGCCGACGCCGGCGAAGGGGGGCGTGACGACAAGATCGCCGGCCGGCGGCAGGCCGCGGACCGTCGCCTGCAGCTGCGCCTCCGGCGCCGGCGGCAGCACGGCATCGCCGGCGGTGATCTCGAATTCGGCATGCGGCCGCGGCCGGTCCGGATAGGGATTCTGTTCCGGGTTGAGATAGGGGAAGGTGAAGACGCCGTGCACCATGCGCAGGACATGCGTGCCGACGGCGCCGGTCGCCGGAATGGTGAAGCGGGCCGAGCCGGCCGTCGCGACGGCCGAGGTCCAGCCGGTGAAGCTGTTGTCGTAGACCAGCATCCAGCTGTTCTCGAGATCGCGCCAGCCGATGCCCTTGATCTCGATAGTCATCGGCGTGCCGACCGGACCGCGCTCCGGCGTCACCTTCATGGAAAGGTCGATGGTGAAGCCGGTCTGGGTCAGCAGCCGGTCGCCCTGCTGGATGACGATGTCGTGCTGGAAGCCGAAATCCTCCGGCACGACGAAATCGGCGCTGAAGGCGCCGGTCGCGTCGGTGTGGACCGTGGCGATCCGATAGGCGACGGGTGTGTATTCGCGGCCGTGATACTCGCCGTCCTCGGTCTTCCAGGCGCCCTTCATGGTGCGCCAGACGAGGTCCAGCTCGGCGTCGGCGGGCAGGGCCTTGCCGGAAATGCTGACCGGCGTGCCGACCGGGCCGTTTTCCGGCGCGGCTGCCAGCGTCCCGACGAAGCCGTTCGAGGCTTCGGTGATGGCGACTTCGGGGCCTAGCGCCGATGCTGGTGCAAGCGACGCTGCGGAAGCGGCGGCGGGCATCAGCACAAGGGCAAACAGCAGGCCGACAGACCAGCCGTGGCGCATGATTACTGCGCTGCGACGACGGTGAGCTGCGACGGCGGCACCTCGAACGGCGTGAAGGTCGCGGTGTTGCCGGCCTGGTCGGTCGCGGTGATCTTGTAGGTGAAGGAGCCCGTCGGATAGTCCTCGGGAACGACCCAGCCGAACGTCCAGTACTTGGCGATCGGCTGCTCCGGCGGATGCTCGCCGAAATGCGCCGGCAGCTTGGTGCCGTCCGCCAGCTCAATCTCGACGCTGGTCAGCTTGTCGTCGCCGAGCTGCTCGCCGGTCTTGGTGTCGAGGACGCGGACGCGGAAGACGATCGTGTCGTTCCGCTTGAACTGGCTGCTGAGAACGCACTGGCCGCCCATGACGGTATCCGCCTGGATGACCAGCGGCAGTTCTTCAGCAAAGGATGGAGAAACGGCAAAAACACCGCCGATGACAGCAGCGGCGGCGAAATACTTCTTGAGCATGATCAATCCCCCAGAGTGGACGGCCGAGACGCTACGCCTGCGATCAGCATGCTACAAGACATCGGCAGGCTGGCGTCAGGAATTTTTCGTCTGCCGCAGACCGATCATCATGCCGCCGCGGCCGCCGTGCGCCGGGCAGCCAGCGTCTGCTCTTCGAGCCGCTGCTTGTAGAGAATAACGGCGCCGATGATGAACCCCATGATGATGCCGAGCGCATACTGGGCGAACGCCATCGGCAGCACGACGGTCTCGGCGATCACCACCAGGTAATTCGGGTGCCGGACATAGCGGTAGGGGCCGGTCCTGACGATCGGCTCGCCGTCACGGACGATGATGCGGTGCGTCCAGTAGGGGCCGAGGCTGCTGATGATCCAGTAGCGGGCGACCTGCAGCAGGACATACAGCACCGCCGCCGGCCATATCACCGGCGCCGCCGACGGGATGAGGAAGTAGATGCTGGCGATCCAGGCGAGGTGCGTCACGGCGACGACAGGATAGTAGTCGCGGCCGGCTTCATGGGCGCCGGCCTTGAGCGCGCGGCGTGTATTGATTGTCGAATAGACTTCTTCGGCGGCCCGTTGGATGAGGATGATCACCGCCACGATCTGCGGCACGCCGAAGAGGCTGTCAGGCATGAAAGGTTGATCCCGCTGCTGTGGCCCGTGCGGGTTGATAGCATCGTTTGCCGCCTGCGGCAGCTTCGCCGTCAGCGGAAGGTGAAGACCGAACTCGGCCGCGGAGCCCTGGCTTCGACCTCGCCGACATCCGGCACCGCGTAGTCGGCGATGGCTGCGAGACGATCGGCCGGAAGATGGGCGCGATGCGGGTCGCCGACGAAGACCTCCAGCCCCGCCGCCAGACAGCGGTCGAGGAACCTCGTCACCCGTTCCGCCAGCGCGGCTTCGTAGAACAGGTCGCCGACCAGGACGACATCGACGTCGGGAGCGGGACCGCCGGTCATGTCGCCGGCGGCGACAGCGAGCGTGACGTCGTTAGCCTTGGCGTTCAGCGGGATGGCGGCGAGCGCGAAAGGGTCGATGTCGGCGGCCGTCACCGCGCCGGCGCCGGCGCGCGCCGCGGCGATCCCGACAAGGCCGGAGCCGGCGCCGAGATCGAGAATGCGCCGCCCGGCGACCAGCGCCGGCCTGTCGAGGACATGGCGCGCCAATGCCAGCCCACCGGCCCAGGGGAACGCCCAATAGGGCGGCGGAGGATCGTCGGCATAGGCCTCGACCAGCCGCCACAGCCCGGTCGCCTGGTGCGCGGTATAGAGCCGGATCTCCGGGATGGAGGGGACAGGCACAAGACGGGTGTGCTGCGTGATGAACGCGACAGGATCGATCGCCATGCCGGCTCCTCCAGGCTCCGTCGCGACACCGCGTCGTTGCGGCAGGGGGCGATACGCCGCCCGCGCGCTGGATCGTTGAAGTAATTGGCGACCCCGGCAGGATTCGAACCTGCGACCAACAGCTTAGAAGGCTGCTGCTCTAATCCTCTGAGCTACGGGGCCGAAGGCGCGTTGAGGCCGGTCTTACCGGGATCCTAGTGCGTCCACGGCGTCTGGCGTGCCGAACTGAAGTTTTCGGCATAGGAAACCGCCCGGATATCACGCTCATGCTCGCGATCGACGCGATAGGGGATGCCCTTGCGCTCGGCATAGGCGATGGCCTGTTCGCGCGTCGGGAAGGCGAGCCGGATCTGCCGGTTCATGTCCGCCGAGGAGGTATAACCCATCAGCGGCTCGACCGTCGGCGCGACCTCCGGATCGTAGACGAGCATCCAGCGCTCCGTCTTGCCGCGGCCGGATTGCATCGCTGTTTTTGCGGGCCGGTAAATGCGTGCGACCATGGTCCTGCTGCTGGTCCAGTAAACGCTGCCAGCCTGGTCGGGGCAGCAGGATTCGAACCTGCGACCCTCTGCTCCCAAAGCAGATGCGCTACCAGACTGCGCTATGCCCCGATAGGCGGCAAACCTAAGCTTCTCTAAGTGTTCCGGCCAGGGATTGCAAGGGACGCGCCCCGAGCCAAAAGGCCACGGCGACGCCTGCTGGTGTGGCTGGCGCTCGCCCGGATCAGCGGAAATCCGGGCACGCTTCTGATGCTTCCGCAGCCGGGCGGGGGCGCCAGTGAACGCTCTCTGCCTCCTGCGACTTATAGCGGGAGCACTGCTGGCAGGAGCGACGCAGATGAAGACCGCGCAGAAACAACGATCCTCGACCTCGCGCGACCGCGGCACGGAACGGACGCCGCCGTCGGCCGGCTCGCGTTCGATCTGGAGACGCTACTCCTTCGCATGGGTGACCGGGGCGTTCTTTCTACTGTCGCTGGCCGGCCATTTTCTCTTTTCTTGGTTTGCCTTCGTCAACGAACAAACCGAGCACGGCGCTCCGGTCCGGTTCGGTGAATATGCCGTCGTGGTGGCGCGGGACACCCTGGAGAACTGGCAATCGGAATTCCTGCAGTTGATCTGGCAGGTCGCCGGGCTGGCGATGTTCCTCTACATCGGCTCGCCGCAATCGAAGGAGGGCGACGACCGCGTCGAGGCAAAGATCGACGAGCTGCTTCGGCGCATCGACCCGTCGCATGCCGAGCGCGTGATCGCTGCTCTCGACGAAGAATATGGCGGCCGGCACACCGACGAGCGCTATCAGCGGCTCCGTGCCGAAGAAATGGCCGACAGGCAGCGCTGACGACGGCAGGGAACTCTTGCGAGCGCCGCGGGCTTGAGCAGTCGGCAGCGTCCTCCTGCCCCGGAGGCGCGGCCGGACGTGCAACTGCCAACAGGAGGTTCCGATGACCGACCTGACCAGCCTGCCTCTGGTCATCGTGGCGATCGCCTTTGTCGCGATCGCCGTGGCGATGGCCTACGGCACGATCGTCGCCTCGCGCCGGCGCTACTCGCGGCGCGGTGCTGAAGCGCTGCAGCGGGCGGTGGAGCGGAATTACCGCGAACAGGACTGATGCAGTGGCGCCAGCCAACGCGCTGTAGTCAGCCCTTCCGGCCGCGCGAAGCCGCCAGAAGGACGAGAGAGCCCAGGATGGCCGAACATAGCGAGCCGAGAAGGACGCCGACCTTCAGTTCCGTTTCGAGCTCGTGCGCTGAAGGGAAGGAGAGGAGGCCGATGAACAGGCTCATGGTGAAGCCGATGCCGCAGAGGATCGCGACGCCATAGACCTGAAGCCAGCTTGCGGCCTCCGGCCTCGCCGTCAGCCGAAGGCTCGTCGTGATGAGGATGGCAGAGAAGACGCCGACCTGCTTGCCGATGAAGAGGCCGGCCGCAACCCCCAGCGTCACTGGCGCCAGAAGCAGGCTCCAGTTCATGCCGCCGAGGGCGACGCCGGCATTGGCGAAGCCGAAGAGCGGCACGATGAGAAACCCCACCCACGGATTGAGCGCTTCCTCGAGGCGGTGCAGGGGCGAGTCCGCGCTCCTGCCGGAGTCCGCGCGCAGCGGAATGGCCAGGGCAAGCGCCACACCAGCGACGGTGGCGTGGACGCCTGATCGCAGCACGAAGAACCAGAGGACGACGCCGAGAACGAGATAGATCGTCAGGCGGCGGAGGCCGAGGCGGTTGAGGAGCAGCAGCCCGGCAAAGAGAAGAACGGCAAGGCCGAGCCAGAGCGCCGAGATCGTGTCGGTATAGAAGATGGCGATGATCGCCACCGCGCCGAGATCGTCAAGGATGGCGAGGGCCGTCAGGAAGACCTTAAGCGAGACGGGAACCCGGCTGCCGAGCAGGGCGAGCACGCCCAGCGCGAAGGCGATGTCGGTCGCCGTCGGGATCGCCCACCCGCGCAGCGTCGCCGGAGAAGCGGCATTGATCGCGACATAGATGAGCGCCGGCGCCACCATGCCGCCGGCCGCGGCAATGCCCGGCAGGATGCGGCGCGGCCAGGTCGAGAGCTGGCCTTCCAGGAGCTCGCGCTTGATCTCCAGCCCGACGAGCAGGAAGAACACCGCCATCAGGGCATCGTTGATCCAGTGGAGAACCGAGAGGCCGGCCAGATCGATCTCCAGCACCGCGAAATAGTCCGGGGCGAGGGCGGAATTGGCGATCAGCAGCGCCAGCACCGCTGCCGCCATGAGGATCACGCCGCCGCCGGCTTCGCTGGCGAGCAGCGAGCGCAGGGCCGAGAAGGGCCGTCGCCGGCTCATGCCGCCTCGTGCGCTGCGACAGCCGCCAGGAAGATGTCGCCGTAGCGGTCGAGCTTGGCTTCGCCGACGCCATGGATGGCGCGCAGGTCGTCGCGGTTGCGCGGCCGGATCCGGGCGATTTCGATCAGCGTGCGGTCGGGGAAGATCATGAAGGCGGCGACGCCCTCGGCGCGCGCCAGCGCAAGCCGTGTCTCGCGCAGCCGCGTGAAAAGGGCGTTGCCGGCGGCATCGAGGTCGCCGATGCGCGTATCGCTTTCGGTGCGGCGCCGCGTGCGTGGCTGGCGCTCGGGCAGGGTCCGCAGTTCCAGCGACTGCTGCCCGCGCAGGACCGCTTCCCCCTGCTCGGTCAGGCAGAATCCGCCGTGTTCGACGCTGGCTTCCTCCAGGAGGCCGGCGGCGTAGAGCTGCCGGACGAGGCCGAGCCATTCATGGCGGGGCCGATCCTGCCCGACGCCGAAGGTCTTCAGCCGGTCATGGCCGAGCCGGCGGATGCTGTCGCTGGCATTGCCGACGAGAATATCGGCCAGGTGTCCGGCGCCGAAGCGCTGGCCGGTGCGCACGGCGGCCGAGAGGATCTTCTGCGCATCCACCGTGGCGTCGTAGCGGCGGGCGCCGCCGCGGCAGAGGTCACATTGTCCGCACGGGCCGGCCTTTTCGCCGAAATAGGCGAGCAGCGCCTGCCGCCGGCAGAGGGCGGCTTCGCAGAGGTCGATCATGGCGCGCAGACGCTTCTGCTCGGTGCGCAGCTGACCGGGCGCCAGACCCTTTTCGGCGATCTGCCGCCGGCGGAAGGCGATGTCTTCGGTGCCGTAGAGCGTCAGCGTGGCGGCCGGCAGGCCGTCGCGCCCGGCGCGGCCGATCTCCTGGTAGTAGCTCTCGATGCTGCCGGGCATATCGGCATGGACGACGAAGCGGACGTCCGGCTTGTTGATGCCCATGCCGAAGGCGATGGTCGCCATCATCACGACGCCGTCCTCCTGCTGGAAAGCGTCCTGGTTGCGGCTCCGGACGCGTTGTTCGAGGCCGGCATGATAGGGCAGGGCGCGATGACCCTTGGCGGCGAAATGTTCAGCCAGCTTCTCGGTGCGGTCGCGCGACGAGACGTAGACGATGCCGCTCTCGCCGCGGTGGCGGTCGAGGAAATCGCCGATCTGCGTCCGCGGCCGATCCTTGGCCTCGAAGCGCAGTTCGAGATTGGGCCGATCGAAGCTGTGCACGACGACCAGCGGCGGCTGCGGAAAGAGCTGCGCCAGGATGTCGGCGCGCGTCGCCGCGTCGGCCGTCGCGGTGAGGGCGAGGACCGGTACGTTGCCGAGCTCCTCCCGAACATGGGCGAGCATGCGGTATTCCGGCCGGAAGTCGTGACCCCATTGGGAAATGCAATGCGCCTCGTCGATGGCGAGCCGGCTCACGCCGAGGGTGCGCAGCCGGGCGAGAAAGCCGGGCATGGCGAGCCGTTCGGGCGAGACGAACAGGAGGCGCAGCTCGCCGCGGCGCAGCAATTCGCCTGCGGCATCCGCTTCATCGGCGGAAGAGGTGGAGTTGAGCGTCGCGGCGGCGACGCCGAGCCGCTGCAATTGCCTCACCTGATCGCGCATCAGGGCGATGAGCGGCGACACGACGACCGTCAGGCCGGGCGTCATCGTCGCCGGCAGCTGGTAGGTGAGCGACTTGCCGCTGCCGGTCGGCATGACCGCGAAGACGTCCTTGCCCGCCAGCACGGCGGCAATGATCTCTTCCTGCCCGGAGCGGAACGAGTCGTAGCCGAAGATGGTGCGGAGGGTTGCGCGGGCGGTATGGAGGGTCATCGCCAGAAGAGTCGGCAGAAGCGGTCAATTGGCGTTATAGGCCAAGCGTTCGGGCATCCGGATAGCCGCGGAACGCTTCTCCCCGATTTGTGCGCGGCAACCTTGCCGCATCTCCGCACGGAGGGAGCCGTCGCGACGCCTTCGATCAGGAACGGAGACAAAGACATTGGACCATCTGCTCGCCGGCTATCGGCGTTTTCGTGAGCAACACTGGCCGGCCGAACGCAGCCGCTATCAGGCTCTCGCCCGGGAAGGGCAGAGCCCGGAGACCATGATGGTCGCCTGCTCCGATTCCCGCGTCGATCCGCAGACGGTGTTCTGCGCCGGTCCGGGCGAGCTTTTCGTGGTGCGCAATGTCGCTGGGCTCGTCCCGCCGTATCAGCCGGACGGCCATTCCCACGGCACCAGCGCGGCGCTCGAATTCGGCGTGCGCAGCCTGAAGGTGCGGCGCATCGTCGTTCTCGGCCACGCGCAATGCGGCGGCGTCCAGGCCCTGGTGAAGGGCGCGCCGGTCGGCTTCGACTTCATCCAGCCGTGGATGGCGATCGCCGAGCCGATCCTCGACGATACCGCCAGGACGATGAGCGAGGAGGAATTCCTCGTCCATTGCGAGCGGGAGATCGTCCGCCTTTCGCTGGCCAATCTCCTGACCTTCCCCTGGATCGCCGAGGCGGTGGAAAGCGGCCATCTCGTCCTGGAAGGCTTTCGTTTCGGCATCCGCAATGGTGTGCTGGAGCGGCTGGAAGGAACGCACTTCATTCCGGTCGTTTGAAACGGCGGCTTTGAAGCGGCGGCTTTGAAACGGCGCCTTGGCGGGAACCATTTGCGGCTCGCCTGATTGATCCTCCCATACGGGGCGTCAATCAGGAGATCTACGATGAAGATCACTTTCGCCATGATTGCGACCGCGGCCATGGTCCTCGGCCTGTCCGGCTCGGCCTTCGCGCAGGGCGTACAGGAGGATGCCATGGCCAAGGCCCGCGCCGAGGCCAATCTCGACCTCAGCTACGAGACGATGAAGGATAGGCCGTTCGGCGACATCCCGGCGGACGTCAACATGGCTGCCGCTGACCGGCAGGCCTGGATGGGCGGGTTGAGCCCGGAGATGCAGGGCGAACTGGCCGCCCGCTGCGACATCATCCAGCAGAACGCCGACCGCTTCGAGGCGCAGATCACCGGCTTCTGTGCCAGCCTGGCGATTCCGCCGGCAGACGAGCGTCCGAGCGAGCTTGACGTCCCGCCGGCTCAGTAGAGCCCGGACGATCCCTGAAGGGCGGCGGCCCTGGCCGCGCCCTTCCCACCTGCAACGTGATGTCCCAGCGTCACCAGGAAGGCCCTGGTGCGCCGCGGCACATCGCTGTTGGCAAACCGGGCCAGCGTCTCCGGCGACCAGCCGCCAGCAGGCTCGAGCCGTTCCTCAAGTGCGAGGAGGGCAGCCTTTTCATCCGCCGACAGCGGCATCTTGGCGGCTTCGGCCAGCAGCATCTGCAATTCGTGCACCAGGCGCATGGAGCGGAAGGCCTGCATCATCGGCGCCAGGATATCCGGCTCGTCATGCCATGACCGGCCGCCGAACAGATCCTGCGTGACCCGCTGGCCGGCGCCGTAGCACTCGTAGACGATGCATCCGTCAAAGCCGCGCTCAGAGCGCTCGGCATGAATGGTGCAATGGTTGTCCTTCTGCAGATGCGGGCACGGCTCGTCATTGGCCTTGTCGATGCCGAAGCCGACCGAGCGGACGAAGGCGTGCGCGACGCAGCAGAGGCCGACGCAGCGGCTGCAGTCGCTGCGGAATCGCGCAGGGCTCGGGTCGTCTGCCGCAGCAGCGCGTGTCATTGGGTCGGGAAACCTGGTCGGGAACGGTGGCGAGGGCGCTTCTCTTAGGCGCACTGTCACGCGGCTGGCAATGCCGTTGTGACGGACTTGCTCAGCGCCGCGGTGAGATTGGCCGGACGGGATCCGACCTGCCGCTTCAGGAAGCGCAGCACGGCTGCTTCCTCGGCGCGAAGCCCGTTCGGATCGTCGCTCGCACCGGCATGGGCGAGGCTGCGCCGCAGCGTGTCGACCAGCGTCCCGTCGACATAATGTTCCAGGATCAGCGGGTGGATGTAGCTCTTGCGGCAGACCGCCGGCGTGTTGCCGAGACGGCGTGCGGTACGCTCCACGGCCCTTCTCACCGATGCCTTCGTCGCCGCGGTTTGGCCACTGCCCTCCGCCGCGGCGGCCATCAGCTCCGTCGCGGCCAGCACCGTTGCCGCCCAGGTGCGCATGTCCTTGGCGCTGAAATCGCCACCCGTCGCCTCGCGGATATAGGCATTGATGTCGTCCGACAGGATCCGGTGCACGGCCCCGTCCTCGCCGACGAATTGCAGCAGATGCTGGCCGGGCAGGCCCTCCAGCCGGCGCAGGATCGCGGCGACGCGGCGGTCGGACATCTCGGCCTCGAAGTCCTTGCCCGACTTGCCGCGAAAGCTGAAACGGATGCGGCTGGCGCCGGCCGCCATATGCCGGTGGCGCAGCGTCGTCAGCCCGTAGGAGTGGTTTTCCCGGGCATAGACGTCGTTGCCGACGCGCATCAGCGTGCGCTCCAGCACGCGCACCGCTGCCGCCAGAACCGCCTGCCGGCTCAGCGGATCGGCGGCGAGATCGGCAGCGACGCGGGCGCGCAGGCGCGGCAGCGCCTCGCCGAATTTCAGGATATCGCGGAACTTGCTCTCCTCGCGCCAGGCGCGGAAGTCGGGATGGTAGATGTACTGCTTGCGCCGGCGGGCGTCGCGGCCGGTCGCCTGCAGGTGTCCCGTCGCGTCGGCGCAGATCCAGACATCGGTCCATGCCGGCGGAATGGCGAGCCGGGCGAGGCGGGCGCGGATGTCGGTGGCGGTCAGCCGGCGGCCCTGGCTGTCGTAGTAGCTGAAGCCCGCGCCCTGCCGGCGGCGGCGATAGCCCGGATCGCTGTCGGAACTGTGGGTGAGGGGAGGCGAGGCCATGGCCTTGTTAAGAGCGCTGCCCGGCAACAGTTCCTCGCGGCTGGATTCGGTACGGCGGCGCAGGCTAGAAGGCGTATCGATGGAGCTGCCGCAGGACGCATCGCGATCGGATCACGCCCTTGCGGCGTGGCGCGCCCCGCGCAATTTTCTGGCCGTGGCGCGGCGTTGGCGCGCTGCGGCGCCGCTGCCGGTTGCGGTGCGGCGGCTGTGGCTCGAGACGAGCCTCCTGCGCGCCGTCCTTGTGATCCTGGTGCTGGCGCTGCTTTTCGCCGGCTATGGCCTCGACGAGGCCTCGGCCGCCTGGCGGCGATCGCTGCCGCCGGGGCTGCTCGATCTGTTCGAGGTGGTAACGCGCTTCGGCAAGTCCGACTGGGTCCTGTTCCCCACCGGCATCGTCGTGGTGCTGCTGATGCTGGCGGACTGGCGGCATGTCGATCGGCGGCTGCAGGCAGCCTGGGCGCAGGTCGGCCTGCTGACGGCCTATGTCTTCGCCGCCGTGGCGGTCAGCGGCATCCTGACCAACATCGCCAAGCAGCTCATCGGCCGCGCCCGGCCGATCCATTTCGACGAGCTCGGCTGGCTGGCGCTCGAGCCGTTCCGCTTCGACTACGGCTTTGCGAGCTTTCCCTCCGGCCACGCGACGACGGCCGGCGCGCTCATGGTCTGCGGTGCGCTGCTGGCGCCGCGCCTGCGCCTTGCCTTCGTCGCGGCCGCCCTGGCGATCTCTCTCAGCCGCGTGGCGCTGGGCGCCCATTATCCCAGCGATGTGATCGCCGGCCTGGCGCTCGGCAGTTCGGTGGCGCTGGCCCTCGCCTTTGCCCTTGCCCGCCGCAATTGGGGCTTCACCTTCACGGCAACCGGCGGCGTTCGCCGCAAGAGGCTGGTTCTTCGCCGTTTACTGCGCCGTCCGGGCGGCCTGGGGCGCTTTCTCTCGGCCTATCCCCGCGCGCTGATAGGCGTCCGCGGTGGCACGTCCGCGCCACGTTCCTGACCGAGAGCCGCCCGGCGCCGCCCACGCTTCGCCAGGGGCCGGCGGGGGCAAAAGCGCTTGACCGTCTCCGCCCATCCGCGTGTGATGCCCTCGGGGAGACGGATGTGCTGCTGATCCGAAACGTTGTTTCGGACGTTGGGTCGTTGCCGCGGCGCTGATCGTGGCGTGAGACTTGCAGCCTGTTCCCCATGCTGGACGGGGTGGCCACCTCGGCAGGAACAGAAAGGCTCTCCATCATGAAGAAGCATGTCTTTGGATTGGCCGTCGGCGTGGCTTTCGCGCTGGTCGCCGGTGCCGCCTCGGCGGCGACGCTCGACGACGTGAAGGCCAAGGGCTTCATTCAGTGCGGCGTCAATACCGGCCTTCTCGGCTTCGGCGCTCCCAATGATGCAGGCGAATGGACCGGTTTCGACGTCGACTATTGCCGCGCCATGGCCGCGGCGATCTTCGGCGATACCACCAAGGTCAAGTTCACGCCGCTGACGGCCAGCGAGCGCTTTACCGCCCTGCAGTCGGGCGAGATCGACATCCTGTCGCGCAACACGACCTGGACAATGTCGCGCGATACCTCGCTCGGCCTCAGCTTCGCCGGGGTCAGCTACTATGACGGGCAGGGCTTCATGGTCAGGAAGTCGCTGGGGATCACGTCGGCGCTGGAGCTGTCGGGGGCGACGGTCTGCGTGCAGACCGGCACCACGACCGAGCTCAACCTGGCGGACTATTTCCGCGCCAACAACATGACCTACACGCCGGTTGCCTACGAGAAGCTGGACGAGGTCAATGCCGCCTACACCAACGATCGCTGCGACGCTTATACGACCGATGCCTCCGGTCTCTACGCCATCCGCCTGACGCTGTCGGATCCCGACGAGCACATGGTGCTGCCGGAGATCATCTCGAAGGAGCCGCTGGGGCCGGTCGTCCGCCAGGGCGATCCGGGCTGGTTCGGGATCGCCAAATGGGTCCTTTTCGTGATGATCAATGCCGAGGAGGCAGGGATCACACAGGCCAATGTCGACGAGATGAAGGACTCGCCCGACCCCAATATCAAGCGCATCCTCGGCACCGACGGCACCTTCGGCGAAGGCATCGGCCTCGGCAATGACTGGGGCTACAACGTCATCAAGCTCGTCGGGAATTACGGCGAGGTGTTCGACCGCAACATCGGCTCGGCATCGCCGCTCGGCATCGCCCGTGGCCTCAATGCCTTGTGGTCGAAGGGCGGCATTCTCTATGTCCCGCCGATCCGGTGAAGGGTAGACCGGGGCGTCCGCCGGGGCGGGTGGCGCGTCGCGCCTGATGGCGGTTGAGGCCGACAGTCCCAGGCGATCCGCTGCCGCGCCGGGCCGGCTGTGGTCGCTTGCTTACAACCCGCGCCTGCGCGGGCTGGTGGTGCAGGCGGCGGTCCTCGCCGCCGTCGCCGCCTTCGTCGCCTGGGTGGCCTACAACACCGTCACCAACCTGCGGCGCCTCCATATCGCTTCCGGCTTCGGCTTTCTCGACGACCGCGCCGGCTTCGACATCCTGCAGTCGTTCATTCCCTACACCCACGACGACACCTTCTTCCGAGCCTTCCTGGTCGGCCTGGTCAACACGCTGGTGGCGGCGGCGATCGGCATCGTTCTCGCCTCGCTGCTGGGGTTTCTCCTCGGCATCGCGCGCCTCTCCGGCAATTGGCTCGTCGCCCGCATGGCCGCCGTCTATGTCGAGACGGTTCGCAATATCCCGCTGCTGCTGCAGCTTCTGTTCTGGTACCAGGCCGTGCTGGCGGTGCTGCCGCGCGGCGGCATCCCGCTGATCGGCGGAGCGATCCTCAGCGGGCGCGGCCTCTATCTGCCGCGCGCCATCCCCGGCGAGGGGTTCGGGCTGGTGTGGCTTGCCCTCCTGGCCGGAGCGGTCGCCGCCCTCATCCTGTCGTTCTGGGCGCGCCGCCGCCGGCGGGCGACGGGCAGGACGTTTCCCTCCGGACGCATCGGCGCGGCCCTGGTCATAGGCCCGCCGGTGCTGGCATTCCTGCTGCTCGGTCTGCCGCTGAGCTTCGAGCTGCCTGTCGCCGGCCGGTTCAATTTCACCGGCGGCGTGGTGATCATCCCCGAGCTGGCGGCGCTGGTCCTCGGGCTGACGCTCTATACGGCGACCTTCATCGCCGAGATCGTCCGCGCCGGCATTCTGGCGGTTTCGCGCGGGCAGATGGAGGCGGCGCTGTCGCTTGGCCTGCGGCGCCCGGCGGCGCTGCGGTTGGTGATCGTGCCGCAGGCCCTGCGGCTGATCGTGCCGCCCCTCACCAACCAGTATCTCAACCTGACCAAGAACTCGTCGCTGGCCGTCGCCGTCGGCTATCCCGACCTGATCGGCGTCTTCAAGAATACCGTGCTCAACCAGACCGGCCACGCCATCGAGGTGATCTTCATCACCATGATGGTCTACCTGGCCCTGAGCCTCGTCACGGCGGCGTTCATGAACTGGTTCAACAGGCGCATTGCGCTGACGGAGCGCTAGCCATGGACCAGCCCGCCGACACCGCCTATGTCCGCGCCGAGGAGGCGCCGCGCCTGCCGCCGCCGCCCGGTTCGCTCGGCGCCTGGGGCTGGCTGCGCGCCAATTTCTTCGCCACGCCGGGCAGCGCCGCCCTGACCGCCTTCGGCGTGCTGATCCTCGTCTGGCTTCTGCCGCCGCTGATCGACTGGGCATTCGTCAATGCCGTCTGGACCGGCAGCAGCCGGCAGGACTGCGTCCAGCCCGAGGCCGGCGCCTGCTGGGCTTACATCAAGGCCAAGCTGCCGCAGTTCATCTATGGCCGCTATCCGATCGGCGAGCGCTGGCGGGTCGACCTGGTGTTCGCCCTGCTGGCGCTCGGCCTGATCCCGATGGCCATACCGGCCGTTCCGTTCAAGCGCCTCAACGCACTGTTCCTGCTTGTCGTCTTTCCCGTCGCCGCCTACGTCCTCCTGGTCGGCGGCGTCCTGGGCCTGCCCCATGTCGAGACGGCGCGCTGGGGCGGCCTCCTGGTGACGCTGGTGGTCGCCATCACCGGGATGGTCGTGTCGCTGCCCTTCGGCGTGCTGCTGGCGCTCGGCCGGCGGTCGCGGCTGCCGATGATCCGCTTTGTCTCGGTCGCCTTCATCGAGTTCTGGCGCGGCGTGCCGCTGATCACCGTGCTTTTCATGTCCAGCGTCATGCTGCCGATCTTCCTGCCGCCGGGCGTCACCTTCGACAAGCTGCTGCGGGCGCTGATCGGCGTTGCCTTCTTCGCTTCGGCCTATATGGCGGAGGTTGTGCGCGGCGGGCTGCAGGCGATCCCCAAGGGCCAATACGAAGCCGCCATGGCGCTCGGCCTCGGCTACTGGCGGCGCATGCGCATGATCATCCTGCCGCAGGCGCTGACGCTGGTGATCCCCGGCATCGTCAACAGCTTCATTGCGCTGTTCAAGGATACCAGCCTCGTGCTGGTCATCAGCATCTTCGACCTTCTCGGCACGATCCAGTCGAACAATGCCGACGCCAACTGGGCGTCGCCGCAGACGCCGGCGACGGGCTACGCCTTCGCGGCGCTGGTCTACTGGATCTTCTGTTTTTCGATGTCGCGCTACTCGATCTACACCGAGCGGCGCCTGCATGCCGGCTACAGGAGATGAGAATGCCCACGAACGACAGGGCGGCGGCCCGCCGTGCTTCGTCCAGCCAGCCGGCGATCGAGATCATCGCCATGAACAAGTGGTACGGGGAGTTCCACGTCCTGCGCGACATCAACCTCACCGTCATGAGCGGTGAGCGGATCGTCGTGTGCGGGCCGTCCGGCTCCGGCAAGTCGACGATGCTTCGCTGCATCAATCGGCTGGAGGAGCACCAGAGCGGGACGATCATCGTCGACGGCGTCGAACTCGCCGACAACCTCAAGCGCATCGACGAGGTGCGCCGCGACGTCGGCATGGTCTTCCAGCAGTTCAATCTCTTCCCGCATCTGACGATCCTGGAGAACTGCACGCTGGCGCCCATCTGGGTGAAGAAGATGCCGCAGCGGGAGGCCGAGGCGGTGGCGATGCGCTTCCTGGAGCGCGTCAGGATTCCCGAGCAGGCCGGCAAATATCCGGGCCAGCTCTCCGGCGGCCAGCAGCAGCGCGTCGCCATCGCCCGGGCGCTGTGCATGAATCCGCGCATTATGCTGTTCGACGAGCCGACCTCGGCGCTCGACCCGGAGATGATCAAGGAAGTCCTCGACGTCATGGTCTCGCTGGCCGAGGAGGGCATGACGATGGTCGTCGTGACCCACGAGATGGGGTTCGCGCGCCAGGTTGCCGATCAGGTCGTCTTCATGGATGCCGGCCAGATCGTCGAGAAGAACGAGCCGCGGGCCTTCTTCGACCACCCGCGGCACGAACGGACGCGGCTCTTCCTCAGCCAGATCCTTCATTGATCGTGCGCCCGGTCGCCTCGGCTGCCGGGTTGGGCTAGAACGTCGCCGGCCTGGGCCTGCCGACGACGGAGAGGACGCCATGAGAGTCACGCTCGACCTTGATGCGCTGCTCGCCGACGGGAAGCTGACGGAGGCCGAGGCGGCGCGGCTGGCTTCCTATGCCGCGCCGGCCGCCAGCGTCGCGGCCTTCAGCGCCCTGATCGGCTTCGGCCTGGTAGCGGTGAGCGCCGGCCTGATCCTGCTCATCCCGGATGCCCGCACCGGCATAGCGCTCGGCGCGCTTCTCCTGCTCGCCGGCCTGGTGCTCTACCGCGGCGGTACGCGCTGGGAAATTCTCGGCCATATCTGCGTCATTCTCGGCGCCATCGGCATTGCCGGCGGCGTTGTTGTGCTGACCGAGGGCGCAAGGCTTGCCCTTGCTGCCATTGCCGTCGGCTTTGCGGCGATCGGCATCTTCGCCCGCAGCAGCCTCCTTATCGTCGGTGCCGTTCTGGCCGCCTCCTGCGTCCTCGGCGGCGACAACAGCGATTTCGACCCGGCCGGCTTCCTCGGCATCACCGTGCCGGCGACGACGATCCTCGTCTTCGGCGTTGGGGCGATCGCCGCCTATCTTCTGTCGACGCGGCTGCGCGGCGATGGCGCGCAGCTGGCGCTGACCGCAGCGCGGACGGGCCTGTTTCTCGTCAATGTGGCGTTCTGGGTCGGATCGGTCTGGGGCGACAGCGTCGACTGGCTCGGCCAGGAGATCGACCGGCTGGTCTTCGCCGTGGTCTGGGCTGTCTGCCTGCTGGCGCTGGCCGTCTGGGGTGTGGCGCGCAATCGCGCCTGGGCCGTCAATGCGGCGGCGGTTGCCGGGATCATCCACCTGCTGACGCAGTGGTTCCTGCAGTTCGGTGCCAGCCCGACGACGATCCTGATCGCCGGCGTGGTGGCGCTGGTGACGGCCGTCGTGCTGTGGAATTTCAACCGGCGCCTGTGGCAGGGGCGGCGCCGGCAGGTCGGCACGGCCTGATGGAAAAAGGGGCGCCCGAACCGGGCGCCCCTTTCGCTTACTGCTGGTCGGCAGTCTGCAGCAGGCTGGTGATGTTGCGCAGCGTCACGCGCCGGTTCTGGCGCTCCGGCCCATCCGTCTGGATCTTCAGATACTGCTCGCCATAGCCCTGGGTCACCAGGTTCTCCGGCGGGATATCGAAGTTGGCGGAGAGGGCGACCGCCACCGCTTCGGCGCGGCGGTCCGACAGCAGCAGGTTCGACGTGTCGGAGCCGACAGCGTCGGTATGCCCCTCGACGAGGAAGACCGCATCGGGATTGTCGTCGAGGACGTCCCCGATCGCCTCCGCAACGATGGAGAGCGACTCGAACTGGCTCGGCGAGATCGAGGCGCTGCCCGTGTCGAATGTGATCGTGTCGAGGTCAACGCGGCGCAGCTTGTCGCGCAGCCTCTCGCTGTAGCGGATTTCGTCGAGCGAGTAGGGGCGCTCGACCTCCTCCACCGGCGGCGCTTCGAACGCATCGATGATCACCCGCGGCGTCGCCCGGCGCGTCTCGACGATGTACTCCTCCTGCGGGATGCGCAGGCGCAGCGGCGGCAGCTCGTCCTCGAAGCGCGGCGGTGGCGGACGGCGGTCGCGATCGCGGCGGTTGTCGTAGCGATCCCTGTCGTCGATCAGACGAATCTCGCGGCCGTCGCGCGTGACGCGCCGCCGGTCGATGATCTCGCCATAGCGGTCGCGCAGCGTGACGATGCGGCTGCCGTCCTCGCGGAAGATCGTGGTTCTGGTCAGGCCGCCGTCGAGGTCTTCAACCTGGACGTCACGGGCATTGTAGAGCAGGCGATCGTCGTCGCCGGCACGGCCGCGGTCGATGACGATCTGGCCGCCGCGGCGCACCACGAAGCGGTCGCCGGACCGCTCCATGACCTCGCCGCCGAGATCGAGCGGCGGTCGTGGCCCACGGGCATCGTCACGGCCGGGACCGCGATCGCCAGCGCCCGGACCGCGGCCGTCACCAGGACCGCGCTGGTCCGGACCGCCACGGCGGTCGCCGCGGCGATCATCGCCCGGCCCGCCGCGCGACGGAATGCCGAGCTGCTGATCGAGCTTCTCGCGCAGGCTGCGGACGCGCTCCGCTTCCTCGCGGTCGCCCTGCCGGCTGAGCTGATCCTCGACGACCGAGGCCGGCGGGGTAGCGGGTGGCGTCGCCTCGGCGGCAGGCGGCTGCGCCGGCGGACTAGCCTGGGCCGGCTGCTCGGCCGGCGGCTGAGCCGGGCGCTCGCGGCGCGGCCGTTCGCGCGGCGGCTGAGGCGGCTGGGCGGCCTCGGCCGGGCGCTCCTCCGGCGGCGGAGGCGGAGTCTCGGCCTGCTCGCGGCGCGGCCGCTCGGGCCGCGGCGGCGTTTCTGCCTGATCGCGGCGTGGCCGCTCGCGGCGTGGCTGCTGCTCCGGCTCGGCGGCCTGCTCCGGTGCGGGCTCGGCCGGCGGCGGGGTCTCGGCCTGGTCGCGGCGCGGCTGCTCGCGGCGCGGCTGCTCCGGCTCGGCGGCCTGCTCCGGTGCCGGTTCGGCCGGCGGCGGAGCCTCGGCAGCAGGCGGTTCCTCCTGCGCGGCCGGCCGGCGCCGCGGCGGCGGCTCCTCGGCCTGCTCCTGCTGCTGCTCGGCAGGCGGCTGGGCGGCAGGTGCTTCGGCTCCGTCGCGTCCCTGGCGGCGCTCCTCGCGCTGCTGCTGACGCTCATTGCGTTGTTCTTCGCGCTGCTGCTGGCGCCGGCGGCGCTCCTCGTCGCGCGCGGCGCGCGGATCATCCGCTGCAGCCGGCTCCTCGGCGGCAGCCGGGTCATCGGCCTGCGCCAGAAGCATGGGCACCGGCGAGGCATCCCGCGCCTGCGCGCCCTGACTGGCGGCGAGGCCCAAGGCGATCGGAGCGACGCTGGTGAGAAGCAAACGAACGGCCGTCTTCATGGAGATACCTTCCTTCGATCGGTCAGGACAAACGCCCGGCCAAGTCTGCGGTTCCACCGCAATCGCTGCGGTTCCCTCGGAATCGGAGACTGTGAACCCCCGGAGCATGGTGAAAAACGCCAGCCCAATTGGGGCCGTAGCACGGCAGTCTCGGCGCCTGCCGCGGAAAACGAAAAGCCATTGCCGGATCAGATCGATAGCGGCACCCGTCTAATCCGCCGGACCCGCTGCAATGTCCGAATCGGGCCGGCTGCCCCAATCTGCCCACGAACCGTCATAAAGCGAAACGCCGGGATGGCCGAGTATCTCCGCCGCCAGGACCAGGGTCGCGGCGACGACGCCCGAGCCGCAGCTGGCGATGACAGGCCGTTTGAGGTCGATGCCGGCGGCGGCGAAGGCGCCCGCCAGCGCGGCGTCGTCCTTCAGCCGGCCGTCGGCCAGGAGCTCGCTGCCCGGCAGGTTGCGGCTGCCCGGCGCGTGTCCGGAGCGCACGCCGGGCCGGGGCTCCGGTGCCGCGCCGGCAAAGCGCGCCGCCGGACGGGCATCGGCAAGCTGCGCCGATCCGTCGGCAAGATGGCGCCGCACCGCGTCATAGTCCTCTACCGCCGCCGGATCGAATGCGGGAACGAAGCGCCGCGGCGACGGACTCGTGACGCCTGGCGCCACAGCGCCGCCGCTGGCACGCCAGGCCGGCAGGCCGCCGTCGAGGATGACGACGTCCGGGGCGCCCATGACCCGGAAGGTCCACCAGACCCGCGGCGCGGAGAAGAGGCCGACGCTGTCATAGACGACGATGCGCTGCTGCGCATCGATGCCGAGCGCTCCGACAGCTTCGGCGAAGGCCGCGGGTGCGGGAAGCATATGCGGCAGCGGTGAACTCCGATCCGCCACGGCGTCGATGTCGAAGAACGCCGCGGCCGGTATATGGCCGTCGCGATATTCGGCTGCCGCATCGCGGCCGCTGTCGGGCAGATGCCAGGACCCGTCGACGATCGCCACATGCGGATCGCCGAGATGCGCCGCCAGCCATTGCGGCGTGACGAACCAGCGGCTGCGGTCGCCTTGCCTGGCCATCATGCCTCCTCTGCGAACCGGAGGCGGACCCTCCGATTCTGCCGGCCCTTGTTCTCGATCTTGCTGACCTTGACGCGGCCGATCTCGCCGGTCGAGCGGACATGGGTTCCGCCGCAGGGCTGCAGATCGATATCGCCGATGCGCACGAGCCGCACCCGGCCCGAGCCGAGCGGCGGCATGACGGACATCGTCTTGACGAGGCCGGGATTGGCCAGCAGCTCGTCGTCGGTGATCCATTCGTCGGTCACCGGATGATCGGCCTCGACCATGGCTTCCAGCTGTCGGTCGATGACTTCCCGCACCGGCACGGCATCGACGATGTCGAAGTCGAGATGGCTCTCGTCGGCGCCGATGCGGCCGCCGGTCACCGGGAAGGGCAGCGCCACCGACAGGAGATGCAGCGCCGTGTGCATGCGCATGTGGCGAAGGCGCCGCTGCCAGTCGATCCGGGCCGTGACCGCCGTGCCGACCGCCGGCCGCGTGCTGCCGTCGCCGGGGAGATGGACGATCTCGCCCTTGTCCGCGCCATAGATTGCCGTGGCAACCGGAATGGCGGTGCCGTCGTCGAGGACGAGAATGCCGGAATCGCCGGGCTGGCCGCCGCCGGTGGCGAAGAAGATCGTCCTGTCGAGGATGATGCCGCCGTCGTCATTGACCGCGACGACCCGCGCCGCGGCCTCGCGGAGATAGGCGTCGGTCCGAAACAGAAGATCGGTCCGCTGCGCCATCGCTCAGGCGTTCACGAAGGGCACGGCAACGTCGCGGCTGTCTTCCATCCAGGCCGGGGCAGGCAGGCCCTTCGAGCGAAGGAAAGGCGGATTGAAGAGCTTCGACTGATAGCGCGTGCCGTAGTCGCAGAGCAGCGTCACGATCGTATGGCCGGGGCCGAGATGGCGGGCGAGCCGCACGGCGCCGGCGATGTTGACGCCCGACGACGTGCCGACGCACAGACCCTCGTATTGCAGCAGGTCGAAGATGTAGGGCAGGGCCTCTTCGTCCGGGACCTGGAAGGCGATATCGACCGGCGCGTCCTCGAGATTGGCTGTGATGCGTCCCTGGCCGATGCCCTCGGTGATCGACGAGCCCGACGCTTCGAGGCGGCCGGTCGTATAGTAGCTGTAGAGGGCGGCGCCCATCGGGTCAGCGAGGCCGATCATCACTTTGGGATTGCGCTCCTTGAGGGCGATGCCCGTTCCCGCCAGCGTTCCGCCGGTGCCGACCGAGCAGACGAAGCCGTCGATCCTCCCGCCGGTCTGGTCCCAGATCTCCGGACCGGTGGTTTCGACATGCGCCTGGCGGTTGGCGACATTGTCGAACTGGTTGGCCCAGAAGGCGCCGTGCGGCTCGGTGCGGGCCAGCTCGTCCGCCAGCCGCCCGGACACCTTCACGTAATTGTTGGGGTTGCTGTAGGGGACGGCAGGCACCTCGATCAGCTTGGCGCCGACGATGCGCAGCGTGTCCTTCTTCTCCTGGCTCTGCGTGTCGGGAATGACGATGACCGACCGCAGCCCAAGGGCATTGCCGACCAGCGCCAGCCCGATGCCGGTATTGCCGGCTGTCCCCTCGACGATGACGCCGCCCGGCTGGATCAGCCCCCGCGCCAATGCGTCGCGGATGATGTAGAGCGCCGCCCGGTCTTTGACCGACTGGCCGGGGTTCATGAATTCGGCCTTGGCGTAGATGTCGCAGCCGGTCATCTCGGAAACCCGGTTGAGCCGGATCAGCGGCGTGCGCCCGATGGCGTCTACGGCAGAGGCAAGAACGTTCATTACAGCGCGGGGTTGGTGGCGGGAGGGGGACGGCGCAGCCGCCGTCGGCGGAAGCTAGTTCCTGGCAGCCGGGGCATCAAGCCAAGCGCTTGCGTCATTCCCGGCAATAGCGGCACGACGATCCCGTCGCGGTGACGGTAAGATCGGCTTATTAATTGATCCTATTGCGGAAATAGAGCACCGCAACCTTGGCAATAAACGTCCAGATGCCCACATCTGTGCTGGCGGCGGATCGGGAACCGGTTTCCGGCTTTCCGGCTTGTCATCATCGTCAGCAAGAGGGTCAAACCATGAGACAGAACACGGGAAGTGGCGTGCTGTTCACGGCAATCGGCCTGCTGGTCGGTATCGGGATCGCCATGGCGATGAGCGCCGAGATGGTGACCCAGGGCCAGGCGCTGCAGCACCTCGCCGAGGCTTACGGCGTCGCAACGACGCTTCGCTGATCCTGCAGCTCGGGGTCTGGCGCGGCTTCCGGAGGGCCGGCTATTGGCCGGCTCCCGTCTGGAAGCCTTCCGCCTGGAGCATCCGGTTGAGGGCATTGACAGAGGACGGCCCGAATGGCCGGACGCCCTCGATCGCCTGGTCGAGGACGATGTTCTGTGGGTTCGCCGTATCGGCGAAGACGCAGGTGAAATCCGTCGGATAGACCTTGCCGCTACTCTTGCTGGTCGCCGTGTAGGACACCACCACCATGTTGGCGGCTGGTGTCTCGTCGCGGATGTTTGTCACCGCGAAGGTGAAGGTCAGGACCAGGGCCGTCCGGGCTGCCTTTTCGCAGGCTTCCGCATAGCGGGACGGTGCTTGCGCCGCCGCAGGCACGGCCAGGGTCAGCGCCAGCAGGACCGGAACGAGGCGCGCCTGTGACATCGGAAGGCTCCAGAGCCAGGCGTGATCGCTCAGGCGTCGACCCGCGTTGGCGCCGTCAGCGTCAGGCGCATGCGCTCCAGGCTCCGCCAGGTCGTGTCGACGTCTTCCTCGGGGATGCCGGCGGTGAGCTCGGCGCGCAGCGCCGCTGCCACCTCGTCGATGCGCTTGAGAAGAGGTTCCGCTGCCGCCGTCACGCGGACGGATTTCGCCCGGCGGTCGGTCGGGCTCGCCTCGCGCACGACAAGGCCGCGGCTCTCCAGCCGGTCGAGGAAACCGACGAGCGTCATCGGCTCGATCGACATCGCCTCGGCAAGGCGAGCCTGCGTCGCCAGCGGCGCCGCCATGCTGATCTGCCGGAGCGCCCGTGCTTCGCCGGGAGTTACGCCAAGGCCGGCCTCGTCGAGCAGCAGCTCAAAACGCCGGCGCAGCAATCGCGAGACTTCGAGAATCTGGACAGTGAGGGGATGATCGGGTGTCATAGGCTACGCTAACCATATTGCTTGCGGCTTTGTAAGCCCCGGCAGTTGATTTCCCGGCGCTTTTCTGAAGGAGCGGAAGCCGCCCCTTAGCCGAGGCAGGTAAGCGGCGCATTTCACGTTTGCGTGGAGAAGGAACTTGCTGCCGCAATGGCCGCAACACTGCGTCAGGGCTCGGCGCGGGCCGACGGCTTGACCCAGCGATGCCACAGCCGCATCAGCCAGACGGTCATGCGGCGCCTCAGCCGGCGCACGCTCGGGAAGTCGTAGGAAAGGACGATCAGGCCGAGCGGGACCATCCAGAAGCCGAGGATCGGCAGGAAGCCGACGAGGCCGCCGAGCACCAGAACCACGCCCACGCCGACCCGGACGACCGGATTGGCGGGCAGGTTGAAGCGGCGGCTGCCGATGCGGACAGACGGCATGAGATGCTCGACCTTTCGGCTCGCGCTGGATGCGACAGTCGTCGACGGTAAAGACACATGTTCCTCTGCAGGCGGGAAAGCAAGTAGCGGCGCCATTTGCCGTCGCCATCGCTGAACCCTCCCTGAACCAGCTTCACGGCCAAGATGGCCGAAGCATGACGCAACCGGCCGCAGGGGAAGCGTGTTCAGGTTGTGGAGCCTGTCGCGATGTCGCGTACCTTCGCGCATGGCGGGGTTGGCAAGCCGCGAGGGGCTTTGCTATAGGCATCGCCGCGGCCGCAAGGCGCGCCGTTCCTCGGTAGCTCAGTTGGTAGAGCACGTGACTGTTAATCATGTGGTCGCTGGTTCGAGCCCAGCCCGAGGAGCCAGTTTGGAAAGGACCCGGTGAGCTGATCGCCGGGTCCTTTCTTTTTGCGCCCAGGTCTTCTTTCTGGCCGGGGTTTGCGTCTCTCACAGGCCGAGGGCTAGCACGGTCGCCACGATCACCAGCACCGCCCGGGCTCCATCGAGCAGTCGCAAGGCCCTGGTGATGTCGGCGGCCGTCAGCGCGCGCCGGCCGTCGGCATTGATCCACGCCCGGGGAACGAGGCGGCCGCCGCGCCAGGAAGCGCCTCCCAGTGCGACGCCCAGCGCGCCCGCCATGGCGGCCAGCGGCCAGGCGTCGCGGCTGTTCTGATCCGGCGCGTCGGCAAGGATCGTCGTCAGCGTCACACCGGGCCGTCCGCCGGCCAATGGGGAGGCAAGGGCAATGGCTATTGCCGCGAGCCACCGGCCCGGCAGCGTCATGAGGCCGTTGACCTGGTCAGCGAACCAGCCGAGGCCGTCGCGATCGCTCCCATGCGCGGCAAGCGCCGCCATGATTCTCTCGGCGAACAGCCCGGGCAGGCCGAGCACGGCGAACCACAAGGCCGGGGCGACGACGGTCTCGGCAAAGCGGCTGCCGCCTGTCTCGATTGCAGTGCGGATGGCGCCGTCGCTGTCGAGGCGCTCGGCATCGCGCGAGACCAGCCGGCCGGCGGCGGCAGAATCGTCCTGCATCAGCAGCCGCCGGATCGCGGTAAGCCGGCGTCGGGAGCCGCCGCCCAGGAGCAGCGCCGCAATTACGGCGATCCCCCAGCCGCCATAGGGAATCCCCACCAACAGGCGCTCGATGAGCAGGCCGGCGGCGATGCCGATGAGGGCGGCGAGAATGGCGAGGGCGGCGCCGGCTGCCCGGCGCGTTGGACGACCGGCACCGGCCGCGACAGTGGCAAGACGTCCGCCGATTCGTTCGATGGCGGCGGCGCCGGGCAGCGCCGCAAGGGGCGTCAGGCTGCGCAGCGCGTCGAGCAGCAGGGCTATGGCGAACAGCCACAGCCGGTCCGTGACGGCGATCAAAGGCCCTTCCGGCGGAGTTCGCTGGACAGGAAGCGCAGCGCTTCCGGAAGCGCCGGGCCGCCACAGACCGTCAGCCGGTCGGGAAGCTCGATGCGCCGTTCCGGCGGGAAGAGGTCGAGAAGGGCGGGATGCTCCAGGAGAGCCGTCCCCTGATCGACGGCTGCAGGCTCGGCGTTCGACACGATGAGATAATCGGGCGGCGAGGCGACGATCTTCTCCAGCGGGACGAAGCCGCCATCGCTTCCGGCAAGCTCCGCGCCCTTGTCCACAAGGCCGACGGTGGCGATCAGGTCGGCCGTCAGGTCGGCGCTGCCACTGACATAGCCGCGGCGCTGGTAGACGATGACGCTGGGCGGCTCGATGCCCGGTGGCGGCCGCACCGCCTGGGCGCGGGCATAGTCGATGAGCTCGGCAAGACGCTCGCCGCGTTCGGGATGCCCGAGGAGGACTGCGACGGCGCGCACCTGCGCAATGGCCTCATCGATTGTGCGCACCACATCCACCTCGACCACCCGGTAACCCAGGCGCCGCAGCATGTCCTGGGTGGCGAGATTGGTGAACCTGCCGGCCAGCACGAGGTCGGGATCGAGGGCGAGAACCGATTCGGCCGAGGCGGCGCTGTGCCGGAATGTCGTTGCCGCCGCGGCGGAGAACGACAGCGCCGGGTCGGTGGCGTAGATCGACAGCGACGCGATCTGTTCCGGCGCGGCGAGCGCCAGCAGCAACTGGTCGGCGCAAAGGTTGATGGAGACGACGCGGCGGGGAGCAGGCGCCTGCGCGGCCGCCGGGGGGGACAGCCACCCGGCCGCGAATACGCCGGCGAGAAATAGCGCGCCGATCGATCCGGCCCGCCTGATAGGATGTCGCCGCAGACCTGCGAACATGGACAGCACTCCGGCCAGCCGTGACCCTTTGGCGACTAATCCTGGTTAAGCCGCTGTGCAACTTGTTGCATCAATTCGGGTATGGCGGCTCATCGCGGCTGGAAAACATACCTGACGCTCGTTATCAGGAAATCCTGAGATATCCCACCGCCGGCCATCGGGCCTATGCGGATCTTCGATGGCGACAGTGAACTACGATCAGTCCGGGGATGGACGGTGGGGCGGTCGGACCGACGCGTCCTTCCTCGTCATCGGCCTGGCCGTCCTTGTAGTGGTGCTCTTCCTGGGCTCGATCGCCATCGGGCCGGTCGGCCTGTCGCCCGGCCATGTCGTCGGCGGGCTGCTGGGCAGCAGCGACGCGGCGACCAATATCATCGTCCGCGAGATAAGGCTGCCGCGCGCCATTCTTGGCCTGCTCATCGGGGCGACGCTCGGCCTGTCCGGCGCCGCCCTGCAGGGCCTCCTGCGCAATCCCCTGGCGTCGGAATCGCTCTTCGGCGCTCCGTCGGCGGCCGCCTTCGCCGCCGTCTCGGTCATTGCCCTCGGCCTCACAGACGCGCTCTCCAATGCGCTGCCCGTCGCGGCGATGATCGGCGCGCTCGTTTCTGTGGCGCTGCTCCTCCTTGTCGCGGGACCGCGCGCCAGCCTTCTCGTGCTGCTGCTTGCCGGCCTCGCCATCGGCACGCTGGCGGCCGCCGGCACCGCCCTTGCCCTCAACCTCGCTAGCAATCCCTTCGCGGCCCTCGAAATCGCCTTCTGGCTGCTCGGCTCGCTGGAAGACCGCAGCATGCAGCATGTGATAATGGCGGCGCCGTTCATGCTGCTGAGCTGGGTCCTGCTGGCATGGGACCATAACGCCTACCGCGCGCTCACCCTCGGGGAGGACGCGGCGGAGAGCCTGGGCGTCAATCTCGGCCATGTGCGGCTGCGCGTCGTCCTCGGCGTGGCGGCGGGCGTCGGCGCCGCCGTCGCCGTCTCCGGGACGATTTCGTTCGTCGGCCTCGTCGCGCCGCATCTGGTGCGGCCGCTGGTGCGCTTCGATCCGGGCCGCCTGCTGCTGCCGGCATCCCTTGCCGGGGCGGCGCTGCTGCTGGCCTCCGATATCGCGGTGCGGCTCATTCCGGCGCAGCAGGAGATCAAGGTCGGCGTCCTGACGGCGCTGATCGGCGCGCCTTTCCTGATCTTCATGATCTTCCGGCAGCGGCGCCAGCTGACGGGCTCGCCGTCATGAGCGATCCGACCCCGGTCCTGCAGGCCCGCAACCTGGCGGTCAGCATCGACGGCCGCTGGATCCTGCAGGATCTCGATATCGCCTTCGAGCGCGGCAGCTTCGTTGCCATCGTCGGTCCGAACGGCGCCGGCAAGTCGACCCTAGTGCGGGCGCTGGGCGGCCTGATCCCGTCCTTCGGCCGGCTCACCGTGGCGGGCGTGGCGATCGAGAATCTCGACCTTGCCACCCGGGCGCGCGCCATCGCCTATCTCCCGCAGGGGCATGTCTTCCACTGGCCGATGCCGGTGATCGACGTCGTGGCGCTCGGCCGCCTGCCGCATGGCGCCGGTGCCGGCAGCCTGTCGGTCGAGGACCGGCGCGCCGTCCTCAAGGCCCTGGCGCAGACCGAGACGGAGGCCTTCGCCGAGCGCCCGGTGACGACGCTTTCCGGCGGCGAGAAGGCCCGCGTCTCGCTGGCGAGGGTTCTCGCCGGCGAGACGCCGGTGATTCTCGCCGACGAGCCGACGGCTTCGCTCGACCCGCGCTATCAGCTGCTCTTTCTCGCCATGCTGCGCCACCAGGCCGAGCAGGGGACGGCGGTGCTCGCCGTGCTCCACGATCTGGCGCTGGCGGCGCGCTTTGCCGATCGCGTCGTCGTCCTGGAAGGGGGCAAGGTGGTGGCTGACGGAGCGCCGCAGGATGTCCTGACGCCGGAGCGCCTCGCCGAGACCTTCGGCGTCGAGGCGACGATGGTCGAGCGCGACGGCGTGCGCGTGCTTGTGCCGTGGGACGTCAGCGAGCACGGCTGAAGGGTGCCGGCCGCCGGTGGAGGGGTGATTGCGTCGTTGCCCTTGCTCAAACCCCCGGAACACCTTAACAACGCCGGCCGGAGCGGCCTCGTGGCGGAGTGGTTACGCAGCGGACTGCAAATCCGTGCACCCCGGTTCGATTCCGGGCGAGGCCTCCACCCTCATCATCCTCTGCGCCGCGCCAAGCGCGGGAAGACGCCGGTCGCCAGGACCCGCTGGTGCGGGTGCCGGCCGCTTGCCAGCATCCGGGCGATGTCCTCCTGCGCGTCGGCCAGCGCGGTGGCGCCGCGATACCAGTTGCACCACTGGCAGGCGGCCACGAAGTTTTCCTCAGCGTCGCTGCCGCCGAGGCTGCGTGGGACGACATGGTCGAGCGTCGCCCGCCGTGCGGCTTTCCATGCTGCATAGGCCGCCCGGCCCATATTGGCCGGCCGTTCGACGGCGGCGAGATTGGCGCCATCGGGAAACAGCAGGGTAACGGTGCAGAAGAAGCAGCGGCCGCCCTGGTGATCGGCACGGCGGCGTAGCATCAGCCGCCGGCCTTCGGCGCCGGCGCGCCGTTCCGCATCACCCGGTCGGGCAGGAATTCCGTCGGCAGATCGTAATTGTCTGGCTTGAGGCATATCCCCTGAGGAATAATCCGGCTTCCGTATCGGCCCCGGCGGAGACATCGTCATGCCCAAGCTGCGGATTGCCCTGATCGTCGCCCTTGTCCTGATGGCTGCCGGCCCGGCGCATGCGGCCCGCCGCATTGCCCTTGTCATCGGCAACGATGCCTATGTCGAATTGCCGGTCCTCGGCAAGGCCGTGGCCGATGCCCGCCGCTTTGCTGCAGTGCTTGAAGCGAAAGGATTCGACCAGGTGATGCTGCGCACCGACCAGTCGCGGCAGTCCATGGACGAAGCCATTGCCGGCTTCCTCGACGCCATCGAGCCAGGCGACACGGCTGTCTTCGTCTATTCCGGCCATGGCTGGAGCGACGGCAGCCAGAACTATCTTGTCGGCACCGATGCGCCGCGCAGTGCCGCCGAGGGGCTGCTGACCAGGCTGTCTATCCCGCTCCAGAACGGCGCCAACGGCATCATCGACGAGATGGGCCGCCGCGGCGCGGCGCTGAAGGTGGCGATCGTCGATGCCTGCCGCGACAATCCGTTCACGTCGCCGGTGGCCGGGCGCGGCGTCGGGCTGGGGCGCGGCCTCAGCCGCATCGAGCCGCCGCGCGGCACGTTCGTCGTCTTTTCCGCCGGCGCCGGCCAGACCGCGCTCGACCGTCTTTCGGACAACGATCCCGACCCCAACAGCGTCTTCTCGCGGACGTTCCTGCCGCTGATCGAGCAGGACCTACCGCTGCTCGATGCCGTCAAGGCAGCGCAGCAGCAGGTCTATGATCTCGCCCTCAGCGTCGCGCATGAGCAGGAGCCGGCCTATTACGACCAGGTCCGCGGCAGCGCCTGCCTGTCGGCGGAGTGCATCGGCGCCGGTCTTGTCGCCGCGCCGGCGCCGGCTCCAGAGATCGACCGCGAGGCGCTGTTCTGGAACAGCATCGCCAACTCGGAGCGCGCCGCTGACTACGAGGCCTATCTCAGCCAGTTTCCCGACGGCACCTTTGCAGTCCTGGCGCAGAACAGGCTGGCGGCCCTCCAGCCGCCTACCGAGCCGTCGCCGCCGCCCGATGCCCCGGCGCCGACCCGGGCTGTTCATGCGGCGGGATCGCTGGTGATGCCGGCGAGCTTCCTTGTCGATTTCGATCGCGGCCTCGTCGATCCGGACGGCGCCGACCTGAAATATGAGGAGGTCGGGTCGCGCGAGCACTACCTGGAGCCGCGCAATGCGGCGCTGCTCGGCGTCGGCAACCCCGGCTGCGTCGGGGCTGGCTACGCGGCGGCGAAGCTGCGCGTCGAGGAGGTGCAGCCGGGCAGCGTCGTCTGCCTCTACACCAGCGAGGGGCATTTCGCCGAGCTGACGCTGCACGAGCTCAACGCGGCGCTCAACCTGCCGGTCGACTTCACTACCTATGTCGAGCGTCCCTGACGGGGCAGGCGTTCTGCCGCGCCCGCCTCGGGTTGTCACCGCCAACTGCACCCGGCTATCACAGCCTCCTTCGTGCGCGGGAGGGGGAGGGGCATAGTGGTGGATTTCGCGGCCGCACGCCGGACGATGGTGGACCGCCAGATTCATACTGTCGATGTGACGGACCATGCGGTCCTGTCCGCTTTCGCCGAGATTCCGCGCGAAGCCTTCTTTCCGCCCATGCTTCACGGGCTCGTCTACAGCGATGCCGATCTGCCGCTGGCGGGGGAGGAGCATCGCCTTGCCGTTCCGCCGGCGACGCTGGCGCGCCTGATCCAGCTGGCCGCTGTCAGCGCGCAGGACAGGGTTCTCCTCGTCGGTTCTGCATCCGGCTATGGCGCGGCGGTGCTGTCGCGTCTTGCCGGATCGGTGATTGCCCTGGAGGAGGATGCGGCGCTCGCCGGCCTGTCGCGCCAGGTGCTGTCGCAGCTTGCCCCGTCCGTCATCGTCGTTCTCGGCCCGCTGGCGGCAGGCCATCCGGCGGCGGCGCCCTATGACGTCATTCTGCTCGAGGGTGCCGTGCCGCAGGTGCCGCCGGCCCTGATCGACCAGCTGCAGCAGGATGGGCGGCTTGTTGCCATCGTCGGCGACGGGCTGGCCGCCGCAGCGACGCTCTTCGTCCGTTCGGCGGACGGCGTGTCCGGACGGAGCGCCTTCAACGCGCCGGCGCCGCGCCTGCCGGGCTTCGACCGGCCGCGCACCTTCTCCTTCTGAACGTCCCGGCCGCATCTCGCGGCATTTGTGTCGCAGTCCCGCAGAACTCTGTGGGCCGTTGGGGATTCAGGTTTGACGCCTGAGGTCACGGCTATAAAGTCAAGCTCTGCCAGCGCGCAGCCGTTGCGTAGCAAACGGGTGTTTCTGTAATCATTTGTTGTACTTGCGGCGGGGCGATGATCCGGTTTGTAAAGGTATCGGCAGCGGCGCTCGCGGTTGCTGCGGGGTTGGTTGCGCCGGCGTCGGCGGAGACGCTTTTCGGCACGCTGACGGCCACCTATGACAACAATCCGACCCTCAACGCCGCCCGCGCCGAGTTGCGGGCGACCGACGAAGGCGTGCCGCAGGCGCGGTCCGGATTCCGCCCGACGGTCGGCGCTTCCGCCTCGGCCGATTACACCGTGGCGCGCACCTCGCTGGGCGACGGCGCGGCGCCGTCCTATCAGCTTGCCCTGCAGGTCCAGCAGCCGCTGTTCCGCGGCTACCGCACGAAGAACACGCTGAAGGCGGCGCAGACGGCGGTTCTGGCCGGCCGGGAATCCCTGCGCAATACCGAGCAGGACGTGCTGCTCGACGCCGTGACGGCCTATATGGACGTGATGCGCGAGCGCGCCGTCCTCGGCCTCAACGCGCAGAACGTCGAGTTCCTGACGGCCGAGGTCAAGGCGGCCGATGACCGGCTGAATGTCGGCGAGGGCACGCGGACCGATGTCGCCCAGGCCAATGCTCGCCTGCGCGCCGCTGAATCGACCTATGCGCAGTCTGTCGCCAGCCTCGCCACGGCCGCCGCGACCTACCTGCAGATCGTCGGGCGGGAGCCGCGCAACCTCGCCGCGGCGGCGCCGATCGACCGGCTGCTGCCGCGGGGCGTCGATGCGGCCGTCAAGGCCGCTCTTGCCAATCATCCGGCGATCATCGGCTCGCAGCTCAATGCCGAGATCGCCGAGCTCAACGTCAAGATCGCCGAGGGCGCACTGCTGCCGACAGTGTCGCTCAACGGCACGCTGTCGCGCAGCGTCAACCCGGCCGGCAATGTCCGCGAGCAGAACGCGGCATCGATCGAGGGCCAGATCAGCATTCCGCTGTTCACCGGCGGCCTGACGGCGTCGCAGGTGCGCGAGGCCAAGGAACAGCTCGGCCAGCGCCAGATCCAGGTCGACGTGGCGCGGGCGCAGGTCCGGGCCTTCGTCGTCACTGCCTATGGCCAGATGGATGCGGCCCGCTCGTCGATCACCGCCGCCGAGGCGCAGGTGCAGGCGGCGCAGCTGGCCCTGGAAGGCATCCAGGAGGAACGCCGCGTCGGCCAGCGCACGACGCTGGATGTCCTCAATGCCCAGCAGGAAGTGCTGAATGCGCGCGTCGCCCTGGTGCGCGCCCAGCACGACCGGGTGGTGGCGTCCTACACGGTGCTTTCCGCCATCGGCAAGCTGAGCGCCTCGGCGCTCAACTTGCGCGTCAAGTCCTATGACCCGGTCCAGCATTACGAGGCGGTCAACGACCGCTGGCTCGACCTGCGCACGCCCGACGGCCGCTGAGCGGAATTTTCCGGGGGTTTCAAGCCCCGGATTACAAAGACGGAATCCCTTCCGCTAGTCTCGCGCTACCGCCCCTAGTTGATTCGTCCGGGCGGCGCGAGAGGCAGCATGGCAAAGCTCGGCCAGGTCCAGGAGCCCTCCATGGAGGAGATCCTGGCGTCGATCCGGCGCATCATCTCCGACGACGGCGCGCTGGCGGCCAAGGAGACCGTCAAGGAGACGATCCGCAGCGCGGCGCCCAAGCTGGCGGTAGTCGAGATGCCGGCACCGCCCGAAGCGCCTGTCGGCCCGGCCGCGATGGAAACATCTGTGCCGGATGAGGAGATGCCGCCGGCCGCCGCCCGGTCCGAGACTGCCGTGACCGCTCCGGCGCCGGATCAGGCCGCGCGTCCGCCGCTTCTCTCCCCCAGCTCCGACGAGGCCGTGCAGGCTTCCTTCAGCCAGCTTGCCGGCAGCATGCCGGTGCAGGATCCCAGGACGCTGGAAGACGTCGTGACGGACATGCTGCGGCCGATGCTGAAGGCCTGGCTCGACGACAATCTGCCGGCGCTGGTCGAGCGTCTCGTGCGGGAAGAGATCGAGCGCGTCGCCCGCAGCCGGCGCTGAAAGCCTGCCGCCTGCGACGGCGGTTGACTCGCCGGCTTGGCAGCGAATACGACCAGCCGCACACCGAAACGGCGGAACTTCGATGCTGGACAAGACCTACGACGCGGCCGCAATCGAGCCGCGGATCAGCGCTGCATGGGAACAGGCGGGGGCCTTTCGCGCCGGCGCGGGCGCCGAGCCCGGTGCGGCGCCGTTTTCGATCGTCATCCCGCCGCCCAACGTGACCGGCTCGCTCCATATGGGGCATGCGCTGAACAACACGCTGCAGGACGTGCTCGTCCGCTTCGAGCGGATGCGCGGCCGCGACGTCCTGTGGCAGCCGGGCATGGATCATGCCGGCATCGCGACGCAGATGGTCGTCGAGCGCCAGATGATGGAGCGCCAGGAGCCGGGACGCCGCGTCATCGGCCGCGAGGCTTTCGTCGACAAGGTGTGGGCCTGGAAGGGCGAGAGCGGCGGCCAGATCGTCAGCCAGCTCAAGCGCCTCGGCGCCTCCTGCGACTGGAGCCGCGAGCGCTTCACCATGGACGAGGGCCTGTCGCGCGCTGTCCTCAAGGTGTTCGTCGAGCTCTACCGCAAGGGCCTCATCTATCGCGACAAGCGCCTGGTGAACTGGGACCCGCGTTTCCAGACGGCCATTTCCGACCTCGAAGTGCAGCAGGTCGAGGTGAAGGGTCATCTCTGGCACTTCCGCTATCCGGTGGAGGGCGAGGCCGGCCGGTTCATCACCGTCGCGACGACGCGCCCGGAGACAATGCTCGGCGACACCGCCGTGGCGGTGAACCCGGAGGACGAGCGCTACCAGGACCTCATCGGCCGCATGGTCGTCCTGCCGCTGGTCGGCCGGCGCATCCCCATCGTCGCCGACACCTATGCCGATCCGGAAGCCGGCAGCGGCGCCGTCAAGATCACGCCGGCGCATGATTTCAATGACTTCGAGGTTGGCCGTCGGCACAACCTGCCGATGATCAATATCTTCGATGTCGAGGCCAATCTTTCGCTGGCCGGCAACGAGGCCTTCCTTGCCGGCGTCGCGCCGAGCGACGAGCTTGCCGCGACGATCGCCGCCCTCGACGGGCAGGAGCGCTTTGCGGCGCGCCAGCGCATCGTGGCGATGATGGAGGAGCGGGGTCTTCTGGAGAAGGTCGAGGACCATGTCCACGCCGTGCCGCATGGCGACCGCTCCAACGTGCCGATCGAGCCGTTCCTCACCGACCAGTGGTATGTCGACGCCAAGACCCTGGCGCAGCCGGCGATCGCGTCGGTGCGCGAGGGACGCACGGTGTTCGTGCCGCGGAACTGGGAAAAGACCTATTTCGACTGGATGGAGAACATCCAGCCCTGGTGCATCTCCCGCCAGCTGTGGTGGGGCCACCAGATCCCGGCCTGGTACGGCCCGGACGGCAAGGTCTTTGTCGCCGAGACGGAGGAGGAGGCGGTCGCCGAGGCGCTTGCCCATTACGTCGTCGAGGGCGCCATCTCCGACGTCGAGGCGCGGATGCTGGCCAACGATCCGGCGCGCCGCGCCGCCTTCATCAGCCGCGATCCCGACGTGCTCGACACCTGGTTCTCGTCGGCCCTGTGGCCGTTCTCGACCCTGGGCTGGCCGGACGAGACGCCGGAGCTGGCCCGCTACTATCCGACCAGCGCCCTCGTCACCGGCTTCGACATCATCTTCTTCTGGGTCGCCCGGATGATGATGATGGGGCTGGAATTCACCGGCCAGGAGCCGTTCTCGACCGTCTACATCCACGCCCTCGTCCGCGACGAGAAGGGCGCCAAGATGTCCAAGTCGAAGGGCAACGTCGTCGACCCGATCGGCCTCATCGACGAGTATGGCGCCGACGCCCTCCGCTTCACTCTGGCGGCGATGGCGGCGCAGGGGCGCGACATCAAGCTCGCCACCAGCCGCATCGAGGGCTACCGCAATTTCGCGACCAAGCTGTGGAATGCGGCGCGCTTCGCCGAGATGAACGGCTGCCGGACGGTGCCCGGCTTCGACCCGGCCGGCGCCCGCCAGACGATCAACCGCTGGATCGCCACGGAGGTCGGGCGGACGGCCGGCGAGGTGACGGCAGCGCTCGAGGCCTATCGCTTCAACGATGCCGCCGGGGCGCTCTACCGCTTCATCTGGAACACCTATTGCGACTGGTATCTGGAGCTGATCAAGCCGGTGCTTCTCGGCAATGATGCGGAAGCAGCTGCCGAAACCAGGGCGACGGCCGCCTGGGTGCGCGACCAGGCGCTGGCCCTCCTGCATCCCTTCATGCCGTTCATCACCGAGGAGCTGTGGACCCGGACGGCCGAGGAGCGTGGCGAGGCGCCGATGCTGGTCCTGTCCGACTGGCCGCGTCCGTCGGTGAGCGACGACGCGGCGGCGGCCGAAATGAACTGGGTGGTCGACCTGGTCAGCCAGATCCGCTCGGTGCGCACCGAGATGAACGTGCCGCCGGCGGCGCAGGTGCCGCTGGTACTGGCCGGCGCCTCGCCGGAGACGCTGGAGCGCCTCGAGCGCCACCGGGTCGCCATCGCCCGTCTCGCCCGCCTCGACACGATCGAGACGGCGGCGGCGCCGCTGCCCGGCTCGGTGCAGATCGTCATCGGCGAGACCACCGCCTGCCTGGCGCTTGGCGGCGTCATCGACCTTGAGGCGGAGCAGGCGCGGCTGCGGCGCGAGCTCGACCGCATCGGCAAGGACATCGAGCGCATCGACGCCAAGCTCGGCAACGAGCAGTTCATCGCCAAGGCGAAGCCGGAGGTGATCGAGGAGCAGCGCGAGAAGCGCGAGGAACTGCTGGCGCTGCAGACCCGCGTCTCAGCCTCGGTGGAACGCCTGTCGGTCTGACTGCCCGCAGGGGATGGCGCCCAGGCTGCCGGCTACGTGCCTCCCGGAGTGACACCAGCGCCTCGGCTGCGTCATGCCCGGGACAAGCCGGGCATGACGCCCGTGGGGTGGAGACGCTGTGCGCAGCGCCAGGGCTACAGGCATTTCTGGCAGCCGCATCAATCGTAAGTATACAATACTAGGCAGCGGCCAGTCGCAGCCGGTTGTGCGGCGACGGGCGTCGGAGAAAGATAAGGCGTCCGGGAGAGACGCCGAGGGAGGATTTGGCATGCTGAAAGCAGCATTGGGTGCAATGGCGGTCGTTGTGCCGCTGCTGGGAATCGCGGCGCCGGCCCGGGCGCAGGAGTCCGACAGCCTGGATATGAACAGGATCTTCCGCTGCACGGCGGAGGATCAGGCCGGCAAGGACGCCTGCGACTATGCCCGCTCGCTGGTTCTCGCCAATTGCACGATCTGCCACCTGTTCGTGCGGGTCGTCACCAAGCAGGCCACGCCGGAGGGCTGGCATTCGACACTCGCCCGGCACCGCGTCCGCCTGCCGGACATGTCGGACGAGGACTATGCCAAGATCGAGGCCTATCTGATCGCCAATTTCCGCCCCGACCTGCCGCCGCCCGACCTTCCCCCGGAAATTCGCGATCAGGTTGAGAATCCGCTCTAGACAGCGAGGCATACGATCGCTTCGATCAGCGCGGCGGGAGAGGGAAGGATACTTGGGAGGAGAAAGATGAACCGTATGTTCTGGGCGCTGGCGGCCATCGCCCTTGGCCTTGCCGCCGGTGCGCCGGCCGCCACGGCCCAGTCCGAGCAGGCCGACATGGACACGATCTTCCGCTGTCAGGCCACGGACGATGCCGGCAAGGCGACCTGTGCCGAGGGGCGGGCGATCATCATGAGCGTCTGCACCCGCTGCCACACCTGGGTGCGCGTCGTGCGCAAGCAGGCCGACAGGGAGCTCTGGACGTCGACGGTGGTGCGCATGCGCCAGCTGATGGCGGATATCTCGATCACCGACGAGCAGGCGGCCGTCCTGGTCGACTATGTCAGCGCCAATTTCAACGAGAGCCTGCCGCCGCCGGAATTGCCGGATTCGATCATGGAAGCCGAGTATCCCGGCTCCACGAACATTCCCTCGAACCTGCACGGCAAGCAGTAGCCGGCAAAAGCCTTCTCGGGAGAGGGCTGGAAAAATAAAAGGGGCGCCGCAAGCGCCCCTTTGTTTTCTTGGGTCTGCCCGGAAGGTCAGACGGAATAGTACATGTCGAACTCGACCGGATGCGGCGTCTGGTCGAAGCGGATGACGTCTTCCATCTTCAGCTCGATATAGGCGTCGATCAGATCGTCGGTGAAGACACCGCCGGCCTTGAGGAAGGCCCGGTCCTTGTCGAGGTTGGCGAGCGCCTCACGCAGCGAGGTGCTGACGGTCGGGATCTTGCGCAGCTCGCGCGGCGGCAGGTCATAGAGGTTCTTGTCCATCGCCTGGCCGGGATGGATCTTGTTGTTGATGCCGTCGAGGCCGGCCATCAGCAGCGCGGCGAAGGTGAGATAGGGGTTCGCTGCCGGATCGGGGAAGCGGACCTCGACGCGCTTCGACTTCGGCGAGGTCGTATAGGGGATGCGGCAGGAGGCCGACCGGTTGCGCGACGAATAGGCGAGCAGCACCGGCGCCTCGAAGCCCGGCACCAGACGCTTGTAGGAGTTGGTGGTCGGGTTGGCGAAGGCGTTGATCGCCCGGGCATGCTTGATGATGCCGCCGATATAGTAGAGGCAGGTCTCCGACAGGTCGGCATACTGGTTGCCGGCGAAGACAGGCTTGCCGTCCTTCCAGATCGACTGGTGGACATGCATGCCCGATCCGTTGTCGCCATAGATTGGCTTGGGCATGAACGTGGCCGTCTTGCCGTAGGTGTGGGCGACATTGTGGATGCAGTACTTGTAGATCTGCAGGTGGTCGGCCATCGTCACCAGCGTGCCGAACTTCATGCCGAGCTCGTGCTGCGCCGAGGCGACCTCGTGGTGGTGCTTCTCGACGACGACGCCCATGTCGGCCATGGCGCTCAGCATGTCGGAGCGCATGTCCTGGGCGGAATCCATCGGCGGCACCGGGAAGTAGCCGCCCTTGGTGCGGATGCGGTGCCCCATATTGCCGGATTCATAGGATGTGTCGGAATTGGTCGGCAGCTCGATATCGTCGAGCTGGAAGCCGGTATTGTAGGGCGTCGTCGAGTAGCGCACGTCGTCGAAGACGAAGAACTCGGCTTCCGGGCCGAAATAGGCGACGTCGCCGATGCGTGTCTGCTTGAGATAGGCTTCCGCCTTCTTGGCGACGCCGCGCGGGTCGCGCGAATAGGGCTCGCCGGTGGTCGGCTCCAGCACGTCGCAGACGATCGACAGGGTCGAGGCGGAGAAGAACGGATCCAGCGTCGCCGTCTCCGGGTCCGGCATGAGCATCATGTCGGACTCGTTGATCACCTTCCACCCGGCGATGGACGAGCCGTCGAACATCAGGCCCTCGGCGAAGAGGTCCTCGTCGACCAGGGTCCGGTCGAACGTAACGTGCTGCCACTTGCCCCGCGGGTCGGTAAACCGGAAATCGACATACTTGATATCCTGGCTCTTGATCTTTTCCAGGATGTCCTTCGCGGTAGTCATGAGCGAACCTCTTTTGGACGACTGCGGCGTCCTTGTGGGGAAAAGGTGAGAGAGGCGGCGAACCGCCGATTCAGATTGCGTCGAGGCCGCTTTCGCCGGTGCGGATGCGGATCGCTTCCTCGATGTTGGACACGAAGATCTTGCCGTCGCCGATCCGGCCGGTCTGCGCCGCCTTGCGGATGGCCTCGACCGCCCGCTCGACAAGTTCGTCGGGGAGGACGATCTCGACCTTCACCTTCGGCAGGAAGTCCACGACATATTCGGCGCCCCGATAGAGCTCGGTATGGCCCTTCTGGCGGCCGAATCCCTTGGCTTCCGTGACGGTGATACCCTGGAGGCCGACTTCCTGAAGCGCTTCCTTCACTTCGTCGAGCTTGAACGGCTTAATGATCGCCTCGATTTTCTTCATATCCTCCACAGCTCCGCCGGCCTGGCTATTCCGCGCAATCGTCCGCCCTTGTGCAGACTTCATGCCACGCCGCGAAGGGCCCAAGCATCGCCGGTTTTTTGGGCGGCAGCGTCACGACGCGCGCTATGTCGCGTAAATCGGCTGTCTTCGCGCGCCTACAGAATGTGCAATATGCCTATTCCAAGAGCAATTAAACGGCCATGATCGAGCTTCTCAGCCCGCAGGAGATGGCCGAGGCGGATCGGCTCACCATCGCGGCCGGGACAGCCGGCCTGTCCTTGATGGAACGCGCCGGGGCGGCCGTGGCCGCGGCCGCCAGGCAATGCTGGCGCGGCGGGCCGATCCTGGTGCTGGCCGGGCCGGGCAATAATGGCGGCGACGGCTTCGTTGCGGCGCGCCTGCTGCGCCATGCTGGCTTCCGCGTCACCGTCGGCCTGGTCGGCCGCAGGGAGGATCTTCGTGGCGATGCGGCCGCGGCGGCAGCCTCTTTCGCCGGCATCGTCCTGCCGGCCGAGGAGGCCGTCGCGGCCGGCGCCGGCCTCGTCGTCGATGCCCTGTTCGGCGCCGGCATCAGGCTGCCGTTGCGTCCCGAGGCGGAGCGGCTGGTCGAGGCCGTCAATGCCATGGATGTCCCGGTCGTTGCCGTCGACCTGCCCACCGGCATCTCGGGTGCCACGGGGGTGGTTACCGGCACCGCGATCGAGGCGACGGAGACCGTCACCTTCTTCCGGCTGAAGCCCGGCCACCTGCTGCTGCCGGGGCGGCGCCATTGCGGCAGGGTGACGGTGGCCGACATCGGCATAGGCGCGGGCGTGCTGGCGGCCATCGCACCCAAGACGCATGCGAATCGGCCACCGCTATGGCTGGAGGCGCTGCCCCACCCGGACAGCGCCGGCCACAAATACAGCCGTGGCCATGTCCTCGTCGTCTCAGGCCCGGCAGCGGCGACGGGTGCGGCCCGCCTGTCGGCCGGCGCGGCGCTCAGGATCGGCGCCGGGCTAGTGACGGTGGCCTCGCCGCCGGAGGCGGCAGCCGCCAACGCGGCGCATCTCACGGCGGTCATGGTGCGGGTGATGGAAGGCGAGGGCGGTCTTGCCGATCTCCTCTCCGACCAGCGGCGCAATGCCGTCGTCGCCGGACCGGGAATGGGCACCGACGAAGGCGCCGCGGCGCTGCTGTCTGTCGTGCTGCAGGGCGGGCAGGCCGCCGTCCTCGACGCTGATGCCCTGACGATCCTCGCCAGCCATCCGCCCTTGCTCGCCACCCTGCGGCAGCGGCAGCCGGCGACGGTGCTGACGCCGCACGAGGGCGAGTTCCGGCGGCTCTTCCCGGGCCTCGATGGCGACAAGCTGACCCGCGCCCGGCAGGCTGCGGCGGCAACCGGCGCGGTGGTGGTCCTGAAAGGCGCCGATACTGTCGTTGCCGCGCCGGACGGACAGGCGGCGATCGCCGACAATGCCCCGGCGACGCTGGCGACGGCGGGCAGCGGCGACGTCCTGGCCGGAATGGTGGCCGGGCTCCTGGCGCAGGGCGTGCCCGCTTTTTCGGCAGCTGCAGCAGCCGTCTGGATGCATGGCGAGGCAGCCGCCCTCTTTGGACCGGGGCTGATTTCGGAGGACCTTGCCGACCTCCTGCCGCAGGTTCTGAGCGGCCTTACGGGACGAAGCGTCGCAGCGTCACCGGCGAAGATTGCCGGGCCCGCCCCGCGGCGCTAGGAGCGCGCTGACCGGGCGCGGCTGGTTCCGCGTCGCCCGCCCGGCTCGCTGCCTGTGGACAGCGTTGCGCCCTGCTTTGACCCGGGCGCCTTGCGGCGAGACAATTCGCTATGGCCCTTCATCTCATCAAGCTCTGCGTCGGCTGCGATACGGTCGATGACCTTGCCGAGTGGATCGACGAGCGGCGGCAGGCCGCCCTGGCGCTCGGACAGCCGCCCCGGCACACTCATGTCACCCGCATGGTGCCGCGGCAGCGGGACGCGCTGCTGGCGGGCGGCTCGCTCTATTGGGTCATCAAGGGCTGGATCCAGGTGCGGCAGGTGCTGCGCGACGTCCGCTCCTTTGTCGGTGCCGACGGCATCGGGCGCTGCGAGCTGGAGCTCGACCCCGAACTGATTCTGACCGACTGGCAGCCGCGGCGGCCGTTTCAGGGGTGGCGCTACCTGGAGGCAAAGGACGCGCCCAAGGACCTGCCGGCCGGCGCTGCAGCGGACCTGCCGCCGGCGCTGCGTGCCGAGCTCGCCGAGCTCGGCCTTCTCTAGACGGCGATATTGTCGATCAGCCGCGTGCGCCCGAGTCGCGCCGCGACGAGAAGCCGAAGCCGCTCGCTCTGCCGGTCGGTTACCGCCGCCAGCGTGTCGGCATCGCGCAGCTCGACATAGTCGACGTCGAAACCCAGACCTTCCAGATGGGCGCGCGCTTCCGCCAGCGCCGTCACGGCGAGCGTGCCGCTGCGGATGGCGGCGGCAGCTTTCTCCAGCGTGTCGTGCAGTTCGGGGGCAATCGCCCGCTCCTGCGGCGTGAGATAGGCGTTGCGCGAGGAGAGGGCGAGGCCGTCGGGCTCGCGGATTGTCGGCACGCCGACGATGCGCACCGGAATGTCGAGGTCGCGGACGAGGCGGCGGACCACCAGCAGCTGCTGGTAGTCCTTCTCGCCGAAGACCGCGACATCCGGCAGGCAGGCCAGCAGGAGCTTGGCGACGATCGTCGCGACGCCATGAAAATGGTGGGGACGGAAATCGCTCTCCAGCCCGACCGACGGCCCGCCGACGGCGATGCTGGTCATCGGACCGTCGGGATACATCTCGCGGGCGCTCGGGGCGAACACGGCATCGACGTCGAGCGGCGCCAGCCTGGCGAGGTCAGCGGCCTCGTTGCGCGGATAGGCATCGAGATCCTCGTTCGGCCCGAACTGCGTCGGGTTGACGAAGATGGAGACGATCACCCGTTCCGCCTCCTGCCTGGCGGCGCGGACAAGCGCCAGGTGGCCTTCGTGGAGCGCTCCCATGGTCGGGACGAGGGCGATCGTCTGTCCCGCCGTACGCCAGCCCGATACCCGCCGCCTGAGATCGGCGACCGTCCGCTCGACCGGGAAAGAGGATCGGGTTGGTGAAGTCTCGCTCATGCCGGCGGTGGTCCCCATTGCGTCAAACTGCAACGACGCCATTTTATAGACATGGCTCACCCTCCCGATAAGCCCAAGGAAGGGCACCTCGCTTCGCAGGCCCCGGCGCGGCCGGAAGGTGGCCGGCTTGCGCCGCGCTCGACGCCCGATGCCGTCGCTTCGTTCCTGGCGGAGGCGCGGGCTGTAACGCCGGCGCCGGGCGGGCGCGGCCGCCTGATCTTCGCTCTCGATGCCACGATGAGCCGGCAGCAGACCTGGGACACGGCCTGCCGGCTGCAGGCCGAGATGTTTCTGGAGGCCGGCAAGGCGGGCGGACTGGATGTCCAGCTTCTCTACTATCGCGGCTTCGGCGAATGCCGGGCCAGCCGATGGGTTGCCGATGCGCGCGCCCTGGCCGACCTGATGACCGGCATCACCTGCCGCGGCGGCCAGACGCAGATCGGCAAGGTGCTCAGCCACGCACGCCGCGAGACCCAGAAGCAGCGTGTCCAGGCGCTGGTCTTTGTCGGCGACGCCATGGAGGAGTCGATCGACAACCTCGCCGCCCGCGCCGGCGAGCTGGGATTGCTGGGCGTGCCGATGTTCCTGTTCCAGGAGGGGCGGGACAGAAACGTCGAAGCGGCGTTCCGGGAGCTGGCCCGCCTGACCGGCGGCGCCTATGCGCGCTTCGACAATGCCGCGGCGGATGAACTGGCGAGCCTCCTGCGGGCCGTCGCCGCCTACGCGACGGGAGGCCGCAAGGCGCTTGCCGACCAGCGGCAGGGCGCCGCCCGCCTGCTGCTGGAGCAGCTGCGCTAGACGGATGGGCTATGTTCTGCTGGGGCTGGTGACGCTGGGCGTCCTTGTCGGGCTGGGCCAGGTCGTCGTCCGGACCAATCCGCACGTCCTGCTGCAGGTGCTCCGCTACGCGGTGGCGGCGGCGCTCGTCGTCTTCGGCGCGGTCTTCACCATCGGCCGGCAGGTCGGGCTGGGCCTGCCGATGATCCTGGCGGGGCTGGCGGCCTTCCGCGGCCGGATCGGCAGCTTCGATCTCACCGGGACATCGCGGGCAGGGAAGGGGCGGTCGGGCGTGCGCTCGGACTACCTGGCGATGGAACTCGATCACGGCAGCGGCGCGATGAAGGGCGAGGTGCTGAAGGGCGCCTTCGCCGGCAGGGAACTCGACGCGCTGACGGAGGACGAACTGCGCGACCTCTATGACGAGGTGCTCGCCGATCCGGACAGCCTGGCGCTACTCGAAGCCTATCTCGACCGCCGGGTCCCCGGCTGGCGTGAAGACGCTGAGCGTGATGGTGCAGCGGGGGCGGGCAGCCCGGCGGATGCGGGCGCCATGACTGACCAGGAGGCCTATGAGATCCTTGGCCTTGCGCCCGGAGCCGGCGATGCGGAAATCCGGGCGGCCCACCGGCGCCTGATGAAGGGCGTCCACCCGGACCAGGGCGGGTCGACGTTCCTTGCGGGCAAGATCAATCAGGCCAAAGACCGACTTCTCGGCAGACATCGCTGACTCCTGAAACGCGGAACAGGCGGAGCCGCGGACGCGGCGGTACTACTGCAATGCAAGGCAGGCGAAGTCCTTGCGCTCGAGCTGGGCGCAGGCGGCCCGCGCCGCTTGCTTGCTGGCGAAGCCGCCGAAGCGGGCGCGGTAAAGAGTGCCGCCGCCCTTGGCGACAGGTTCGGTATAGGCGGAGACGGCGGCCAGCAGCTGCGGCTTGGCGGCGGCGGCGCGCGACAGGGTCTGCGACGCACCCTCGAGGGTCGGGAAGGCGCCGAGCTGGATCTTCCAGCCCTCCGGCTCGACCGCCGGGGTCGGCACGGCGACCGGGTTGGCGCCGGCATCCTCGTTGGCGTCGCCCTGCGCCGGCTCCTCGACGAGGACCGTCGGCGACACCGTATTGTCGATTTCCGCCAGCGCCAGCACGTCGGCGATATCGGCCGGACGGCGGCGCGGCGCCGGCATGTCGTCCTGCGCATTGTTGGCCACCAGCAGCGGCGCTGTCCGGCGGCCTCGCGACGCCTTCGGCAGATAGGTGCGGATCAGCTCGGCCATGTGGCTGTCGCGGGAACGGCTGGTATTGCCGCCCATGACGACGGCGACCAGCGCCCGGTTGTCGCGATGCACCGACGTGACGAGGTTGTAGCCGGAGGCGCGCGTATAGCCGGTCTTGATGCCGTCGACGCCCTCGACGCGGCCGAGCAGGTTGTTGTGATTGCCGATGCGCACGCCCTTCCAGGTGAAGACGCGCGTCGAGAAGTAGCTGAAATAGCGCGGGAAGCGGTCCTGCAGGGCGCGGCCGAGCGTGGCCATGTCGCGGGCCGTCGTCACCTGGCCGGAATTGGGCAGCCCGTGCGGGTTGCGGAACGTCGTGCGCGACATGCCGATCGCCCGGGCCGTGCGGGTCATGCGGTTGGCGAAGGCGTCCTCGCTGCCGGCGAGGTTCTCGGCGATGACCATGGCGACGTCGTTCGCCGACCGGGTGACGAGCGCCAGGATGGCATCCTTGGCAGTGATGGTGCTGCCGGCCTTGACGCCGAGCTTCGACGGCGCCTGGCCGGCCGCCTTGGCCGAAACGGTGAAGCGCGTATCGAGCCGGATCTTGCCGCTCTCCAGATCCTCGAAGAGGAGGTAGAGCGTCATCATCTTCGTCAGCGAAGCCGGATAGCGCCGCGCGTCGGCGTTGCGCGAGAACAGGACCTTGCCCGTCTTCGCATCGACGACGAAGGCCGCGTAATTGGCATCGGCCGCCCGGCTGGGGGCGGCTGAGGTGACGGTGCCCATGGTGACAAGGGCAGCTGCGACGAGGACCTGCTTGAGCCGCCGGGAGAGCCGAGCGCGAAGGGACGTCGTGGTGCCAGCAATCATCGGACCGGAATTCTCCGCATCGCCGTCGGGCGGGGAAGCGCCGGCGACTTGTTAGACGCAACCTGCTGGTCTTCCGCGGAGATCGGCAAACGACAAAGATCCCACGCTGCGCGGCTGGAGTTGGGAAGCCGTGCCGTCGCGATCGATCCTGTCGTCAATGCCGGCTCCCGATGACGAAGCATTGTCCCGCGCTCCGTCCGCCAGCCTTTCCTCGGACGGTAGGAGGACGACGTTACGAAAGCGTAAACCGGACGAAATGGAGACCGGAATGTGTCAATGCGGCGAGAGGCTTGCAGGACCGGAACGCACATGAGCCGGTTCTTTTCGTAAAATGCGGGGTGCTTTCCGGCCCTCGCGAAGCGGGCGGGACACCCGCGCCAAACCTTCGGATCATGCACAGCCGTTGCGCCGCGCATACCCGGGCCGGCGCACCGAGTGCGGAATTTCTGCCGCTTGTGGCAGGCGGGCAACGCCTTCCGACGACGCACTGGCCGGCCCTGCCGGCCATGCCTTATGATGCGGAGCGGATGGCGAGGCTGCGCGAAGGGGCGTCAGGCGTCTGCGGCCGGCCCCTTTCGAAACAATCGTCGCCGTGCCCTTAAAAACGCCGCGAGGGCGAATACATTATGGAAGCCGTGCCGTCGGAGGTCCCCGCTTCGGGCGCAAGGCATGCGAGACGACGCGGGGAGCTTTTCTTGCAATGAAACGGAACGGGCCAATTGCGGGCCGCAGCGTTTCTCGGCAGGATTCGATCGGGATGGGTCGGACCGGCATGGGCGACGACGATATGCGGCGATCGGATGATGACGGCGGTGACGCCAAGGTCGGCGTCATCACCAAGACCAAACCCAAGACCAAGCGGCCGGCGCTTTATCGCGTGCTGCTTCTCAACGACGACTACACACCCATGGAGTTCGTCGTCCACGTGCTGGAGCGGTTCTTCCAGAAGGGACGGGAAGAGGCGACCCAGATCATGCTGCATGTCCATCAGCATGGCGTAGGCGAGTGTGGCGTCTACACCTTCGAAGTGGCGGAGACCAAGGTCACCCAGGTGATGGATTTCGCCCGCAAGCATCAACATCCGCTGCAATGCGTGATGGAAAAGAAGTGAGGACATAGAGTGCCATCTTTCTCCCGAAGCCTTGAAAAGGCTCTCCACCAGGCGCTGGCGCTCGCCAATGAGCGGCATCAGGAATACGCCACCCTGGAGCACCTTCTCCTCGCGCTCACCGACGATCAGGATGCAGCCGCTGTCATGCGGGCGTGCAATGTCGACCTCGACACCCTGCGGCGCAGCCTGACGGAGTACATCGACAACGAACTCGCCAATCTCGCCACCGACGGCGACGAGGATTCGAAGCCGACCGCAGGCTTCCAGCGCGTCATCCAGCGCGCCGTGATCCACGTCCAGTCGTCAGGCCGCGAGGAAGTGACGGGCGCCAATGTGCTCGTCGCCATCTTCGCCGAGCGCGAGAGCCACGCGGCCTATTTCCTGCAGGAGCAGGACATGACGCGCTACGATGCGGTGAACTACATCAGTCACGGCATCGCCAAGCGCGCCGGCATGTCGGAATCCCGGCCCGTGCGGGGCGTCGACGATGACGCTGCGACCGTCGAGAGCCGCGAGGACTCCAAGAAGAAGCAGGACGCCTTGGACGCCTATTGCGTCAATCTCAACGAGAAGGCTCGCAAGGGGAAGATCGACCCGCTGATCGGCCGCGACGCCGAGATCCAGCGGACGATCCAGATCCTGTGCCGGCGGCAGAAGAACAACCCGCTGCTGGTCGGCGAACCCGGCGTCGGCAAGACCGCCATCGCCGAGGGCCTTGCCAAGCGCATCAACGAGGGCGACGTCCCGGAGGTGCTGCGCGACGCGACGATCTTCTCGCTCGACATGGGCACGCTCCTCGCCGGCACGCGCTATCGCGGCGATTTCGAGGAGCGGCTGAAGCAGGTCGTCAAGGAGATCGAGGAATATCCCGGCGCCATCATGTTCATCGACGAGATCCACACCGTCATCGGTGCGGGGGCGACGTCGGGCGGCGCCATGGATGCCTCCAATCTCCTGAAGCCGGCGCTGGCCAGCGGCACCATCCGCTGCATCGGCTCGACGACCTACAAGGAGTATCGGCAGTTCTTCGAGAAGGACCGGGCGCTGGTCCGGCGCTTCCAGAAGATCGACGTCAACGAGCCGTCGCTCTCCGACGCGATCGAGATCCTCAAGGGGCTCAAGCCCTATTTCGAGGAGTTCCACCGCGTCCGCTACACCAACGACGCCATCAAGTCGGCGGTGGAGCTGTCGGCCCGCTACATCAATGACCGCAAGCTGCCGGACAAGGCGATCGACGTGATCGACGAGACCGGCGCCTCGCAGATGCTGCTGCCGGAGGCGCGCCGCCGCAAGACGATCGGCGTCAAGGAAATCGAGACGACGATCGCCACGATGGCGCGTATCCCGCCGAAGACCGTCTCCAAGGACGACTCGGAGGTGCTGCAGCATCTGGAGCAGACGCTGAAGCGCACCGTCTACGGCCAGGACAAGGCGATCGAGCAGCTGTCGTCGGCGATCAAGCTGGCCCGTGCCGGCCTGCGCGAGCCAGAGAAGCCGATCGGCTGCTACCTGTTCTCCGGCCCGACCGGCGTCGGCAAGACGGAGGTCGCCAAGCAGCTTGCCGCCTCGCTGGGCGTCGAACTGCTGCGCTTCGACATGTCGGAATATATGGAGCGCCACACCGTCTCGCGGCTGATCGGCGCGCCGCCCGGCTATGTCGGCTTCGACCAGGGTGGCCTGCTGACCGACGGTGTCGACCAGCATCCCTACTGCGTCCTCCTGCTCGACGAGATCGAGAAGGCGCATCCGGATCTGTTCAACATCCTCCTGCAGGTCATGGACCACGGCAAGCTGACCGACCACAACGGCAAGCAGGTCGACTTCCGCAACGTCATCCTGATCATGACGACCAATGCGGGTGCCGCCGACCTCGCCAAGCCGGCCATCGGCTTCGCCAGTTCGGTCAAGGCCAGCGACGACATGGAGGCGATCGACCGGCTGTTCGCGCCGGAGTTCCGCAACCGCCTCGATGCCATCGTGCCGTTCGGCAACCTGCCGCCGGTCGTGGTCTACTCCGTCGTGCGCAAGTTCGTCCTGCAGCTCGAGGCCCAGCTCGCCGACCGCGGCGTCACCTTCGATCTCTCCGACGAGGCCGTGAAGTGGCTGGCCGACAAGGGCTACGACCAGCGCATGGGCGCCCGTCCGCTGGCCCGGACGATCCAGCAATACATCAAGCAGCCGCTCGCCGACGAAGTGCTGTTCGGCAAGCTGAAGAGCGGCGGCACGGTGAAGGTGTCGGTCGAGACCAAGGAAAACGGCGAGACAGGCCTCCACCTCGAGGCGCTGGAGGACGGCCCGATCCGGCCGAAGCCCGAGCCTGTGCCGGAGGCGCCGAAGAAGAAGCGCGCCAAGCCGCGCCGCAAGCCGGCAGCGGCCAAGACCCCGGCGGCGCGTGGCGGCGTCGGTGCGGGATCCACGGGCGGCGGCAAGCGTCCCGGCCTGGTGCCGAAAGTGCCGCTGAAGACGGACTAGAAAACGGCATCCGTCGATCGCCAGTGAAAGAAGAAAAGGCCGGTCCAGGTGACCGGCCTTTTCTTTTTTGGCGCGCCCTACCGGATGGTGAAGGACATACGGTTGGTTGACCGGCCGGTCTTCGCCGTTACGATCGTCTGCCGGTGGGCGGCAAAGGGAAGCCGCATCGCCGGATATCCATAAGAAATAGCTAGGGAACGGAAAGATGCTTCAGCGAAGGATCATGGCGGGGGCGGCATTAGCCGCAATGACCGCCGCAATGCCGGCCTGGGCGGCCGATGTGACGCCCGAGCGGCTGCTCAATGCTGCCGACGAGCCGCAGAACTGGCTGTCGGTGCACAAGGAATATGACGCGTCGCGCTATTCGACGCTCGACCAGATCAACCGCGACAATGCCGCCAATCTGCGCGTCGCCTTCGGCGTGGCGCTCGGCGGCCTGCCGGGCAATGCCGTGCAGAAGGAGGGCGGGCTGCAGGCGACGCCGCTCGTCGAGGACGGGATGATGTACGTCCCGGACGGTTGGGGCACGGTCTACAAGATCGATGTCCGCCGCGGCAATGTCGGCCGCATCGCCTGGGTGATGGATCCGGGCATCGACAAGTCCAATGTCTGGCTGCCGCGCAATTCGGGCGTCGCCCTCTGGAGGGATCAGGTCATCTCCATCACCGGCGACGGCAAGGTCATCTGGACCAATGCCGAAACCGGCGAGATCACCCGCACCGTCCAGGTCGAGGATTTTGCCACCGGCTACACCATCACGGCGGCGCCGCTCGTCGTCGGCGACCGGCTGATCGTCCCGGGCTCGGGCGGCGACCGCGGCATCCGCTCGCATCTCGACGCGCTCAATGTCGAGACCGGCGAGCCGCTGTGGCGCTACTACTCGGTGCCGGAAGCGGGGCAGCCCGGGTCGGAGACCTGGAAGGACGGCGAGAGCTGGAAGACTGGTGGCGGCGCCTTCTGGGTGACCGGCGCCTATGATCCGGAACAGAACGTCTACATCACGGGCACTGGCAACCCGGTGCCGATGTTCGACCCCGAATACCGGCCCGGCGACAATCTCTATACCGACAGCACTGTCGCCATCGACGTCGCCGACGGATCGATGAAATGGTACTTCCAGTACACGCCGAACGACTGGTTCGACTACGACGAGGAGGGCGTCAACCTGCTCGTCGATGTCGAGATCAACGGCGAGAAGCGGGCCGTCGTCAATCACTTCGGACGCAACGGCTTCGTCTACACGATCGACCGCACCAACGGTGCGTTCGTCGCCGGCGCGCAGTACAGCAGCCATCTCAACTGGACGGCCGGCCTCGATCCGAAGACCGGCAAGCCGGTCGAGTACGATCCCAATGCCGACATCCAGACCTACGCCATCGGCGCGGCCTCGCGGCGTGCCCAGGGGGAGGTGCAGGTCTGCCCGAGCATCGGCGGCGGCGTGAACTACGAACCGCCGTCCTTCAGCCGGCGTACCGGCATGATCTATGGCGCCGGCGTCGAGGAAGGCTGCGTGACGGTCCTGGCGGAAGCGCAGCCCGGTCCGCGCGACGGCGGCTTCGCCGGCGGCCGCAATACGGGCCGCGAGCGCTCGCTGGGCAGTGTCACGGCGGTCGATCCGGCGACGGCGGCAACCACCGCCAAGCAGATGTTCGACTATCCCGCACGGTCCGGTGTTGTTACGACGGCCGGCGGCGTCGCCTTCACGGCGACCGCGGACGGTACGCTGTTCGCCCTCAATGACGAGACCCTGGAACCGCTGTGGTCGTTCAATATGGGCTCGTTCAACCAGGCGCCGCCCATGACCTATGCCGTGGACGGCAAGCAGTATGTCGCCGTTCTCGTCGGAGCGGGGGCGATCCTGCGCAACTATCTCGCCAAGTCGCCCGAGGTGCAGGACATGCAGAACACCTCGATGTTGTGGGTGTTCTCGCTCTAGGTTCAATCCCGGCGGAGGGCGGTCACGCCCTTCGCCAACCCCGTCAGCGGCTGCCGGCTTCCCGGGCGTGAGCCCGTCCCGCTGCGAGGATGCCTGCATCGGTCCCGAGCGCCGTGGTCACGCTGCCCATGCGCTCATTGTAGGGCATGCCGTGGAAGGCCGGGTCGCGCCACTGGCCGGTGGTGATGCTGATGCCGCGGAAGACGAGACGGCCGCCGACGCGTGCGAGGTGCACGCCGCCTGACGAGGAGCCGCTGGCGTCGCAATCGGTGCGGTAGAAGCTTGTTGCCGCCGTCGATTGCGGCACGCGGCGCACAGTGCAGCGCTGGGCGACCGGAATGCGGGTGTCGACGTCGCGTTCCATGCCGGCGGGATGGGCGGTGATGACGATGAGGTCGTCGCCTGCCGCGATCGGCGTCTCGGTGTCCACCGGGAACGGCTCGGCATCCTCCAGCGGCGTTACCAGCTTCACGATGGCGTAGTCGTCGTTCGAACCGGCCTTCGGGCGGCGCGCGCCGAAGCGGGCCGTGTCCGTCAAAAGATCAATCTTGATCGATACTTCGTCCTGGTTCTTGAAGAAACAGTTCGAGCGCTTCGTGCCGGACGGCTCGAAGAAGATGTGCGACACCGTCAGGATCTGGTCATTGGTCAGGAACAGCGTCCCCGTGCCCATGGAGGGCGACGGCGACAGGCAGCCGACATAGCCCGAGACGCGGCGGATACGGGCGACCTCGGCCTCGGACAGGCCGAGCCTCGGCGCCAGCACCAGCAGCGAGTCCCGGTCATCCTCGCCGTCGATCACATTGACCTGCCGCGCCACCGGGACATGGTCGAACGACGCCCGCATGAGCGGACCGATCGGCGCCGCAAGGGCCGGAGCGGCCGCGAGGGCGGCCATCAGGGCGAGGCCGAGGAGACGGGCGGCAAGGACCATCGGCTAATCCTGTTCGTCGGGTCGGTGGCGGAAGGGACTATGCGCGCCGAGCAGTTCGATGTCCTCTTCGGTCTGGGCACGCTCATGCCGGAGGTAGTCGTCAACGGCGACGCGGAACCGCGGATCGGCGATCCAGTGGGCGGAATAGGTGGGCGTCGGCAGGTAGCCGCGGGCAAGCTTGTGCTCGCCCTGCGCTCCGGCCTCGACGCGCTTCAGACCGTGGGCGATGGCCCAGTCGATGGCGCGGTAGTAGCAGACCTCGAAATGCAGAAAGGGGTGCTGCTCGATACATCCCCAGTACCGGCCGAAGAGCGTGTCGGAGCCGATAAAATTCAGCGCCCCGGCGATGTAGCGGCCCTGCCGGCGCGCCATGATCAGCAGGATGCGGTCGGCCATCCGGGCGCCGATATCGGAGAAGAAACGGCGGTTCAGGTAGGGCCGGCCCCATTTGCGGCTGCCGGTATCCATGTAGAAGGCGAAGAAGGCGTCCCAGGCGGCCTCGGTTATCTCCGAGCCAGTGAGGAATTCGATCGCGATGCCGTCGCCGATCGCTGCTTCGCGTTCCTTGCGCACGGCCTTGCGCTTGCGCGAGGCGAGCTGGGCGAGAAAGTCGTCGAAGGACCCATATCCCTCGTTGACGAAATGAAACTGCTGGTCGGTCCGCAGCAGGTAGCCGTTCTCGCCCAGCAAGCGCCATTCGTCCTCGGGGAGGAAGGTGACATGGACGGACGACGCCTCTTCCTGCTGCGTCAGCGCCACGGCTGCCGCGGCGAGACTGCGGCGGGTCTCCTCCGCTGCCGGCCTGGGCGCGACCAAGAGGCGCCGCCCTGTCGCCGGGGTGAACGGCACCGAGACCTGCAGCTTGGGATAGTAGCGCCCGCCGGCGCGCTCGAAGGCGTCGGCCCAGCCATGGTCGAAGACATATTCGCCCATGGAGTGGGATTTCAGGTAGGCCGGCATGACGCCGACGACGCTTCCGTCCGGCGCGCTGGCGACGACATGGCGCGGTGCCCAGCCGGTGCGCGCCGTTGCAGCGCCTGACTGTTCCAGGGTGTCGAGGAAGTCGAAGGCGATGAACGGGTTGTAGGGCGGCGATCCGTCCAGAGGCGTCGCTGCCAGCGGCCTGTCCGACGGCCAGCCGGGATTGGCGCAGGCGTCCCAGGCGCTGCGTCCGATGCTGGCGATGCTTCCCGCGGCGCGGAACTCGGTTCCGGCGGGCGGCCTGTTGCTGTGGGATTGCTGCATGGACGCGAGTCTACGACCTGGCCGCGGGCGACGGAACCGTGTCCGGGTCGAATCCCTCAAAGATGATCTGGTCGGCCATCCGGGCGGCCCGGCGGCGGTCTTCGGCCGTCCGCACAGTCCAGGCGATGAGCGGCCGGCGCAGGAGCCGGCGCATCAGCAACGGCGCTAGGGCGGGAAGGGCAGCGATGTCGTAGGCGATGAAATCCGGCCGCAGCGACAGCGCCGGCAGAAGGTTGCGCAGCGCCAGCCGTTCGGGCCGGGACAGCCGCGCCAGGCTTTCCTCATCGTCGAAGCGGCAGGAGAGGAGGCCGATGACGGTCGCCGGCGCCAGCCGCCGCACCTCGCGCAGAACGCCGGGATGGAAAGACATGACGGCGCAGGGTCCGCCATAATGCGACAGCAGGTCCATCGTGGCATCGGCGAGGGCCGTCGCCTCGTCGCCTTCGACCTTGAGCTCGAGGAACAGCGGCGTGCGCCCCGCCACCCTGACCAGGACATCGGCAAGGATGGGGATGTGGTCGGCGGTATCGCGTAGGCGGAGCGCGCCCAATTCCGGCCAGGTGTGGGCGTCGATCCGGCCGGCGGTGCCGGTCATGCGCTCCAGCGTCGCATCGTGAAAGACGACGACTTCGCCGTCGCGGCTGAGGCGGAGGTCCATTTCCACGGCAAAGCCGCGGTCGACGGCGGCAGCGATCGCCGACAGCGAATTCTCCGGCAGGCGCCGATCGTCATGCCAGCCGCGATGGACGATCGGCCGGGCGGTCAGCCACGGCGGCGCCTCTTTCATCGCTTCGCCGCCGGTCCGAGAGGCCGGGATAGGATCGTCCTATCGAAGGGGACCAAGCTCAGGCTGCCTTCCATTAGGATGCGCCGTTCGACGCTGCTAGACGAAGCGTCGGGGTATCCTAGCTGGTCCCGCGAAGCGGGGCAGGAGGCAGATTTGGCAAAGTGGACATGGGCAACGATTGCCGCACCGGTTCTGCTCACGGGGGCTGTCGCGTATACGGCGCCAGCGGTGGCCGGCGGCGTGCCCACGGGCGTCTCCTTCTATGAACTGAGCATGGCAAGCGCGGCCCCGGCGTCGGGGATTTCCGATGTCTCCGGCCGTGTTGTCGACAGTCTCAAGCGCCCGTCCTGCGCCGCCTACCACAATGACAGCGAGATGGTCATGCGGCTGGAGGCGAGCGGCATGACGCTCGAGCAGACAGCGAAGGCGAGCTATGTCGAGGAGGCGGACCGCCTCGAATTCGACGCGACGATGACGATGAACGGGGCGGTCGCCGAGACGGCGAAGGGCTCTGCGCAGCGCCGGCCCGACGGCAGCATCGAGGTGCAGCGCGCCGGCACGGCGGAGCCGATCATCCTCGACGGTCCCATCGCCTTCCCGGTGGCCATGACCCACGCGGCTGTCGAGGCGGCGCTGGCCGGCAAGGACCGGCTCCAGATCAACCAGTATGACGGCCTCGGCAGCCCGACGCTGGTCCACGCCATGGACATTACCATCGGCGAGGCCTCGACGGCGCCGGTGGAAGGCCTCGATCCGGCCCTGGCTGAGAAGCTGGGACTTACCGGCCTCAGGCACTGGCCGATCCGCTTCGCCTCCTTCGAGCGCCAGTCCGGCAATGTCGACCAGACGCCCGAGTTCACCATTTCCAGCGAGGTCTTCGAGAACGGCTTCGCCATGCAGGCGATCTACGATTTCGGCGCCTTCGCCATGCGGCTCGACCTAGTCGACTTCCAGCCGGAGGAGGGCGCCGCCGACTGCGGCGATTAGGCGGCGCCGTTGGATCCCGGGCCCGGGCGCTTCGGGCCAGGGGTTGTGGGACCGAGGGTCACGGCGAGTTCCACGGCGCGGTCGCCGAACCGCGTGCGGATCCTGTCCATGGCCCGCTCGGCCCGCGCCCGGCGCGCCGCCGCCGGATCGACCAGATCGTCCTCTTCCTCGGAGATTTCTGCGAGCGCCGGCGTCAGCTCGCTGACGCCGATGCCGATCAGGCGGAGCGCCGTGCCGTCGATCTCGCGCGCCAGCATGTCGGCGCCGGCGCGCCAGATGCGGTCGGCGAGCTGGGTCGGGCCGGCGAAGGTGCGACTGCGTGTGCGCAGGCGAAAGTCACCGGTCTTGAGCTTGAGCGTCACGGTCCGGCCGGCCAGCTGCCGCCGCTTCAGGCCGGCAGATACTTTCTCGGCCAGCGTCCGCAGTATGCCGGCGAGACGGGCGCCGTCGCTGATGTCGGTGTCGAAAGTGGTCTCGGCGCTGACGCTTCGGGCTTCCCCGGCAGGGTCGACGCGGCGGTCGTCCTGCGCCCGCGACAGGCGCGACAGCCGCTGCCCCATGGCGCCATAGCGCCGCATCAGGTCGGCCTCGTCCATGCTCTGGAGCTGGCCGATGGTGCGGATGCCGTCCTTGGCGAGGCGCTCCTGCATCGCCTTGCCGACGCCCCAGATGAAGCCGACCGGCCGTGGCGCCAGGAATGACAGGGCCTCGTCCCTGCCGATCACCGAGAAGCCGCGCGGCTTGTCGAGATCGGAGGCCAGCTTGGCGAGGAATTTTGCGAAGCTGAGGCCGACCGAGACGGTGATGCCGATCTCCTGTTCGATGCGCAGCGCCAGGCGGGCGAGCAGGACGGCCGGCGGCGCCCGGTGAAGGCGCTCCGTGCCGGACAGGTCGAGGAAGGCTTCGTCGATCGACAGCGGCTCGACCAGCGGCGTCAGCTCCAGCATCATGGCCCGCACGGCGCGACCCACGGCGCTGTACTTGGCCATGTTGGGCGGGATGACCACGGCCTCCGGGCAGAGCCTCAGCGCCTGATACATCGGCATGGCGGAGCGGACGCCGCGGATGCGCGCGATATAGCAGGCCGTGGCGACGACGCCGCGCCGGCCGCCGCCGACGATGACCGGCCGATCGGCGAGCGAGGGATCGTCGCGCTTCTCGATCGCGGCGTAGAACGCGTCGCAGTCGATATGGGCGATCGCCAGCTGCCGCAGCTCAGGATGGCGGACGAGGCGCGGGCTGCCGCAGACGCGGCAACGCTGTCCCGCATCGGCGCTTTCGGAAAGACAGCTCCGGCAGAGTGCGGGAGATGGGGCGAGGGGAGTGGTGTCCGGCATGGCCGCGGCGCCGTCCGTTCGGCATCGCCAACCCTACCTGCCGGGCACGCTGGCAGCAAACGCCTGGCGGTTGCCGCTCGCCGCCGGGCGATGGTATAGCGCCACCCGATACCCGCAACGCGAAGGTTTCTGCATGTCCGTCGATACGGCTACCGTCAAGCGTGTCGCCCGGCTGGCGCGCATCGCGCTCAGCGATGCCGAGGCCGAGGCCATGCGCGGCGAGCTCAACGCGATTCTCGGCTTCGTCGAGCAGCTGAACGAGGTCGACGTCGAAGGCGTCGAGCCGATGACCTCGGTGCAGCCGATGCGCCTGCCGCAGCGGCCGGACGCCGTCACCGACGGCTTTCGCGCCGCCGATATCGTTGCCAACGCACCGGCGCGGGAAGGCGATTTCTTCGTCGTGCCGAAGGTTGTCGAGTAGGCCGGCGCACCATAGCCGGCGGCACCGCCGGAGACCCTTTTCATCCACGGGGGCGCTGCAGCGCAGGCGACCCGACGAGCAGGCGGCACAGCCTTGACCGATCTCACCACCCTCACCATTGCCGACATCCGCGACGGTCTTGCCGCACGACGCTTTTCGGCGACGGAACTGACCAGGGCCTATCTCGACGCCATGGCGGCGGCGCGCCAGCTCAACGCCTATATCGTCGAGACGCCGGAGATCGCGCTGGCCCGGGCGGGCGAGTCGGATGAGCGGATCGGCCGCGGCGAGGCCCGGCCGCTGGAGGGCGTGCCGCTCGGCATCAAGGACCTTTTCGCCACCGAAGGCGTTCACACCCAGGCGGCCAGCCATATCCTCGACCAGTTCCGGCCGCGTTATGAATCGACCGTCACGTCGCGGCTCTGGGCCGACGGGGCGCTGATGCTGGGCAAGCTCAACATGGACGAGTTCGCCATGGGCTCATCCAACGAGACCTCCCATTACGGCCCGGTCATCAACCCGTGGCGGGCGGCCAATTCCAATGCCGCGCTGGTGCCGGGGGGCTCGTCGGGCGGCTCGGCGGCCGCGGTTGCCGCCTTCCTCTGCGCCGGGGCGACAGCCACCGACACCGGCGGATCGATCCGCCAGCCAGCCGCCTTTACCGGCACCGTCGGCATCAAGCCGACCTACGGGCGCTGCTCGCGCTGGGGCATCGTCGCTTTCGCCTCCTCGCTCGACCAGGCCGGGCCGATCGCCCGGACGGTGCGCGATGCGTCGATCCTGCTGCGCTCCATGGCGGGCCATGATGCCAAGGACTCGACCTCGGCCGACATCGCCGTTCCCGATTTCGAGGCGGCGGTCGGGCGCGGGGTGAAGGGTTTGCGCATCGGCATTCCGCGCGAATACCGCATGGACGGCATGCCGGCGGCGATCGACGCGCTGTGGGAGAAGGGCATGGCCTGGCTGCGCGAGGCCGGGGCGGAGATCGTCGACATCTCCCTGCCGCACACCAGATATGCGCTGCCGGCCTATTACATCGTCGCGCCGGCCGAAGCCTCATCCAATCTCGCCCGCTATGACGGCGTGCGCTACGGCCTGCGCGTTCCGGGCGACGATGTGATCGCCATGTACGAGAACACGCGCGCCGCCGGCTTCGGCCGCGAGGTCAAGCGCCGCATCATGATCGGCACCTATGTGCTGTCGGCCGGCTATTACGACGCCTATTACGCCCGGGCGCAGAAGGTGCGCACGCTGATCAAGCGCGACTTCGAGACGGTGTTCGCCGACGGCATCGACGCCATCCTGACGCCGGCGACGCCGAGCGCCGCCTTCGGCGTCGAGGCGATGGCGACGGCCTCGCCGGTCGAGATGTATCTCAACGATGTCTTCACGGTGACGGTGAACATGGCCGGCCTGCCCGGCATTGCCGTGCCTGCGGGCCTCGATGCGGAAGGCCTGCCGCTCGGCCTGCAGCTGATCGGCCGTCCCTTCGACGAGGAGACGCTGTTCGCTGCCGGACAGGTCATCGAGGATGCCGCCGGGCGCTTCTCGCCCGGTCGATGGTGGTGACGATGCTGGCGCCCGACGCGTGCCGCACCAAGGACGAGGTGCGGCGAGAGATCGACCGGCTCGACCGGGCGCTTGTCGGATTGCTGGCGGAGCGCTTCGCCTATGTCCGGCGCATGGCGCAGATCAAGCAGGAGCCGTCCGAGGCGCTCGACGAGGATCGCGTCGCCGAGGTGGCGGCGCGGGTCGCCGCCGAGGCCGAACAGGCCGGCCTCGATCCGGAACTGGCCCGCGATCTGTGGCGCCGGCTGATGGAATGGAACATCGCCTGGGAGCGCCAGGCGATCGGCCGCTCGACTTGAAACACCGGCGCCGCCGGCCTATCTCCGCCGCATCGCTCTCCAGCAGGATGTGTGCAGCAATGGATTTCGACCCGACCGCAACGCTCGTTCGCCTTGCCATCGGGGACTTCCATCTTGCCTTCTTCCATCACTCTTGCCGGACTTTCCTGGTCGACGCCTGACGGCCGGCCGCTCTTCTCCAATCTCGATCTCAGCTTCGGCCCGGAGCGCACCGGGCTCGTCGGCCGCAACGGCGTCGGCAAGTCGACGCTCCTGCGCCTCATTGCCGGGGACCTGACGCCGGCCGGCGGCCGGGTCGCCGTCAGCGGCCGCATCGCGACGCTGCGCCAGATCGTACAGGTCCATTCCATGGAGTGATCTGGAGCCTGGGGGTGGGAGGCAGACTGGCTGCCCTCAGTGACTTCGCCGCCAGATGGCGCCTGATGGTGGGGTTCGTCGTACGGGGAGGAGGGCTGCTGCGATGGCTGCGGCTCCTGCGAGGGCAGCAAGGAGGATCGCGACCTGGTGGAGTGCGTCGACGGGTCCGCTGGTGGTGCTCTGGGTGGCGAAGTAGCCGGCGACGAGTCCGATGCCGAGAGACCCGGCGATGCGTTGAACGACGTTGAAGACGGTGTTCGCATCGGCCTGCTCCTCTGGCTTGAGGTGCAGGTTGACGACGGTGAGCAGGGGGGTGATGACGAGGCCTATCGCGCCGGAGCGGGCGGCGAGAATGGTGGAGGTGAGCCAGAGCGGCGTGGTGGCGTCGACATCGAGCAGTCCGAGGCTGGAGATCAGGAGCACGGCGAAGCCCAGGAGGACGGTCGCGCGGATGCCGATGCGATCGGCGACCTTCTGGCCGAGCACGGTGCCGAGCCCGGTGAGGATGCCCTGCGGCAGCAGGGCGATCCCGGCCATGATGGCGGAATAACCCTGGATCTGCTGGAGAAAGACGGGGAGCAGAAAGAGGATCGACCAGGCGGCGATCGACGCGGCGGCGCAGAGGACGAAGGACAGGGCGGCGCTGCGGTCGCGCAGGATGCGTAGGTCAAGTGCCGGGTGCGCCGTGTGGCGGGAGCGCAGGATGTAGCCGGCGAGCAGGAGTGCGCCGGCGCCGAGCGGCAGCCAGGAGAGGGGGTCGGCCCAGCCGTTGCTCTGGCCGCGGTCGAGGCCGAAGAGCACGCCGAACAATCCGAGGGCCAGCAGGACGAGGCCGGACAGGTCGAGGCGGGTGTCCCGTTGTCCGGCGGGGGCGATGCCGCCGGGGATCGCGTGGACCGCGAGAGCCGCGAGGATTCCAACGGGAAGGTTGACGAAGAAGATCGACCGCCACCCGAACACGTCGATGAGCACTCCGCCGAGGCTGGGGCCGAGCGCCGGGCCGAGGAAGAGTAGCATCCCGGCCAACGGTGAGATGTCGCGGGAGGCGCCGGACGAGCCCATGAGCATGCTCATCGCGAGCGGGACGAGGGTCGCACCGGTGAGTCCTTGCAGGATGCGGGCACCGATGAGGAGCTCGATGCTCGGCGCGAGACCGCACAGCACGGAGGCGACGGTGAAGGCGATCATGCCGATGGCGTAGGTGCGGAGGATGCCGAAACGCCGCGCCAGGAACGAGGTCAGCGCCAGGCCGGTGCCCAGCGCGAGCAAGTAGCCGCTGCTCACCCATTGGACGGTGCCGAGCCCGGCGTTCAGTTCTACCCCGATGGGTGCGATGGCCACGTTGACGATGCTGGAGTCGAGCATCGACAGCAAGGGGCCGGCCAGCAGCGCATACTGCGCGGCGATCCCGAGCTTGGGCGCAGCCATGTTCGTCACGGCCGGGTCGCCTCGGTGCGAAGCTCGTCAAGCCAGCGCAGCTCCGTCTCGGTCTGCGCACGCAGATGGGCGATGACCGCAGAGCCCCAGAACTCGTCGGACGTCCGCCCCTCCAGCGCATCGAGCCGAGCCCGACCGGCCGCCAGCGCGGTCTGGCGTGCGTCGAGGACGGCGATCCGCTCGTCCGGGTCGAGGAAGGCGAACTGGCCCAACCTGGTCAGGAACTCCAGGTCGTCACCAGCCTGAGCGGCGGGCAGCTCGGAGAGCAGTTCGTGCAGCAGCTCCCGGCCGACGTCCGTCAGCTCATAGACGTGACGGGGCGGCTTCGACTCGTGCTGCTCCACCGTCATCTCCACCGCCCCGGCCTCCACGAAACGCTTCAACGCCGGATACAGCGAGTTGTTATTGATGACGATTCCCGTCGTCTCCTCGATCTGCTTCCGCAACTCATAGCCATGCGCAGGGCGGCGCAACAGGTGACGGAGGATCAGAATATCCGGATAAGCCATAGTAGGTTATTCTAACCTAGTTTGACTTGGCTCGCACGAGATTGGTGAACCTAAGTGGGGGTGGCCCGCTCTTCGGCCGCCCGAGGAGCCGAGCCCAACCTGGGCCCATCATCGGGTCACGGCATGTTCGGTGAGCGGTGTCGAGGAGTGTACCGGCGCAGGCTTCGATGAGGTCGCGCCGCTTGTTGAGGCTCGCCGGAGTTCCGAGCTCGGGGCGCCGACGGCTTTGGGGATGCGGCCGGCAATCAGGCGCGGGCCGTCCTTGCTCGCCCTGATCCGGCGACGCGGTAATGGAGGACCGCGGCGATGTCATCGGGGTCTCCGAATCCGCGGGTCGCCGCCGAGGCGGAGCAGGCAGGCCTCGATCCGGAACTGGCCCGCGATCTGTGGCGCCGGCTGATGGAATGGAACATCGCCTGGGAGCGCCAGGCGATCGGCCGCTCGACTTGAAACACCGGCGCCGCCGGCCTATCTCCGCCGCATCGCTCTCCAGCAGGATGTGTGCAGCAATGGATTTCGACCCGACCGCAACGCTCGTTCGCCTTGCCATCGGGGACTTCCATCTTGCCTTCTTCCATCACTCTTGCCGGACTTTCCTGGTCGACGCCTGACGGCCGGCCGCTCTTCTCCAATCTCGATCTCAGCTTCGGCCCGGAGCGCACCGGGCTCGTCGGCCGCAACGGCGTCGGCAAGTCGACGCTCCTGCGCCTCATTGCCGGGGACCTGACGCCGGCCGGCGGCCGGGTCGCCGTCAGCGGCCGCATCGCGACGCTGCGCCAGATCGTGCAGGTCGGCGACGACGAGACGATTGCCGATCTGTTCGGGATCACCGCTGCTCTCGACGTTCTGGCACGCGCCGAACGCGGCGAGGCGTCGGGCGAGGAGATCGCGTCGGCCGACTGGACGCTGGAGGCGCGGCTGGCGGCGGCGCTCGCCAGCGTCGGGCTGACGGCGCCGGCCGACACGCGCCTCGCCGCCCTGTCTGGCGGCCAGCGCACCCGCGCCGCGCTGGCGGCGCTCGTCTTTGCCGAGCCCGACTTCCTGCTTCTCGACGAGCCGACCAATAATCTCGACCGCGACGGCCGCCGCGCCGTCGCGGAACTGCTGGCCGGCTGGCGCCGCGGCGCCATCGTCGTCAGCCATGACCGCGAACTCCTCGACGGCATGGACGCCATCGTCGAGTTGACGACGCTCGGCGCTACCCGCTACGGCGGCAACTGGACGGCCTACCGGGAGCGGAAGGCGCTCGAACTGGCCGCCGCGCAGCATGACCTTGCCGATGCCGAACGCCGCGTCGGGGACACTGCCCGCAGCAGCCAGCTCGCTGCCGAGCGGCAGGCGCGGCGCGACGGCGCCGGCCAGCGCAAGGCGGCGAAGGGCGACCTGCCGCGTATCATTCTCGGGCTCATGAAATCCCGCGCGCAGGAAAGCGGCGGCGACGCGGTCCGCATGGCCGAGCGCCGGCGGGGCGAGGCGGAGGAGGCAGCGGCGGCGGCACGCAGCCGCATCGAGGTGCTGCAGCCGCTGAAGGCGACGCTGCCGCCGACGGGCCTTCCGGCCGGCAAGACGGTGCTGCGTCTCGATGGCGTCACGGCCGGATACGATGCCGGGCGTCCGGTCATCTCCAACCTGTCCTTCGATATCGTGGGGCCGGAACGCATCGCCATCATCGGACCCAACGGGTCAGGCAAGACCACGCTTCTCGCCCTGATCACCGGGCAGCTCGCGCCCTGGGCGGGTCGGATCGACCGGCCGGTGGCGGCGGCGGTGCTCGATCAGCAGGTCGGCATCCTCGATCCGGCTCTGTCGATCCGCGACAATTTCCGCCGCATCAATCCGGGCCTCGACGAGAATGCCTGCCGGGCCGCGCTGGCGCGGTTCATGTTCCGCGCCGATGCGGCGCTGCAGGTCGCCGGCACGCTCAGCGGCGGACAACTGCTTCGCGCCGGGCTCGCCTGCGTCCTCGGCGTCAGCCATCCGCCGGCACTGCTCATCCTCGACGAGCCGACCAACCATCTCGACATCGACTCGATCGAATCGGTCGAGGCGGGCCTGCGCGGCTATGACGGCGCGCTAGTCGTCGTCAGCCATGACGAGCCATTCCTGGAGGCGATCGGCATCACCCGGCGGCTGGTCCTGCCGGCGGGAGAGGAAGCGCCGTAGGGTGGGCAGGTGCCGCAGGCGCTTGCCCACGCTGTCAACCGACGGCGCGGGTAGGACAGCGTGGGTAAGGCTTCGCCATGCCACCCTACGGGCGGCTAGCGGTTGTCGAGCTGTGCCCGGACAACGTCGAGGCCCAGCCGCGTGATGCGGTAGGGCAGGCCGCCCGACGAGGCGATCAGCCTGCGGCGCTTGAGACGGCGGAAAATGCCGAGCGTGCAGTCGGTGAGGCGGTAGCCGTCGCGGGTGATGCAATCGACCTCGACGATATCGCCCTTGTCGTTCTTGCGATGCACGACGGCACCGCCCTGAGCCAGCGCGTGCAGGACGCGCTGCTCCAGCTTCGAGACGTTCATTGGATGGAAAAACCGGACTGTTGTGACGAGCCGCGTGTCCGCGGGCCGCGAAGCAACGCTTCGCGGGCTTGTCACCCTGCCGTCAGCGGCAGGCCTTCACCGGGTCTCGGCGTATGTGAACATCCGGCGCACTCCGATCTGGCGCGGGCGCTTCATAGGAGACGACGGCCGCCGCGGTCAAGCCGGTACATCCAACTACATGTTTGACATGTACTATATGTGCAGTACATGTCGGCATGGCCATCGGGATGTACCAACATGTCCAAGTATGAACGTCTGGGCGATTTCCTCCGCTCGCAGCACAGCGCCGAAGTGCCGATGACCTTTGCGGAAATCGAGCGCTTGCTTGGCTTTTCACTGCCGTCTTCAGCACGGCGCTACCGGGCATGGTGGAGCAACAGCGCCAGCAACAGTACGATGACTGAGGTTTGGCTCCGCGCCGGCTTCGAGACCGCGCAAGTCGACCTCGCCACGGAGCGGCTGGTCTTTCGTCGTATGCCGAACCCAGTGCCGCCTGGACTCAGTGAGGCGGAGCAAGCCCTGATTCCCGGCAAAGAAGGAGCCGAGCATCCGCTGTTCGGAGCCATGCGAGGCACGGTGAAGATCATGCCCGGTGTCGATCTGACCGAGCCGGCCGATCCCGAGTGGGGCGAGGCCGCCTGGGGCGATCGCGGCTGGGACGATGAGAAATGAGCGCGCTGCTACTCGACACCTGCGCCTTTATCTGGACCGCGGAAGGCGCCCCGATGGATCGCGGCGCACGCGCTGCCATGGCCTCTTCCTACGCGGATGGCCGCCCAGTGCTGGTCTCGCCTATCAGCAGCTGGGAGATCGGCCTTCTCTTTGCCCGCGGCCGCTTGCGCCTGGTGACCGATCCGCAAGCGTGGTTTCGCAACGCGATCGAGGTCGGCGGAACGGCGATAGCGACACTGTCGGCCGAGCTTCTGATTGCCTCGTCGCTGCTGCCCGGCACGCCGCCGCGCGACCCGGCTGACCGCGTCGTCATTGCCACGGCGCGGGCGCAAGAGCTGACGATCGTCACCCGCGATCGCCGGATCCTCGCCTATGCCGACGAGGGCTATGTCAAAGCGCTGCCTTGCTGACGGCGCAGATTCGCGCTTAGGAGAAGCGATCCCCGCGCCGCCCGCTACCGGAGCCCTGCCGCATGAACGTGAACGTCCGCGCCCCCGATCCCCGCAAGCTCATCCGCGGCGCCACCGGCGACTGGGAAATCGTCGTCGGCATGGAGGTCCATGCGCAGGTGACGTCGGCGGCGAAGCTGTTCTCCGGCGCCTCGACCGAGTTCGGCGGCGCGCCCAATTCCCATGTCAGCTTCGTCGACGCGGCGATGCCCGGCATGCTGCCGGTGATCAATGCGGAATGCGTCGCGCAGGCGGTCCGTACCGGCCTGGGGCTCAAGGCGCAGATCAACCTCAAGAGCGTCTTCGACCGGAAGAACTATTTCTATCCGGACCTGCCGCAGGGCTACCAGATCTCGCAGTTCAAGCAGCCGATCGTCGGCGAGGGCGTGGTGACGATCGACCTGCCGGACGGCGAGACGATCACCATCGGCATCGAGCGGCTGCACCTGGAGCAGGACGCCGGCAAGTCGATCCACGACCAGAGCCCGACGATGAGCTTCGTCGACCTCAACCGCTCCGGCGTGGCGCTGATGGAGATCGTGTCGAAGCCCGACCTCCGCTCGTCGGAGGAGGCGCGGCTCTACCTCACCAAGCTGCGCTCGATCCTGCGCTATCTCGGCACCTGCGACGGCAACATGGAGGAGGGGTCCCTGCGCGCCGACGTCAATGTCTCGGTGCGCCGTCCCGGCGAGCCGCTCGGCACGCGCTGCGAGATTAAGAACGTCAACTCGATCCGCTTCGTCGGGCAGGCCGTCGACTACGAGGCGCGGCGCCAGGTCGCCGTCCTCGAGGATGGCGGCACGATCGACCAGGAGACCCGCCTGTTCGATCATGCCCGCGGCGAGACGCGGCCGATGCGCAGCAAGGAAGAGGCGCACGACTATCGCTACTTCCCCGATCCGGACCTGCTGCCGCTGGAGTTCGAGCAGGCCTGGGTGGACGAGCTGGCCTCGGCCCTGCCGGAGCTGCCGGACGAGAAGAAGGCCCGCTTGGTTTCGAGCTTCGCGCTGACGCCCTATGACGCCGGCGTGCTCGTCGCCGAGCAGGAGCGCGCCGCCTATTTCGAGGCTCACCTCGGCAGCGGCGTGGAGCCGAAGACCGTCGCCAACTGGGTGATCAACGAGATCCTCGGCCGCCTCAACAAGGAGGGCCGGTCGATCGACGACAGCCCGGTGAAGCCGGAGGCCAATGTCGCCATCCTGTCGATGATCGCCGACGGCACGATCTCCGGAAAAATCGCCAAGGACGTGCTCGACATCGTCTGGACCGAAGGCGGCGACCCGCGTGCTGTCGTCGAGGCGCGCGGCCTGCGTCAGGTCACCGATACCGGCGCCATCGAGAAGGTCATCGACGAGGTCATCGCCGCCAATCCGGAGAAGGTCCAGCAGGCGCTGGCCAAGCCGACGCTGCTCGGCTGGTTCGTCGGGCAGGTGATGAAGGCCAGCGGCGGCAAGGCCAATCCGCAGGCCGTCAACGAGCTTCTGAAGGCGAAGCTCGGTATCTGACGAGACGCCGCGCCTATTCGAGATTGATGATTCGGTAGGTCGTTTCCGGCTCCTCGCCGTCGGCGATCGCCTTGAGGGCGAAATCGACATAGGCCTGGAGGTCGGTGATGCAGATCAGGCCGTCGCCGCAGGCCTCGCGGCCGGGTCCGGTATCGCTGTCATCGCTCACCGCCTTGTAGGCCTTGGCAGTCTTCCCGGCAGTGTCGATCTTGAGGACAGCATAGAGATACTGGGCGGCACCTGTGTTATCTTTGCCACTCACCTGCGCGAGGTAGGTGTCGTCGGCGACCTTCTGGAACAGGAAGATGACCGGCTCGGCGTCATCGCTGACCGCCACATATCCGTCATCCGTGCGCTGAAGCACCGTCTGGGCGTCCGAATATTCCTCGGCATAGGTGATCTTCTGGTACGGGAAATCCGCCTTTTCCGCGGTGAGAAGCGGGCCGTCGCTGGTGAAGCAGCCGGCGAGGCCCAACAGCAGCACGGCCGGCAGGACGAGGCGCATGAGGTTCATGGGGCATCTACTCCGGTTCGGCCGCAGGACGCTGCGGGATGGCAGGCCATACCCTACAGGATTGCCGCTACGAAGCGATAGCCGGGCTCCGCCGGCGCTTTCTGTTGCGCAGGTGCAACAGCTGTCGCGGAAGTGAAAGGCGGCCCTTTTGAGTAAAGCCAATCGCCGCCATTCAGCCATAAAGTGGATTGAGCGTGAAATTCGAAAAGTCGTCTCAGACGACGCCACGGATCTCGCACGTTCGGCGCCCGGCACCGCTTCCGGCATGGATGCGGTTGGGCGGCGCATACCCGGAGCGGGTGGAGCCGGCAGGGCTTTGGGAAATGGGATTTGACGTTCTTTTGGTCGACCTTGGAACGACGCAGGGGGCGAAAGGCAGGCAAGCCGTGAAAGCGGCGCCCGGCACGGATCGGGTTCGGTACGCACGAAGGCGGAGCGGCGACCGACAACCGGCGTGACGGCAATTTGCTTGCGGCCGTGCAGAAGACGCTGCGGCGTTTCTTCTGCGCTGTGAACCACCCGGGCAGGGCGGCGGAAAAGATCAGTCATGCGGATATGTAGCGCGTTATCAGGCTTCGCCCTTACCACGGCCGTGGCCCTTTCAGGGCCCGCCGCGGCATTCGACATCAACAACCTGCAGGGCGAGACGCCGGCGGGCGCCTTCCGCCAGGGGTTCGACGCCTATCGCCAGGGCGACATGACGACCGCCTTCGAGGCGCTGGAATACGCTGCCGAGAACGGCCATCCCATGGCGCAGTGGAAGCTCGGCCGCATGTACGCCGAAGGCGACGGCGTCACGCAGGACGACGCCAAGGCGTTCCAGCTTTTCAGCGAAGTCGCCGACGCGCATGCCGACGAGAGCCCCAACGCGCCGTCGGCCCGCTTCGTCTCCAGCGCCTTCGTCGCCCTCGGCGGCTACTATCGCGACGGCATCCCGAACACGCTGCGGCCGGATTTCAGCCGCGCCCGGCAGATGTTCGAATACGCCGCGTCCTATTTCGGCGACCCCGACGCGCAGCTGAACCTTGCCCGCATGTACTATGACGGGGAGGGCGGCGATCCCAATCCGCGCCAGGCGGCGCGCTGGGCGAAGCTCTCCGCCGACAAAGGCAATGTGGCGGCCCAGGCGCTGCTCGGGCATCTGCTCTTCGACGGCGAAGGGATCCGCCGTCAGCCGGTCCTCGGCCTGATGTTCCTCACCATCGCCCGGGAGCGGGCGAAGCCGGCCGACGACTGGATCCGGCGCATGCATGAGGAAGCGTTCTCGCTGGCCAGCGAAACCGAGCGCCGCACGGCGATCGCCCTTGCCAATGACTGGCTCTCCAAGAACCCGGCGGAGCCGCAGTAGCGCACCCGGCGGAGCCGCAGCAGGATCGGAAGAAAAAGGGAGCGCTCTGGCGCTCCCTTTCCGTTTTGGGCCTTCGCTCAGTTCGTGGCGAAGCAGTAGAAGAGCCCGGCGCCGCCGGTGCTGACGAGGGCCTCCTGGCCGCAGCCGCGCGACGGGTGCGAGTGATTCCAGAAGTTGACGCCGGCGGGGTTGCCCTGCAGGTCGTGATGCCCGAGGAAGGCGCTGCCTTCGCCGTTGGACGTCCAGTTGCCGCAGGTCGCCGAGGCGGCATCGCCGGCGACGACGGTGCCGTCCTGGTTGGAGCCGGTGAGCATGTCGTGCTCGTTCGGATCGTCGCCTCGGCCATTGACGACGTTGCCCTTCTCGTCGAGGGCCGTCTCCTTGTTGATCTTGTTGGCGTCGCCGTGCAGCTCTTCGAGACTGGCGGCGATGGTTTCGCCCTTGGCATTCACCCAGGGGCCGCTGCCGATGCGGTCGCGGGCATTGACGCCTGCGGCACCGCCTTCGCCGACGGTGCTGAGATAGGCGTGCCAGGTCTTGCCGGTCGACCCGGCGGCCTCGGCAAGCTCCTGGCAATGCTGGTCGGCGCCCTCGAGGCCGCCGAGATTGGCCCCGTCGCCCAGCCCGACACTGGTGACGAAGAAGCTCATATTGGCCGCATCCTGGGCCGCGGCGGGGGTGATGGCGGCCGCGCCGGCGATGACGGCGGCAAGGACGGGCAGCTTCACGCGAGTGTTCATCGATGTCCTCCTCTGGATGGCTTGTTTTCGTCCGATTGACCGCGCTCCTCCCTGAACGCGGCGGCGCACGGCGGCGGTAAAGCCGATACGGCGCGCGCAACTAACGCGGGCGCAGCCGTGCTTCCGTCGCTCAGACGGCCAGCTCCACGATGACGGGGACGTGATCGGACGGCTTGTCCCAGCCGCGCGGCCGCTTGTCGACCTGCACGCCCTCCAACCTGTCGGCAGCCTGTGGCGACATCAGGACGTGGTCGATGCGGATGCCGTTGTTCTTCTGCCAGGCGCCGGCCTGGTAGTCCCAGAACGTGAAGAGGTCAGGGCCGGCATGAACCGCCCGCAGGGCGTCGGTCAGGCCGAGATTCAACAGCCGCCGCCATGCCTTGCGGGTCTCTGGCTGATAGAGCGCATCGCGTGCCCAGTTCTCCGGGAAGCGGGCATCGCGCGGCTCGGGGATGACGTTGAAGTCGCCCGCCAGGAGAAAGGGTTCCTCGAGCTCCAGATGGTGCCTCGCCCAGCTCTCCAGCCGATCCATCCAGCGGAGCTTGTAGGCGAACTTGTCGGTACCGACCGGATTGCCGTTCGGCAGGTACAGCGACACCACACGCACGACGCCGCCGCCGACCGAGAAGACGCCTTCCATGAAGCGCGCATGATCGTCGCCCTCGTCACCGGGCAGGCCGCGGACGATCTCGTCGAATGGCAGCCGGGACAGGATGGCGACGCCGTTGAAGCTCTTCTGGCCGTGCAGGGCGATATTGTACCCGAGGTCCTCGAACGGCGCGGACGGGAAGGCGTCGTCGGCGCATTTCGTTTCCTGGAGGCAGACGATGTCGGGCCGGGCATCGGCGAGCCAGCGCGTCGCCGTGTCGAGCCGCGATCGGACTCCGTTGATGTTCCAGGTGGCGATCTTCATGATGACGGCATGTTTCGGATGTGGCTGCAGCGGCCTCGGGCGGGACAGTCAGGCTTAGTCGGCAGGCGGCAACGGAACAATGCCCTACCTCTATCTCTGCATCGCCATAGTCTGCGAGGTCATCGGCACATCGGCCCTGACGGCTTCGGCCGGCTTCACGAAGCTGCTTCCGAGCCTCCTCACCGTCGCTGGGTACGGCATCGCCTTCTATTGTCTGTCGCTGACGCTCCAGACAATGGCGGTCGGAATCGCCTATGCCATCTGGAGCGGCGTCGGCATCGTGCTTATCTCCGTCGTCGGCCTGGTGTGGTTCCGCCAGTCGCTCGACCTGCCGGCGCTGCTGGGCATCGGCCTGATCGTCGCCGGTGTGCTTGTCGTCAATCTGTTTTCGAAGAGTGTCACCCACTAGCCGGCACCTCGGCCGGCCAACCAAGGAGAAGAACCATGCCCGTCAGGAACGCGGACGCCGGGTGGAGCGGCAACCTCAAGGAGGGCAGCGGCCATATGCGGTTCGGAAGCGGCGCCTATGACGGGGCTTTCAGCTTCTCGTCGCGCTTCGAGAACGCGCCAGGCACCAATCCGGAGGAGCTGCTGGGTGCCGCTCATGCCGGCTGCTTCTCGATGGCCTTGGCGGCCGATCTCGGCGGCGCCGGCTACCAGCCGGAATCGGTGTCGACCAAGGCCAAGGTGCATATCGAGACGGTGGACGGCGGTTTTGCCATCACGCTCATCGAGCTGGAGACGACGGCGAAGGTGCCCGGCATCGATGATGCCGCCTTCCAGAAGATCGCCGAAGGGACGAAGGTGAACTGCCCGGTGTCGAAGGCGCTCGCCTCGGTCAAGACGACGCTCAGCGCCAGGCTGGCCTAAGCCGCATCGCGGGGCCGGGCGACGTCCGTCCCCGCCATTCCGGCGCAGCAGCGGATCCGGTCAGCAAAATGGAGCAGTATGTTCCGAAGGAACACGGGCAGTTCGACATGCCCGAGCCGATCGCCAGCGAGTTCTTCGACGATGCCGAAGCCGCGGTCGAGAGGCTCGACGCCATCTACAACGCCCATGCCGGCTTTCTGCGCAGCCGCTTCGATGCGCTCCTGCACGGCGAGGTGCTGACCCGGCGCGTGCGCGCCACCTATCCGGAGATCCGGATCACCACCAACAGCCACGCCAAGGTCGATACGCGCCTGTCCTACGGCCATGTCGCCGGCCCTGGCACGTTCTCGACCACTGTGACGCGGCCGCGGCTGTTCCGCTCCTACCTCACCGAACAGATAAGGCTGCTGCTGCGCAATCACGGCGTTCCGGTCGAGATCGGCCCGTCGACGGAACCGCTGCCGCTGCATTTCGCCTTCACCGACGTCGTCTATGTCGAAGGCGCGCTGGCCGAACGCCTGGACCGGCCGCTGCGGGACATCTTCGATGTGCCCGATCTTGCCGTCACGGACGACGCCATCGTCAACGGCACCTACGTGCCGCCGGCCGGCGCCGCCGAACCGCTGGCGCCTTTCACGGCACAGCGGGTGGATTATTCGCTGCACCGGCTGCCGCATTACACGGCGACGGCTCCGGAGCATTTCCAGAACTATGTGCTGTTCACCAACTACCAGTTCTATATCGACGAGTTCTGCGCCCTGGCGCGCCGGCTCATCGCCGAGGGCCGCGACGGCTACGAGGCCTTCGTCGAGCCGGGCAATGTCCTGACGCCGGCCGGCAAGACGGCAGCCGTTTCCGGCGTCGCGCCGGGGCGCCTGCCGCAGATGCCGGCCTACCACCTGAAGCGGGCAGGGCACTCGGGGATTACGATGGTCAATATCGGCGTCGGGCCATCCAACGCCAAGACGATCACCGACCATATCGCGGTGCTGCGGCCGCACAGCTGGCTGATGCTGGGCCACTGCGCCGGCCTGCGTGACACGCAGGCGCTCGGCGACTATGTCCTCGCCCACGGCTATGTCCGCGAGGACCACGTTCTCGACGCCGATCTGCCGACCTGGGTGCCGATCCCGCCGCTGGCCGAAATTCAGGTGGCGCTGGAGGAGGCGGTCGCCGAGATCACCGGGCTGCAGGGATTCGAGCTGAAGAGCATCATGCGCACCGGCACCGTCGCCAGCATCGACAACCGCAATTGGGAGCTGCTGCGCCAGTCGGAGCTGGTGGAGCGCTTCTCCCAGTCGCGCGCCATCGCGCTCGACATGGAATCCGCCACCATCGCCGCCAACGGCTTCCGCTTCCGCGTTCCCTACGGAACGCTGCTATGCGTCTCGGACAAGCCGCTGCATGGCGAACTGAAGCTGCCGGGCATGGCGACGGATTTCTACCGCCGCCAGGTCGGCCAGCATCTGGAGATCGGCATCAGGGCGATGGAGAAGCTGCGCGCCATGGCGCCGGAGCGCCTGCATTCGCGCAAGCTGCGCAGCTTCGCCGAGACAGCGTTCCAGTAGGTGTCAGACGGAGAAGCTGGTGCCGCAGCCGCAGGATGCGGTGGCCTGCGGGTTGTTCACCTGGAACGATTCGCCCATCAGGTTCTCGACGAGATCGATCTCGGCGCCGGCCATGTAGGGCAGGGAGACCGGGTCCACCGCGATCACCGCGAAGCCGTTGCGGAAGATGACATCGTCAGGTGCGACGCTCTGCACCAGCTCGAAGGTATACTGGAAACCCGAGCAGCCGCCGCCGGAGACGCCGACCCGCATGGCCGCGAGCTCCGGATCGTCGTTCAGGAATTGCGTGATGCGCATCGCCGCACGTTCGGAGATCGTGATCTGCGGCTGAACATCGGCGGTTGTAGTGGCTTCATCCGGCATGGTGCTGCTATCGCTCGCTGGACAGGCGTGAGCATGGGAAACCGAGAGTTAGGATTGCGCCTTGGCTGAGTCAACCGAGCGGCCGGCGGCAACGGCCGGGATCGGCCGCCGCGTCTTCGCCGAAGACCCGGCCCGCAGCCGGGGCAGGCTTTTTCCGGAGCCGCCGGCGACGCGGCGCACCGCCTTCCAGCGCGACCGCGACCGTATCGTCCATTCGATGGCCTTCCGCCGCCTCAAGGGCAAGACGCAGGTCTTCCTGCCCGAGGAAGGTGATCATTATCGCACCCGCCTGACGCATACGCTCGAAGTCGCCCAGATCGCCCGCTCGCTGGCGCAGGCGCTTCGCCTCGACCAGGACCTCACCGAGGCCATCGCGCTCGCCCACGACCTTGGCCATTCGCCCTTCGGCCATGCCGGCGAGCGGGCGCTTAATGCCGCCATGGCGCCCTATGGCGGCTTCGACCACAACGCCCAGAGTCTGCGGGTCGTCACCGTCCTGGAGCGCCGCTATGCCGAGTTCGACGGCCTCAACCTGACCTGGGAGGTGCGGGAGGGCCTCGCCAAGCATAATGGCCCGCTGGTCGCCGGCGACGGCACCGTTCGCGGCGGCGGCGAGCTTCCGCGTGCCGTCGCCGATCAGGACAGCGCCTCCGACCTCTGGCTGTGGAGCTATGCTTCGGCGGAAGCGCAGATCGCCTCGGTGGCCGACGATGTCGCCTATGACGCGCACGACCTCGACGACGGCATGCGCGCCGGCCTTCTCGACATCGACGACCTGCGGGTGGTGCCGCTGCTCGCCGACCTTCTTGATGAAGTCCTGCGACGATACCCGGCCATCGGCCGGTCGCGCATCGCGCCGGAGGTGGTGCGGCGGCTGATCGGCGTCCTCATCGAGGATGTCATAGCTGAGACCGAGCGCCGGCTCGCCGGTCTCGATCCGCAGTCGGCTGACGACGTGCGGCGCGCCGCCGACGCCGTTGCTGCCTTCTCGCCGCCCATGTCGGCGGTCGACGGCGCCATCAAGGCGCTGCTGTTCGAGCGCGTCTATCGCCATCCCCGGGTCATGGCGACGATGGAGGCGGCGGAAGAGCTCGTCGAAGCGCTCTACCGGCGCTACTGGACCGACCCGCAGAGCCTGCCGGCCGACTGGCGGATCGCGGCGCCGGTGGCCGACGCCGACCGTGCCCGGCATATCGCCGACTTCCTGGCCGGCATGACGGACCGTTTCGCCATTCTGGAGTACCGCCGTCTGTTTGACCGGCTGCCTGATTTCGTTTAGGCCGCCCCGGCCTTCTGGCGTATTCCCCGCGGAGCAACATGAATATTTTCCGGGTGTTCAGCGAACGCGTCGAGACCGTCGTTCGGCATCTCATCGCGCAGCATTATCATGGCGTTGAAGCGGATTTCTCGCGCGCTTTGGTAGAGCCGCCGCGCGACAGCGGCCATGGTGACCTGTCCAGCAACGCCGCCATGGTGCTGGCGAAGCCGCTGGGCGTGAACCCGCGCGAATTCGCAACCCGCATTGCCACGGAACTGGCCGCCGATCCCGATGTCGAGACGGCGGAAGTCGCCGGCCCGGGCTTCGTGAACCTGCGCCTGCGCCCCGCCTACTGGCAAAAGCTCGTCGGCCAGATCGTGACCTCCGGCGACGACTACGGCCGCACGACGCTCGGCGGCGGCGTCCGTATCAATGTCGAATACGTGTCGGCCAATCCCACCGGCCCGATGCATGTCGGCCATTGCCGCGGTGCCGTATTCGGCGACGCGCTGTCCAATCTGCTGGCGGCCGCCGGCTTCGACGTCACGCGGGAATACTACATCAACGACGCCGGGGCGCAGGTCGATGTCCTCGCCCGCTCCGCCTTTCTGCGCTACCGCGAGGCGCTGGGGGAGGCGATCGGGCCGATCCCGGAGGGTCTCTACCCGGGCGACTACCTGAAGCCGGTCGGCGAGGCCCTGGCGCGAGAGTACGGCAACGCCCTCCTGGAACTCGATGAAGCCGCCTGGCTGCCGATCGTGCGCGACGCGGCCATCGCGGCGATGATGGCGCTGATCCGCGGCGACCTGGAGGCCCTCAACGTCCATCACGACGTGTTCTTCTCCGAGCGCACGCTGACGGCCGGCAACGGCGCCAGGATCGAGGCGGCGATCGATGCGCTGCGGGACAAAGGGCTGATCTACCAGGGCCGCCTGCCGCCGCCCAAGGGCCAGCTGCCCGACGACTGGGAAGACCGCGAGCAGATCTTGTTCCGGTCGACGGAGTTCGGCGACGACACCGACCGGGCGCTCAAGAAGTCGGACGGCTCCTATACTTATTTCGCCGCCGACATTGCCTATCACTACGACAAGTACAGGCGCGGCTTCACGCAGATGATCGACGTCCTCGGCGCCGATCACGGCGGCTATGTGAAGCGCATCGAGGCGTCGGTGCGGGCGCTCAGCGGTGGCCAGGTGACGCTTGACGCCCGCATCTGCCAGCTGGTCAAGCTGACCCGCAACGGCGAGCCGGTGAAGATGTCGAAGCGCTCCGGCGAGTTCATCACGCTGCGCGACGTTGTCGACGAAGTCGGCGCCGATGCCGTGCGGTTCATGATGGTCTTCCGCAAGAACGACGCGCCGCTCGACTTCGACTTCCAGAAGGTGACGGAACAGTCGAAGGACAATCCGGTCTTCTACGTACAATATGCCCATGCGCGGACATGCTCGATCTTCCGCCAGGCGGAGGCGGAGGTGCCGGGCCTGCCGCGCGATGCCGGGAGCCTTGCCACGGCGCCGCTGGATCTCCTGGGCGATGAAGCCGAACTGGGCCTGATCCGTCGGCTCGCCGAGTATCCGCGCATCGTCGAGGCGGCGGCGCAGAGCCATGAGCCGCACCGCATCGCCTTCTACCTTTACGAGCTTGCGGCCGACTTCCACGCGCTATGGAACCGCGGCAAGGAGATGCCGCAATTACGCTTTATTAACCCTACAGAACGAGACTTGACTTCAGCCAGGCTTGCCCTCGTTCACGCCACGAATTTGGTGTTGTCGTCCGGTCTGTCTATCCTCGGCGTGAACGCGCCGGAGGAGATGCGGTGAGTGCGTAGCTCGCGGCAATGTCCGCGGGGAATGCGATGTCCGCGGGGCTTGGGGAGGCGATTGCTGCGGGACGGAACTGGACAAGATGGCTGACCGCCACGATCTGACATCCGCCAGCCGCCGCAGCGGCGCCAGCAATCCGGGTGCCGAGCGCACCGAGGAAGATCCGCTTGTTGAACTGGCGCGGATCGTTTCGGGCCGCTCCGCCTATGCCGATACCTCCCGCCGGAGATCGCCCTTGACCGCCGACCGCACGCCCACCGATGCCGATCTGGCCCGGGACCTAGAAGCGGAGTTGCTGAGCGACCTCCAGGCTTCGTTCGCCGCCAGCCGCCGCGCCGACGACAGGGACGACTACGGCCGCGCGCCGGCCTATGCGGCTGACGATGACGGCGACTATTCCGACTATGCCGGAGCGCGCCAGGACGAGGGCGACGAAGCCGCGCAGGACTATGTCTACGATCCGGCCGGCTACCCGGTTGCCGACGGCGATCCGGCGACGGACGGCTATCCGCCGGTCGCGGGCGCGGCGGACGATGACGCCGGGTCCTACGACGACTACCAGCTTCGCTCGGCGCCGGAGACGCCGGATGACGCCGGTGCCTTCGATCCCTATCAGCCCGAGGACGATGCTTACGCAGCGCCGGAGACCGGCGCCGTCTATGCCGAGGACGAGGACGTCTATCCGGGCGACGGCCAGGACAGCGCCGAGACCTACGCGGCCGATGACGACGAGGCGCCCGCCTATAGCAGCGACGCCGCCGAAACGGGGTTCCTGCAGGAGCCATACCTTGAGGAACCTTACGACGACGGCATGGGAGACGATCCCTCGCCGGGTGTCTCGGCGCGGCTCGGCAACGATCTCGACGGGCCTTATCAGCCGTCGGACGAAGAAAGCTTCCCGCCCTATCCCGTCGCCCTGCGTGCCGGCGAGGACGATCGCTACGATGGCGACTATGACGGCGATCCGGCGGATTCGGAGGCCGATTACGATCTCGACGACGACCTGTCCGAGCCGCCGCGCAGGGGCCTGCGCAAGGAGGTCCTGGCGATCGGCGCCATCCTGGCAATTGTCCTGGTCGGCGGAGCGGCAGCGATAATGCTGCGCCCAGGCGCCGGCACGGGCGACACGGCGGCGCCGGTTTTCCTTGCCGATGACACGCCGACGAAGGAGGAGCCGCCGCCGCAGGAGCAGCAGACGGCCGCCGCCGACCCGAGCAAGCTGATCTACGACCGTGTCGGCGGCGAAGGTCCGATCGACGCCGACGGGCCGGAGACGCTGGCACCGCAGGATGACGAGGTCATTGCCGATATCCCGCAGATAACGGCGCCGGAGAGCGAGGGCAGCCGCGAGATTTCCCGCATCATCCTTCCTGGTGCGCCCGACGACGACTCCGTTGCCCGGCCGCGCAGCCGGGAGTTCGATGCCGAGGCCGCCAATGCCGAGGCGGGCGACGGATCGTCACCTGCAGCCGGGACGCGGCGGGTGCGCACCGTCGTCGTCCGTCCGGACGGCACGATCGTCTCCAGCGAGGCGGCGCCGGTCGGCGAAGCACCGCCGGCCGCCGATGTGCTGGCTGCCGCGGAGAACCTGTCGAACAACGATCCGGCCGCAATCGCGGCCGAGAGCGGCCAGCTCGTCCCGCCGCGCGAGGACGAGACGAACCTTCAGCCCGATCCGGACAGCGTCGGGACCGTCGTCGCGAACGGGCCTGTGCCGCGCCCCAATCCGGAGCGCGATCAGGTGGCGGCGGCCACGCCGGTTGCTGCCGAGCCGCCGCCGGTGCGCAATGTCGAGGTCAGGACCGTCACCGAGCCGCCCGCGGCGCGCGAGCCGGCGCCGCAACGTCAGGCGGCGCGCGACGAGCCGATTTCACTGATGCCGTCGGCGCCGGCCGAACCGGCACCGGCGCAGCGCGCTCCCCAGGCGAGCGGCAACTTCCTCGTCCAGGTGGCGTCGCAGCGCTCCGAGGCCGAAGCTCTGGCGGCCTTCCGTTCCCTGCAGAACCGCCTGCCGCAGTATCTTTCGGGACGCCAGCCGGACGTTCAGCGCGCCGATCTCGGTGCCCGCGGCACCTTCTATCGCGTGCGCGTCGGACCGCCGACGAGCCGCGACGAGGCGAATCGCCTCTGCGCCAGCCTCAAGGCGGCCGGCGCCGACTGCATCGTCGCGCAGAACTGACAAGCGCCTTCGTGAGCGCCAGGGCCTTCATCGCCGGCTGCGCCGGGCCTCGGCTGACCGAAGGGGAAATCCGCTTTTTCGGCGACGCGCGTCCGTGGGGGCTCATCCTCTTCAAGCGCAATTGCCGTGAGCCGCAGGAGATCCGCGATCTCGTCGCCGGCTTCCGCGATGTCGTCGGACGTGCCGATGCGCCGGTCCTGATCGACCAGGAAGGCGGACGCGTGCAGCGGCTGGGGCCGCCGTTGTGGCCCGTCTATCCGCCTGGCGACGCCATGGGGCGGCTCGCCCTCCGGGACCCGGAAGCGGGGCGGCGGGCGGCCTGGCTGACGTCGCGGCTGATCGCCGCCGACCTTTTCGACCTCGGCATCAATGTCGACTGCCTGCCGGTGCTCGATGTCGCCGGCGACAGCACGCACGCGGTGATCGGCGACCGCTCCTACGGGCGTGATCCCGGCCTCGTTGCGCTGCTGGGCCGCGCCACGGCGACCGGGCTTCTGGACGGCGGCGTCCTGCCGGTCATGAAACACATTCCCGGTCATGGCCGGGCGGGCGCCGACAGCCATCTGTCGCTGCCGACGGTCGACGCCGGCAGCGCGGAGCTGGAGGTGGATTTCGCCCCGTTCCGCCAGCTGCGCGACCTGCCGATGGCCATGACGGCGCATGTTCTCTACACGGCGCTCGATGCGGATCGACCGGCAACGACCTCGCCGGGCATAATCAGCCAGGTGATTCGGGAAGAGATCGGCTTCGACGGCCTGCTGATGAGTGACGACGTCTCGATGGGCGCCCTGGAGGGCGGGATCGGCGAGCGCACCGGCGCTGCCATCGCCGCCGGCTGCGACATCGCCCTTCACTGCAATGGCGACATGGATGAGATGCGCGCCGTCGCCGACGCCGTGCCGGTTCTGTCGGGGCGCGCGGCGGTACGGGCCGGCGCGGCCGTTGCGCGGCTCCATCCGCCGGAGGCGCTTGATCGCGACGCGGCGCGGGCGGAGCTCGACGCGCTGATCGCGCCGGCGCTCGCCTGACCGCCATGGCCGTGCAGCCGGCAAGCCCGCAGACCGACCTCTGGGAGGAGGCGCCCCGGCGCCAGAGGGATAACACGACGCTTGTCGTCGACGTGGCGGGGTTCGAGGGACCGCTCGACCTCCTGCTCGATCTGGCGCGAGACCAGAAGGTCGACCTATCGCGGATTTCCATTCTGGCGCTGGCGGAGCAGTACCTTGCCTTCATCGAGGGCATCCGCGCCCTGCGCCTCGAGGTGGCGGCCGACTATCTCGTGATGGCGGCCTGGCTCGCCTATCTCAAGTCGCGCCTGCTGCTGCCGGAACCGGCGGTGGACGACGAGCCGACCGGGGAGGAGATGGCGGCGGCGCTGGCGCTTCGCCTGCGCCGGCTGGAGGCCATGCGGCGCGCTGCGGAGCGGCTGACCGGTCTGGCCCGGCTGGGGCGGGACGTCTTCGCCCGCGGCGAGCCGGAACTGCGGGTGTCGCGGCGCAGCGCCTTCGACGCCAGCCTCTACGACCTCCTGGCCGCCTATGCCGCCCAGCGCCGGCGGCAGAGCCCGCCGGTTCACCAGGTGGCGAGGCGCGCCGTATGGGCGCTGGCCGATGCGCGTGCGATCCTGTTGCGGCTGGTTGGCCGAATCGCCGAATGGACGCCGATGCACATCTTCCTGTCGCCCTACCTGACACCCGAGACGCGGCGCACGGCTCTGGCGAGCAGCCTTGGCGCCAGCCTTGAGCTCGCCCGCGAAGGGCACCTGGAATTGCGGCAGAGCGTTGCCTTCGGGCCGCTGATGATGCGCGCCACCCGTCTTGCGGAGGAAGCTGCCGATGGCTGAAACGAGCGTCATAAGGCTGTTCCCGTCGGCCGGCCTGCGTGCGCCGGAAGCCAACGCCGAGCACCTGCGGATGGCGGAGGCGATTCTCTTTGCGTCCGCCGAGCCGGTCGCCCTGGCCGATCTGGCGCAGCGCCTTCCGGCGAGCTGCGATGTTCCGGCGCTGCTCGCAGACCTGCAGCAGGCTTATGCGGCCCGCGGCGTCAACCTGGTCCAGGTGGCCGGACGCTGGGCGTTCCGCACCGCCTCCGACCTGGCATTCCTGATGAACCGCGAGGCGGTCGAGCAGAAGAAGCTTTCCCGCGCCGCGATGGAGACCCTCGCCATCATCGCCTACCACCAGCCGGTGACGCGGGCCGATATCGAGGAAATCCGCGGCGTGTCGACCAGCAGCGGCACGCTCGACGTGCTGATCGAGACTGGCTGGGTCCGTCTCCGCGGCAGGCGCAAGACGCCCGGCCGCCCGGTCACCTACGGGACGACGCCGGCATTCCTGGAGCATTTCGGGCTGGAGGCGATCGCCGATCTGCCCGGCCTCGACGAGCTGAAAGCCGCCGGCCTTCTCAACGCCGCAATGGATGCCAGCGGATTCGCCCTGCCGCACGCAGGCGCCGATCTCGATCTTGCCGAGGACGAGGAGCCGCTCGGTGCGGACGACCCCGACGCGGATTTCCCGGGCGACGATCGGGAATAGCGCCGCAAGGGGATTGGCAGGGCGGCCTTGCAACTCCCGCAATTGTGATGGCGGCAGGCAGGCGGCTCGAGGGCAGGGCGCCATGCGAAGCGCCCGCTGGTCTTGCCCAAGTGCCGTGAGCGCGCCATTTGACAGGGGCTTTTTCGGGCGGAAAGGCGCGTGGCAGAAGGCTGCCGTCACGCCGCGCGAAGGCCCGGCCGCACGGGCTTCAACGCCGGTGGACGAAGACTGGAAATCGTGGCAAATCAAAGCGCTGTGCTTAAATTTGCCAAGCATCCAGATTAAGCCTACATCAGAATGGGCGCCGGGGTTTAACACGACATTCCGGTCGGTTCGCCGCAGAGCGGGCCAGCATGGAGGAAAACAATGGGTCACTTGAGCATTTGGCACTGGCTGATCGTTCTGGTCATCGTGCTGCTTCTGTTCGGACGCGGCCGGATCGCCGACATCATGGGCGACATGGCGAAGGGCGTGAAGAATTTCCGCAAGGGCCTGTCCGACGACGAGACTGAGACTGCCGCGAAGCCTACGCTCGATCACAGCCCGGCTGCCGTAGCGACGGCGTCGACCGACGAGAAGAGCAAGGCCTCCTGAGCCCGGCCCGGCGCAAGCTGGGTTTCTGTAGGACAGGCGGCGGGGCCTCCGCCGCCTCCGGTTGCGTGGCAGGCTGAATGTTCGACATCGGCTGGACAGAGATGCTGGTGATCGCGGTTGTCGCGATCGTCGTGGTGGGTCCGAAAGACCTGCCGCAGCTTTTGCGTACGGTCGGCGGTTTCGTCACCAAGGCCCGGCGCATGGCTGGCGACTTCCAGAAGCAGGTCAACGAGGTGATGCGCGAGACCGAACTGGCCGAAGTCCAGAAGGAAGTCGCGCAGATCGGCAAGCTCGATCCTCTCAAGGATGTCCGCAAGAGCTTCGAGCCGATCACCCGCGCCGGCGAAGAGCTCACGCGCGATCTCAGTCAGGCCGGCGCGCCGGCGGCCAAGGCTGCTGCACCGGCGGTGGCGGCAGCGGCGGCTCCTGCGACGGCGGCCCTGGCGGAGACGGCGCCCGCGGCGGTGGCTGAAGCCGTGGAACCGGCTGCAGCCGTTGCGGCTGCAGGGATGACCGCATCGGCAACGACATCTGCCGTACCGGCCGGCGCCGCGCCGGTTCAGGTTGTTGCCGCGCCCGAGCCGGAGCGGACGACCACCGACTGGGACATGCTCTCCGAGCAGGAGCGGGCGCTGATCCAGTACAATGAGGTCGATATCACCCTCGGCGCGCCGATCGTCTACGCCGCCCGGGACCCCGAACCTCAACCCGAACCGGAGCCGGAACCGTTGCCGGAGGTCGAAACCGACAGCAGCGAGGAGCCGGCCTCGGACGAGGTCCATCCCGATCCGGAAGCGCCTGGCGAGGTTGATGTCGCCCGGGAAGACGCCGAGACCGACATCGCTGTCGAGCGACGGGCCGTGGGAGCGCGCGCATCATGAAGCACGTCACGCCCGAGGATGCGGAGCAGGTCGAGGCCAGCCGCGCCCCCTTGATGTCGCATCTCGTGGAATTGCGCACGCGCCTGATCCGCGTGCTTGTCGCAGTTCTGCTCACCTTCATCGTCTGCTTCTATTTCGCCGAGCAGATATACAATATCCTGCTCATTCCCTATGAGTGGGCGGCCGGCGAGGCCGAAGACCTACGGATGATCTATACCGCGCCGCAGGAATTCTTCTTCACGCAGATGAAGCTGGCGCTGTTCGGCGCTTTCTTCCTGGCGTTTCCGGTCCTTGCCATCCAGATCTACCGCTTCTCGGCGCCCGGTCTCTACAAGCGCGAGCGGCGGGCCTTTGCGCCCTACCTGATCGCCACGCCACTGCTGTTCATCGCCGGCGCCGCGCTGGTCTATTTCTTCATCATGCCGGTCGCGCTGCGTTTCTTCCTGTCCCTGGCCCAGCCGGGTGGCGAGGGACAGGTGGCGATCGACCCGCTGTTCAAGGTCAACGAATATCTCAGCCTGATCATGAAGCTGATCATCGGCTTCGGCGTCACCTTCCAGCTGCCGGTCATCCTGACGCTGCTGGGATCGATCGGCGTGGTCAGCAGCAACGCCCTCAAGTCGAAGCGGCGCTATGCCATCGTGCTGGCCTTCGTCGCCGCGGCGATCCTGACCCCGCCGGACCCGATCAGCCAGATTTCGCTCGCCATCCCGACCATGCTGCTCTACGAGGCCTCGATCTGGTCGGTGCGAATGGTCGAGCGGCGCCGCGAGGCGGATCAGGACACCCTGCCTGCCCAGTCTACCGGCTCCGCCTGATCCGTCAGGCGGCGGCCGCGGCGCCGTAGACGTCGCACCATCCTGTTTCTTTCGTCCGGACGAGCCGCTATCTGGCCGGCTGCCCGGCCGGCCGCCGCCCGGCGGCTACGGACCTTTTTCCGCACGAGACTTTCCATGCTCGACATCAAGTGGATTCGCGACAACCCGGAAGCGCTGGACCGGGCTCTCGCCAGCCGCGGCGCCGCACCCGAGGCAGCGCGCCTGATTGCCCTCGACGAGGAGCGCCGCACCGTCGTGGCGCGCCTCCAGGCCGTCCAGGAGCGCCGCAACGCTGCCTCGAAGGACATCGGCAAGGCCAAAGCCGCGAAGGACGAGGCGACGGCGCAACGCCTCATGACCGAGGTCGCAAGCCTGAAGGACGAGCTCCAGCAGGGCGAGGGCGAGGAGCGGCGGCTGGACAGCGCTCTGCGCGACGCCCTTGCCGTCATTCCCAACGTGCCGCTGCCGGATGTTCCGGTCGGCGCCGACGAGCATGCCAATGTCGAGTACCGGCGCTGGGGGGCCAGGCCGGAGAAGCCGGAGGCCAAGGAGCATTTCGAGTTGGGCGAGGCGCTCGGCCTGATGGACTTCGCGGCCGCGGCGCGGCTGTCCGGGGCACGGTTCGTCGCCCTGCGCGGCGCCCTGGCGCGCCTGGAGCGGGCGCTCGGCCAGTTCATGCTCGACCTGCACACGCAGGAGCACGGCTATACGGAGGTGCAGCCGCCGCTGCTGGTGAAGGACGAAGCCCTGTTCGGCACCGCCCAGCTGCCGAAATTCCGTGAGGATCTTTTCGTTGCCGGCCGCGAGGTGAGCTGGGAAGCGGGGCAGGGCGATGCACCGCCCGTCGGCCACACCTCCGATTATCTCTGGCTCATCCCGACGGCCGAGGTGCCGCTGACTAACCTCGTTCGCGAGACGATCCTCGACGAGGCGGAGCTGCCGCTGCGCTTCACCGCGCTGACGCCGTGCTTCCGGTCGGAAGCCGGGGCCGCCGGCCGCGATACGCGCGGCATGCTGCGCCAGCATCAGTTCGACAAGGTGGAGCTGGTCTCGATCACTGCGGCGGACCAATCGCTGGCCGAGCACGAGCGGATGCTGGCCGCTGCCGAGGCAGTGCTGCAGAAGCTCGACCTGCACTACCGCGTCATGACACTATCTACCGGCGACATGGGCTTCGCGGCGCAGAAGACCTGGGACATCGAGGTCTGGCTCCCGGGCCAGAACACCTACCGCGAGATCTCGTCCTGCTCGGTCTGCGGCGATTTCCAGGCCCGCCGCATGGACGCGCGCTATCGGCCGCGCGAGGGCAAGGGGACGCGCTTCGTCCATACCCTCAACGGCTCGGGCGTCGCCGTCGGCCGCGCCTTGATTGCCGTCATGGAGAACTATCAGAATCCCGATGGGTCCATCACGGTCCCGCCAGCGTTGCAGCCCTATATGAACGGGGTGACGAGAATCGCTGCCGGCTGAGCTCTCGGCCGGCGGCCACGCCCCGCAAGGCGTTCGAGAAAGGCGAGATGCGCATCCTTCTTACCAATGACGACGGAATCAATTCCCCCGGCCTTGCCGCGCTGGAGCGCGTTGCGGCGGCCATCTCCGACGAAGTCTGGATCGTGGCGCCGGAATCGGACCAGAGCGGCCTGTCCCATTCGCTGACGCTCAGCGAGCCGCTGCGCCTGCGCCAGGTCGGCGAGCGGCGCTTCGCGCTCCGGGGAACCCCCAGCGACTGCGTGATCATGGCGATGCGCCGCATCATCGGCGAGAAGCCGGACCTGGTGATGTCGGGCGTCAATGCCGGCCAGAATGCCGCCGACGATGTGAGCTATTCGGGAACCGTTGCCGGTGCCATCGAGGGCACCATGCTGGGCATTCCCTCCATCGCCTTCAGCCAGACCTACGACTGGAGCAACGGCCGTTCGGCGGAATGGGAGACGGCGGAGACCTTCGCGCCGCAGGTCATCCGGCGCCTTCTCGATTTCGGCTTCCCGCCGGGAATTCTCTACAACGTCAATTTTCCGGACATTCCGCCGGAGGCGGTCAAGGGCGTCGAGGTCACCCATATGGGCCGGCTGATGCACGCGCTCTTCATCGACGAGCGCGTCGACGCGCGCGGCAATCCCTATTACTGGCTCGGCTACCGGCGCATGCAGGGCGAGCGCGTGCCGGGCACCGATCTGCACGCCATCGAGAGCGGCGTCGTGTCGGTCACGCCGCTGCGGCTCGACCTGACCGACTACGAGCTGGCGAGCCGGCTGCGCGGGGCCTTTGCGTCGAAAACACCCGACGCGCCCAAGACACCCGAGGCGCCCAAAGGAACGGAGACGGCCAAGGCCGGGGCGTGATGGCGGAGATCGCCTACGCCCCGTCGCCGGAGGAGATCGAGCGTGATCGCATCGCCGTCGCCGGCTTCCTGCTCCGCCTGCGGCGGCGCGGCATAACCGACCAGCGCATCGTCAACGCCCTCGAGGCCGTGCCGCGCCGGCTGTTCGTGCCGCATGACGTGCGCGACGAATCCTATGTCGAGCGGGCGCTGCCCATCGAATGCGGCCAGACGATCAGCTCGCCGGAAATGGTTGGCCTCATGACCTCTGCCCTCGACGTCAGGCCGGACAGCCGTGTCCTGGAGATAGGCACCGGCAGCGGCTACCAGACGGCGGTCCTGTCGCACCTGGCGGCGCATGTCTTCACCATCGACCGCTTCCGCACCCTGGTCGAGGCGGCGCAACTGCGCTTCCGCACGCTCAAGCTGTCGAACATCACGGCGATCTTCGGCGACGGCTCGCGGGGCTGGCCGGAGGCCAAGGCGCAGTTCGACCGGATCATCGTCACTGCGGCGGCGCCGGCCGTGCCGCAGGCGCTCATCGACCAGCTCGCTCCCGCCGGCATTATGGTCGTCCCGGTGGGACCGGAGGAGGGCGTGCAGACGCTCCTGCGCATTAACCGCGACGAGCACGGATTCACTGAATCCCGCCTGGCCGATGTTCGCTTTGTGCCGCTGATTCCGGGAGAAGCGGCGCGACTTTAAATGTTTCTCAACGTTACTACGGCAAATTCGCGGCGAGTTAGTTGCGTTACCCGCGAGTTGGCCGATGGATTTTCCTGTTCGTTTTCGGTCGCGCATTCTGTCGCGCGCCGCAGTGGTCGCCCTGCTGGCCAGCGTGAGCGCCGGCTGCACGATGGAGCGTTTCGGCAATACGCCGTTATTCACCGGCGCAACCGGCAATCAGCGAACCCAGATGGCAGCGGCACAGCCGATGCCGCCGGCCCTGGTCGCCAATGCCGGACCGGGTGACAGCAGCAACAGCACCATCCCGCTCGGCCCGTCGTCGCGCGTCACCACGTCCGACCTGCCGCCGCCGCCGTCCTATCCGGCGGAAACGGTGACGGCATGGAACGACCCCGGCGACACGGCGATCTCCCAGCCGCCGGCGCGCGAGCCCCGCCAGATCGGCACGACGATCACCGTGTCGGAGGGCGACACGCTGTACAGCATCGCCCGGCGCGCCAACGTGCCGGTTTCGGCCATTGCCGCCGCCAACGGCCTGACGACCGAGTCGCATCTGCGTACCGGCCAGTCGCTGCTGGTGCCCAGCCCCGATTTCCCGACGGCCGGCCGTGGCGCACCGCCGCAGAATCTCGGTGTCATCCGCGAATCGGACCGCTCCGGCGCGACGCGCCTTGCCGAGCGCGACCGCTCCGACAATCGCGGCAGCACGCCGCCGCGCGACAACCGTCTTGCCGCGGCGCCGGCGAACACCGGCACCGGCGAGCATGTCGTCCGCAACGGCGAGACCATGTACAGCCTCGCCATTGCCTATGGCGTGACGCCGACCGCCCTGGCGACCGCCAACGGCATGACCCCGTCCGACACCTTGCGGGTCGGGCAGCGGCTGGCGATTCCGGGCGGCCGCGGCGGCCAGGCGGCGGTTGCCGCGGCCCAGCCGGCCAACGGTCCCGAGCGGTCGGGCGAGCCGGTGCGCGAGGCGCGCCTGACGCCGCCGCAGCAGGACCCGACGCGGGTCGCGACCGATGCCGGCCCCGCCGTGACGGTGCCGACCACGGCCGTCACGCCCGGCCAGCAGACCGCCAATGCCTCGCCGAACCAGCCGGTCGCGGCGGACGAACCTTCAACCAACGGGACGACGTTCCGTTGGCCGGTGCGCGGCCGCATCATCTCCGGCTTCGGCGCCAAGCCGGGCGGGGAGCGCAATGACGGCATCAACCTGGCGGTCCCGTCCGGAACGTCGGTCAAGGCCGCCGAGGCCGGCACGGTCATCTATTCCGGCAACGAGATCGCCGGTTACGGCAACCTCATCCTTATCCGCCACGCCGGCGGATGGGTGACGGCCTATGCCCATAACAGCGAAGTGATGGTCAACCGCGGCGACAAGATCCAGCGCGGCCAGATCATCGCCAAGGCCGGCGCGACGGGCTCCGTCAGCTCGCCCCAGGTCCATTTCGAGCTGCGGCGCGGCCAGACGCCGGTCAATCCGCTCGATTACCTCTCCGGCGCCTGATCGCAGGCGCACGGCCAAGCCGGACTTTGATCGCTCCTGACCTCAATCGGCAGTCGATCAAGCTGGCGGGATGGCTTGTCCTTCTAGCGGCACCCCAAGCCGTCCCGCCAGGTCCTGGCTGAACTGCCATGCAACGCGCCCGGACCGGGCGCCACGCGTCGTCGCCCATTCGAGCGCCTGCGCCGTCAGCGCCGCATCGTTGATCTGCAGGCCGAAATAGGCTGCATAGCCGCGCACCATCGCCAGATATTCGTCCTGACTGCAGCTGTGAAAGCCGAGCCACAGGCCGAAGCGGTCGGACAGCGAAACCTTCTCCTCGACGGCTTCTCCCGGATTGATGGCCGTCGCCCGCTCGTTCTCCATCATGTCGCGCGGCAGGAGGTGGCGCCGGTTGGACGTGGCGTAGAGGAGGACGTTTTCCGGCCGTCCCTCGATGCCGCCGTCGAGGGCGGCCTTCAGCGACTTGTAGGACGTATCGCCGCCGTCGAAGGACAGGTCGTCGCAAAACACGATGAAGCGGTGACGGCTGGCGCGCAGATGGCCGAGCAGCTCGGGAAGCTGCTCGATGTCCTCGCGGTGGATCTCGACGAGCTTCAGCGGCCCGTGCAGGGCACCGCCGGCGGCATTGATGGAAGCGTGCGCCGCCTTGACCAGCGAGCTCTTGCCCATGCCGCGGGCGCCCCACAGGAGGACGTTGTTGGCGCCCAGCCCGCGAGCGAAGCGCTCCGTGTTGTCGATGAGGATGTCGCGGACCCGGTCGATGCCGCGCAGCAGCGACAGATCGACCCGCGCCACATGCGCGACCGGCTGGAAACTGCGCCTGGGAGCGTTCCAGACGAAGGCATCCGCCGCGTCGAAGTCCGGCTTTACCGGCTCCGGCGGTGCCATCCGGGTGATGATGGCGATGAGTTTGTCGAGGCGCTCGGCAAGCGAGATCGTATCGGAATCAGGCACGGCGGAAATCGTTGCGGGGTCGGGTGTCGGGCTCGGTTAGCACGGCAGTTCCCGGCCGCAAAGCCTTGGTCTTGCGCCGGCCTTCGCTGTTTGCCACCCCGCGGAGCCCTCGCTATAGTCCGCGCCGCTTTGCAGGGTGCAGCGCCGGCCGATCCGCCGGGGCGCAGCCGCCGCCTGCTTCGATCCCCTTGAAGAGGAAATGACTGATGCTGGTAACGCCCGCTTTCGCCCAAACTCCTGGTGGAGCCGGCGGCACCGAAATGCTTTTCTCGCTCCTGCCATTCGTGCTGATCTTCGTGATCATGTACTTCCTGATCATTCGCCCGCAACGACAGCGGATGAAGCAGCATCAGGAAATGATCAAGAACGTCCGGCGCGGTGACACCATCGTGACCAGCGGCGGTATCATCGGCAAGGTATCCAAGGTCACCGACGAGTCCGAGCTTCAGGTCGAGATCGCCGAAGGCGTCAAGGTCCGCATCGCGCGCGGCATGATCGCCGAGGTGAGGGCCAAGGGCGAGCCCGTCAAGGAAGACAGCGCCGCGAGCTAGCGTGATCCGCCAATGCCCTTCCACATGCGCCGGCGACTGCCCATGAATCATCTGGCCGCGCCGGCGGCTGTGCTGATGCTTGCGCTGCTGCCGTATCCGGTGAGCGCCGGGCAGGGCATCATGCTGGCGCAGTCGGGTGCTCCCGCCGCCGGCGTCTGCCTGGTCTACGGTCCTGATCGCGCCGCCTATGCCGGTCGTCGCCTCGCAGCGCTGGAATCGGATCTGCAGATGGCCCTGGCGGCCGAGCCGGCCATCGCCGCGACGGATATCGGGCGGGACGGGGAGGCGGTGAGCTTCACGCTGCAGGCGCCATCGGACGCGGATCGCCTTCAGGAGCGCCTGGCGCCGGCTTTGCAGCCCGAGGGCGGCCACGGCGATGCCGAGCTTGCGGCGACGATCAGCGAAGGAGCAGGGCGCATCGGCTTTGCTCCCGGCGCGCTGGATGCCGCAGCGGCGCGGATCGTCGCTGCGGCTCGCGATGTCGTGGCGAAGCGCGTCGAGGATTACGGCATCTCGGGCGACGAGGTACGGCTCATCAGCCGCAACCGGCTCGCCATCGCCGCCGCCGGCGTGACCGACGTCCAGCGGATCGATGCCGTCGTCCGGCCAGCCGGAACGCTGGCCTTTCATCAGGTTCTGTCCGAGCCGGCAGGCCCGGGCGACCTCACGCCGGGCGCCGGGGAGATTGTTGCGGAAGGACAGGACGGTTCCGCCTACACGATTTCCGCCGAGCCGCTGATGGAGGGCAGGGACCTTGCCGAGGCGGATGCCGTCACCGACGCGATGACCGGCATGCCCGTGGTGTCGTTCCGCTTCTCGGAGGCCGGGACGCGCCGTTTCGCCGACATCACGGCCGCCAATGTCGGCAGGCCGATTGCCATTGTCATGGATGGACGCGTATACGCCGCACCGATCATTCGTGAGCCGATTACCGGAGGCGCCGGCCAGGTAAGCGGCAACATGACGATGGCGGACGCGGAGACGATGGCGTCGCTGCTGCGCTCGGGCGCCCTGCAGGCGCCGCTGGCCCTGCTATGGCAGGGACCGCTGGAGTCCTGCGCACGGCTCAATGGGCCGGAAGACGAGGGGTCGGGCTCTGCCGGACCTGGCAGTGCCGGCTGAACTAGGATCGCGCCGCTGCGAGCGGCTTTGGAAAACCCTGGATGCTTTATTTTTCCCGCTGGGCGACGTTCCTGATCATGGCCACCATCGTGGCCGGTCTCGCCGTCATCGTGCCGAACTTCTTTTCCAAAGAGACCGTCGACAGCTGGCCCTCCTTCCTGCCGAAGCGGCAGGTTGTCCTCGGCCTCGATCTCCAGGGCGGCTCCTATCTGCTCTATCAGGTCGATAGCGAGGACTACATCCAGAAGCGGCTGCGCTCGCTGGTCGGCGAAGTCCGCAACGCCATGAACCAGGAGCCGCGCATCGGCTATACCGGCCTCGGCCAGCAGGGGCGGGGTGTTCAGCTGCGCATCCGTGATCTCGCCCAGCTCGATCTGGCGCGCCAGCGCCTCACACCGCTGCGCAACGAGCTCAGCGCCAACCTTCTGGCGGGCGGCTCGGTCTATGAGTTCGATCTCACCGTCGGCGACGACGGACTGGCCCGGCTGGCCTATTCGGAGACCGGCCTCAGCCAGCGCATCCGCGGCATCGTCCAGACCTCGATCGAGGTTATCGGCCGCCGCGTCGACGAGCTGGGCACCGTCGAGCCAAGCATCCAGAGGCAGGGCGAGGACCGCATCCTCGTCGAGGCACCGGGCCTTGGCGATCCCGCCGCCCTCAAGGCCATCGTCGGCCAGACGGCGCAGATGACCTTCCATATCGTCCAGCAGCAGATTCCCACCGACCAGGCGGCGCAGTCGCGCCGGCCGGGCACGATCATCATCCCCGATTCCAGCGATCCGACCATTTCCTACATGGTCGACGAGCAGCCGCTGATGACGGGCGAGGACCTGACCGACGCCCAGCCGGCCTTCGACCAGCGCAACAACGAGCCGATCGTCAATTTCCGCCTGTCGACGGGCGGCGCGCAGAAATTCGCGCAGGTGACGCGCACCAATGTCGGGCGGCCCTTCGCCATCGTCCTCGACGACAAGGTCATCTCGGCGCCACGCATCAACGAGCCGATCCTCGGCGGATCGGGCCAGATCAGCGGCGGCTTCAGCGTTGAGGAGGCGAACAATCTCGCCATCCTGCTGCGCGCCGGCGCCCTGCCGGCGCGGCTGACGATCGTCGAAGAGCGCACAATCGGCCCGGGTCTTGGCGAGGACTCCATCCGCGCCGGCGAGATCGCGGCGCTCATCGGTACGGTGCTGATCTGCGTGTTCATGTTCGTCGTCTACGGCTTCTTCGGCATCCTGGCGAACATCGCCGTGCTGGTGAACGTGGCGCTGATCTTCGCCATCCTCACCATGCTCGGGGCGACGCTGACCCTGCCCGGCATCGCCGGCATCGTGCTTACCGTCGGCACGGCCGTCGATTCCAACGTGCTCATCTACGAGCGCATCCGCGAGGAATTCAAAGGCGGGCGATCGGCTATCCAGTCGATAGACCTCGGCTTCCGACGAGCCCTGGCGACCATCGTCGACGCCAACGTCACGACCTTCATCGCAGCCGTGGCGCTCTATTTCCTCGGCTCCGGCCCGATCCGCGGCTTCGCCGTGACGCATGCCATCGGCATCATCACGACGATGTTCACCGCCGTCCTTTTCACCCGTCTTATGGTGGCGACCTGGGTGCGCTGGCGGCGCCCGTCGGTCATCCGGCTCTAGACTTCAGGGATCGTATCCATGCCGCTACGGATTATTCCCGATCATACGACGATCCCGTTCATGCACCTGCGGCGGGTTACATTCCCGATCGCCGTGCTGCTGACGCTCCTTTCGGCCGCCCTGTTCGTGTTCGTAGGCCCCGACTACGGCATCGACTTCCGCGGCGGCACGGTGATCGAGATCAAGCCGGTGACCCAGCCGGCCGACGTCGGCGCCATCCGCTCGACGCTGAACGGCCTCGGTCTCGGCGACACGCAGGTCCAGGAGGTGAGCGATCCCGGCGGCGGCAGCAACGTCCTGATCCGCATCGGCCAGCAGGAGGGCGGCGAGGAGGGGCAGCAGGCGGCGGTCAACAAGGTACGGGCGGCGTTCGGCGACACGGTCGAGTTCCGCCGCGTCGAGGTTGTCGGCCCGCGCGTTTCCAGTGAGCTGGCGCAGAAAGGCACGATCGCCATGCTCGCCACGCTGGCGGCGATCATGGTCTATGTCTGGTTCCGCTTCGAGTGGCAGTTCGCCATAGGCAGTATCATCTCGGCGCTCAACGTCGTCATCATGACGATGGGCTTCTTCGCCGTCTCACGATACGAATTCAACCTGTCGAGTCTGGCCGCCATCCTGACGACCGTTGGCTATTCGCTCAACGATACAGTCGTCGTCTACGACCGCATTCGCGAGACATTGCGAAAATACAAGAGCCTGCCGATACCGGACCTGATCGACAGGGCGATCAACGATACGCTGGCACGGACCATCGTCACCTCCGTGACGACCTTCCTCGTCCTCCTGGCCCTCTTCCTGTTCGGCGGCGACGTCATCCGCTCGTTCACCGGCTCGATGCTGTTCGGCATCGTTGCGGCAACGCTCTCCTCCATCTTCGTCGCGGCGCCGATCCTGATCTATTTCGGCCTGCGGGCCGAGCGGCCGGAGGCCGCCAAGGCGGCCAAGGCCCCGGCGGAGCCGGCCAAGACGAGCTGACGGCGGTAATGCGCGGCATCGTCATCCGCGCCGCGCATTACCCCGGCCGGGCGCCGCTCGACGCCTATGGCGCCGGCGGCTTCCGCTTCGCCGGCATGTCGCATCGCGGCTCGCTTCTATGCGTGCCGAGCGGCATCTACGGGTGGCCGCCCGAAAGCGCCGGCGAGATCGATGAGCAGTCGCTCGGCCGCGTCCTCGACGAGGCGGAGGAGATCGATGTCCTGCTCGTCGGGGCCGGGAGCCTGCCCTGGACCCTGCCGCCCGGCTTGCGCGCCGCGCTGAAGGATCGCCATATCGCCGCCGATGCCATGACGACGGGCGCGGCGGTGCGCACCTTCAACGTCCTCCTTGCCGAGGACCGGCGGGTCGCCGCGGCGCTCATCGCGGTCGACTGAGGAACGGCTTGGACAATTTCGGGCAGAGCGCGGCCGAGCTCCGCGAGCGCGATCGGGATCGCTACCTGGCCGATCTCTTTGCGCCCGGGCCTGTGCGCGGCCATCTTTTCGCGCTGCATGCCTTCGATGTCGAGATCGCCTCGATCCGCGACCGCGTCAGCGACCCGATGCCCGGGGAGATCCGGCTGCAATGGTGGCGCGACGTCCTTAGCGGCGTGACCGGCGCCGGCGGTCATCCGGTCGCCGAGGCCCTGCTGCAGACGATTGAGGCGCACGCCCTGCCGCTGCCGGCGTTCGAGGCGCTGCTCGAAGCGCGGACGTTCGATCTCTACGACGATCCCATGCCGTCGCTGACCGATTTCATCGGCTATGCCGGCGAGACGCGCTCGGCCGTCCTGCAGCTCGGGGCGGTGATCCTGGCGGGCGGCGAGAGCGGCGCCAGCGCCGATGCCGCCGGCCATGGCGGGGTGGCCCTGGCGCTCATGCAGGAGATGCGCCGCCTGCCGCTGACGGCGCGGCGCCGCCAGATGGTGTTGCCGCAGGACGTGCTGCAGCGCCACGGCGTTGCCCTCGACGACGTCTTTGCCGGGCGCGCGACGCCGGCCCTTGCCGCGGCGCTGGCCGAACTGCGCGCTACGGTGCGGCAGCGGCTGCGACAGGGGGCCGAGGCTCTCGGCGCCGCTGCGCCGGCAGTACTGCCGGCCTTTCTGCCGCTGGCTCTCGTCGCGCCCTATCTGCGGCATCTGGAACGGAGCCCGGACCCGCTGCGGGAGGGAGGTGCCGGCCTTGCGCAATGGCGCCGGCAATGGCTGCTGTGGCGGGCGGCGCGCCGCGGGCCGCGCGCCTATTCGGCCGCCTGAGGCAGGTCCAGCCAAGAGTCGAGCGCTGCCAGCGCCCTGGCGGAGATGGCGCGCTTGCGCGCCAGCGCCTTTTCCGCGCCGCGCAGGCGGCGGCCGTCCTGCGCCAGGGCGGGCGCCGGCGGAAACAGCCCGAAATTGATGTTCATCGGCTGGAACGAGCGGACGCCGCCTTCGTCGTCGCTGATATGGCCGCCGGTAATATGCCCGAGCAACGCCCCGAAGGCAGTTGTCGACGGCGGCACGGACAGCGGCTGCCCCAGCCGCTCGCTCGCTGCGAAGCGGCCGGCTATGAGCCCCATCGCCGCCGATTCGACATAGCCTTCGCAGCCGGTGATCTGCCCGGCAAAGCGCAGCCGCGGCATGGCGCGCAGCCGCAACGTGCCGTCAAGGAGGCGCGGCGAGTTGAGGAAGGTGTTGCGGTGCAGCCCGCCCAGCCGGGCGAATTCGGCCTGCTCGAGCCCGGGGATAAGCCGGAAGATCCGCGTCTGCTCGCCGTGCTTGAGCTTGGTCTGGAAGCCGACCATGTTCCACAGCGTGCCGAGCGCGTTGTCCTGCCGGAGCTGAACCACGGCATAGGGCTTCTCTTCCGGCTTGTGAGGATTGGTGAGGCCGAAGGGCTTCATCGGCCCGTGCCGCAGGGTCTCCCTGCCACGCTCGGCCATGACCTCGACCGGCAGGCAGCCATCGAAATAGGGCGTGCTTTCCCAATCGTGGAACGCCGTCTTGTCGCCCGCCAGAAGGGCGTCGACGAAGGCTTCGTACTGCTCGCGGTTCAGCGGGCAGTTGATGTAATCGGCGCCGGTGCCGCCCGGTCCCGCCTTGTCATAGCGCGACTGGCGCCAGGTGACGTCCGGGTCGATCGAATCGCGATGGACGATCGGCGCGATGGCATCGAAGAAGGCGAGGGAATCCTCGCCGGTCAGGTCGGCGAGCGCCCTGGCGAGCGCCGGCGAGGTCAGCGGGCCGGTCGCGACGATGACGCTGTCCCATTCGGCCGGCGGCAGGCCGTCCACCTCGCCGCGTTCGAGGCGGACTAGCGGGTGCTGCTGGAGCGTTGCCGTGATCTCTGCCGCGAAGCCGTCCCGGTCGACGGCCAGGGCGCCGCCGGCAGGAAGCTTGTGCCGGTCTCCCGCCGCCATGATCAGCGACCCGGCGCGGCGCATCTCCTCATGGAGGAGCCCGACTGCATTCGTCTCATGATCGTCGGAGCGGAAGGAATTGGAGCAGACGAGCTCGGCCAGGCGGTCCGTCTTGTGAGCATCGGTGGAGCGGACGGGCCGCATCTCGTGCAGGACTACCGGCACGCCGCTTTGCGCCAGCTGCCACGCCGCCTCGCTGCCGGCGAGACCGCCGCCGACAATATGGACCGGGTCGGTCATTCGCCCTCAGTTATGCTGGTTCAGGACGCCCATGCCGAGATTGCACACTTCCAGAACCTCCGGTCCGAAGCGTGCGGGCTCCGCCATGATCGCCTCACAGCGCTTGCGCAGATCGGCCTTCTGGTCGTCCGTCAGGTCCTGGATGAAAAGCACGCGCGCCGCATCCTTCTGGCTACCGCTGAGATACTCCGCCAGGCGCCATTCGTTGAAATCGATCGTGCCGAAAGGCCGTTCCGGGTCGATCCTGATGGCGGCCGTGGCAAAGGCGGAGGCGGACATAAAGGTGGCGAGGACGGCAGCGCCGCAGAACACCTTCTTCATTGTTTTCCTCCCATGGCAACTCTCGTCCTGCGTAGGCTCGCGCAGGCCGCGAGGTCAATCAAGTGTCATGCTGCAAAGAGAAACGCCCGCCGGGGGAGGAATCGGCGGGCGTTTCTCAATGTCACCGGCTCTTGGGGGAGGAATGCCGGCTGGGACACTTCGTACGGAGAGGGAGGAGAACTCCGCAGCGAAGGAAGAGAAGCGGCGCCTGAGAAGGGGAGAAGCGCCGCGTTCGATGCCAAGATAGGAAGGCAGCCCTCCGGCCGCCATACCGGAGTTTGCATGACTGAACTGCGCATATTGCATTGCAGCATGAAATGCTGCGCCGCAGCGGGCTACTCTGCGGCGGCCGGCTGGGCCAGCGAGCGCCGGCCCTTCATCAGGATCGGGGCGAGGAAGCGGCCGGTATAGCTTGCGGCAACGCGGGCAACCTGTTCGGGCGTGCCGGTGGCGACGATCTCGCCGCCGCGGTCGCCGCCCTCCGGGCCGAGATCGATCAGCCAGTCGGCCGTCTTGATGACCTCGAGATTGTGCTCGATGACCACCACGGTGTTTCCCTGCGCCACCAGCTCGTGCAGGACCTCCAGCAGCTTGGCGACGTCATGGAAGTGGAGACCGGTGGTCGGCTCGTCGAGGATATAGAGCGTCCGGCCGGTGGCGCGCTTGGACAGCTCCTTCGACAGCTTCACCCGCTGCGCCTCGCCGCCCGACAGCGTGTTGGCCTGCTGGCCGATCTTGACGTAGCCGAGCCCGACCCGTTCGAGCGTCTCGAGCTTTTCGCGCACCGTCGGCACGGCGGAGAAGAAATCCTTGCCCTCCTCGACGGTCATGTCGAGGACATCGGCGATCGACTTGCCCTTGAAGCGCACCTCCAGCGTCTCGCGATTGTAGCGGTGCCCCTTGCAGACGTCGCAGGTCACATAGACGTCGGGCAGGAAGTGCATCTCGATCTTGATGACGCCGTCGCCCTGGCAGGCCTCGCAGCGCCCGCCCTTGACGTTGAACGAGAAGCGGCCGGCCTGGTAGCCACGCGCCTTGGCCTCGGGGAGGCCGGCGAACCAGTCGCGGATCGGCGTGAAGGCGCCGATATAGGTTGCCGGATTGGAGCGCGGCGTGCGGCCGATCGGCGACTGGTCGATGTCGATGACCTTGTCGAGATATTCGAGCCCGTCGATGCGGTCATGCTCGGCCGGGATTTCGCGCGCGCCGTTCAGCCGGCGGGCCACCGCCTTGTAGAGCGTGTCGATGAGGAAGGTCGACTTGCCGCCGCCGGAGACGCCGGTGACGCAGGTGAAGGCGCCGAGCGGAATGTCGGCCGACACGTTCTTGAGATTGTTGCCACGCGCCCCGACGACCCTGATCTTGCGCGCCTTGGCGAAGGACCGGCGCTTCGCCGGCATGGGAATCTCGCGTACGCCGGAGAGATACTGCCCGGTCAGCGAGTTCGGATTGGCCATGATCTCGGCCGGTGTTCCTTCCGCGACAATGCGGCCGCCATGCACGCCGGCTGCCGGCCCGACATCGACGACGTGGTCGGCGGCCAGGATCGCGTCCTCGTCATGCTCCACGACGAGCACCGAATTGCCGATGTCGCGCAGATGCCGAAGCGTCGCCAGCAGGCGCTCGTTGTCGCGCTGGTGAAGGCCGATCGACGGCTCGTCGAGCACATAGAGGACGCCCGTCAGCCGCGATCCGATCTGCGACGCCAGGCGGATGCGCTGGCTTTCGCCGCCGGAAAGGGAGCCGGACTGGCGCGCCATGGTGAGATAGTCGAGGCCGACATCGACAAGGAAATTGAGGCGTTCCCTGATTTCCTTGAGGATCCGGTCGGCGATCTCGCGCTGCTTCTCGGTGAGGTGATCCGGCAGGGCCGTGAACCATTCGGCGGCGCGGCGGATCGACATGTCGGCGACTTCGCCGATATGCAGCCGGTCGATCTTTACCGCCAGCGCCTCGGGCTTCAGCCGGTATCCATGGCAGGCCTGGCAGGGCGTCGAGGACTGGAAGCGCTCGATATCCTCGCGCGACCAGCTGGATTCGGTTTCCTTGTAGCGCCGTTCCAGGTTGGGAATGACCCCTTCGAACGGCTTGTTGGTCTCGTAGCGGCGAAGGCCGTCGTCATAGACGAACGTGACGCTCTCCTGGCCGGTGCCGTAGAGGATGACGTGGCGCGCTTCTTCCGGAAGCTTCGCCCAGGGCGTCGTCATGGAGAACTTGTAGCGCCGGGCCAGCGCCTCCAGCGTCTGCAGATAATAGGGCGAGGTCGATTTCGACCATGGCGCCAGGGCGCCGGCCTTCAGCGACAGCTCCTCGTCCGGCACCACCAGCGCCGGGTCGATCTTCTGCTCGGCGCCGAGCCCATCGCAGACCGGACAGGCGCCATAGGGGTTGTTGAAGGAGAAGAGCCGCGGCTCGATTTCCGGGATCGTGAATCCGGACACCGGGCAGGCGAATTTCTCCGAGAAGATGATGCGTTCCGTCGCCTTTGCCGCCGCACCGGCCTTATCGCCCGGGGGATCGGCGACCTCCGCCACGGCGATGCCGTCGGCAAGCTCCAGCGCCGTCTGGAAGGAATCGGCCAGCCGCGTGGCGATGTCGGGCCGCACGACGATGCGGTCGACGACGACGTCGACATCGTGCTTGAGCTTCTTGTCGAGCGCCGGCGCCTCGGCGATCTCGTAGAACGAACCGTCGATCTTGACGCGCTGGAAGCCGCGCTTCATCAGGTCGGCCAGTTCCTTGCGGTATTCGCCTTTGCGGCCGCGGACGATCGGCGCCAGCAGATAGAGCCGCGTGCCTTCCGGCAGCGCCAGGACGCGGTCGACCATCTGGCTGACCGTCTGGCTCTCGATCGGCAGGCCGGTCGCCGGCGAATAGGGAATGCCGACCCGGGCATAGAGCAGACGCAGATAGTCGAAGATCTCGGTGACGGTGCCGACCGTCGAGCGCGGGTTGCGCGACGTCGTCTTCTGCTCGATCGAGATCGCCGGCGACAGCCCGTCGATCTGGTCGACATCGGGTTTCTGCATCATTTCCAGGAACTGCCGGGCATAGGCCGACAGGCTCTCGACATAGCGCCGCTGGCCTTCGGCGTAGATCGTGTCGAACGCCAGCGACGATTTCCCGGATCCGGAAAGCCCCGTCAGCACGACGAGCCGGTCGCGCGGCAGGTCGACATCGACGTTCTTCAGATTGTGCTCGCGGGCGCCGCGGACGGAAATGAATTTCTGCATCGGGTCAGGGCTCGGCCGGGATGGCGACGGCGCCGCAGCGCGGCGAGGAGACGGTCACCAGGATCTGCAAGCGTGGCTTGAGGTGTCGTGGCTTGGGGTGTCGTGGCTTTGGAGGTGAAGCCGCCAATATAGGATGTTGCGGGCGCCGCTTCACCACCATGTGTGCCACCGTCGCATATTCGCTGGCCTGTCACGGGCCGTCACCGTCGATCCCGCTGTTAACAGGCGCTTGACACGCTCCTGTGCATAAGAGCGAATCGGAACTGGTCTCTGGATCCAGGCGTTCAGGGAACGGCTCGAGATGCGGCCGGGCGTGTGTCCTGCCCGGCGTCGGAGGGAGTTATGGCAGCGCGCGCGTATTGGTCGGGGCAGATCAGGCTCGCCCTGGTCTCCATCCCAGTTCAGGTTTTTTCGGCGTCCAAGACGGCGAGCCGCATTGCGTTCAACCAGATTCACAAGCCGAGCGGCAAGCGTATCCGCTACGAGAAGGTGGCGCCCGGCGTTGGGCAGGTCGACGCGGAAGACATCGTCAAGGGCTATGAGGTCGAGAAGGGCAAATATGTCCTCTTCTCCGACGAGGAGATCGACGACATCAAGCTCGAAGCCAAGCACACGATCGATCTCGTGCAGTTCGTCGACGACGACGAGGTGGACCTCGTCTATTTCGACAAGGCGCTTTACGTCTCCCCCGATGACGATGAGGTAGCGGGCGAGGCCTATGTCGTGCTGCGCGAGGCGCTGAAGAAGACCGGCAAGATCGGGCTTGGCCAGATGGTGGTCCGCGGCAGGAGCAACATCGTTGCCCTGCGGCCGCACGGCAAAGGCCTTCTCATCGAGACGCTGCGCTATGCTGACGAGGTGCAGAAGCCGGACGCCTTCTTCGCCGACGTCCCCGACGTCAAGCCGGAGGAGGAACTGCTCGGCCTCGCCGAGGAGCTGATCAAGCGCAAGGTCAAGCCGTTCGATCCGCGCGCCTTCAAGGACCCGTACGAGCTTGCGCTGCGCGAGCTGATCGACGCCAAGCTGGAGGACCGGCCGCCTGAGGAGATCGAGGCGCCGGAGATGGGCGCCAAGGTCATCAACCTCATGGAGGCGCTGAAGCGCAGCGTCTCGACCAGCGGCGGCAAGGACGAGAAGCCGGCCAAAGCCTCGCGGGCCAAGGCGGCCCGCAGCGAGGAGGAAGAAGAGCCGGCGCCGGCCAAGGCCGGCCGCTCGCGGGCCAAGGCCGGCAAGGACGAGCCGGCCAAGGCGAAAGCCGGATCGCGCGGCCGCAAGGCAGCCTGAACCGCCCGGCCATAGCCCGCCGGGATCCGAGGAGCGATGGCCGAGGACAGCCTCAAGGCGTATCGCGCCAAGCGCGACTTCACGCGCACGAGCGAGCCGACCGGCGGCGAACACCGGCCGGGCGAAGGGCTGCGTTTCGTCGTCCAGAAGCATGACGCCAGCCGGCTGCATTTCGATTTCCGCCTCGAATATGACGGCGTCCTGAAGAGCTGGGCCGTGACCCGCGGCCCCAGTCTCGATCCGGCGGAAAAGCGCCTCGCCGTGCATGTCGAGGATCACCCGCTCGACTATGGCGATTTCGAAGGCACTATCCCGGCCGGCGAATATGGCGGCGGCACCGTCATGCTGTGGGACGAGGGCACCTGGGAGCCGCTGGAGGACCCCGCCGAGGGGCTGGCGGCCGGCAAGCTCAAGTTCATCCTGCACGGCGCCCGGCTCAACGGCGCCTGGGCGCTGGTGCGCATGCACGGCAACCGCGACCGCCGCTCCAAGGCCGACAACTGGCTGCTGATCAAGGAACGCGACGGCTATGCCGTGCAGGAGAAGAACCCGCTCACCGAGCGGGCGCTGACGAGCATCCGGACCGGCCGCAGCATGGCGGAGATCGCCGAAGACAATGTCACCTGGACCCGCGCCGGCCGCAAGGTTGTCGACAGCGGTCCGAGCCGCAAGCGGGCGCCGCGCGCCGTTGCCTCGCGTGGCGATCCGCTGCCGCCGCCGGCTTTCGTCGAGCCGCAGATGGCGACCCTTGTCGACGAGCCGCCGACCGGCCCGGGCTGGGTGCACGAGATCAAATATGACGGCTACCGGGCGCTGACCTCCATCGGCGGCGGCCAGGTCATCATCCGCACGCGCAAGGGGCTCGACTGGACGGAACGCTTCCAGGGCCTCGTGCCGCCGCTTGCCGACCTGCCGTGCCGCTCGGCGCTTCTCGACGGCGAGATCGCCGTGCAGGACGGCAACGGTCGCACCGATTTCGGCCTGCTGCAGGATGCCCTTGCAACCGGCAAGGGGCGGCTCGTCTACTACCTCTTCGACCTCCTGGAACTCGACGGCAAGGACTTGCGGCGCCTGCCGCTGACCGAGCGCAAGGCGAAGCTCGCCGAGCTCCTGGCCGACAGCCCGCCTTCCGGACAGCTGATCTATTCCGACCATGTCGAGGGGGAGGGCGAGGCCGTCTTCGAACAGGCGCGCAAGCTCGGGCTCGAAGGCATCATTTCCAAGCGCGCCGACGCGCCCTACCGCTCCGAGCGCGGCAAGGCGTGGCTGAAGATCAAGACCGGCCTCGGCCAGGAATTCATCGTCATCGGCTGGGAGCCGTCGGAGGTGAAGGGCAAGCCCTTCGGCGCGATCCTGACGGCCGTGCGCGAGGGCGACAAGCTGTCCTATCGCGGCAAGGTGGGCAGCGGCTTCTCCCATCGCGACATCGAGCAGGTATGGCCGGAGCTGCAGAAGCGCGAGGTCAGCAAGCCGCCGGCGGACGACATCCCGCTCGCCGTCCGCCGCAAGGTCCATTTCGTGAAGCCGGAGCTGCTGGCCGAGATCGCTTTCCGCGGCTGGTCGCGCGACGGCCTCGTCCGCCAGGGCAGTTTCAAGGGGCTGCGCTTCGACAAGCCGGCGCAGGATGTCGTGGACGAAATCCCGCAGCCGGCGCCGGACGGCAAGGGCGATGCGAAGGCGCCGGGAGAGCGGGTGAAGACCGCCAGCGCCGGCGCGCGCCACACAGTCCTCACCACCGTTCACGACGATCGCGACGGCGACTGGATCGAGATCGAGGGCGTCCGCCTGACGCACCCGAAACGGGTCGTCTATCCGGGCAAGAAGATCACCAAGAAGGCGCTGGTCGACTACTACCTCGCCTTCGACAAGCGCATCCTGCGCCATATCGCCGGCCGGCCGCTCAGCCTCGTCCGTTGTCCGCGCGGGCAGGGCGGCGACTGCTTCTTCCACAAGCATGCGCAGGCCGGATTTCCGGACGCCTTCCGGCCGATCACCATCAAGGAGAAGGAGGGCTCGGACGTCTATCTCTACATCGAGGACCGGGCCGGCCTCGTCGCCGCCGTGCAGATGGGGGCGCTGGAGCTCCACATCTGGGGCTCCCATGTCGCGACGCTGGAGCAGCCCGACCGTCTGGTGTTCGACTTCGACCCGGACGAGGAGATCCCGTTCGACGCCGTGAAGGACGCGGCGCGCGAGATGCGCGAGCGCCTCGCCGCCCTCAAGCTCACCTCCTTCGTGATGGCCACGGGCGGCAAGGGCCTGCATGTCGTCGTGCCGCTGACCCCGCGCCATCCCTGGGAGGACGTGCGGGTCTTTGCCGAGGCGCTGGCGCGCACCATGGCCGCCGAGACGCCGGACCGCTATCTCGCCGTCATGTCCAAGGCGAAGCGCAAGGGCCGCATCTTCATCGATTATCTGCGCAACGGCCGCGGCGCGACGGCGATCGCACCCTTCTCCACCCGCGCCAAGCCGAGCGCGTCGTTGGCCTGGCCGATCAGCTGGGCGGGCCTCGCCAGGCTCGAAAGCGCCCAGCCTGTCACGGTCGATACGGCCGCCGCGCGCCTGAAATCGGAGCGCAGCGACCCCTGGCGCGGCTATTTCGACGTCGACCAGGTCCTGCCGCTCGAGGCGTTGCGCGGCAGCTGAGCCGGCATGCGCGGTCAGGAAGGTGTCCATGCGAGCTTGCGTTCCGTCGGGGGCTTGGTCATCCGCGGCAAGTCTATGCCTTGACGAGAACAAAGCAAGAACTTAATGCATTGGGTGTGAGGAACATCCGTTTGTGCAGGACGGCGGCCGGCGGCGGCGATAGGGTCGCCGCCAAGACGTCAAGCAGGAGGTCAGGTCATGGCCGGTAGCGTGAACAAGGTCATTCTGGTGGGCAATCTGGGCGCCGACCCGGAAGTGCGGCGGCTCAATTCCGGCGCGCAGGTGGTGAATTTCCGCATCGCGACATCGGAAAGCTGGCGCGACAAGAACACCGGCGAGCGCCAGGAGCGCACCGAGTGGCACAATGTCGTCATCTTCAACGAGAACCTGGCGAAGATCGCCGAGCAATATCTGCACAAAGGCTCCAAGGTCTATGTCGAGGGCCAGCTGCAAACCCGCAAATGGCAGGACCAGTCGGGTCAGGACCGCTACACGACGGAAGTCGTGCTGCAGCGTTTCCGCGGCGAGCTGACGCTGCTCGACGGGCGCGGGCAGGGTGGCGGCGATTACGCCGAGACGGGCGCCGACTTCAACCGCTCAGTGCCCATGCCGGCAAGCCGCAGTGCCGCCCCGGCGAACCGCGGCTCCTTCGCCCAGGAGCTGGACGACGACATTCCGTTCTGATCGAGGCTTGGAGCGTCATTTGCCGGATGGCCGTCAGGGCTGTCCGGCGAGGATCAGCGCCGCGACGCCGTCGGCGACGAACTGGACCGCCAGCGCCGCCAGCAGGATGCCGAGCAGGCGCGACAGCACGATGCGTCCGATAGGGCCGAGCACGCGGTCGATGCGCGTCGAAACGCGAAAGACGGCGTAGCAGGCGCCGATCAGGACCAGGATCACCCCCACCAGGCCGGCAACGGCGGTCGCGTCGGCGGCGCGTGAAGCCGTCAGGATGGTGGCGGAGATGGCGCCCGGCCCGGAAATCAGCGGGATGGCGAGCGGAAAGACCGCGACCTGTGGCGCCTCGTGAACGGTCAGCGGCCGCACCGCCTCCGTCTTGCGGCGCTGCCGCAGGTCGAAGACCATCTCGAAGCCGATCCAGAACAGCATGAGCCCGCCGGCGACGCGGAATGCCGGCAGCGTGATGCCGAGATAGCCGAGCAGGGGCTGTCCGATCAGCGCGAAGGCGACGAGAATGCTGCCCGCTGTCAGGCAGGCGATGAGCGCCGTGCGCCGGCGGACCTCCTCCGACATGTCGGACGTGACGGTGACGAAGAGCGGCGCGAGCGCCAGCGGATCGATTGTCACGAACAGCGTGACGAGCGCCGTGAACAGGTAGTCCGCCATATGCCGATTCTCCCCCCGCGACGGCGCATCGTCGCAGGCCCGCCGGCGCTTGGCGAGCACAACGCCGGAGGCGCCGCGGCGGCTGGGCTCCGGGAGGCTTGCCGAGGGGGTGACGAGGCTGCCGAAACCACGGGAAAACCGGCCATTTTCCTTGTTTTCGGGCTGCCGAATGCCTACATCCGTGGCATCACTTACGACAACGATTCAGCGGAGCCGTTTTGGCGGACGAAACACCACCTCCGGGCGTCCCCGGCGAGCCGGGCGATCAGCCCCAGGGCATAGAGCCGGTCTCGATCACCGACGAGATGCGCCGGTCGTATCTCGACTACGCCATGAGCGTGATCGTCAGCCGCGCCCTACCGGACGCGCGCGACGGCCTCAAGCCCGTGCATCGCCGCATCCTGCATTCGATGAACGAGGCCGGCTACGACTGGAACAAGGCCTATCGCAAGTCCGCCCGCGTCGTCGGCGACGTCATCGGCAAATACCACCCGCACGGCGACCAGGCGGTCTACGATGCGCTCGTGCGCATGGCGCAGGATTTCTCCATGCGCGTGCCGCTTATCGACGGCCAGGGCAATTTCGGCTCGGTCGACGGCGACCCGCCGGCGGCCATGCGCTACACGGAAATCCGTCTCGCCAAGCCGGCGCATTCGCTACTGGAGGACATCGACAAGAACACCGTCGATTTCCAGGACAATTACGACAATTCCGAGCGCGAGCCGGTCGTTCTCCCGGCCCGCTTCCCCAACCTTCTCGCCAACGGCGCCGGCGGCATCGCCGTCGGCATGGCGACAAACATCCCGCCGCACAATCTCGGCGAGATCATCAACGCCGTCATCGCCATCATCGACGACCCGGCGATCGATCTCGACGGCCTGATGGAGATCGTTCCCGGTCCGGACTTCCCGACCGGCGGGATTATCCTCGGCCGCAGCGGCATCCGCTCGGCCTACGGCACCTCGCGCGGCGCCATCGTGATGCGCGGCCGGGTCGGGACGGAGACCGTGCGCCGCGAGCGCGAGGCGCTGGTGGTCACCGAGATCCCGTATCAGGTGAACAAGGCGGCGATGATCGAGAAGATCGCCGAGCTGGTGCGGGAGAAGCGCATCGAGGGCATCGGCGACCTGCGCGACGAATCCGACCGGCACGGCATGCGCGTCGTCATCGAGCTGAAGCGCGACGCGGTCGCCGATGTCGTTCTCAACCAGCTCTACCGCTACACGCCGCTGCAGACGACGTTCGGCGCCAACATGGTGGCGCTGAATGGCGGCCGCCCGGAATCGATGACGCTGAAGGACCTGCTGCAGGCCTTCGTCGCGTTCCGCGAGGAGGTCGTCAGCCGGCGGACCAAATACCTGCTGACCAAGGCGCGCGAGCGCGCCCATGTGCTGGCCGGCCTGGCGATCGCCGTCGCCAATATCGACGAGGTCATCCGCCTCATCCGCACGGCGCCCGATCCCGCGACGGCGCGTGAACAGCTGATGGCGCGGGACTGGCCGGCCGCCGACGTGGCGCCGCTGATCGCCCTCATCGACGACCCGCGCTACCGCGTCGCGGAAGGGAACATCTACCGCCTGTCGGAGACGCAGGCGCGCGCCATCCTCGACCTGCGCCTGCAGCGCCTGACGGCGCTCGGCCGTGACGAGATCGGCGAGGAGCTCAATACGCTGGCGGCGTCGATCCGCGACTATCTGGACATCCTGGCCTCGCGCCAGCGCATCTTCAGCATCATCAAGGATGAGCTCATCGCCGTGCGCGACGAGTTCGCGACGCCGCGCAAGACGGAAATCGTCGACGGCGGCGGCGACTTCGAGGATGAAGATCTCATCCAGCGCGAAGACATGGTCGTCACCGTCACGCATGGCGGCTACATCAAGCGCGTGCCGCTGGCGACCTATCGCGCCCAGCGCCGCGGCGGCAAGGGCCGCTCCGGCATGGCGACGCGCGAGGAAGACTTCGTGGCGCGGCTGTTCGTGGCCAACACGCACACGCCGGTGCTGTTCTTCTCGTCGCTGGGGCAGGTCTACAAGCTGAAGGTCTGGCGTCTGCCGGTCGCCGCGCCGCAGAGCCGCGGCAAGGCGCTCGTCAACCTGCTGCCGCTGTCGGCCGACGAGCGGATCACCACCATCATGCCGCTACCGGAGGACGAGGAGAGCTGGGCGACGCTTGACGTGATGTTCGCCACGACCGGCGGCACCGTGCGGCGCAACAAGCTGTCCGACTTCGTGCAGGTGAACCGCTCCGGCAAGCGGGCGATGAACCTCGACGCGGGCGAGAGCATTGTCGGCGTCGAGACCTGCACCGAGCATGACGACGTGCTGCTGACCACAGCCAACGGCCAGTGCATCCGCTTCCCGGCGACCGATGTGCGCGTCTTCAAGGGCCGCGATTCGACGGGCGTGCGCGGCGTCAGCCTGGGCGAGGCGGACCATGTGATCTCGATGGCCGTGCTGCGCCATTTCGAGGCGACGCCGGAAGAGCGGAACGCCTACCTGAAGATGAGCCGGGCGGTCAGCGGCGAGAGCGAGCCGGAGGAGACCGGCGCCGATCTGGAGGGCTCCGGCGAGACGACCGGCGCTCTTTCACAGGAGCGCTATGCCGAGATGAGCGCCGCGGAGCAGTTCCTGCTCACCGTGTCGCAGAACGGCTACGGCAAGCGCACCTCGTCGCACGAGTACCGGATAACCGGCCGCGGCGGAAAGGGCATCGTCGCCATGGTGGTCAACGAGCGCAACGGCCCGCTGGTGGCGTCCTTCCCGGTCGAGCAGGACGACCAGATCATCCTCGTCACCGATGGCGGGCAGGTGATCCGCGTGCCGGTCGACGACGGCCCCGACAACCGCATCCGCATCGTCGGCCGCAACTCGCAGGGCGTGACCATCTTCAACACCGGCGACGGCGAGCGCGTCGTCTCGGTGGATCGGCTGATCGAGCCGGAAGGCGATGACGAAGACGAGGCCGGCACGGAACCGGAGGCACCGGCCGACTGACGGCCGAGCCGCCGGCCATCACACGCCGCGGCTAGCGCAGGCGTATGATCCGGCAGGATTCTCCCGCCCGCGCTGCCGGGGCGTTGGGCGGGCGGATCAGCAGACAGTCGGCAGCCGCCAGGGTCGCCAGCATCGACGAATCCTGGACCGTGAACGGCGTCGCGACCGGCGGGCCGTCGGCTGAGGCTTGCAGCGTGGCCCGCAGGTAATCCTGCCGGCCGTCATTCCCCGGCAGGTCGGAGCCAAGGATCGCGGGCTCGACGGGGTCCTCGACAGGCATTCCCAGAAGAGCGCCGATCAGGGGGCGTAAGAACAGCTCGGCACAGACGAGTGTCGACACCGGATTGCCGGCCAGCCCGAGCACCCGCGTCGCCTGCAGGCGGCCGGAGATCAACGGCTTCCCCGGCCGCAGGGCGACACGCCAGATGCCGAGATCCATGCCGCGGCCGAGAAGGGTCTGACGGACGAGATCGTGCTCCCCCACGGAGGCGCCGCCGATCGTCACCAGGATGTCGGCCGGCAGGGCCATGGCGCTGTCGATGGCGGCGGCAATTTCGGCGGCATCGTCACGCGCTATGCCGAGATCGACGCCCACGGCGCCGGCATCGGTGGCGACGGCGAGCAGGGCGGCGGAACTTGCCGCGACGATCTGATCCGGGCCGGGGCTGTCGCCGGGCGGGACCAGCTCGTCGCCGGTCGCCAGCACGGCGACGAGCGGGCGGCGGCGCACCGGCAGGCGGGAATGGTTCATTGCGGCGGCGAGCGCGATGTGCCGCGCCGAAAGACGTTGGCCGTCTTGCAGCAGGACGTCGTCTGCCCGGAAGTCCAGCCCCGCCGGCCGGACATAGTGTCCAGGCGCCGGCGCTTCGCCGACCAGCACCGTCTCGCCGTCGACCTCGGCATCCTCCTGGATGAGGATGGCATCGGCGCCGGCGGGAACCGGCGCCCCGGTGAAAATGCGCACCGCCTCGCCGTCGCCGACCTCCCCCGCAAAGCCCTTGCCGGCAACCGCCGTGCCGATGATGCGCAGGCGGGCGCCGGACAGCGCATCGGCGCTGCGCACGGCGTAACCGTCCATGGCGGAGGCGGGGAAGGGCGGCTGCGTCCGCCGCGCCGCCAGCGGCGCTGCCAGAACGCGCCCGGCCGCGGCGTCGAGGGGGATGAATTCGGGTTCGGTCGGGACGATGCCTGCAATGATGCGGGCGCGCGCCTCGTCAGGCGGAAGGAGGGCCATCGGCGTGCCACGAGCCCGACTTGCCGCCATGCTTCTCGACCAGGCGGATATTGCCGATGACCATGCCGCGGTCCACCGCCTTCGCCATGTCGTAGATAGTCAGGCAGGCAACGGAGGCGGCCGTCAGGGCCTCCATCTCGACGCCGGTCCGGGCGGTGACCTTGACGGTCGTGCGGACGCGCAGGCCCGGCAGGGTGTCATCCGGCTCGATGTCGACCGCCACCTTGCTGATCGGCAGGGGATGGCAGAGCGGTATCAGCTCGTGCGTCCGCTTGGCGGCCATGATCGCGGCAATGCGCGCCGTGCCGATGACGTCGCCCTTGGCGGCATTGCCGGCGCGGATGAGCGCCAGCGTCGCCGGCTGCATCGTCACGGCGCCCTCGGCGACGGCCGTCCGCTCCGTGACGGCCTTTTCCGACACGTCCACCATATGCGCCGCGCCGCCGGCATCGATATGCGTCAGGCGCTCAGCCAAGGGCGGCTTCCCCGATCTCCGCCCTGCCCAGCAGGCGTCGTGTCGCGGCGGCGACATCGGCTTGGCGCATCAGGCTTTCGCCGACCAGCACGGCGCCAACGCCGGCGGCGGCCAGCCGGGCGAGATCGGCGGCGGTGAAGATGCCGCTTTCCCCGACGATGAAACGCTCCGGCGGCACCAGGGGCGCCAGCCGTTCCGTCACGGCCAGCGCCGTCTCGAAGGTCCGCAGGTCGCGATTGTTGATGCCGATGAGCGGCGACGACAGGCGCAGCGCCCGTTCCAGCTCCGCTTCGTCGTGCACCTCGACCAGCACGTCCATGCCGAGCTCGAGCGCCGTGTCCTCCAGCGCCTGCGCCACGGCATCGGTGACGGCGGCCATGATGATGAGGATGCAGTCGGCGCCCCAGCTCCGCGCCTCGTAAACCTGGTACGGCTCGTAGAGGAAATCCTTGCGCAGCACCGGCAGGCCCACTGCGGCGCGCGCCGCGACGAGGTCGTCGCGGCTTCCCTGGAAATGCGGCGCGTCGGTCAGGACCGACAGGCAGGCGGCGCCGCCCGCTTCATAGGCGCGGGCAAGCGACGGCGGGTCGAAATCTGCCCGGATCAGGCCGCGGGACGGGCTGGCCTTCTTGACCTCGGCGATCAGCGCCGGCGTGCCCTCCGCGGCCTTGCTGCGCAGGGCCGCCAGAAAGCCGCGCGGTGGAGCGGTGTCGCGGGCCCGAGCCCTGATCTCCGCTTCCGGAACGGCGGCCATCGCAGCGGCGATTTCCGGCCGCTTCGCCGCCTCGATCCGCTGCAGGATGTCGCTCATGGCTGCCTCAGGCGTTGGAGATCGCAACGAGCCGGTCGAGGCGCTCGGTGGCGGCGCCGCTGTCGATCGCCTCGGCAGCGGCCGCGACGCCGTCCTGCATGTCCCGGGCGCGGCCGGCGACGACCAGCGTCGCGGCAGCGTTCATCAGCACGACGTCGCGATAGGGGCCGGGCTCGCCGCCGAGGACGGCACGCAGGGCCGTCGCGTTGTGGGCGCCGTCGCCGCCTTTCAGCGCATCGATGGGGCTAATGCTCAGCCCGACATCCTCCGGATGCAGGACGAAGCTCGTCACCTCGCCATCCGCCAGCGCCGCCACTTCCGTGGGGCCGGCGGTCGAAATCTCGTCGACGCCGCCGGCGCCGTGGACGACCCAGGCCCGTTCCGATCCGAGACCGCGCAGCACTTCGGCGAGCGGACGCACCCAGTCCGGTGCGAAGACGCCGACCATCTGGCGCCGGACGCTGGCCGGGTTGGAGAGCGGGCCGACGAGATTGAAGATCGTCCGCGTGCCGAGCTCGACGCGCGTCGGGCCGACATGCTTCATTGCCGAGTGATGCGCCGGCGCGAACATGAAACCGATGCCGGCCTCGCGGATGCAGCGGGCGATCACCTCCGGCGGCAGGTCGATCCTGACGCCGAGCGCCGTCAGCACATCGGCAGCGCCGGATTTCGACGACAGGGCGCGGTTGCCGTGCTTCGCCACCGGCACGCCGGCGCCGGCGACGACGAAGGCCGTCGTCGTCGAGATGTTGTAGGTGCCGCTGGCATCGCCGCCCGTGCCGACCACGTCGATGGCATCCTCGGGTGCCTCGACGCGCAGCATGCGCGCCCGCATCGTCGCGACGGCACCGCTTATTTCGTCGACCGTTTCGCCGCGCACCCGCAGCGCCATCAGGAAGCCGCCGATCTGCGACGGCGTCGCCTCGCCGGACATCAGGACGCCGAAGGCTTCCTCGGCTTCGGCGCGGCTGAGCGGCGCGCCGGAGGCGGCCTTGGCGATAAGGGCTTTCAGATCCGGCATGGGGGCGCTCAGGCGACCTCGACGATGCTGCGATGCCTGGCGTTCCACTCGGCGGCGATATCGAGGAAGTTGCGCAGAATCTGGTGGCCGTGTTCCGAAGCGATGCTTTCGGGGTGGAACTGGACGCCGTGCACGGGCAGCGTGCGGTGCATCACGCCCATGATGACGTCGTCATCGGCCTCGGCGGTGATCTCAAGGACATCCGGCAGCGAGTCGGGCGCAATTGTCAGCGAGTGGTAGCGGGTGGCGCGGAAGCTGCTGTTGATGCCGCGAAAGACGCTGCGGCCGGAATGGCGGATATCGCTCACCTTGCCATGCATCAGGCTCGGCGCCCGTATCACCCTGCCGCCGAAGGCCTGGCCGATCGCCTGGTGGCCGAGACAGACGCCGAGGATCGGGATCGTGTCGCCGGTCTTTTCGATGACCTCGAGGCAGGCGCCGGCCTCGCTGGGCGTGCACGGACCCGGCGAGAGGACGATCGCCTCGGGGTCCATGGCACGGACATCGTCGACGGTCAGCTTGTCGTTGCGGCGGACGGCCAGCTTCGCTCCCAGCTCGCCGAGGTAATGGACGAGGTTGTAGGTGAAGCTGTCATAGTTATCGATCACCAGGACCGTCATCGCAGCAATCCTATTGGCCCCGGCCGACGCCGGAGGCAAACCGCACCGCCTCCTCGGCGGCGCGGAAAAGGGCGCGCGCCTTGGCGACGCATTCCTGATGCTCCGTCTCGGGAACGGAGTCGGCGACGATGCCGGCGCCGGACTGAACATACATCCGGCCGTCCTTGATGATCGAGGTGCGCAGCACGATGCAGGTATCCATGGCGCCATCGGCGGAGAAATAGCCGACGCATCCGGCATAGATGCCGCGCTTTTCCAGTTCCAGCTCATCGATGATCTGCATCGCCCGCACCTTCGGCGCGCCCGAGACGGTGCCGGCAGGGAAGCCGGCAATCAGGGCGTCGAGCGGATCATGCTCGGCGGCGAGGCGGCCGACCACGTTCGAAACGATGTGCATCACGTGGCTGTAGTACTCGAGGAAGTACTGGTCGGTGACCTTGACGGTGCCGATCTCCGCCACCCGGCCGACATCGTTGCGGCCGAGATCGAGCAGCATCAGGTGTTCGGCGCGTTCCTTGGGATCGGCCAGAAGCTCGGCGGCAAGCGCCTTGTCGGCTTCGGCATTGGCGCCGCGCGGCCGGGTCCCGGCGATCGGCCGGATCGTCACCTCGCCGTCGCGGACGCGGACAAGGATTTCCGGGCTGGAGCCGGCAAGGGAGAAGTCGCCGAAGTCGAGATAATAGAGGAAGGGCGACGGATTGGTCCGCCGCAGGGCGCGATAAAGCGCGAAAGGCGGCAGCGTGAACGGCGCCTCGAAGCGCTGCGACAGCACCACCTGGAAGATGTCGCCGGCGGCAATGTACTCCTTCGCCCGCGCCACCATGTCGAGATAGGTCTCCTTCGGCGTGTTGGAGACGATCTCCGGCGCAGGGTCGGCCCCGGGCCCGTCGGCGGTCTTGTCGAGCGGCACGTCGAGGGCCTCGACGACGGCCGTGAGCCGGTCGACGGCGCGGGCATGGGCTTGGGCGGCGGTGACGCCGGGCCGCGGCCGCACCGGCGAGACGATGACGATCTCGTCCTTCACCGAATCGAAGATGACGATCACCGTCGGGCGCAGCAGGATCGCATCCGGCAGGCCAAGGGCGTCGGGATTGGCCGGCCCGAGCTCCTCCATCTGGCGCACCATGTCGTAGCCGAGATAGCCGAACACGCCCGCCGACATCGGCGGCAGGCTGTCGGGAAGCACGATCTGCGATTCGTGGATCACCCGCCGCAGGGCCTCCAGCGAGCGGCCCTCGACCGGCTCGAAGCGGTGCGGCTCCGCCTTCGGATTGAGGTTGACCTCGGCGCGGTCGCCATGGGCGCGGAAGATCAGGTCCGGATCGAAGCCGATCATCGAATAGCGGCCGCGAACGGCGCCGCCCTCGACGGATTCCAGCAGGAAGCAGTTGGAGCGGCCGGCCGACAGCTTGAGCATCGCCGAGACCGGCGTCTCCAGGTCGGCGACGAGACGCGTCCATACCGCCTGCGGCGCGCCGGCGTCGTAGGTTCCCGTAAAGGCGGGCAGGGCAGGTTCGACGAGCATGGCGCCCCGCTCAGCCGGCCGAGCCGACGACCTGCTGGACCAGCGCGTCGTTGATCGAGACGCCCGCCTTGCCCTGCAGGTCCTGCACATATTCCTGCAGAAGGTCGTTGCCGAGCGTCTGCCCCAGCTGCGCCTCCAGCGCGGCGGCATCGGGCGCGCCGGAGAAGTATGGGCTGAGCGTCACGTCGGCCACCTGGACGACGATGAGGCTCGCCGGATCCACGCCCGTGGCGGTGGTGACATGGTCCTTGGGGCCGGCGAAGGCGGCGGCGATCGCCGCGGCGGAGAGCGTTTCCGTCGGGGTTGAGGAACGCTTGAGGTCGTTGGCGCTCTCGACCGTCACGCCCTGTGCATCGGCCACCGATTCGATCGATTCGCCCGCCTGGATCTTGTCGGCCATCTGCCGCGCCAGCTCGGCGAGCTTGCCGGCCACGGCATCCTTCGTCCAGGCCGCCACGACGCGGTCGCGCACCTCGTCCAGCGTCCGCTCATGGGCGGCGTTGACCGCCTCGACGTCGTACCACAGGTAGGTGCTCACCGCCGGCTCCAGCGGGGCATTGGAAAGGCCGACATCGCTCTCGAAAGCCTGGGTGACAAGGTCCTGGCCGCCCGGAATATCCGGCACCGGGTTGCCGTCTTCGTCCTTGCCGGAGGCGTCGACGGTGACGGTCTTGAGCCCGGCGGTAAGACCGGGAATGTCGGCGGCGATCTTGGCCAGCGTGTCGCCGCCGGCGCGGGCGTCCTCGATCTGGTCGCGCAACTCGGCGATGCGCGAGGCGGCGGCGGTCTCGGCCAGATGCCGGCGGATCTCGTCCTGCACCTCCGTCAGCGGCTTCACCGTCTCCGGCGTGATCGCCTCGACCTTGGCGATGGCCGGTCCGAAGCGGCCCTGGACGATGCCGGTGCTCTCGCCTTGCGCCACGCCGAAGGCGGCATCGGCAAGAACCGGATCGAGCATGGCGGATTTCTGCACGCTGCCGATATCGGTCGGCTTGATCGTGCCGTCGGCTTCCAACTCGTCGAAGGTGACGCCCGAGGCAAGCTTGGCGGCGGCGGCATCGGCAGCCGCCTTGTCCGGGAAGATGAACTGCTTGATGTGCCGGCTTTCGGCGGTGGTGTAGAGGGCCTTGTTGCTGTCGTAATCGGCCTGAACGTCGGCCGCGGTGATCTCGTCGGGTCTTGCCACCAGCGCCGGGCTGAGCGTCAGGGTCGCGATCTGGCGGGTTTCTGGCGCTGCGTATTCCGCCTTGTGCGCTTCGAAGAAGGTCGCCAGCTGTTCCGGCGTCGGCGCTCCGACGTCGCCCGCCTTATCCGGCGACAGCACGACATAGCGGACGTTCCGCGTTTCGTCCTGGTATTCGTGGAGCGCGCGCCGGTAAGTCTCGGGCGCCGTGATCGCCCCGGCAAGGCCGGCAGCGAGCTGCTGGTTGATCTCGTTGTCGCGGCGCGCGGCGATATATCCGCCTTCGCTGAGGCCCATTTGGCTGAGGAGCGCCCGGAACCGATTGGGGTCGAAGGTGCCGCTGGCGCCACGGAAGGTCGGGTCGTCGAAAACGCGGAGCCGGATGGCATCATCCGAGACGCTGAGGCCGGCGCGCGCGGCATAGTCCTGCAGGACGGCGGTCGTCACCATCTGACCGAGCACCCGCCCGGCAATGGCCTGCTGCTGCTCCGGCGTCGGAATGCTGTTCTGGCTCTGCAGCGCCACGGCGCGGCGATATTCGTTTTCGAACTGGACGCGCGCGATCTCCGTCTTGCCGACCTTGGCAATCGTGTCGCTGCTGAAATTGCGGAAGATGTCCGAGACGCCCCAGACAGCGAAGCTCAGGACAAGCAGGGCAATCAGGACCTGTGCAACCCAGCCGGTTGCATAACTCCGCATTTTCTCAAGCATTTGAGCCTGTAGCCTCGAATAGGTCTGAGGTTCGCCGGGAAGCGCGGATCATAGGTAGCGATGCTGTCCCCGGCAAGCTGCCGGCGCCGCTACCTGTCAGCGCGGCCAGGCCGAACAGGCCTTGGCGACATTGCCGACGGCGTCGCTGGCGCCGGCAAGCGGCACGGTGCCGGTGGCGTTGCCGATCGTCACGTCCGCCTTTTCCGCCGGCACGAGCAGGGCGTTGCCGAGCTCGCCGGCCTCTTCCCCGGCGATGACGAGCAGGACGGCGCCGTCCGACCGCAGCCGCACCTGGCCTTCCGCCTTGATCGGTGTGTCGCCATTGGCGCTGCCGACGAGATGAATGGAGACTTCGGCGGCCTCGCCGATGGTGATGCCCTCCGGCGTCTCGCCATTGCCGGTGACGGCGGCGTCGATCGTCAGCCCGGCGCCGGTGTCGCAGCGGACGGTCATCTGGCCTTCGCCAGGCGCCGCGACATAGCGGGCGAAATAGCTCGCCACCTGGGTCGCCGGATCGAAGCTCGAGCCCGGTATCCAGGCACCGCCGGCCGCAAGAGCCTGGGGCCCCGCCAGTCCGAGACTCAGCGCACAGCCGGCGGCAAGGGCACCGCGCGAAATCGTCGTCGAGCGCAGGCAGCTCATGGGTGTTCCCTCCATTTTGCCGGCAAGATTATCAGAGCGCCCACCGATTGCCCAAGGCGACGTCGCAGCCGGGACTTGCCTTGCCGCACTTTTTTGTTACGGCTCCGCGCTTCGATTCAGCAGGCGGCGCGGCCGCAGGGGAGGGACGCCCATGGCTCAGGCCAGACCGCTCGTGGCGGGCAACTGGAAGATGAACGGCAGCAAGGTCAGCCTGATCGAGATCGAGACGATCAAGAACAGCCTGACCGACATCGTCGATCTCGATGTGGCGATCTGCCCGCCCGCCACGCTCGTCTCGCGCGCCACGATCGTCGCCGGAACGTCGCCGGTCCGCATCGGCGGCCAGGACTGCCACCCGCGCGCTTCCGGGGCGCATACCGGCGACATCGCCGCCGAGATGCTGGCCGATGCTGGTGCGACGATGGTCATCGTCGGCCATTCCGAGCGCCGCGCCGATCACCGCGAGGACGACATGATGGTCCGCGCCAAGGCAGAGGCGGCCTGGCGCGCCGGGCTTGTCGCCATCCTGTGCATCGGCGAGACCGAGGCCCAACGCCGCGCCGAGGAGACGCTGGCCGTCATCGATCGCCAGATGGCCGGATCCATTCCGGACGGCGCGTCGGCCGACAATCTGGTCATCGCCTATGAGCCGGTCTGGGCGATCGGGACCGGCGTGACGCCGACCGGGGATGACATAGCCGAGGTGCACGCCCATATACGCACCCGCCTGGCCGAGCGCTTCGGCGAGGACATCGCGGACGGCATCCGCATCCTCTATGGTGGCTCGGTCAAGCCGGACAATGCCGCGGCGATCTTCGCCCTGCCGGGCGTCGACGGTGCGCTGGTCGGCGGCGCGAGTCTCAAGGCGTCCGACTTCCTCGCCATCGTGGCGGCGATGCAAAGCCGGAACTAGGTCGCAGTCTGGCGACTGGAAAGCACTGCACCCTTCGTGTAAAAGGCCGGCGTCCTCCGGCCCCCCGACAGAGAAGAAGCATGGAAACCGTCATCATAGTCATTCATCTGATGGTGGTTATCGGCCTCGTGGGGGTCGTGCTGATGCAGCGCTCCGAAGGCGGGGCGCTCGGCATCGGCGGCGGCAACAATTTCATGACGACGCGCGGGCAGGGGAATGTGCTCACCCGCTCGACCGCCATCCTCGCTGCCATCTTCTTCGGCACGTCGATCCTGCTGACGATCCTTGCCAGCGTGAACACGGCGCCGCGTTCCATCCTCGACCAGCTGCCGGAGGCGCCGCCCGCCGGTCCGGCGCCGGCCGGCGTGCCGTCCAACCCCGGCGCCGGCGGAATTCTCGACCAGCTGCCGCCGCGCGGCGACGAGCCGGCGCAGACCCCGAACGCCGCTCCCATACCTAACGATGCCGGCCAGGCGGCCCCGCCTGCCGACCAGGCGCCTGCCGCGCCGCCGGTTCCCGACGCCCAGTAAGGGCCGGGCGCGGCGATAGCGCCGCGTCCACCTGTCCAGCCGCAGCGGCGCCGCGTGATGCGCCCTGCCGGCCCGTAGCCTTTTTCGTGTCGCTGCCCGCGATTGGAATCGATTAAGCTGGAGACCCATGGCGCGGTACATCTTCATCACCGGCGGCGTGGTCTCATCCCTCGGCAAGGGCATCGCCTCCGCCGCCCTCGGCGCCGTCCTGGAAGCGCGCGGCTACAAGGTTCGCCTGCGCAAGCTCGACCCTTACCTGAATGTCGATCCGGGCACGATGAGCCCGTTCCAGCACGGTGAGGTCTTCGTCACCGATGACGGCGCCGAGACCGATCTCGATCTCGGCCATTACGAGCGGTTCACCGGCCGGCCGGCCAACCGAATGGACAGCATCACGACCGGGCGCATCTATCAGGACATCATCGGCCGCGAGCGCCGCGGCGACTATCTCGGCGGCACGGTGCAGGTGATCCCGCACGTCACCGATGCCATCAAGTCGTTCATCCTCGACGGCAACGAGGAATACGATTTCGTCGCCTGCGAGATCGGCGGCACGGTCGGCGACATCGAGGGGCTGCCCTTCTTCGAGGCCATCCGCCAGCTGGGCAACGACCTGCCGCGCGGCCATGCCGTCTATATCCACCTGACGCTGGTGCCGTTCATTCCGTCGGCGGGGGAGCTGAAGACCAAGCCGACGCAGCATTCCGTCAAGGAGCTGCGGTCGATCGGCATCCAGCCGGACATCCTCCTGGCGCGCTGCGACCGGCCGATTCCGGTCGAGGAGCGCCGCAAGCTGTCGCTCTTCTGCAATGTGCGCCCGTCGGCGGTCATCCAGGCGCTCGATGTCGAGCACATCTACGACGTGCCGGTGGCCTATCATCGCGAGGGGCTGGACACGGAGGTGCTGAACGCCTTCGGCATCACCGACGCGCCACCGCCGACCCTGGAGCGCTGGACGGCGATCACCGACGCCATCCGCAACCCCGAGGGCGAGGTGACGATCGCCGTCGTCGGCAAGTACACCGGCCTCAAGGACGCCTACAAATCCCTCATCGAGGCGCTCAACCACGGCGGCATCGCCAACCGCGTGAAGGTCAATCTCGACTGGATCGAGTCGGAGATCTTCGAGAAGGAAGATCCGTCGCCCTGGCTGGAGCGGGTGAACGGCATCCTCGTTCCTGGCGGCTTCGGCGAACGCGGCTCGGAGGGGAAGATCGCCGCCGCCGGCTTCGCCCGCCGGCGCAAGGTTCCCTATTTCGGCATCTGCTTCGGCATGCAGATGGCGGTGCTGGAGGCGAGCCGTCACCTCGCCGGAATTGCCGGCGCCAGCTCGACCGAATTCGGTCCGACGCCGGAGCCGGTTGTCGGCCTGATGACGGAATGGCTGCGCGGCAACATGCTGGAGCGCCGCCGCGCCGAGGGCGATCTTGGCGGCACAATGCGCCTCGGCGCCTATACCGCCCGCCTCGAGCCGGGCAGCAAGATCGCCGGCATCTACGGCGCGACCGAGATCAGCGAGCGCCATCGCCACCGCTACGAGGTCAATATCGACTATCGCGACAGGCTGGAGGAAGCCGGGCTGTGGTTTGCCGGGATGTCGCCGGACGGCATCCTGCCGGAGACGGTCGAGCTGCGGGACCATCCGTGGTTCATCGGCGTGCAGTACCACCCCGAACTGAAGTCGCGGCCGTTCGATCCGCACCCGCTCTTTGCCTCCTTCATCGCGGCAGCCGTGGAGCAGAGCCGCCTCGTCTAGAGGCGTCCAGGGCAATGGGTAGGGCGACCTTCACCTCCGCCGGCGTCAGCCGCGGCCTTCGTCTCGGCCTTGCCTTCGCGCCCGGCATCGCCTCCTTCGCCATCGTCTTCGGCATCCTTGCCGCCCAGGCCGGCCTGAGCCCCTGGCTCGCCGGCTTCATGAGCTTCACGGTCTATGCCGGAACGGCGCAGATGCTGGCCCTCCACAGCTGGTCGACGGGCGGCCTGCTGGCGGTCGTGGCGGCGGTGCTGGCCATGAATTCCCGCTATGTCCTTTTCGGCGCCGCCATGCGGCCGTGGACGCAGGGCCTGCCGGCCTGGGTCGTTTATGCCTCGCTCTTCCTGCTGGTCGATCCCAACTGGGTCGAGGCCATGCGCGAGCAGCGCGAGGGCCGGCATGATGTCGGCTTCTTCGTCGGCATCGGCCTGACGCTGGAGGTCGTCTGGACCATCGCCAGTATCGCCGGCGCGGCGCTCGGCTCCGGCCTCGATCCGGTGCGCTTCGGGCTCGATTTCTTCCTGACGGCCTTCTTCCTCTGCCTCGCCTTCGGCCTTTGGCGCGGCACGGCGGACATCCTGCCGGCCGTGGTGGCGGCGCTGGTATCGCTGGCGGTCGTCTGGGCCGGCTTCGGCGGCTGGTCGATCATCGCCGGGGCGCTCGCCGGCAGCCTTGCCGGCGCCATCAGGGGGCTGCCCGCGCATGGCAGCTGATCAGCCCATCGTCGCCATTCTGGTGATGGCCGCGGCGGCCTATCTCACCCGCATCGCCGGCTATTTCCTGATGGGCTATGTCCGCGTGACGCCGCGCGTCGAGGCGTGGCTCGCCGCCCTGCCGATTTCCGTCATGGCTGCGGTCCTGGCGCCGCAGGCGGCGGCCGCCGGCGTTCCCGAGGCGGCGGGATTCGCCGCGACGCTCGGTGTCTATGCCGCCTTCCGCAACGAGATCGTTGGCGCCATGGCCGGCGTGGCGGCCGTGGCGCTTCTGCGCTTCCTGCTGGGTTGAGGCCTGACGGGGCTTGCCAGCCGGGCATTTCGCGATAGGGTCGCGCCCCTGAAAAAGGCGAGACCTGCGTGACCAGTCCGACCAGCGACGACAGGCCGAATCCGATCGTGGCCGTCGGCAATGTGCGCCTCGGCAACGACCTGCCGCTGGTGCTCATCGCCGGCCCATGCCAGCTGGAAAGCCGCGACCATGCCTTCGAGATGGCTGGCCGGCTGAAGGCGATGGCCGGCGAGCTCGGCCTCGCGCTGATCTACAAGACGAGCTTCGACAAGGCCAACCGCACCAGCCTCGCCGGCCGGCGCGGCATCGGCCTCGAGCAGGCCCTGCCGATCTTTGCCGATCTGCGCGCTGAATTCGATCTGCCGGTTCTGACGGACGTTCACGAGCCCGGTCAGTGCCAGCCGGTCGCCGATGCCGTCGACATCCTGCAGATACCGGCCTTTCTGTCGCGCCAGACCGACCTCCTCGTGGCGGCGGCGGCGACCGGACGCCCGGTCAACGTCAAGAAAGGCCAGTTCCTGGCGCCGTGGGATATGCGCAATGTCGTAGGCAAGCTGCTCGGCGCCGGCAATCGCGATGTGCTGCTGACGGAGCGCGGCGCCAGCTTCGGCTACAACACGCTCGTCTCCGACATGCGGGCGCTGCCGATCATGGCCGACATCGGCTGCCCGGTGATCTTCGATGCGACGCATTCGGTGCAGCAGCCGGGCGGGCAGGGCAGCTCGACCGGCGGCGAGCGGCGCTTCGTGCCCGTCCTGGCGCGCGCTGCCGTGGCGGTGGGCGTTGCGGGCGTCTTCATCGAGACGCACCAGGATCCGGACAACGCGCCGTCCGATGGACCGAACATGATGCCGCTCGAGGAGATGCCGCGCCTGCTGGAGCAGCTGCTGTCCTTCGACCGGCTCGCCAAACTCAGATATTAGCGACAGCTACCGCCGGACTTGGGAGAGGTCCGCACTTCACCCCGGGAGGAGAAGCAGATGCAGATCAAGGTGATTGCGGCAATGGCAGTCGGCATGGCATGGGCTGCCGCATGGGCGGGCAGTGCCGCTGCCGTCGAACCGGCCCTGCCGAAGGCGGTCGTCGAGGCCGGCGCCGCAGCCGTCACGAACAGTCTCAAGGAAGAGGCGCCCGACCCTGCGGCGATCGCCGTGGCGGCCTATTCGGCCATGGCCGGCACCTGGCAGCCGATCGCCACGGCGCCGCAGGACGGCTCCGACATGCTGCTCGGCAAGTGGCGCGACGGCGTCTTCCTGCAGGGCATCGGCCGCTGGCAGGTCACGGACGAAGCCCATATGCCGGGCTTCTGGTCGGTTGCCGACTGGTTCGGCGGCCCGCCGACCTTCTGGGCGCCCATTCCGGTGCCGCCGCCGGCCGACTAGCCGCGGCCGCGATAGGGCGCGACGCCGGGATCGGGAAGCCAGAGCCCTTCCGGCGGCGTCCCCGTCTGCCAGAAGACATCGATCGGGATGCCACCGCGCGGATACCAGTAGCCGCCGATGCGCAGCCAGTGCGGCTCCAGCAGGTCCGCGATGCGGCGTCCGATCATCACGGTGCAGTCCTCGTGGAAGGCGCCGTGGTTACGGAACGACTGGATGTAGAGCTTGAGCGACTTCGACTCCAGCAGCCAGTCCTTCGGCGCATAGTCGATGACGAGATGGGCGAAGTCCGGCTGGCCGGTCACCGGGCAGAGCGACGTGAATTCCGGACAGGTGAAGCGCGCCACATACATCGTGTCCGACTGCGGGTTGGGCACCCGGTCGAGAACGGCTTTGTCCGGGCTTTCGGGAATACGGGACGGCCGTCCAAGCTGCAGGCCGGTATCGTTCATGGCAGTACCTCGGGATCCGCTAACGGCCCGCCTTTAGCATCGATTGCGGGTGGAAGGTGAGGCCAGGTGGTCGCGCCGGCGCCTACCGTTCGCCTGGCGGCACCAGGCGGCCCGTGGCGCTGTCGCGGCGCCAGACATGCGTGCCGCTGAGATGCGTTCCGGCCCACCAGCGGTCAATGCCGTTGGTGGCGACATGATCGGCGCGGCCCGCCAGGACCGCCTTGCCGAACGGCGTGAGGGCAAGCCTCGACCGCAGGTAGGCCGCCACGGAAGCCGCTTCGCCGCGGCAAGGATAGGGCGCATCGAGGCCGGTCACCAGCGGATCGGCGGCGAAGGCGAGGTCGTCCAGCGTCCGGTAGAGGCTCCAGTCGCCCATGAAGGCTGCTTCCTCACCCTCGATGACGGCGCCGAACAGCGCCTGCGGCGTAAGGCTGCGCGTCGCCAGCGCCGTCAGGGCCGCGTGTTCGGTGCGTGACAGTCCGGTGCCGGCCGCCGGCAGTTCCTGAAGGAAGCGATTGAGCGCTGGCCGCAGGAAGGGCAGGCCCCGCGCCGGCGCTGCGGCAATGCGCTCGGCACCGCGCGGCGTCGGCTCCAGCAGCGCTTTCCAGGCCTCGGCGCCGGCTTGCAGCAGAGCGGGCGTGACCGGCACCGCCCGGTCGGCAAAGCGCAGGATAGTCTCCGGTTTCTGGTTGCCGAGAAAGTCGTCCGCCTGCACCAGCACGATGCCCTCGGTGCGCGCTTCGGCGGAGAAGAAGGCAAGGATCTGAAGGAGCTGCAGCTGGTCGTAAAGGTCGTGCTCGACCCAGATGAACACCCTGTCGAACAGCGGGTGGGCGCGCAGCACAGCGTCGCGGGCGACGAAATCCGTCCGCACATCGGCATAGGGCAGGCCGAACCGCTCCGACAGGTAGCTGGCGCGGATATCGGAAAGGGCCTCGTGGCCCTCTGTCGGCACCAGCGGTCCCTCGTGCAGGACGTCGCGCCAGACCACCATGCGTCCGGCAAGGCCGGCCGCCGTCAGCAGCTCCGCCGCCGCATCACCATTGGTGATGATCAGATCGGACATCTCCCCCTCGGTCCGCTTCGACGATCCCGCCGCCGGGGCGTCATCCTCTTCCGCAATGGCCGGTGCTCGGCTAGAAGCCCCAAAACACCGCCATTTCCAAGCCCTCCTTGCGCGATTCCAACGCCTGCCGCAGAAAAGGAAGCTCCATGACCGCCATCGTCGACATCACCGGCCGCGAGATTCTCGACAGCCGCGGCAATCCGACCGTCGAGGTGGAAATCCTCCTGGAGGACGGATCGGGCGGCCGCGCCGCCGTGCCGTCCGGCGCCTCGACCGGCGCCCATGAGGCCGTCGAGCTGCGCGACGGCGAAAAGGACCGCTATGCCGGCAAGGGCGTGCGCAAGGCCGTCGAGGCCGTGAACGGCGAGATCTTCGATGCGCTGGGCGGCATGGATGCCGAAGACCAGATCCTCATCGACCGCACGCTGATCGCCCTCGACGGTACGCCGAACAAATCGCGCATCGGCGCCAATGCCGTCCTCGGCGTGTCGCTGGCGGCCGCCAAGGCCGCCGCCGAGGCGGCAGGCCTGCCGCTCTACCGCTATCTCGGCGGCACCAACGCCTCCGTCCTGCCGGTGCCGCTGATGAACATCATCAATGGCGGCGTCCATGCCGACAACCCGATCGATTTCCAGGAATTCATGATCATGCCGGTCGGCGCTCCGACTTTCGCGGAGGCGCTGCGCATGGGCTCGGAGATCTTCCACACGCTGCGCAAGGCGCTGAAGGATTCCGGCCACAACACCAATGTCGGCGACGAGGGCGGCTTCGCGCCCAACCTCGCTTCCGCCGAGGAGGCGCTCGGCTTCGTCACCAAGGCGATCGAGACGGCCGGATACCGCCCGGGAGAGGATGTCTATCTCGCCCTCGACTGCGCCGCGACGGAGCTGTTCCGCGACGGCCGTTACGCCTTCGACGGCGAGGACAAGGTCCGCGATGCGGCCGAGCAGGTGCAGTACCTCGCCGGACTGGTCGACCGCTATCCGATCGTCTCGATCGAAGACGGCATGGCCGAGGACGACTGGGAGGGCTGGGCGGCGCTGACCAAGGCGATCGGCAAGCGCTGCCAGCTGGTGGGCGACGACCTCTTCGTCACCAATACCGAGCGGCTGCGCCAGGGCATTGCCCGCGGCACGGCCAATTCGATCCTGGTGAAGGTCAACCAGATCGGCTCGCTGACCGAGACGTTGGAGGCGGTGGAGACCGCCCAGCGCGCCGCCTATACGGCGGTCATGTCGCATCGCTCCGGCGAAACGGAAGACGCGACGATCGCCGATCTCGCCGTCGCCACCAATTGCGGGCAGATCAAGGCCGGCTCGCTGTCGCGCTCCGACCGCCTCGCCAAATACAATCAGTTGCTGCGCATCGAGGAGCAGCTGGGGCCGCAGGGCCGCTATGCCGCCCGCTCGGTGCTGCGGGCCGGCTGACCGGGCGATTATCGTTTATCCGGCGTTAACGGCGCAGCGGCAGAGTGAGGCAACTCGCTCTGCCGGTGCGTCATGCGTTTTTCGTTCAACCTGTCGTCATTGCTGCGGCGCCTGATCCTGCCGGGCTTCGCCGCCGCCTATCTCGGCTATTTCGGCTTCCACGCCTTCCACGGCTCCTACGGCATCTGGGCGAAGGCGCGCTTGGAGAACGAGGCCGTCGCGCTCCAGTCCGAGCTCGACACGCTGATGGCGGAGAAGAGCGGCCTGCAGCGCCGCGCCGCCATGCTGCGGCCGGCAACGCTCGATTCCGACATGCTGGACGAGCAGGCGCGGCGCAGCCTCAACATCATCCGGCCGAACGAGGTCGTGATCCTCGACGCGCCGCCGCTGGCGACGAAGTGACCCTGCCAGCCACGCGCGCTGCGCATGGCTGGCAGGGTCGGCCTGCGCTCGTTTGAAATCAAAGGCTTAATTAGGATGCCCGCGAGCCGGCGATGGTCGCTCGGCTTGGAACGGGAATGGCCATGGGCTAGTTTCGCGTTCTCAGGGACCAGACGCGAGCAAGAGGCGCCCATGTCCCCCACGGGTCCACGTTCCGGCCGGAAAGCCGATATCGCCAAACCGGCGGCCCGCAAGCCGGCGGCACGGGGCGGGCGCAAGCCGGCTGCCGCAGCCGACAAAACCGGCGCGGCGGAGCAGCGGGCCAGGGCACCGGCCTTTACCCGCGAGGACGACCTCAAGGCCTATGCCGATATGCTGCTGATCCGCCGCTTCGAGGAGCGCGCCGGCCAGATGTACGGCATGGGGCTCATCGGCGGCTTCTGTCACCTCTATATCGGCCAGGAAGCCGTCGTCGTCGGCATGCAGATGGCGATCGAGGAAGGTGATCAGGTCATCACCGGTTACCGCGACCACGGCCACATGCTCGCCTGCGGCATGGACCCGAAGGGCGTGATGGCCGAGCTGACCGGCCGCGCCAGCGGATATTCCGGCGGCAAGGGCGGCTCGATGCACATGTTCTCGCGCGAGAAGGAATTCTATGGCGGGCACGGCATCGTCGCCGCGCAGGTGCCGCTCGGCACCGGCATCGCTTTCGCCAACCGCTACCGCAGGAACGGCAGGGTCTGCCTGACCTATTTCGGCGACGGCGCCGCCAACCAGGGCCAGGTCTACGAGAGCTTCAATATGGCGGAGCTGTGGAAGCTGCCGGTCGTCTATGTGATCGAGAACAACCGCTATGCAATGGGCACGTCGGTGGAACGCGCCTCGGCCCAGCGCGATTTCTCCAAGCGCGGCACGTCCTTCGCCATTCCCGGCGAGCAGGTCGACGGCATGGATGTCCATGCGGTGCGCGAGGCAGGGACGCGGGCGGCGGAATGGTGCCGGTCGGGTAACGGTCCCTACATCTTGGAAATGCTGACCTACCGCTATCGCGGCCATTCCATGTCCGATCCGGCCAAGTACCGGACGCGCGAGGAGGTCGACAAGATGCGGACCGAACGCGACCCCATCGAGCAGGTGCGCGCCCGCCTGCTCGAGCGCGGCTGGGCCAGCGAGGACGACCTCAAGGAGATCGACCGCAAGGTTCGCGACACCGTCAGCGACGCGGCGGAATTCGCCCAGAGCGAGCCGGAGCCGGATCCATCCGAGCTCTGGACCGACATCGTCCGTCAGTGAGGAGGGCCGCGCGGTGCCGATCGACATCCTGATGCCGGCCCTTTCCCCGACCATGGAGGAGGGGAAGCTCGCCAAGTGGCTGAAGCGCGAAGGCGACGAGGTCAAGGCCGGCGACGTCATCGCCGAGATCGAGACCGACAAGGCGACGATGGAGGTCGAGGCCGTCGATGACGGCAGGCTGGCGTCGATCCTGGTTCCCGAGGGAACCGAGAACGTCAAGGTCAACACGCCCATCGCCCGCCTCGACGGTGCCGACGGCGCTGCCTCGAGCGACAAGCCGACGCCGGCCCCGGCCAGGCCGCCCGCCGAAGCGGCCACAGAGCCCGCGCCGCCGCAGCCAGCCGTGCCGGCGCCTCCGGCGGCGGCCGATCCGGACCTGCCGCCGGGTACGCAGATGGTGAGCATGACGATGCGCGAGGCGCTTCGCGACGCCATGGCGGAAGAGATGCGCCGCGATCCGGATGTCTTCGTGATGGGCGAGGAGGTTGCCGAGTACCAGGGCGCCTACAAGGTGACGCAGGGCCTGCTCCAGGAATTCGGCGCCGACCGCGTGGTGGATACGCCGATCACCGAACACGGCTTTGCCGGCATCGGCGTCGGGGCGGCCCTCGCCGGGCTCAAGCCCATCGTCGAGTTCATGACGTGGAATTTCGCCATGCAGGCGATCGACCACATCATCAATTCGGCGGCGAAGACCCTCTACATGTCGGGCGGCCAGATGGGCGCTTCGGTCGTCTTTCGCGGCCCGAACGGCGCCGCGGCCCGCGTGGCGGCGCAGCACAGCCAGGACTATGCCGCCTGGTATGCCCATATCCCGGGCCTGCGGGTCATCCAGCCGTCCAATCCGTCCGATGCGAAGGGCCTCCTCAAGGCCGCCATCCGCGATCCCAACCCGGTCGTCTTTCTCGAAAACGAGATCCTCTATGGCCAGAGCGGCGAAGTGCCGGCCGGGATCGACTGGGTGCTGCCGCTCGGCAAGGCGCGCATCGCCCGTGAGGGCACGGACGTCACGCTCGTTTCCTTCGGCATCGGCATGACCTACGCCACCCGGGCGGCCGACGAGCTGGAAGGGCAGGGCATCTCCGCCGAGGTGATCGACCTGCGCTGCCTGCGTCCGATGGATGTCGACACGGTCGTCGCCTCGGTGAAGAAGACCGGGCGCTGCGTGACGGTCGAGGAGGGCTGGCCGGTCGGCTCGATCGGTTCGGAAATCGCCGCGCAGCTGATGGAGAAGGCCTTCGACTGGCTCGACGCGCCGGTCCTCAAGGTGACCGGCAAGGACGTGCCGATGCCCTACGCGGCCAATCTCGAAAAGCTGGCTCTTCCCTCCGTGGCCGAGGTTGTCGCCGCGGCCCGGGCCGTCTGCTACCGCTGAGAAGGGCCATGCCGATCAACATCCTGATGCCTGCGCTGTCGCCGACCATGGAGGAAGGCAGCCTGGCGAAATGGCATGTAAAGGAGGGCGACAGCGTCCGTGCCGGCGACGTTATTGCCGAGATCGAGACCGACAAGGCGACGATGGAGGTCGAGGCCGTCGACGAGGGAACTGTCGACCGCCTTCTCGTGCCGGAAGGGCAGGAGGGCGTAAAGGTCAATGCGGTAATCGCCGTCCTGCGCCAGGAGGGCGAAGCGCCGGGCGCGGCAGCGGCGCCGCAGTCCGCAGAACAGGCTCCCCCGGCGACGGCCGTCGCCGATGCGGCACCAGCCCGCAAGGTGGAACCCGAGAGCCCACCTCCGGCGGCTAGAGAAAAGAATGGGGCATCGCGGGTGTTTGCCTCGCCGCTGGCGCGGCGGCTTGCCCGCGAGGCCGGTATCGACCTTGCCGGCGTCAAGGGCTCGGGTCCGCATGGCCGCATCGTCAAGGCCGATGTCGAGGGCGCGCCGCGTGGCCGCGGTGCTCCGGAGCCGGCGGCCGCCCGCCCGTCAGAGATGCCGGCGGCGGTCGCGGCGATGGCCGACGAGCAGATCCTCAAGCTCTACCGGCCCGGGTCCTACGATGTCGTGCCGCATGACGGCATTCGCCGCATCATCGCCCGCCGCCTGGTGGAGGCGAAGCAGACCATTCCGCATTTCTACCTGACGGTCGACATGGAGATCGATGCGCTGCTGGCTTTGCGGGCGCAGATCAACGATGCCGCGCCGAAGAACGGCGACGGCTCGCCAGCCTGGAAGATCTCGGTGAACGACATGGTGATCAAGGCCATGGCGCTGGCGCTGCAGGCCGTGCCGGACGCCAACGTCACATGGACCGAGAGCGGGATGCTGAAGCACAAGCAGGCCGATATCGGCGTCGCGGTCGCCATCCCGGGCGGGCTGATCACGCCGGTGGTGCGCGGCGCCGAGCAGAAGCGCCTGTCGGAGATCGCCAACGAGATGAAGGACTACGCGCGGCGCGCCCGCGAGCGGAAGCTTCTGCCGGAGGAATACCAGGGCGGTTCGACGGCAATCTCGAATCTCGGCATGTACGGCGTCCGCGAGTTCGCCGCCGTCATCAACCCTCCGCATTCGTCCATCCTCGCCGTCGGCAGCGGCGAACAGCGGCCGGTCGTGCGCGACGGCAAGCTGGCGGTGGCGACGCTGATGACCGTCACTCTCTCCACCGATCACCGGGCCGTCGACGGTGTCCTCGGGGCGGAACTGCTGCAGGCCTTCAAGCGGCTGATCGAAAAGCCCGCCGCGATGCTGGCGTAAGGCCGGCGGCGATGCAGAGGCCGAGCGGCAGCCACAGGATCAGCCACTCCCAGTCCATCTCCGAGCCGTACATGCCGTAGTCGACGGCGGTCGCGACGACCGCGGTGGCGATCATGGCGGCCGGCAGCAGCATCCGGTGCCGCCGCCATGCCCCGACCGCGGCGGCGACGGCCGCGACGAGGGCGCCCGCCAGGGCGGCAGCAGCGAAGACGCCGCCCATGACCAGTGCCGAATAGACGATGTTGTGGGCATGGACGTGCCGCGAGCCGTCCGGCAGCGTCACCTGGATCGCCGTCGACAAGCCGTGCCCCAGCCAAGGCCGCGCCTCGACATGCGGCCAGTAGGCCCGCCATACGATGAACCGCATGTTGTCCCCGCGCGCCACGAAGCTCTCCAGCAGCGGCCACGCGGCGATCACCGCCAGGACGCCGATAATGCCGGCGGTCAGCAGCAGGCGCGGATGCCGCCGGAATCCGAGAACGACGGCGATGCACAGGCCCGCGGCGACAGCGAGAAAAGCGCCGCGGCTCTGGGTGAAGAGGACGGCAACGACGAGGATCGCCGCGGCGGCGGTCCCGACAAGGCGGGTGAAGGCGCCGGAGCGGGGATGCAGCGCCGTCGCGACGATGCCGACGGCGGCGATCGCATAGACCCCGCCCAGCGGGTTGGGGTTGAAGATGTTGGTGATGCCGGGAATGCCGAGAAGCCGGTGCGGCAGTGCGCTAGGTGATGGCCGGAAGCCGTAATAGGCGACCATGTTGAGGGCGGCGACCACGGCGACGGCGCAGCCGAGAAACAGGAACAGCCGGTGCGCAAAGGCCTCGTCGCGGCCGGCGAGGCAGGCGACGATGATCAGGAAGGACAGCACCAGCAGGCCCTTGCGTACGCTGTCCGCCACAGCGTCGGCCAGGACATCGGGCGCCAGCGCCGTCGCCAGCACCAGGATGCCGAGATAGAGCGCCGTCAGCAGGAAGACCGGCGACCGCAGGACGGGCAGCAGCTCGTCCCGGCGGATGGTCAGGATGGCCAGCGGCAGGACGACGAAATTGTAGACGCTGCGCGCCAGCCAGACATCCGGCGGCAGGAATAGGAGAAGAAGCGAGAGGATCGTGAAGGCCGCCAGCAGATCGCGGCGGCTGGCCCAGTCCCGCAGGCGTCCGATCCCGGCCGACAGGCGGCCGGCCTGTCGGGTGAGGGCGGGGCCAGCGGCAAGGGCTGTCGGCGGTTGCCGGGTCACGATTGCGCTGCGCGGTGATCGATGGCGTCGACGATGGTCCGCGCCGTGTCGGCCCAGCTTCGCGGCCGGAAACAGTCGCGCAGGCGCTGCTCAAGCGCCGCCAGCGCTTCCGGTTCCATGATCAGGCGGCGCAGCACGGCCCGCATCTCCGCCTGGTCGGCGGGATCGAAATAGACCGCCAGGTCGCCGACGACCTCCGGGATCGACGCCGCGCGCGAGGCAGCCGTCACCTTGCCGAAGGCGGCCGCCTCGCCGACCGGCAGCCCCCAGCCTTCGAAGAAGGACGGATAGACGGTGAACCGGCATGTCTCGTAGAGGCGGGCCAGTTCGGTCACGTTCGGATCGTGAACGAAGCGGATGCCGCCCTGGGCCGGGAGCGCCAGACCGGGCGCCCCGCCGCCGAGGTTGAAGCGGCCGGCAAGGACCAGAAGAGGCATCCCGTCGCCAAGCTCTGCGGCAAGCGCTTTCCAGGCGGCGATCAGCCCCTCGATGTTCTTTCGCGGCTCGATCCGTCCGACGGCGAGCACGAAGGGCGTTTCGGCGAGCGCACCGATATCGGAACGGACCGGCTCGCCGCCACCGCGCCGGAACTCGTGCGCCAGCGGCACGACGGTGATCGGCAGATCCAGCTGCCGCTGGCGCAGGATGTCCGCCAGCTCGCGCGCCGTGTTCTGCGACGCGGCGAGGAAGGCGTCCGTCCATGGCAGCAGGCCGTCCAGCCAGGCCGCATAGGCGCGGCGGTAGGATGGCGGGAAATAGGCGGCCGCGGTCAGCGGCCCCAGATCATGCATGAACGGGATGAGACGCGCCGCGGCGCGCCGCGTGGCGGCGCCGAGGGCACTGTTGTGGTCGCGGTACCAGACATTGAGCCCCGGCAGGAGGACGACATCGCCGGCAGCGATGCCGAGGCCGTCGACGCTGTCGCGCAGACGAACCGGCGGCGGCAGGGTGGCGCGTCGCCGCTGCATCAGCCGCCAGCGCCGCTTCAGATACTCGAAGTTCTGCCGCAGCGGCCGCCCCGGGTGACGATCGCGGATGGCGGCGGGCGATTTCACCGGGCGCCGGCCGTCGATGCCAAAAAGGCGCTTGAAGGCCGCCACCTCGCCGGCGGCAGCATCGGGCAGCAGCGCAAGATCGGCCGAGAACGGCCGGCCATAGAGCGGGTGATAGCCGATCAGCGCGGCGGGTCGCTGCTGGCGGCGCAGTTCGGCCATGAGATGGAACACGACATTCTGGACGCCATGCAGGAGATCCGACTCGATGAGGAATTCCAGGAGATCCGTGATGTCGACATGGATGCGCACGCTCAGCCTCCGGGCCGCCGGAGCCACCGGCGCGGGGAAGGCATCAGAGAGGGGCGATGGCGCGTCAACCTGCCGGACCGTGCAGCCGGGCCGCTACGAACTGGGTGGCGGCGGCCGGGCTGGGCGACGGCGCGTGCTCGAGATAGGGCTCAAGCCGATCGTGAAGCACACGTCGCTTGTCCCGGCGCAGGGCGCTGTCGACGCCGGTGCCGACCTCGTGCAGCCAGGTCCCGCACCATTGCATGCGGGCTTCATCGCCGGAAACGCCCTCCTTGTAGGGGAAATAGTGCGACGGCGCCTCCGCCAGCTCCTCGCGGTGCGCCTGCTGGTAAAGGACGCGCCAATTGCCGCCGCCGGTGTCGAGGCCGTTGAACCAGTCCTGTCCGAAATCGAGCGGCAGGTCGGCGACGCGCTGGAAGCGGTACATGCAGAAGCCGGCCCACAGGAACCAGCGCGACCCGGCGACACGGACGAGGCCGTAGAAATCCTGGTGGTCGAGCGGCGCGAACGGGTTGCCCGGCTGCATCGGGAAGAGATCGTGATCGATGAAGCCGAAATCCCTCGGCCGGCCGGGCAGGATGAGATTGTGCCAGATCCAGTTCAGCGCCAGCCCGTGCGATCGGCTGCTGACGCCCCGTCGCCAGGTGTTCTCCGGCATGCGCACATAGGGGATGCCTCGCTCGCGGCTGAGGCCGGCGATGCGCGCCGCCGCGGCGTCATCGACCGAATTGTCGGCAATCACGTAATAGGCGTCCGGGACGAAGCGGGCGATCAGCTGCGACTGCCAGTCGATGAGGTCGGCATCGCCGAAGGCGACGGTGACCAGCACCTGTCGGCCAGTCATGGCGCGCGCGACCTGCGCCGCGTTGCCGACGCGGGCCGGGCGGCGCACGAAGGCGGCGCGAATCGCCTGATAGCGCCAGGATTTGACGCTGTGGAGCAGCGGGCGCAGCCGGCGCCAATCGGCGGCGGTGTACTCGCGGAGCGGACGCATCAGGCGACCGCGTTCCCCGGCGAACTGTCTGTCGTCAACTGCGTACCAGCTCCAGAACGCTGCGGGGGACGGCTCCGTAGTCGGCTTCGCGCATTGCGGTCCTGAGGATCCCGTTCATGATCTGGCGTATCTCCGGCCGGCAACCCGGCTCCAGCCGGGCGGCGCGACGCGCCACCTTGACGAGGCGGGCGAGGGGGAAGATGCCACGAGTCGACGGATCGCGCATGCAGGCCCACAAGGCAGCCGTCGCCGCCTCGGCAAGGCTCCCCGCCAGCGGAAAATCGGCCGCTGAATGCGGTCCGGCGGCAAGATAGGCGGCGACGAAGGTCGCCAGGCGCCCCTGGTCCGGCCGCAGCCCCGAATGCTGGCCCTCATGCAGGCGATAGGCGAGCAGCGGCTCCTGCAGGTTTGCCAGCGGCCCGAGCGTCAGCATGCGCAGCCAGAGGTCGTAGTCTTCCGCCCCATCGAAGAAGGAGCGGTAGCCGCCGACGCGGCGGACGGCATCCATGCGCGCGCAGGCCGTCGGATGCAGGAGGATGACGCCGAGCCGCGCTCCCTCCGCGACGCTGCCGATGACCGGCACCGAAGTCAGCATGCCGGTCGTGTGACCGTCGCTGTCGATTGTCGATGCTTCGCTGCCGACCGCCACGTAATGTGGCTGGTCGTCGAGAAACTGCACCTGGCTGGCAAGCCGCGTCGGCTCCGACCAGTCGTCGGCATCCATGCGCGCCAGATAGCGCCCGCTGGCCAGGGCGATTCCCTGGTTGAGGGCGGAGGAAATTCCGCGGCCCTCCGCCGCCACTGGCCGGATGCGGCTGTCCATCGCGGCGTAGCGCTCCAGGACCGAACGCGTCTCGTCGTCGCTGTGGTCGTCGACGACGATCAGTTCCAGGTCCGTGAATGTCTGCTGCCGGATGCTGTCGATGGCATCCGGCAGAAACGGCATGCCATTGCGCACCGGCATGACCACGGACACCGCAACCCGTGGCGGTCCGGCTGCCTTCGCATCGGACGACATTCGACCTCCCGTACCCCCGCCGCGTTCTAATATTAGGGCATCAAGTATTAGGGCATCAAGCCATTGTAAGCCTAGGGAGCTTCCGCCTCTTTCACGGGGTAGGCCTGCCTCTGCCGCTTATCTGCGCGGCGGCGCCCCGTGTTAGAACCTGCCTGACAACCCCGACCTGGACCCGTGCCCATGCCCGATACCGGCTTCGACATCATCATTATCGGCGCTGGTCCCGGCGGATATGTGGCGGCTATCCGCGCCGCGCAGCTGGGCCTTCGGACGGCTGTCGTCGAGCGACGCCACCTTGGCGGCATCTGCCTGAACTGGGGCTGCATCCCGACCAAGGCGCTCCTGCGGTCGGCCGAGATCTACGGTCATCTGCGCCATGCGAAGGATTATGGGCTGTCCGTCGAGGCGGCCGGCTTCGACATCGAGCCGATCGTCAAACGCTCGCGCAGCGTCGCCGGACAGCTGAGCAAGGGCGTCGATGGGCTGCTGAAGAAGAACAAGGTGGCTGTGCTGTGGGGCGAGGCGACAATAACCGGACCGGGCGCAATCTCGGTCGCGGCGTCGGAAAACCCGCCGCGCGGCGCCCGCGGCGGCGGGGACTATACGGCGCGCCACATCGTGGTGGCGACGGGCGCCAGACCGCGCGTCCTGCCGGGGCTGGAGCCGGACGGCGATCGCATCTGGACCTATTTCGAGGCGATGGCGCCGAAGGAGCTGCCGCAGCGTCTCCTGATCGTCGGATCGGGCGCCATCGGCGTCGAATTCGCTTCTTTCTACAATAGCTTGGGATCGAATGTTACGGTTGTCGAGCTGCTTCCGCAGATTCTTCCAGCGGAAGATGAGGAAGTCTCCGCTTTCGCACGGAAACAATTGGAGAAAGCGGGCGTTCGGTTTGTCACCGGAGCCAAGGTGAGCGGGCTGAAAAAGGCTGCGGATTCGGTCACCGCGACTGTCGATCTCGGTGACAGGCGGACAGAGGAGGTGGTGGCCGACAGGGTGATTTCGGCCGCCGGCGTCGTCGGCAATTACGAGGGACTGGGCCTCGAAGCCCTGGGCGTCCGTATCGAGCGCGGCATCATCGTGACCGACGGGCTCGGCCGCACCAATGTCCCGGGCCTCTACGCGATCGGCGACGTTGCGGGGCCGCCGATGCTTGCCCACAAGGCGGAGCACGAAGGCGTCGCTTGCGTCGAGGCGATAGCCGGACTCGATTCCCACCCGCTCGACCGCAACAGGATCCCCGGCTGCACCTACAGCCATCCCCAGATCGCCTCTGTCGGGCTCACCGAAAAGAAGGCGCGGGAAGCCGGCTACGAGCTGAAGGTCGGCCGCTTCCCCTTCATCGGCAACGGCAAGGCGATCGCCCTCGGCGACCCGAACGGATTCGTGAAGACCATCTTCGACGCGGCCAACGGCCAGCTCCTCGGCGCCCATCTGGTCGGCCCGGAAGTGACCGAACTGATCCAGGGCTTCGTCATCGCGATGAATCTGGAAACGACCGAAGAGGACCTCATGCGGGCCGTATTTCCACATCCGACCCTATCGGAAGCGATGCATGAGAGCGTACTCTCCGCTTTCGGCCGCGTGATACACATATGATCATCGACCGACGCCACTGATCATCAACTGACGCCACTCTTTGGGGGCACGGATGAACGAGCAAACCCAGAACGTCATCATCTGGATCATCATCGGCCTTGTCGCCGGCCTTATCGCCAGCCTGATCGTGCGCACCAATGGCGGCCTTCTCGGCTCGCTGGTGGCCGGCCTGATCGGATCCGTCGTCGGCGGCTTCCTGGCGCGGCAATTCAACGTGCGCCTCAATCTCGGCAGTGCCCTGCTGGAGCAGGTGATCATCTCGGTGATCGGCGCCATCATCGTCCTGATCATTGCCCGGATCATCACCTGAGGCCGGGAATCTGCGGGACAGCCATGAGCGGTGCTGCGGTTGACCGCTCCGGCCCGGCGCGCCTAAGCGATAGCCATGGTTACGATCCTCGATACGACGCTCACGGCTGAGCGCCCGCGCCATCCCGAGAAGGCCCACCGGCCCGACAGCCCGATCCTGCGCAAACCCGCCTGGATCCGGGTGAAGGCGCCCGGCTCGCCGGTCTACCGGGAAACGCTCGCCACCGTGCGCCAGCATGGCCTCGTCACGGTCTGCGAGGAGGCGGCCTGTCCGAATATCGGCGAGTGCTGGTCGCAGAAGCACGCCACCTTCATGATTCTCGGCGACACCTGCACGCGGGCCTGCAGCTTCTGCAATGTGCGCACAGGTCTTCCCGGGCCGGTGGATCACGACGAGCCGCAGCGGGTCGGCGAGGCCGTCGCCCGTCTCGGCCTTGCCCATGTCGTCATCACCTCGGTCGACCGCGACGACCTAGCCGATGGCGGCGCCCGCCACTTTGCCGATGTCATCGCCGCCGTCCGGCGCCTCAGCCCCGGCACGTCGATCGAGGTCCTGACGCCGGACTTCCTGCGCAAGGACGGCGCCCTGGAGATCGTTGTCGAGGCGGCGCCGGACGTCTTCAACCACAATCTCGAGACGGTGCCGTCGCATTATCTCGCGGTCCGGCCCGGCGCCCGCTATTTCCATTCCCTCCGCCTGCTGCAGCGGGTGAAGGACCTGGCGCCGACGATGTTCACCAAGTCGGGCATCATGGTCGGGCTCGGCGAGGAGCGGCACGAGGTGCTGCAGGTGATGGACGACATGCGCTCGGCGGGCGTCGATTTCCTGACGATCGGCCAGTATTTGCAGCCGAGCCGCAAGCACCATCCGGTCGCCCGCTTCGTGACGCCGGACGAGTTCGCCTCCTATGCGTCGATCGCCTCCGCCAAGGGCTTCCTGATGGTATCGGCGAGCCCTCTGACGCGGTCGTCGCATCACGCCGGCGAGGATTTCGCGCGGCTGAAGGCCGCCCGTCTCGCCGCCGCCAGACGCTGAGACGCGTGCCGAGCTTCAGCACCGCCCGTCCGGTCGTTCATACCGCCTCGGACATGTTCGAGCTGGTGGCGGATATCGAGCGCTATCCGGAATTCGTGCCGCTCTGTCAGGGAATGCGCATCCGGGGGCGGACGCGCGACCCGGACGGGCGCGAGATCGTCACGGCGACGATGACGGTGGCCTATACGTTCCTGCGCGAATCCTTCACCAGCCGCGTAACGCTCGACCGGAGCGCCATGTCGATCCGCGCCGACTACATCGACGGGCCGTTCCGGCACCTGGAAAACATCTGGCGCTTCGAGCCGATGGACGAGGACGAATGCCTGGTGCGCTTCAGCATCGACTATGAGTTCCGCTCGCGGGCGCTGGGCGCTCTGGTCGGCGCTGTCTTCGACCGGGCGTTCCGGCGGCTTGCCGAGGCCTTCGAGAAGCGCGCCGACGTCGTCTACGGCCGCGGCCCGGCCCGGGTCGGAAGCTAGGCCCGCGCGGCGAGCGCTTCCAGAAGCGACAGCGCCTCGCGCACCGCCTCCTCGCGGATGGAACGGCGGCCCTTGTCGGGAAAGACTTTGCGCAGGTGGAGCGGCGTGGCGCCGCGGCGCACGGCGGCGAAGTGCACCAGCCCGACCGGCTTGTCCGCCGAACCGCCGCCGGGGCCGGCAATGCCGGTGATCGCCACGGCGATCGAGGCGCCGGATTTGGCAAGGGCGCCCTCAGCCATGGCGATGGCGACATCCTCGCTGACGGCCCCGACCTTGCCGATGAGGGTGGCCGGCACACCGAGCATCTCGGTCTTGGCTTCGTTGGAGTATGTGACGAAGCCGCGGTCGAAGACGTCGGACGAGCCGGGAACGTCGGTGATGGCGGCTGCGACCATTCCGCCGGTGCAGGATTCGGCCGTGGCGATCGTCAGCGCATGCTCCCTGCAGCGTTCGACGAGATCCGCCGCGGCCAGATGTTCGCTCATAGCCTTATCCTCCTGGCCTTATCCTCCCGGCGGCAGACGGACGGTCGCCGTGGCGAGGGCGGCTATGCCTTCGCCGCGCCCCACAAAACCCAATCTTTCATTGGTCGTCGCCTTCACGGCAACGCGGCCCGGATCGAGGCCGCAGATCGCGGCAATGCGGGTGCGCATGGCGTCGCGGTGCGGCGCAAGACGCGGTGTTTCGGCGATGACGGCGAGATCAAGATGCGCAATCAGGCCGCCACGGTCGCGGACGCGGGCCACCGCCACCGCCAGGAAGATCGACGAATCGGCGCCGCGCCATTGCGGATCGGAGGGCGGAAAGTGATCGCCGATATCGCCTTCGGCAAGCGCTCCGAAAATCGCGTCGGTAAGGGCATGCAGCGCCACATCGGCGTCGGAATGGCCGACCAGGCTCCGGTCATGCGGGATGAGGATGCCGCCCAGCGTCACGCCGCTGCCGGGGCCGAGGGCATGGACGTCGTAGCCTGTCCCGACGCGGATATCCGTCAGCCCCTGCGACAGGCGCGCATCGGCGGCGCGGATATCCTCCGGCGTCGTTAGCTTCATGTTCGCCGCGTCGCCGGCGACGAGCTTGACCGCAAGGCCCGCCCATTCGGCGATCGACGCGTCGTCGGTGAAGCTCGCCGGCGTCCGGGCGGCGGCTTCATGCGCGGCGCGGATCGCCTCGTAGCGGAAGCCCTGCGGCGTCTGCGCCGCCCAAAGGTCGTCGCGGGCCACCGTCGCAGCGACGAAGCCTGCCTCGGCGCGCTTCAGCGTGTCGGTGACGGGAAGAGCGGGGAGGGCGCCGGGATTGTCGTCGAGGGCATCTAGGACCCTGTCGATCAGCGCGGCGCTCGCGAAGGGACGGGCGCCGTCATGGATGAGAACCCGGCCCGGCGCTATTGCGGCCAGCGATTCCAGACCGCGCCGCACGCTTTCCTGGCGGGTCTCGGCGCCTGCGACAGCGGGCAGGAGTTTCGCGTGGGGGCCGGCGGCCGTTTCGTAGAGTGCGGCGTCGTCGGGATGGATAACCGTCGCCACGCGGTCGACGCGTGGATGCGCCAGAAAGACACGCAGGGTGCGGGCAAGCACAGGCTCGCCGCCGACCAGCTGATACTGTTTGGGGAGGACGCCGCCGGCGCGTTGCCCGCGTCCTGCCGCCACGACGAGCGCTACCGTTGTCGCAGGGGAGGCAGGCATCATCGGGCAGAATCTCTTGCTTGGACTTCTCTTGCAGCGCCGGGAGCCAACATGAGCAGGGCGGCCGTCGTCAATAAATCACTTGCCGGCTGCATAGGAATGGCTAACCTGTAGGCAATCACGCGGTTGCCTAAATCATGATCAATCCAGCCCCAGGCAGTGGCTCTCTGGCGCGGCCTTTGCGGGTCGGCGCTGTCGAGCTTCCGAATCGGATCTTCCTTGCGCCGATGTCCGGCGTGACGGATCGCCCGTTCCGTGAGATCGCCGCCCGCGCCGGCGCCGGTATGGTGGTCTCCGAAATGGTGGCCAGCGAACAGCTCGCCCTCGGCGACGCCGAAGCCGCCATGCGCGCCGACACCGCCGGCGTGACGCCGCATGTCATCCAGCTCGCCGGCCGCGAGGCGCATTGGATGGCGGAAGGAGCGCGCGCCGCCGAACGGGCCGGAGCCGACATCATCGACATCAATATGGGCTGCCCCGCCAAGAAGGTGACGAGCGGCTATTCCGGCTCGGCGTTGATGCGCGACCTTGACCATGCCCTTCGCCTCATCGAGGCGACGGTGTCGGCTACCGACCGTCCGGTGACGCTCAAGATGCGGCTCGGCTGGGACGAAAGCTCCCTCAATGCGCCGGAGCTTGCGGCGCGCGCCGAGGCGGCCGGTGTGCAGATGATCACCGTTCATGGCCGGACGCGCTGCCAGTTCTACAACGGCTCGGCCGACTGGGCGGCGGTCGCCGCCGTGCGCGCCGCGATCCGCGTGCCGCTGGTGGTCAATGGCGATGTCGGCGATCTCGCCTCGGCCGAGCGGGCCCTCGGCCTTTCCGGTGCCGATGCCGTCATGGTGGGTCGCGCCGCCTATGGAAGGCCGCATCTGGCTGGCGCCCTGGCCGCCGCGGCGGCCGGGCAGGAGGTTCCGCCGACCAGCGCCGCGGCGATCGCCGACGGCGCAACGGCGCATTACGAAGCCATGCTCACCCATTACGGCACGGCTCTCGGCGTCCGCATGGCGCGCAAGCATCTGGGCTGGTACCTCGAACGCCTGGCCGAGGCAGGAGCCGACGTGCCGCCGGCCCTGCGCCAGGCCGTCCTGACGCACACCGACCCGGGGGCCGTGATTGGCCTCCTCGGCGAAGCGGGCGCTGCGGTGCGGAGGGCGGCGTGAGCATCGGCGCCGGCCTTCTCCTCGATGCACTGCCGCATCCGGTTATCCTCGTCGACGATCGCGGCTACACGACCGAGGCCAACAGCGCCGCCGAGACCTTCTTCCATGCCTCGGCGGCGGTCCTGAAGAAGAGTCCGATCGCGCAATTCGTGCCGTTCGGGAGCCCGCTGCTGGCGCTTGTCGACCAGGTCCAGGCGCGCGGCGCCGCGGTCAGCGAATATCGCGTCGATGTCGGCACGCCGCGCAATGGCGGCGAGCGCATCGTCGACGTCTACGCCTCGCCCCTGGCGGAGCGGCCCGGCAGCGTCGTCCTGATGCTGCAGGAGCGGACGATGGCCGACAAGATCGACCGGCAGCTGACGCATCGCGGCGCAGCGCGCACGGTCACCGGCCTTGCCGCCATGCTGGCGCATGAGATCAAGAACCCGCTGTCGGGCATCCGCGGCGCCGCCCAGCTTCTGGAATCCTCGGTCGGCGACGAGGACCGGACGCTGACCCGGCTGATCTGCGACGAGGCGGATCGCATTGTGAAGCTCGTCGACCGCATGGAGGTCTTCTCCGACGAGCGGCCGATCGAGCGCGAGCCGGTCAACATCCATCGCGTGCTGGAGCATGTGAAGCGGCTGGCGCAATCGGGCTTTGGCCGCGGCATTACCTTCCACGAGGAATACGATCCGTCGCTGCCGCCGGTCTTCGCCAATCGCGACCAGCTCATCCAGGTGTTCCTCAACCTCGTAAAGAATGCCGCCGAGGCCATCGGCGATGCCGGCGATGGGGAGATCCAGATGACCACCGCCTTCCGCCCGGGCATGCGCCTGTCAGTGCCGGGGAACCTCAACAAGGTGACGCTGCCGCTGGAATTCTGTGTCCGCGACAATGGCGCCGGCGTCCCCCCGGACATCGCGACGCACCTCTTCGACCCCTTCGTCACCACCAAACCGAACGGGACCGGCCTGGGTCTTGCATTGGTGGCGAAAATCATTGGCGACCATGGCGGCGTCATCGAATGCGAATCGCAGCCGCGGCGAACCACCTTCCGCGTATTGCTGCCGGCCTACGCCGGCACGCCCGATCTTGATGAGGATGAGTGAAGATGCCGATCGGCACCATTGTCGTCGCCGACGACGACGCGGCGATCCGTACGGTTCTTAATCAGGCGCTGTCGCGCGCTGGTTACGAAGTACGCATGACGTCGAACGCCGCGACGCTCTGGCGCTGGGTCAGCCGCGGCGACGGCGATCTCGTCATCACCGACGTGGTAATGCCCGACGAGAACGCCTTCGACCTGCTGCCGCGCATCAAGCGCGTGCGGCCCGACCTGCCGATCATCGTCATGAGCGCCCAGAATACGTTCATGACCGCCATCCGGGCGTCGGAACGCGGCGCCTACGAATATCTGCCGAAGCCCTTCGACCTGAAGGAGCTCATCGCCATCGTCGGCCGCGCCATGGCCGAGCCGAAGTCGCGGCGGCAAGAGGCCGATCCGGACACCAACGACAATATCCCGCTGGTCGGGCGCTCGCCGGCGATGCAGGAGATCTACCGCATCCTGGCGCGCCTGATGCAGACCGACCTCACGGTCATGGTCACCGGCGAATCGGGCACCGGCAAGGAGCTCGTCGCCCGGGCGCTGCACGACTACGGCAAGCGCCGCAACGGCCCCTTCATTCCGATCAACATGGCCGCCATTCCCCGCGACCTCATCGAGTCGGAGCTTTTCGGCCACGAGAAGGGCGCCTTCACCGGCGCCCAGGCGCGCAGCGCCGGCCGCTTCGAGCAGGCTGAAGGCGGAACCCTGTTCCTGGACGAGATCGGCGACATGCCGATGGAGGCGCAGACACGGCTGCTGCGCGTCCTCCAGCAGGGCGAATATACAACAGTCGGCGGGCGCACGCCGATAAAGACCGATGTCCGCATCATCGCGGCGACCAACAAGGACCTGCGCATCCTGATCAACCAGGGTCTTTTCCGCGAGGACCTCTTCTACCGGCTCAATGTCGTGCCGATCCGCCTGCCGGCCCTGCGCGAGCGCACTGAGGACCTGCCGGACCTCGTCCGTCATTTCTTCGCCCTGGCGGAGAAGGAGGGCCTGCCGGCCAAGCAGATCGAGCCGGCGGCCATCGAGCGCCTGCGCCGCTACCGCTGGCCGGGCAACATCCGCGAGCTGGAGAATCTCATCCGGCGCCTGGCGGCCCTCTATCCGCAGGACACCATCACCGAGAACATCATCGAGGCCGAGCTCGACCAGCCGGCGCTCACCGCTGCGCCGGCGGAAACCGGCGGCGACGATTCGCTCGGGCGGTCCGTCGAGCGCCACCTGACAACCTATTTCGACGGCTTCAACGACGGCCTGCCGCCGCCCGGGCTCTATCACCGGGTGCTGCGCGAGGTCGAATATCCGCTGATCAGTTCGGCGCTCGCCGCTACCCGCGGCAACCAGATCAAGGCGGCGGAGCTGCTCGGCGTGAACCGGAACACGCTGCGCAAGAAAATCCGCGATCTCGACATCCAGGTCATCCGCAGCACCCGCTGATCGCGAAAAAACGGCGCTTGTGAACATCAATGTGGCGCTTCCGCCACATTGATGTTGCAATCCGGTCTAACCTTTGCAGTTGTCGCCGGCCGGCGACCGACCTTCAGGGACCGGACGCCCGCGTGACGACAGCCGCAGACAGCCAACTTCTTGCCCCGGCGCGCGATCAAGGCCACCGCAACGGCCTGACCGACATGGCCAGGTGGGTGCGCATCGTCGGCTATGTCACGGTCGTCCTGGCGCTGACATCGGCGGCGGTTACCTTCCTCGTCCTGACCGGCCTGACGCCGCTCGATCCGACGCCGGACGTTGTCCAGTGGGCGCTCGGCATCAATGGCGTGCTGGTCGCCATCCTGGTCGGGATCATCGGCTGGGAGATCGTCCGGCTGATCCATGCCCGCCGGCGGGGCAGGGCAGGGGCGCGCCTGCATATCCGCTTCGTGATGCTGTTCTCCGGCGTCGCGGTAATGCCGGCGATCCTCGTCGCCGTCGTCGCGACGATCACGCTGAACCGCGGTCTCGACTACTGGTTCTCGACCCGCACGCAGGCGATCGTCGAGACGTCGGTGCAGGTGGCCGACGCCTATCTGCAGGAGCACGGCCGCACGATCAGCACCGACCTCATGTCGATGAAGCCCGACATCGAACGGGCCCGTTCGCTGTTCGAGGAAGACCGGCCGCGCTTCCAGACCTTCTTCAACAACCTCGCGGCCTTTCATGGCCTGCCCGGCGTCTTCCTCGTCCGCCGCGACGGCACGGAGGTCGCGGCGGCGAAGGCCAATGCCGATCAGGTCTATCCGAGCGCCCCGGTGGCAGCGATCGGCGACGCTGCCGCCAGCGACGGCATGCCGGCGCTGATCGCGCCCGGCGCCACCAACCTCGTCGGTGGCATCATCAAGCTGGACGGTTTCGACGACCTCTATCTCTACGGCATCCGCGAGATCGACCCGCAGGTCATCCGCTACCTGCAGATGACCACGGAGAACGCCGCCGAGTACCGCCGGCTGCAGGCGCAGCGGCTCAGCGTGCAGGTGGCGTTCGGCCTCCTTTATCTCGGCATTTCGCTTGTCGTGCTGCTGTCGGCCATCTGGCTCGGCCTTGCCTTCGCCAACCGCCTCGTGGCGCCGATCCGCGGCCTGATCAACGCCGCCGACCAGGTGGCGGGCGGCGACCTGATGGTGGAGGTGCCGGTGCACCGCTCCGACGGCGACATCGGCCTCCTGGGCAGCAGCTTCAACAAGATGACGTCGCAGCTGCGCGGCCAGCGCGAGGCGCTTGTCGATGCCAGCGAGCATATCGACAGCCGCCGGCGCTTCATCGAGGCGGTCCTGTCCGGCGTGACCGCCGGGGTCGTCGGCACCGACCGCGAGGGCGTGGTGACCGTCGTCAACCGCATGGCCCTGCGGCTCCTTAACGTCACCAGCGAGACGGCGATCGGCGTGCCGGTGACCGACCTGGTGCCCGAGCTCGAGGCCGTCATCGAGGCGGCGCGGAGCGGCGACGGCCGGCCGGAACATCGCGACCAGATCTCGCTGGCGCGCAGCGGCCGCGACCGCACCATCAATGTGCGCGTGACGACCGAGGGGACGACGGCCGACAACCACGGCTACGTCATCACCCTCGATGACATCACCGATCTCGTCACGGCGCAGCGCAGCTCGGCCTGGGCCGATGTCGCCCGGCGCATCGCACATGAGATCAAGAATCCGCTGACGCCGATCCAGCTGTCGGCTGAGCGGCTCAAGCGCAAGTTCGGCAAGGTCATCGCCGACGACAAGGAGGTGTTCGACCAGTGCACCGACACGATCATCCGACAGGTCGGCGATATCGGGCGGATGGTCGATGAATTCTCATCCTTCGCGCGCATGCCGAAGCCGACAATGGCCGAGACGGATCTGCGCCAGCCGATCCGCGACGCCGTCTTCCTGATGCAGGTCGGCTATCCGGATATCGATATCGCCGCGACGCTGCCCGACGAGCCGCTGGTGAGCCGCATCGACGAGCGGCTGATCTCGCAGGCCTTCACCAATCTGATCAAGAACGCCACCGAAGCTATTGCCGCGGTACCGCCCGACCTGCTGGGCAAGGGGCAGATCCGCCTCGACGCCCGCCACGAGGCGGGCAGCATCGTCGTCGAGATCACCGACAACGGCATTGGCCTTCCCACGGAGAACCGCCAGCGCCTGCTGGAGCCCTACATGACGACGCGCGAAAAGGGCACCGGCCTCGGCCTCGCCATCGTGCGCAAGATCGTCGAGGAGCATGGCGGCCGCATCGAGCTTCTCGACGCACCCGCCGTTGCCCAGGGCGGCCGCGGTGCGCAGGTGCGTCTCGTCTTCCCGGCCGCCGCAACCGCGGCGCCATCGCAGCCCGAGGGGGGCCTTCCCACCAAGCAAACAGCGACGGAGCACAGCTGACATGACGTCAGACGTTCTCATCGTCGACGACGAAACCGACATCCGTGATCTCGTCGCCGGCATTCTCAGCGACGAAGGGCACGGAACGCGCACGGCGGCCGATGCCGACGCGGCCCTGGCGGAGATCAATCTGCGCCGGCCAACCCTGATCTTCCTCGACATCTGGCTGCAGGGCAGCCGCATGGACGGCCTGTCGCTGCTCGACCAGATCAGGCGCGACTGGCCGGATGTGCCGATCGTGATGATCTCCGGCCATGGCAATATCGAAACCGCCGTGTCGGCGATCAAACGCGGCGCCTATGATTACATCGAGAAGCCGTTCAAGGCCGACCGGCTCGTCCTTGTCGCCGAGCGGGCGCTGGAGGCCTACAAGCTGCGCCGCGAGGTCCGCGAGCTCAAGCAGCGCACCGGCGACGCCTTCCGTCTGGTCGGCGGCTCGTCGTCGATGAACCAGCTGCGCCAGCTGATCGACCGTATCGCCCCGACCAACAGCCGCATCATGATCTCCGGCCCGTCGGGTTCGGGCAAGGAGCTGGTGGCCCGGACAATCCACGAGCAATCGAGCCGCAGCGCCGGGCCGTTCGTCGTGCTCAACGCCGCTGCCATCACGCCGGACCGCATGGAACTGGAGCTGTTCGGCACCGAGGTGAACGGCGGCTCGGCGCGCAAAGTCGGCGCGCTGGAGGAGGCGCATGGCGGCACGCTCTATCTCGACGAAGTCGCCGACATGCCGCGGGAGACGCAGAACAAGATCCTGCGCGTCCTGGTCGACCAGACCTTCCAGCGGGTCGGCGGATCGGCGCGGCTCAATGTCGATGTGCGCATCATCTCCTCGACCGGGCGCGACCTCGAGCGCGAGATCGCCGAAGGCTCGTTCCGCGAGGACCTCTTCCACCGCTTGTCGGTTGTGCCGCTGCGCGTTCCGGCACTGGCCGAGCGCCGCGACGACATCCCGTTGCTGGCGGCGCATTTCGTCGAGCAGATCTCGCGGCAGAGCGGACTGCCGCCGCGGCAGATCGGCGACGACGCCATGGCTGTCCTGCAGGCCCATGACTGGCCGGGCAACATCCGCCAGCTACGCAACAATATCGAGCGCCTGCTGATCCTGGCGCGTGGCGACGCCAACCAGACGATCACCGCCGACCTGCTGCCGCCGGAGATCGGCGAGATGCTGCCGGCGACGCCGGGCCGGGCAGGGGGCGAGCACCTGATGTCGCTGCCGCTGCGCGAGGCACGGGAGATCTTCGAGCGCGAATATCTCGCCGCCCAGGTCAGCCGCTTCGGCAACAACATCTCGCGGACGGCGGAATTCGTCGGCATGGAGCGCTCGGCCCTGCACCGGAAGCTGAAGTCCCTCGGCGTCAGCTAGGTCCCCCCGACGAGCCATCGCCCCATGTCCCGCATCGCCTATGTGAACGGCCGCTACCAGCCGCTGTCGGAGCCTGCCGTGCCGGCCGAGGACCGCGGGCTCCAGTTCGCCGACGGCGTCTATGAGGTCTACGAGGTGCGCGGCGGGCGGATCATCGACGAGGAACGCCATGCCCGGCGGCTGGCGCGGTCGCTGGGTGAGCTGCGCATCCGGCCGCCGATGAGCGATGTCGCGCTCGGCGTCGTGCTGCGCGAGGTGCTGCGCCGCAACCGGGTCGTCCACGGCACCGTCTATCTGCAGGTCAATCGCGGCGTGGCGCCGCGCAACCACCCTTTCCCGGCGGGCGCCGTGCGGCCGAGCATGATCGTCACGGCGCGCCCGGTCGATGAGGCGGAGCAGGAACAGCGGGCGGAGGAGGGGGTTGCCGTTATCACCCTGCCGGAAAGCCGCTGGGCGCGCGTCGACATCAAGTCGGTATCGCTGCTCCCGAATGTGCTCGCCAAGCAGGCGGCACGCGAGGCCGGTGCCTGGGAAGCCTGGTTCGTCGACAGCAACGGCAAGGTAACCGAGGGCGCTTCCAGCAACGCCTGGATCGTCACCGCCGAGGGCGAACTGGTGACGACGGCGCTCAGCAAAGCCATCCTTCCCGGCATCACTCGCAGCGTCGTGCTGGAGCTTGCGGCAAGGCTCGGTCAGCGCCTCGTCGAGCGGTCCTTTTCTGTTGCCGAGGCGCGGGCCGCGTCGGAGGCCTTCATGACCTCGGCGACGTCGCTGGTGACGCCGATCGTCCGGATCGACGGTCAGCCGATTGGCGACGGCCGCCCCGGAAAGACGGCTGCCGGCCTTCGTCAGGCTCTGCGGCAGCGCGCCGCCGCGGCACCGCAATTCGCGGCTGCCGTGGCGTCATCGGCCGGGATGTTATAGGAATTCTCCGTTACAGCTCTCGACAACACCCTGCTCGACGGCCATCCCAAGAGTGCTCTCAGCAGATATGCAATAAACTTCTCTCCGGGGCCAATATCCCCCACAAAGCGTGGACCAAAAGAGCAAAACAACATGGCAGACCGCACGCAAAATCTGCAGGACACTTTTCTAAATTACGTAAGGAAGAACAAGACACCGCTGACCGTGTTTCTGGTTAATGGCGTTAAACTTCAGGGTGTTGTAACCTGGTTTGACAATTTTTGCGTTCTTTTGCGGCGCGATGGTCACTCGCAGCTGGTTTACAAGCACGCCATTTCCACTGTCATGCCGGGAACGCCGCTGCAGCTGTTCGAGCCCGATGAGGGCAACGAGAAATCGGCGGATTGACCGACAAGCGCTCGGGAACGGAAACCGCCGCAAGCCCGCAGCGGACCATGGTTCTGGTGCCGGTGCCGCCGCGCCGGCCCCAGGCTGACGGCAGCGAGCCGACCCGCGACACGTCGGGCCGGCTGGCCGAAGCCTTCGGTCTTGCCCGCGCCATCGACCTCGACGTGCGTCAGAGCATCGCCGTGCCGCTTGCCAGCTACCGGCCGGCAACGCTTCTCGGCCAGGGCAAGGTCGAGGAGATCGCCGGCCAGGTGGCTGCGGACGATATCGGCCTGGTGGTCGTCGACCATGCCCTCACGCCCGTCCAGCAGCGCAATCTGGAGCGCGCCTGGAAGACCAAGGTCATCGACCGCACGGGGTTGATCCTGGAGATTTTCGGCGAGCGCGCCAATACGCGGGAAGGGCGCCTGCAGGTCGAACTGGCGCATCTCAACTACCAGAAGAGCCGCCTGGTCCGATCCTGGACGCACCTTGAGCGCCAGCGCGGCGGCTTCGGCTTTCTCGGCGGCCCGGGTGAGACCCAGATCGAGGCGGACCGACGTCTGATCCAGGAGCGCATCTCGCGCATCGAACGCGAGCTGGAAGGCGTCGTGCGCACCCGGCGCCTGCAGCGCGAGAACCGCAAGCGCGTGCCGCATCCGATCGTCGCCCTTGTCGGCTACACCAATGCCGGCAAGTCGACACTGTTCAATACGCTGACCACGGCGAAGGCGAGGGCGGAGGACCTTCTCTTCGCGACGCTCGATCCGACGCTGCGCCGGCTGGTCCTGCCGCACGGCGTCGAGGTCATCCTCTCCGACACGGTCGGCTTCGTCTCCGACCTGCCGACGCATCTTGTGGCGGCCTTCCGCGCCACGCTCGAGGAGGTGGTCGAGGCGGACCTGATCCTGCATGTGCGCGACATCGCCCACCCGGAAACCGAGGCCCAGGCTGCCGATGTGACGGACGTGCTCGGCCAGCTCGGCATCGATGCGCGGTCGCCCGATCGCATCATCGAGATCTGGAACAAGATCGACCTGCTGCCAAAGGACGGACACCCGGCGCAGCCTTCGGCAAGCGACGGGCGCACACGGCCGACCATCGTGCCGATTTCGGCGCTGACGGGAGAGGGGATACCCGACCTGCTCGCTGCCATCGAGGCGCTGCTGCTGGCGCCGCGCAATGTCTATCGCCTCAGCCTGTCCGGCGAGAGCACGGCGCGGCTCCATGAGATCTATCGGCTGGGGGAAATCCTGGAGCGCCGCGACGAGGAGGACGGCGCCGTCCACATGGTCGTGCGCGTCGGCAGCCGGTCGGACGCAGTGTTCCGGCGGGCCTTTCCCGATGCCGTGCTTGAGGCAAAGGGCGCCCGGCCGGCGGCCGGAGGCTAGGCTTCGGCCGGCCCTTCGAGGCGCTTCGCCTCCTGCCACAGCGCCTCCATTTCCTCCAGGCTGGCGTCGGCCGGCGTGCGCTGCCGGGCCGCCAGCCCGCTCTCGATGAAGCGGAAGCGGCGCTGGAACTTGGCGTTGGCGCCGCGCAGCGCCCGGTCGGGATCGATGTCGAGATGCCGGGCGAGATTGGCCGCGGCGAAGAGAAGGTCGCCGAGCTCATCCTCGATGCGCGCCGGAGAGCGGGCAGGCGCTTCGACCTCGGCCGCCAGCTCTTCGATTTCCTCGCGCAGCTTGGCGATGACGGCGAGGGGATCGTTCCAGTCGAAGCCGACGGTGCCCGCCCGGCGCTGCAGCTTGACCGCCCGCGCCAGTCCGGGCAGCGCCACGGCGACGTCATCGAGGAGGCTGGCCGCCGGAGCCTTGCCCTTTGCCGCCCGCTCCGCGTCCTTCATCCGCTCCCAGGCGCCGTCCGGCAGGCCCGCCGCCCGCGCCGCCTCGTCGCCGAAGACATGCGGATGGCGGCGGATCATCTTGGCGGTTATCGCTTCCACGACATCGCCGAAGCCGAAGGCGCCGGCTTCCTCGGCGAGCCGCGCGTGATACGCCACTTGCAGCAGCAGATCGCCCAGTTCGTCGCGCAGCTCCGCGAGATCGCCGCGCGCTATCGCGTCGGCGACCTCGTAGGCTTCCTCGATGGTGTAGGTCGCAATCGACGCGAATGTCTGCTCCTTGTCCCACGGGCAGCCGGACACCGGATCACGAAGGGCTGCCATGATTTCGATAAGCCGCTCGATATCGCGGGATGGCTGCACGGTGACCTCCGGAAACGTCGTTCGCAGGTGACGGCCGGCACGAGGATCGGGCCATCATGGCTGCAGGGTAGCACGCGAAAAGGGGCGGCAGATGCGCTGCTGCGATGACATCACGCGCCTGATGCGTGATTCGCATAAGGTATATTATGGAACTAACGGATATGAGGCACGGTGCGGTACCTGGCAGCAATTACGCTGCACCTACAACGAGATGCAGGAACAGGCTTAGACATCGAATTCAAACCACAGGCCGTCATAACCGGGCTCGACTCCCGGCGGGCACTGCCGGCGCGCGACGTCGTAATCGAGGTCGGCATGCATGTGCGTCAGGACCGTGTGCTTCGGCTGCAGCCGCGTCGCCCAGGCAATGGCGTCGCTGACGCTGAAATGGCTGGGATGCGGCCGGTCGCGCAGCGCATCGACGATCCAGAGATCGAGACCATGGAGATGCGCCAGGCTGTCGTCCGGGAATGCCGCGACGTCGGTGGAATAGCCGATGCCGGCGATGCGCAGCCCGAGCGAAAAGATCGAGCCGTGCACCTGGTTGAACGGCATGATGTCGATGTCGCCACCGTCGCCGCTGATTGTGAAAGGCTCGCCGGCGGCGATGCGGTGGCGGCGCAGGATCGGCGGATAGGAACCTCGGGACGTGCCGCTGAAGCAGTAGCCGAAGGCTTCGTCGATGCGCTGCTGGGTGGCGTCGTCGCTGTAGATGTCGATCAGGCGCTTAGCGGATGTCCAGAAGGCGCGCAGGTCGTCGATGCCGTGCAGATGGTCGGCATGGGAATGCGTGTAGACGACGCCGTCGATATGCGTCAGCCCCGCCGCCAGGGCCTGCTGGCGGAAATCCGGGCCCGTGTCGATCAGCACCGTCGTCGGGCGCTTGCCGTCGCCGAAGCGCTGCACCAGCGCCGAGCAGCGCGTGCGCCGGTTGCGTGGCTCGTCGGGATTGCAGGCGCCCCAGTCGCCATCGGCCCGCGGCACGCCAGGCGACGCGCCGCAGCCGAGGATTGTCAGCCTCAGACGGGCGTTCGTAGTCAGGATCTTGGGACCTTACGAAACAGGCGGAAGAAATTCTCCGTCGTCTGCTGGGCGATGGTCTCAGCCGGCACACCGCGCGCTTCCGCCAGAACCTTCGCCGTTTCAACGACATAGGACGGCTCGTTGCGCGATCCGCGATGCGGCGGCGGCGCGAGGTAGGGCGCATCCGTCTCGACCAGCAGGCGGTCGGCGGGGATCTCGGCCGCGATGGCGCGTAGCTCGGCTGAATTCTTGAAGGTCAGGATGCCGGAAAACGACACATGCAGCCCGAGCGCGACGCCGGTGAGCGCGAGGTCACGCCCGGACGAGAAGCAGTGCAGGATGGCAGGGAAGGCCCCCTTCCCCATCTCCTCGGCCAAGATCGCCGCCATGTCGGCATCGGCGTCGCGGGCATGGATGACGAGCGGCAGCTGCGTTACCCGGGCCGCCGCGATATGGCGGCGGAAGCCCTCTGCCTGCGCCTCGCGCGGTGACGTGTCGTAATGGTAGTCGAGCCCCGCTTCGCCGATCGCCACGACGCGCGGATGCTGCGCCAGCCGGACGAGGTCGTCGGTCGTGACGTCGAGTTCCTCGGCGGCATTGTGCGGATGCGTACCGATGGAACACGTGACGGTCGCGTAGCGCTCCGCCAGGCCGCGCACCTGATCGAACTGGCGCACGCGCGTCGAGATGGTGACCATGTGCCCGATGCCGGCCGCGGCGGCGCGGGCGATCACCGCGTCGCGGTCGTCATCGAAATCGGGAAAATCGAGATGGCAGTGGCTGTCGACGAGCATGGAAGGCCTTTACGGCCGCCTTGCTGCCACGCGGCGGAGGCCGCGGTCAACCATGAGCGGCCAAAGGCGGATCGACAAGGTCGTCGGCGCAGACGCCGTGCTCGACCTCGACCGTCGCATGATCGACGCCGAAGCGGTCGCGCAGCCGCTGCTTGATCTGCGCCGTGACCGCCGTGGCGCTGGCATCCTCGGCGATGCAGGCATGCAACGTCACCATCGGCCGCTGCTGCGAGATCGACCAGACATGGACGTGGTGGACGTTGAGAACGCCGGCGACATTGGAGGTGATGTCAGGCTCGATCTCTGCGCCGCTGATATCGGCCGGCGCGCCTTCCAGCAGGATATGCGCCGAATCCCGCACCAGCCGCCAGGCGCTGACGAGGATGAGGACCGTCACCAGCACCGAGAGAATCGGGTCGATCGGCAGCCAGCCGGTGGCCATGATGATCAGCGCCGCGCCGATGGCGGCGACCGAACCGAGAAGATCGCCCAGCACATGCAGGACGGCGCCGCGAATGTTGAGGTTGTCGCGCTCGGCGCCGTGCAGGATGAAGAAGGCGGCGATATTGACGAGAAGCCCGCCGGTCGCCACCACCAGCATCGGCAGCCACTCGACCTCGACGGGCGATGCCAGCCGACGCAGCGCCTCGATGAAGATGATCGCCGACAGCACGATCAGGAAAAGCCCGTTGCCGAAGGCGACGAGCACCTCCATGCGGTCGAAGCCGTAGGTGCGGCGACGATCAGCGGGGCGGCGGGCAATGCGGAAGGCGAGCCAGGCGAGGAACAGGCCGGCCGAGTCCGTCAGCATGTGGCCGGCATCGGCAATCAGCGCCAGCGAACCGGCGAGAAGGCCGCCGACGAGCTCGACGAGCGTGAAGCCGCCTGTCAGCGCGGCGGCCCAGAAGACGCGGCGCTCGTTGACGTTGCCATGCGCGTGCCCGGCATGGCCGAACAGCCCGTGACCATGATCATGGTGGGCGTGGTCGTCGTGCCCGTGGGGAGCATGCTCATGATCGTGGGCATGGCCATGACCATGGGCCGTATCGTGCCGGTGGCCGCCCTCCCCGTCCTGACGATTGCTCATCTGCCCCATGCCTCCTGATCAGGCAGGCTCGGCATCCTGCTCGACGATGCGCGGGAAAACGGCGTGCGGTGGCGGCAGCGGCGTCCCCGGGACCAGCCTGCCGGCCACCGTCAGCTCGGCGAAGCTGCGCCGGTCCGGCGCCACGCCCAAGAGGTCCAGGAGCCGGCCGCCGGCATGCGGCATGACCGGCTGGACGAGAACGGCGATGACCCGCACGACCTCGATCGTGATGTAGAGCACGGTGGCCATGCGCGCCGCATCGCTCCTGCGCAGCTCCCACGGCGCCTGGCCGGCAAAGTAGCGGTTGGCGTCGCCGATGACGGCCCAGATGGCGGCCAGCGCCTGATGGATCTGCTGCGCGTCCATGGCGACGCGGCAGACCTCCAGCAGCCCGGCGGCCTCGGCCAGCAGCGTCTCGTCTTCAGCCGTGAGGGTGCCCGGCTGCGGCACCTTCGCCTCGAGATTCCGGGCGATCATCGTCAGCGAGCGCTGCGCCAGATTGCCGAGATCGTTGGCAAGATCGGCGTTGATGCGCGCCACGATGCCGCCGGCGCTGTAGCTGCCGTCCTGTCCGAACGGCACCTCGCGCAGGAAGAAATAGCGCGTCTGGTCGACGCCATAGCGCTCGATCAGGGCAAACGGGTCGACGACATTGCCGACCGATTTCGACATCTTCTCGCCGCGGTTGAACAGGAAGCCGTGCGCGAAGACGCGCTTCGGCAGCGGCAGCCCGGCCGACAGCAGGAAGGCCGGCCAGTAGACCGCATGGAAGCGGACGATGTCCTTGCCGATGACATGGAGGTCGGCCGGCCAGTAGCGGTCGTAGCGGGCCTTGTCGTCGGGATAGCCGGCGCCGGTGAGGTAGTTGGTCAGGGCGTCGACCCAGACATACATCACATGGCGCTCGTCGCCCGGAACCGGGATGCCCCAGTCGAAGGTGGTGCGCGAGATGGAGAGATCGCGCAGGCCGCTGCGCACGAAGCTGGCGACCTCGTTGCGGCGCTCGTCCGGGCCGATGAATTCCGGATGGGCGGCATAATGCGCCAGCAGCCGGTCGCCATAGGCCGACAGGCGGAAGAAGTAGCTTTCCTCCTCCACCCACTCGACAGGCGTTCCCTGCGGCCCGTAGCGGACCCCGTCCGGGCGCACTTCCGTCTCGTCCTCGGCGTAATAGGCCTCGTCGCGGACGGAGTACCAGCCGGAATAGGTGTCCTTGTAGATGTCGCCATTGGCGGCCATCCGCCGCCAGATCTCCTGCGAGGCGCGGTAATGGTCGGGCTCGGTCGTGCGAATGAAGCGGTCGTTGGAGCAGCCGAGCGCCGCCACCATGTCCTGGAACAGCGGCACGTTGCGGTCGGCGAGCTCACGCGCCGTGACGCCGGCGCGGCCGGCCGTCTGCACCATCTTGATGCCGTGCTCGTCGGTGCCGGTCAGGAACAGCACGTCGAAGCCGTCGAGGCGCTTGAAGCGCGCCAGCGCATCCGTCGCCAGCGCCTCGTAGGCGTGGCCGATATGCGGCGCCCCGTTGGGGTAGGAAATCGCGGTCGTGATGTAGAATTTCGGCGCAGTCATCGCCGTCTCGCCTTTCGTTTCACGCTAGCACAACGTCTCGCGCGCCGGCCGGGCCGACGCTGGTGCGGACGTCACATTCGGGCTGCGCGGGCGAGCATCATGAAGATCGACAGGACGACCTGCTTGCGATCAAGATTCAGTTCGGCAGCCTCTTCGGCCGCTGCGGCGACGTTTTCCCATACCTGCGCCCAGCGCGCAAGCGGGACGCGGGCCAGGCCCCCGCCCCCGGTGGGCTGCTCCGGCTCGTCGAGCCCGCGCACCCGCCGGGCCAACCAGTCGCGCACCGTATCGAGGAACGCCGCATAGGAATCGTCGGCACCGCGCGCCGCAACCGCGTCGGCGAGCGCATGGGCGCGGACCATGTCGACATCCGGCAGCCTCACGGCGATTTCCTGGAAGGCGCGGTAGAGCGCCGTGCCGCCGTTGTCGATGAGCTGGATCGCCCGCCGCAGGCTGCCGCCCGACAGTTCGGCAGCGAGGCGGCGTTCCTCGACAGTCGCAGCCGCGGTCGTCGGCCCGGCGGCCAGGGCTTCGGCAATGGCGGCGGCCGGCAGCGGATCGAGATCGAGCCGCCGGCAGCGGGAGCGGATTGTCGGCAGCAGCCGGCCGGGCGCATGCGAAACGATCAGGAACAGCGAGTCTGACGGCGGTTCCTCCAGCATCTTGAGGAGCGCATTGGCAGCCTGGGCATTGAGGTTGTCGGCAGCGTCGACGACGCAGATGCGCCAGCGGCCTTCGCCGGCCGTATGCCTGAAGAAGTGCTGGATGCGCCGGATCTCATCGACCGTCACGACGATGCGGTAGCGCTTGTCTTCACGACTCCAGGGACGCTGCAGCGTCAGGAGATTGGGATGGGCGCCGGCGGCGACCTGGCGAAAAACCCGGTGCTCCGGGTCGAGGGCAAGGCTCGGCGGGGCGCTGCGCGGATCGGGATAGGCGAGGACATGGCGGGCAAAGCGATAGGCGAGCGTCGCCTTGCCGACACCCTTCGGCCCCCCCAGTAGCCAGGCGTGATGCATGCGGCCGCCGGCATAGGCCTCGGCGAGAAGCGTCTCGACGGCCGGTGCGCCCCACCAGGCCGCCTGCTCCTGCGGCAGCGGCCAGCCCTCGACGGCGTCGGGATGGGGCGGGATCTCTTCCTCGGCCATCACACATGCTCCAGGAGAAGCCGTTTTTCGACCGTCTCCCACACCTGGCCCTCGATCTCGTCCTCCGGACGCGTCGCGTCGATGACCACGCAGCGCCCCGGCTCATGGCGGGCGATTTCGAGAAAGGCGGCGCGGCGCTTCTCATGCTCCTCGAGCGTATCCCTTTCGAAGCGGTCGAGGCCCGGCCCGCCCTTGCCGCTTCGCGCCGCGGCACGCTGCATTCCGATCTCCGCCGGGATGTCGAAGACAAGCGTCAGGTCGGGCCGCGTTGTGCCGACCGCGACGCGCTCCAGCGCCGTGATGATGCGCGTGTCGACGCCAGCCGCTCCCTGATAGGCGCGGGTCGAATCGATGAAGCGGTCGCATAGCACCCACTTGCCGGCGGCCAGCGCCGGCGCGATCAGGTTGCGGACATGATCGGCCCGGGCCGCCGCGAAGATGATGGCCTCGGCATCGCGGCCCAGCTCCTTGCCCCTGCCTTTCAGCAGGAAGGTCCGCACTGCCTCCGCCGTCGGTGTTCCGCCCGGCTCGCGCGTCGTGACGACGGCAATGCCGCGCGTCTTCAGCCGCTCCGCCAGGCGTGCCAGCTGCGTCGTCTTGCCGGCCCCCTCCCCTCCCTCGAAGGTAACGAAACGGCCCTTCACGGCGATAACCAGTCGTTAACCAAGGTCTCTCACCCTTTAGCGAATCTTTAACCTCGTGGGCGAAATCCCGATGGGCAAGCGCAAGAGCATCAAGCCGGAGCTGGAGCCGGCCCTTTCCTCTCCGGAGAATGCTCCCGAAGCCGCCGACGACCCGGCTGCTGCCGCGGGCGAGGACGGCCCTTCGCTAGCAGCCGACAGCAGCGCTGTCGATGCCGCGCCGGACAATGCCGAGGCGGCGGAAGATGCCGCCGCGGCGCCCGGCACCGCTCTCGTTCTTTTCGCGCCGGTGACGGCGGCGGATATCGGCGCCGAGGTCGGTGCGACGCCATCGGACCGCCACCCGGCCCGGCTGTTTGGCCTTGCACAGATGGCGGCGGCTGTCGCCGTTGCGGCCATCGGCGGCATCCTGGTCGGCGGTGTCGCCATGGCTCTCCTGCCCTCCGGCGAAAGCGCGCGGGGCAGCGCACCGGTAGCTCTGCGCGCCGTCGCCGAGCCGTCGCCGGAGCAGCAGCAGCTGGCAGACCTCGCCAGCCGCGTGGCGCAGCTCACCAGCCGGCTGGATGCGGCGACTGCCAGCATGGACCGGCAGTTCGCCAGCCTCGGCAGCCGGTTCGACCGCGCCGAGAAACAGCAGGCGACCCAGGGCGAATCGCTCGCCTCCCTCGGTCAGGCCATAGCGGCGCTTCCGGCCGCGGCGCAGCCGGCGCCGGTCGTACCGGTGGCGGCCCAACCGTCGAACGAGATCACCGGCTCGATCACGCCGCAGCGCCGCGAGGCGCGGCCGCAGACCCTGGACGACTGGATCGTGGTCGACGTCTATCGCGGCCGTGCACTCGTCGACGGCCGGCGGTTCGGGGTCTTCGAGGTGGAGCCGGGCAGCACGCTTCCGGGCGCCGGCCAGGTGCGCTCCATCGAGCGCCAGGATGGACGCTGGGTCGTGGTCACGCGCCGCGGCATCATCACCTCCCGGCTGGAGGAGCAAGGCCGCCGCTTCTGACGGCGGTCACATCCAGCCGAACAGCAGGTTCACCAGCGCGTCCTGGGCGCGCCGCGGAATGCTGCCCCGTTCCACGGCGCGTTCGGCATAGAGCGGCGTCTGCATCACCGTCTCGTCGCCGACGCGCACGGACAGGGCGCCGATCTCCTGCCCCTCGCGGATCGGCGCCGGCACAGGACCGGTATAGAGGACGCTGGCCCGCACCTTGTCTTCCGAGCTCTGCGGCAGGAGCACCTCGACCGGTGCCCGCGCCTTGAGGCCGACGGTCGAGCTCGTTCCGCCATAGACATTGGCCTCCGCGACGATGTCGCCTTCGGCAAAGAGCGGCACGCTGCGGAACGCCTTGAAGCCCCAGTCGAGGAGTTTGCGTGCCTCGTCGGCGCGTTCCTTCTCCGACTTGGCGCCGTTGATGACGACGATCAGCCGGCGGCCGTCGCGAACCGCCGAGCCGACCAGCCCGTATCCGGACGCCTCGGTGTAGCCGGTCTTCATGCCGTCCGCGCCGATATTCATGGCCAGCAGCGGATTCCGGTTCGGCTGCGTGATGCCGTTCCAGGTGAATTCCGGCATGCTGTAGATGGCGTAATATTGCGGGAATTCGCGAATGACGTAGCTCGCCAGCTTGGCCAGGTCGCGGGCCGTGACCATCTGCTGCGGATCCGGCAGGCCGGTGGAATTGCGGAAGGTCGAATGCGTCAGCCCGATCTTCGCCGCCTCTTCGTTCATGCGGCGGGCGAACGCCTCCTCAGTCCCGGCCATGCCCTCGGCAATGGTGATGCAGGCATCGTTGCCGGACTGGACCATGGCGCCGCGCATGAGGTCGGACAGGGCGATCGACGACCCAAGCTCGGCGAACATTGTCGAGCCGCCGGAATTGGCGCCGCCGGTCCGCCAGGCATTCTCGCTCACCACGAACTCGTCGGTGAGCTGCAGCTTGCCGTCGCGCAGCGCATCGAAGACGACGGCCATCGTCATGAGCTTGGCAAGGCTCGCCGGCGGCATCGGCGCGTCGGCGTCCTTCTGGAACAGCACCGTGCCCGAGCCGTAATCGACCAGCAGGGCAAACGGCACCTTGGTCTCGAACTCCTGGGCCGACAAGCCGCCGGTCGTCACCATGAGGGCCAGGATCGAAACAACCCAAATTCGCAGCGAGACTAGTGCTGACGCCAGCATCGGTCGCTCCCGGCCGGACCGCAGTCGGTGTGAGCGAGGCGACAGCCAAGAGTAAAAAGCGCCGCCGCCACGGCACGAAATAGTGCCTCAGGCGGCCTGGCGCAGCAATTCACAAAGACTCCAGCCGGTCAGGCCGGAATCGCCTGCGGCTCAGCGCAGGCGATATGCGCCGGTAGCGCCGGCTTCGGCGGCCGCCGCGATCACGGCATCGACCGACGTCGTGCCGCCGACCCGCACGCTCACCGACCAGACCTCTTTGCTGCGCACCGAAACAGCCGACAGGGACACAGTCCCGAGGCTGCCGAGGTGACCGGCAATGCGATCGGCATTGGCCTTGTCGCCGAACACGCCGACCTGGACGGTCGCGGTTTCGGCATTGGCCGGGATCGTCGGCCGGAAGCGGGCTGCCGCGAAATCCTCGATCGCCAGCTGCGCCGGCGTCAGCGTCGGGGCAGGTGCATAGGACCGGGCCGGCAGGTTTTCGTGCAGCAGATCGGCCAGCGGATCGTCGCCGGACAGCGACGCCGGCTCGACTTCGAAGAGCGCATCGATGTCACGCGCCGCGAAGGGGTTGTAGTTGCCCGGCTTGCCGGCCGGGGCGGCAAGCGCCGCAACCTGGGTCGGCCTGTCCCGCAGCGTGCCGCGCAGGGCCGCCGGACGGGCGCGCGGCGACGGCTCAGCCGACGCGACGGTAAAGCGGCCGGTGTCTTCCCGACGCTCGTTGAAGGCAAAGGCGGTGGACGGCACGTCGCCCCGGCCCGGCGGCTGGTACGACGCCATTAGCACGCGCTCGTCATGGCCCTCCAGCGGGGCGCGGCTGACATACTGGACGCGCACATTGGCGACGCCGCTCTGGCGCATGCCCAGCAGCTCGGCAGCGCGCTCGGAGACATCGATGACGCGGCCGCGATGGAACGGTCCGCGGTCATTGACGCGGACCGTAATGGCCGCACCAGTATCGAGATTGGTAACGCGGGCATAGCTCGGCAGCGGCATCGTCGGATGCGCCGCGGTGATCCCGCCGATGTCGTAGACCTCGCCATTGGCCGTCAGGCGGCCATGGAAATTGGCGCCGTACCAGGAGGCCAGGCCCGTCGCCACGTAATTTGGATCTTCGCGCGGGACATAGGTCTTGCCGGCGACGCGATAGGGCTTACCTACAAGGTCACGGCCGCCGCCGCGCGGAACGCGCTGGCCATCGGCCACGACACGCGGGCTGGCCGGTACGCCATAGTCCCGCGAACTGAACTGGACGCGGCCGTTATTGCTGCCGCGTGTGTTGGAAGTCGTCTCGGTCGTCGGCGCCATCGCGCAGGAGGCGAGAAGGGACGCTGCGGCTACGGCCCCTGCCAGCCCCAGAAGTCGGGGCCGCGATGCGGCCTTGGCGTTGTCCGTCATGCGCGGCAGCCCGTCGCATAAGCGGCGTGCCACCGATGACCCGCGCCTCGGTGCAGTCGAAGACGTTTCAGCATTCCCCCTCCTGCGGCGCGCCGCGGGCCGTGGTCGTTCGACTCAGGTTAGCAAACTGACCAAGGGGCTTCAAACCCCCAGCCGCACCTTTGTGCATGCCCTCTTTTTGTGCAGATCGATCCGCGCGCGGGATCAGGGCGTGCCGACGAACATGCGCGTGATGAAGGCCTTCAGTGACAGGAAGACGGCGCCGTAGATCGCCACGAGGACGATGACGGCGGCGATCGCCACGATGATGCCGACGATCACCGCCAGTCCGTCATGGCGCAGCAGCCCGAAGGCGAAAGCGGCGACAGACAGGCCGGGCAGCAGATTGCCGAAGGGGATCGGCAGGAAGATCAGGGCGGCCAGCACCAGGCAGATCAGCCCGATGAAGCGGATGCCGACATCGGTGAAGATGAAGGAAAGCCGGGGCGCCAGCAGCCTTTCGGTGCGCCGCAGCGTCGGCAGGACCTTGTCGACCATGAACTTGAGGTCGCTCGTCCTGATCGTCCGGTTGCCGACGGCGGCCGGCAGCCAGAGGATCTTCCGCCCGATCAGCAATTGCCAGGAAACGAGCATGATCGGCAGGCCGAGAATGAGCGTCGATCCGGGCGGCAAGGGAACGGCGCTGAGCAGGGCGAAGATGAGGAGGATGGCGCCGAAGGCGCGGTCGCCGAAAAGCTCCGTCAGTTTCGCCAGGGTAATGCGCTCGTCCGGCCGCGCCGCGATCGTCCGCAGAATCGTCGAGAACCGCAGCGATTGCGGCCGGGCTCCCCGCGCCTTGCCGGCAGTGCTGGCATTCGTCATGGACATCCGTTCAGCTCGCCAACGACGATCAACGTCACCGGCCGGCACCCACCCAGTATCAGACAGTTACGGGGAGCCGCTTCGTGTCAAGAGGCTCCATCGTCTGCCCCACCGCGTCGCGCGGACGCGCGTGCGTCCGAGCTGTAACCCTGGATGCCGCATGGGCCGGCCTGCAGTCAGGTTCGCCTGCAAGCACGACGCCTTGATGAAGCCCCCCGCGTTCGCCGCGCGCTTGCATATTTGCGGCAAGAGCCGCAGATCAGCCATAACGATAATCTCAGCGGAGCCAGCCGTGACGTCTCTTGTTCTTCTCTCGGTGTTCTGCGCCGACCGGCCCGGCCTGGTTGCGGCTGTGGCGGACAGCCTCTTTTCCGCCGGCGTCAATCTGCGCGACGCTACCTTCGCCTCGCTCGGCACCGGCGCCGAGTTCACGGCCCTGTGCGAATTGCCGGAAGGCGTCGAGGCGGCCGAAGTCGAGGCCGGCCTCCAGTCGCTGCCGGAGCTTCAGCAGGCCGTCATCCGCGTCATGCCCTATGCCTTCGAGCAGGGGGCCGGCGTGACCGCCCGCGTCACGCATCGCATCACGATCAGCGGCGGCGACCAGCTCGGCATCGTGGCGCGGCTTGCCGACATATTCAGCCATCACGATACGAACATCGTGCGCCTGGAGGCGCGAAAGCTGAGCGATGATCAGGGTGGTCTCTATGTCACACGCTTCGCCGTTGCCATACCGCCCGCCCATGCGGTGTCCTGCCTCGCCGCGATAGCCAATACCGCCGGCGCCCTCGGGCTTTCCTCCACCGTCGAGGAAAGCGCATTGTAAATGGCGCAGCGGCCAATCGTTCCATCTGGCGGCGTCGCTCCTCACGAGGAGCCGGCCGCCCGGAGTCACGCATGACGACCCATACCGATGACCATCACGACGATATCGTCTATCCGGCGCCCCTTCCCTTCATCCTGCTGCATCTGGCGGCATTCGGGGCGATCTTCACCGGCGTGACGGCCGAGGCGCTGGTGCTCTGCGTGGCGCTCTACTTCCTGCGCATCTTCGCCATCGGTGCCGGCTACCATCGCTATTTCTCGCATCGCTCCTATTCGACGAGCCGGGCGTTCCAGTTCGTCCTCGCTGTCCTTGCCCAGAGCAGCGTCCAGAAGAGCGTCCTGTGGTGGGCGAACAAGCACCGGCTCCACCATCTTCACTCGGACACCGAGCACGATGTCCACTCGCCGCGCCGGCACGGGTTTTTCCATGCCCATGTCGGCTGGATCTTCGCGCCAGACAACCGCGGCGTCGACATGGTCAAGGTCGCCGATCTCGCCCGCTATCCGGAGCTCGTCTGGCTGCACCGGCTGGCGCTGCTGCCCGGCGCCGTCCTGGCGCTCGTCTGCTGGCTGATCGCCGGCTGGGCCGGGCTCGTCGTCGGCTTCGTGTGGAGCACGCTGCTGGTCTACCACGCGACCTTCGCGATCAATTCGGTCGCCCATCTGCGCGGCCGCAAGCGCTATGTGACCGGTGACGATTCGCGCAACAACTGGGTGCTGGCGCTCGTCACGATGGGCGAAGGCTGGCACAACAATCATCACGCCTTCCAGAGCAGCGTCCGCCAGGGCTTCCGCTGGTGGGAGATCGATCCGACCTTCTATCTGCTGAAGGCGCTGTCCTGGCTGGGCCTCGTCTGGGATCTCAAGAGTCCGCCCGAGGCGGTCCTGCGCAACGAGCACAAGCTCGGCACGCGGGTCATCGAACGGGCCGCCGCCAAGCTGATCGACAGCTTCCCGATCGACCAGATCGCCGCCAATATTCAGGCCGCCCTCTCCCGCTCGCCCTATCTGGAGGAGTTGCGCGAGCGGCTGGCCGCCGGGCGGCATTGGGCGAGCGACAGGATCGGCGATGTCCATCTGCCGCCCCTCCCCTCGCGCGAGGAACTGCGCCGGCGCGCCGCAGCCATGTTCGCGCGCACGCGCTCGCTGGAGGAAATCGTCGACCGGGCGCACAGGATGCTGCTGGAGGCGATCGGGGCGCGGCTGCCGGCCCCCTCCTCCGGCGCAGCCTAGAGCGGCAGGCGGTCAGCGGGATCGAAGACGGCGATGCGGCGTTGCGGGTCGGCTGCCATCGGCCGGCTCGTGCCGATCACCAGCCCAGTGTCGATCCTGTCATAGGCGTAGCCGGTCGCCGGCGCCGGATCGACGAAGAGATGGACATGCGGGCTGAGGCCATCGCCGGCCTCGTCGATGGCGACGATGCGCGCGAACGGGATCGGGCCGGTGATATCGAACCAGGCGTGATGCGGGCCGGCTGCCGCGGCCGCGATGCGCTCCGCCGAGGGCGGCAGGTCGCCGCCGTTCCAGGGATCCTCCGCCGGCGATGGCACGGCGAGGTTCCAGACATTGGCGCAGTCCCATTGCCCGGTCGCGGGATCGAACCAGGCATGGTGGCGGGCGATCCGCATCGTCATCGCGTCCGCACCGGTCTCGACGACCCGCCGCGCCCGCCAGCGGTTCTTCCGCTCCGGCGGCGGCAGGTCGAGGTCGGTCTGGCGCGGATAATCGGTGTCGCCGGTGTCGCGCAGGATGAACAGGCGATCGCGATCCTCGCCCAGCAGCCGCTGGATCGTGGCGCGCACCGTATCGGGAGCAAGCGGCAATGGAATGGTCCGGCCTTGGAGAAGCAAACGGATGCGGGTATGCCAAGGTGTGAAGTCGGGATCAATTGCTGCGTTGCAGTCGACATCCCGATCACGGCTCGCTTAGATCAGCGGGTACTCCGAATCATCACAGGAAGATCGAGGCTTGCATGCGCCGTCAGGCCGCGCCGTTCGCCGTCGAGGTGAAAAAACGCAAGGGACGCTCTGCGTCCGGTACGCCGCTTCTCGGCAAGCTGGACGCCGGCGCCGTAGAGAGCGAACGCAAGGCCGCTGCCACCGCGGCGGCGGAGGAGCTGTTCCGCTCCCGTCCCCAGCGCCCCCAGGCTGAAGGTCCGGCCAAGGCCCGGTCCGGACGCGAAAAGCCGTCGCGGATCCTGCCCGACCTGACGGTCCGGCCCGCCGCTCCGGCACCGGATGCGGAACTCGGCAAGCGCCGCAAGGCCCTTCAGGAGCTTCCCCGCCCGGCGCGGCCGGCTTCCGCCAAGGCTGCGGCGCGGCCGTCGGGTCTGGAGCCGCGGCGCCGCATTGCGGAGCCCGCCCCGGCCGTTCCCGCCCGCGTTCAGGCGGTCCGGCAGCAGGTCCAGCCGGCACGCGATATCCGCGCCCGGCGCTCCCGCCGTGCCCAGACCGCGGAAGTCCTTCTGGGCGCCGGCGAGCGCTGGAAGCGGCGTCTGCCGCCGCAGTGCTGGTAAGCCCCGCCGAAGCTTATCGTCCGCATTGATTGCAGCCGCGCCTCGCGGCGGTTGAACTTCCCTGAACAACTCCAGGGAGGGAGAGATGCGGACGGGTTTCATTGCCGCCATGCTGGCGGCCGCGGTTGGCATGGGCGGAAATGCGCTGGCGCAGCAGGGCCAGGTCGACGACGCGCGGCTCCTCGCCGCCGGCGACCAGGACGACGCCAATTGGATCACCTTCGGCCAGGACTACCGCAACCAGCGCTTCTCGAGCCTCGACCAGATCAACCGCGACACAATCGGGCGGCTGGTGCCCGTATGGATCTACCAGACCGGCATCCCCGGCTCGACGCAGACACACCCCCTCGTCGTCGACGGCGTCATGTATTTCTCGACGCCGGGCTGCGACGTCATTGCGGTCAATGCCGCCACCGGCGATGAGATCTGGCGCTACCGTCATCGCTTCGCCAATCAGATCCCGCGGGCGTCCAGCAACCGCGGTGTGGCGGTCGCCTATGGCCGCGTCTATCTCGCCACCGACGACACCCGCGTCATCGCCCTCGACCAGGCGACCGGCGAGATCGTCTGGGACAGGACGATCGCGCCCTATGATGCGTCGGCGCTGGTCGAGCCGGGCCGCACCGATCCCGGGCCGCTCGGCTTCGTCCTGAGGGCGGCACCCCTCGCTTATGGCGGCCACATCGTCGTCGGCGCCACAGGCTTCGAGGCCAACGACATCGGCGCCGACTATGTTCGCGACATGGTGGCGGCCGGCAAGGACGTGGCGTGGGAATGGCTGCAGGCCAATCTCGGCCGGCGTGCCTTCCTGTTCTCGCTCGATGCGGCGACTGGCGAAGAGGTATGGCGCTGGTACGGCACGCCGGAAGAAGGCTGGGAAGGCGTCTATGCCGAGACGGCGCCGGACGGCACGCCACTCAACCGCGACATCGCCGCCGAGCGCGCCGCAGCGGACCGCTACGGCAAGGCCTGGGCTGCCGGGTCGACCCCCACCTGGATGACGCCGGCCTTCGATCCGACGACCGGGACGATCTTCATCGGCACCGGCAACCCGGCGCCCGGCAGCGTCGATCTCGCCCGGCCGGGCGACAATCTCTACGCCAACGGCATCGTCGCGCTCGACATGGCGACCGGCGCCTTGCGCTGGTTCTTCCAGGAGCATCCGCACGGCACCTACGACGCCACCGGACAGGCCATGCTTGTCGACGCCGAGATCGACGGCATGCGCGTTCCGGCGGTCGCCGAATGCGGCAAGACCGGCTGGTGCTACATGATCGACCGCTCCGACGGGCACCTCCTTTTCCAGTCGGAAGCGGTGGTCCGCCATAGCAACATCTTTGCCGCCCCGACGCCGGAGGGCGTCCTCGTGGCGCCCGGCGGCGCCGGCGGCGTCGGCGTCTCGCCGACCTCCTACGATCCCGACACCGGCTATCTCTATGTCGCCGCCATCGACCGGCCGCAGAAGCTGACCCTCACCGAGATCCCGCCCGCCGACGGCGGCCCGACGCTCGGCTATGTGCAGGCGGAATCGGTGCCGCTGGCGGAAGCCTGGGGCACGCTGACGGCCCTCGACATGAAGAATGGCGGCCGCATCGCCTGGCAGGTCAGGACACCGCAGCCGCTTGTCGGCGGCACGGTGGCGACGGCCGGCGGCCTCGTCTTCACCGGCGAGGCCAACGGGCATTTCGATGCCTTCGACGCCGCGACGGGCGCCGCTCTCTGGACCTTCCAGACCGGCGCCAATGTCGGCGCGCCGCCGATGACCTATGCCGTCGCCGGACGCCAGTTCGTCGCCGTGGCGACCGGCGCGGCGATGCCGGCGCCCGGCACGCCGATCGCCGCGGGAAGTCCGCGGCCCGGCGGGGCGATCATGGTGTTTGCCCTGCCGCAGCCGTGAGCGTTAGGCGTTGCCCGCCGCCGGCGCCTTCATGGCGCTGAGCTGCTGGCGGGCGGCGTAGGCCGCCTTGTGCAGCTCCGGCCGCAGGTTCTCGGCCAGCGCCGGGTTGAGCGCGAAGCTGTAGATCATGCCGGACGGGGCGCGCAGGCGGAGCAGCACCTTGCCGCTGGCGGCCGGCGCCAAGGCCGCCACCGCATTGACATCGGCGGCACGGATGCCGGTCTGGCCGCTCGCCTGCGCCTGCCGCTCATGGGCAAGCGCCACCATCTGCGTCGTCTGGCCGGTGAAGGCCTCCAGGGACTCCGCCGTGAAGGTCAGGATGACGCTGGCGTCGTTCGGCCCCTTGACCTCCAGCTCGATCGCCGAACCGTCATCGGAAATGGACGCACGCCCGATTGCTGTAACTTTCACTCCGCCAACTCCACACTTGGGATGCCGATCGTCCTAGCTTGCAGACGGTTCGAAAGCCAATGCAATCCCTGTTCCGCAGGATCGGCGGAGGCCGGGACACGGCGGCGGGCTTGCAACTTCGGACGCAGCAACGCATGTCTGTCGCGCCGGATGGGTGGCCGAGCGGTTGAAGGCAGCGGTCTTGAAAACCGCCGTGCGGGTGACCGTACCGTGGGTTCGAATCCCACCCCATCCGCCAATTGTCGCCGATTGCCGCACCAATTGATCGTTCGGCTGCCTCGCCTTGTCAGGCGCTGCTCCGCGGACCTGTTTTCCGTTGCCAGTCCTCCGGGATCGAGCGTGATCTTGTTGAGGCAGCGACGGCGCGCTGCCTCAACGGCCGATCACAGGTCGACGGCTCGGCCGGAGGGTTCCTCCTCCAGCGTCACGGCTACATCCGCGTTTGCGGAGAGGCGGACCTTGTCGCCCTCCACGCCTGCAACAAATCCCAACTCGATATAGTGATTATGGCCCTCGTGGCGCCCGAAACTGTCGCTCTTTCTGAGCTTGATGCGGTTACCTTCGACGCCATCGACCGTGCCGACGTGGACGCTATCCGCGCCGATAACTTCCATGCCTTCCTTGATCGTGTCACTCATCGCAGCTCCTTTCTGTGGGACGAATTGATGTGCTTCGCGCGTTGGACGTCCGTCCGACATTGCAAGTAACGTAAGCTCCCCGAGGGTTGCAGGAAAGCAGCGCACACCATTCGCCGATTGCTCGCTATGATCCGCCATCGCCAGAAGGGTTTGACATGGTCGGCGACACGCATTGGAACGTCCAGCCGCACGGAAAGCTCATCGAGCTGGCTGAAAACCTGTGGACCGTCGAGGGCACGATCAGGATGCCGCCCGGTCCGTTGCAGCGCCGCATGACGATTGCCCGGCTGCAAAACGGTGCGTTGGTCGTCTTCAGCGCGATCGCCCTCGATGAGGCGGAGATGCGGAAGATCGAGGCACTCGGCGAGCCGTCCTTCCTGATCGTCCCCAATCCCTTCCATAGGCAGGACGCCGCGGCCTGGAAAGCGCGCTATCCGGACATGCGCGTCGTGACGCCGGCCGGCGCGCGGACGGCGGTTGAACAGGCTGTGCCCGTCGATGATTTGCGAGGGTCTGTTTTCAGATGAAACGGTGCAGTTCCAGCCCGTTCCCGGAACGGAAAGCAGCGAGTCCGCTCTTGTTGTCGTCAGCGAGAGCGGTACGAGCCTCGTGCTCAACGATCTCATCGGCAACATCAGGAATGCGCGCGGGCTGATGAAATGGGTGCTCGGCGCCATGGGCTTTGCTGGCAGGGCACCGCAAGTGCCGCGCCTCTACAAGGCGAGAGCGATAAAGGACAAGGCGGCCGTTGCGGCGCAGTTCCGTGCCTGGGCCGCCCTGCCGCGCCTGAAGCGGATCCTTGTCTCGCACGGCGCCATCATCGACGACGATCCGGCCCGGGTGCTTCGCGATCTGGCCCAGAGCCTGGCCTGAAGCACTCAACCTGCTGAAACGAGCGGCGCTGGTGGTGGCCAGCCGCAGCCGGCCAGTACTCGGGCGACGCTGTCCGTCAAAGCCTGCTCGGGCCCGATGATCGTTTCGGCAATGCCGGTCAGTGGATCGGCGTCTCGCCACCGCTGCCGCATCTCGAATTCGCCGAAGCTCCCGGCATTGGGCTTGGTGGCGTGCCGCTTCACCGTCTCCTCGAACGGCAGCACGTAGCGATAGCACCGCGTCTTCCCCCGGTGATTCTCGATGAGGTTGCGCAGCGCATCTCCGTAGATATCGTCGAGCAGAATGCCTTCGACGACCGTATGCAGTCCATGATCGAGGGCGAACCGGGCCGAAAGCCCGATGTACTCAGCCGCGGGTGAGCAGGGCGTGCGGCAAGCCATAATATCCGCGTAGTCCTGGTTGTTGGTGCCTATGACTGCCCGCTTGCCGCCGTTCTGCTGACGCTGGCATCGCGGGGGTCCTAATCCGGTCAGGGTGCCTGGACAGTGCGTTTTGCCTTTCCTCATAGCCACGCCTTCCGGCGCGGCCGGGTCACCATCGGCGATGATCACAAGGCAGGACCTGATTGCCTGGTGGAGTTCGGTGACGGCGTTACGGTGATCGCCGCGTGGGAGCGCGACGGCGACGCCTTTCATCTGTCCATTCCCGCCTATCGAACGGCAAGGGGAACACAGGTCGCTGCGCATTCCTGGCGCCTCGTTCAGGGGAAGGACGGGGCGTGGCGGTCGGAACGCGTGGCATGAGCCGCTGAAAATCTCCGGTTGTCGCCGGAACGCCGGAGGATACGGTCGCATTCACCGCAAGGGATAGCCTGGCATAGGCGCCCCCCGGAGGCGTGAGGAAGCCGGGCCGGATTTGACGTCAAAAGGCGAGAGGACGAGCAAATGGCAATGCCCAAGAACACGATCTGCCTGTGGTACGACCGCGACGCCGAGGCTGCGGCGCGTTTCTACACCGAGACGTTTCCCGACAGCACGATGGGCGCCATAAGCCGCGCTCCGGGCGATTCCCCGTCCGGCAAGGCCGGCGAGGTGCTGACGGTCGAGTTCACCGTCGCCGGCATTCCTTGCATCGGCCTCAATGGCGGGCCGGCGTTCAAGCACAGTGAGGCCTTCTCGTTCCAGATCGCCACTGACGATCAGGAAGAGACCGACCGCTACTGGAACGCCATCGTCGGCAATGGCGGCGAGGAGAGCGCCTGCGGCTGGTGCAAGGACAAATGGGGTCTTTCCTGGCAGATCACGCCGCGCACGCTGACCGACGCGATGGCAGCCGGCGGCGCTGAAGCCAAGCGCGCCTTCGAGGCGATGATGCAGATGAAGAAGATCGACGTTGCGGCGATCGATGCCGCGCGGCGCGGCTAAGGTCATGAACCAGGCGCGTGTTGCCACGCCTGGAACCACGCGCATTGCCTTTGAGATGGCTGCCTGATGATCTTGACCAGGATCAAGGCGGCCGCCTCCCTATATGCAAGGCTGCGATCGCCCCAGCCGGAGAACGACAATGCGCATCGACGCCATCATGACCAGCCCCGTCATAACCGTGCCGGCAGATGCCGATGTCGCGGTTGCGGCGCAGCTGATGCTCGATCATCACATCAGCGGCCTGCCGGTCGTCGATCCGGCGGGCAACCTGGTCGGTATTGTCAGTGAGGGTGATTTCCTGCGCCGCGGCGAGCTCAAGACCGAACGCCAGCGGCCGCGCTGGCTCGAGTTCCTGATCCGCCCGGGCCGTCTGGCGGACGAATATGTCCATGCCTTCGGGCGCAAGGTCGGCGACGTCATGACGCCGGAGGCCGTAGCGGCGCGCAGCGACATGTCGGTTGCCGACGCCGTCGTGCTCATGGAGCGGCACGACATCAAGCGCCTTCCCGTCGTCGACGACGGCAAGCTTGTCGGCATCGTCACGCGCGCCGACCTCCTGCGCGGCATGCTCGGCAACAGGCCTGCTGTCGGCGGCGGCACGGACGCCGAGATCCTCGCCGCCATAAGGGCGGAGCTCGCCCGGCATCCCTGGGGCGGCGGCAGCGGTCTCGTCCGCGCCAGCTGCAATGCCGGCATCGTGACGCTCGAAGGCACGATCTTCGATGAACGCGAACGCACCGCCATCCGCGTCGCGGTCGAGAATATCGGCGGCGTCAGGGAAATCCGCGATCAGATGGTGACGATCGAGCCGATCTCCGGCGCGGTGATCGCCAATCCGGCCGACCCGTCCCTTGCGCCGCCTTCCGACGACGCCGCCTGAGCCGGAGGCGGCCGGGACTGCGGATTTCTGGGCGCAGCCGGCGCCGGCTGTCCTTGCCACCCTCAAGAGCACTCCGGACGGCCTGCCGACGGACGAGGCCGCTGCCCGGCTGCTGCGCTATGGTCCCAATACGCGGCGGGAATCGCGGCGGCTGTCCTGGCCGCGGCTGCTGCTGCGCCAGTTCAGCAGCCCGCTGGTAGCAATCCTTGTCGTCGGCGGATTGCTGTCGCTCGCCGTCGGGCAATGGAGCGACGCCGGGATGGTGCTCGCCATCGTGGCGGCAACGGCGGTTCTCGGCTTCGCCCAGGAATACCGCGCCTCGGCCGCCATGGAGGCGCTGCGGCGGCGCCTGGCGCTGACGGCGACAGTGCTGCGCGACGGCAGCCCGCAGCGCCTGCCGGCAACCGACATCGTGCCGGGAGACATCGTCCTTCTCGCCGCCGGCAACCTCGTCGTTGCCGACGGGCTCCTCCTCGAGGCGCGCGACCTCATGGTCGAGGAGGCCGTCCTCACCGGTGAGTCCTTCCCGGCAGAAAAGCTGCCCGGCCAGGTCGACGCCGTAGCGCCGATGTCAGGGCGCAGCAACTGCGTCTTCCAGGGAACCTCGGTCCGCAGCGGCACCGGCCGCGTGCTGGCCGTGCACACCGGCGGGGCGACGGCCTTCAGCCAGATCGCCGGGCGGCTCGACCGGCGCGAGCCGGAGTCGGAATTCGCGCGCGGCGTCCGCCGTTTCGGCCTGATGCTGCTGCGGGTCATGCTGGTCATGGTAACGCTGGTGCTCGTCGCCAATATCGCGCTGCACCGGCCGGTCATCGATTCGCTGCTCTTCGCCGTCGCGCTGGCCATCGGCCTGTCGCCGGAGCTGCTGCCGGCAATCGTCACGACTACCCTTGCCGCAGGAGCGCGACGCATGGCGCGACGCGGTGTCATCGTGCGCCGGCTGGAGGCGATCGAAGGCCTCGGCGGCATGAATGTGCTATGCACCGACAAGACCGGCACGCTGACGACCGGAGTCACGGCGCTGGCGGCGACAGTCGATGCCGCCGGCGCGCCGTCCGAAGCCGTCGGACGGCTTGCCTATCTCAACGCAGCCTTCGAGACCGGCATGGAGAACCCGCTCGACCAGGCGATCCTTGCCGCCGGCGCCAAAGCCGGCTGGTCGGCCGAGGGCTGGTCGAAGCGCGACGAGCTGCCTTACGACTTTCAGCGGCGGCGGCTGACGATCCTCGCCGCGGACGAGGGCAGCGATACGCTGCGCCTGGTGACCAAGGGCGCCTTCGACAGCGTTCTCACTCTCTGCACCGCGATCGCCACCGGCGCCGGCACGGCGCCTCTCGACGAGGACGGGCGGCAGCGGCTTGGCGCCTATTATGCAGCGCAGGGCGCGGACGGATACCGCGTCCTCGCTGTGGCGACCCGCGACCTTCCGGCGGCGACCCTGCGGCCGGAGGACGAAGCCGCCCTCACCTTCCAGGGATTCCTGCTGTTCCAGGATGAGATCAAGGCGGACACCGCCGATACAATCCGCAGCCTCCGCGACCTCGGCATCGCGGTGAAGGTGATCAGCGGCGACAACCGGCATGTCGCCGCGCATGTAGCGCGGCAGATCGGGCTCGACCCGCTGTCGCTCCTCAGCGGCGCCGACCTTGCGGCAATGACCGACGAGTCGCTGTGGCACGAGGCGGCGGAGACGCAGCTGTTCGTCGAGGTCGATCCGCAGCAGAAGGAGCGGATCGTCCGCGCCCTGCAGCGCACCGGCCATACCGTCGGCTTCCTCGGCGACGGCATCAACGACGCGCCGGCGCTTTTCGCCGCCGATATCGGCATCAGCGTCGAGAGCGCCGCCGACGTGGCCCGCGAGGCGGCGGATATCGTTCTCCTGTCGCGCGACCTCGGCACCATCCGCGACGGCGTGCTCTTCGGCCGCCGGACCTTCGCCAACACGCTCAAGTATATCCGCATCACCACCAGCGCCAGCTTCGGCAATATCATCACCATGGCGGCGGGCGTACTGTACCTGCCCTTCCTGCCGATGGCGGCGCGGCAGATCCTGCTGACCAACCTCGTCTCCGACCTGCCGGCGATGACGATCTCGACCGATAGGGTGGATGCGGAAAGCCTCGACACGGTGCAACGCTGGGCCCTGCGCGACCTCGTCCGCTTCATGATCGTCTTCGGACTTGTCAGCTCGGTTTTCGACCTCCTGACCTTCACCCTCCTGCTGTTCGTCTTCTCGGCCGGCGAGTCTCTCTTCCAGACGGGATGGTTCGTCGTGTCGCTGCTGACCGAACTGGCGGTGCTGCTCATCCTGCGCAGCAGCCGGCCGCTTTTCTCCAGCGCCCCGGCGCCGCTGCTCCTCTGGGCGACGCTTGTCACCGCTCTCGTCGCCGTCGCGTTGCCCTATGTCCCTGGCCTTGCCGAGGCGTTCGGATTTGTCGCCCTGCCCTGGCCGGTGCTGGTCATGGCGGTCGTCGTCGTGGCGGCCTATGCTGTCGCGACAGAAGCCGCCAAGCGCATCTATTTCCGCCGGACGGACAGCCGCTGAACCGCAATCTCCACACCCCGCCGCTCTCCTGGCAGTCCGGCCTGACCCTCCCGCGCCGCCGGGCCGACACCGCATGCCCGACATGACAGGCACGGAACCCGGAGCGAAGCGCGCGCTCACCGGCGTCCTGACGCCGGATACGGCCATGCGCTACGGCATCGCGCTGATCGCCGTCGCCGCGGCGCTCGGCCTCCGCTTCCTTCTGGAGCCGGTCGCCTCGGGTAACCTCCTCCTCATGCTGCTGATCCCGGCGGTTCTCGCCGCGTCGTGGAACGGCCTCGGGCCAGGTCTCCTCGCCACTGGCCTCGGCACGCTGTGGGGCATCCTGGGGACGATCGGCGCCGGCCATGCCTTCGATGCCGCGACGACCGTCACCATCGTCGTCTTCGCGATTGTCGGCGCAGCCATCTCATGGCTCGGCGGGCGGCTGCGCCGGGCGCGGATCGCCACCCGCCTTCAGACGGAGGAGCTGCGCGCCGGCCAGGCGCACCTGCAGTCGATCCTCGACACCGTGCCGGACGCGATGCTGGTCATCGACGAGGCCGGCATCATCCAGAGCTTCAGCAAGGCGGCCGAGCGCCTGTTCGGCTGGACGGCGGCTGAGGCCATCGGCAGGAACGTCATGACGCTGATGCCGGAGCCCTATCGCTCGCAGCATGACGGCTATATCCAGCGCTACCTGACGACGGGCGAGCGCCGCATCATCGGCATCGGCCGCGTTGTCGTCGGCGAGCGCGCCAACGGCTCGACCTTTCCGATGGAACTGGCGGTCGGCGAGATGCGCTCCGGCAGCCGGCGCTTCTTCACCGGCTTCGTCCGCGACCTCACCGACCGGCGGGAAACCGAGAACAGGCTGCAGGAGCTGCAGGCCGAGCTTGCCCATATGTCGCGATTGACGGCGATGGGCGAGATGGCCTCAACTTTGGCGCATGAGCTCAACCAGCCATTGTCGGCCATCGCCAATTATCTGCGCGGATCGCGTCGCCTGCTCGATCAGGGCGACGCCGACCCGGCCGTCATCCGCCAGGCGCTTGACAAGGCCGGGGACCAGGCGCTGCGGGCCGGCGACATCATCCGCCGCCTGCGCGAATTCGTGGCGCGCGGCGAGAGCGAGCGGCAGGTCGAGAGCATCGGCCGTGTCGTCGAGGAAGCGAGCGCCCTGGCGCTCGTCGGCGCCAAGGAGCGCGACATCAAGGTGCGCTTCCGGCTGGATCCCGAGGCCGACGCCGTCGTGGCGGACAAGGTCCAGATCCAGCAGGTGCTGGTGAACCTGATGCGCAATGCCTATGACGCGATGGACAACGCGCCGCGCCGCGAGCTTGTCGTCTCGACGCGGCCGGCCGAGCCCAACATGGTCGAGGTATCGGTGGCCGATACCGGACCGGGGATCGATCCCGCCGTCGCCGGCCACCTGTTCCAGCCGTTCTTCAGCACCAAGCAGTCGGGAATGGGCGTCGGCCTTTCCATCTGCAGGACGATCGTCGAGGCCCATGGCGGGCAGATCCGCTTCGAGCCGAATGCGGGCGGCGGCACCGTCTTTTCCTTTACCCTGAGGGCAGCGGGCGATGGCGACGACGGGTAGCGTCCATGTCATTGACGATGACGAGGCCGTGCGGGATTCGCTCGCCTTCCTGCTGCGCGCCTCCGGCTACCATGTGGAGGCGCACAGCTCGCCGCAGTCCTTTCTGGCGCGCTTCGTGGCCGGCCAGGGCACCTGCGTCATCACCGACGTCCGCATGCCGGAAATGAACGGCATCGACCTTCTCGAGCGGCTGAAGAAAGGCGCACCGGACCTGCCGGTTATCGTCATGACCGGCCATGGCGATATCCCGCTCGCCGTCGAGGCCATGCGCAAGGGCGCCATCGACTTCATCGAGAAGCCCTTCGACGACGAGAAGCTGCTCGCCACCGTCGAGCTGGCGCTGAAATCGGCTGCCGACACGGCAAGCCGCGACGGCGAGCGCACGGCCATCCTCGACCGGCTGGGGCATATTTCCGGGCGCGAGCACCAGGTGCTCGTCGGCCTCGTGGCGGGAAAGCCGAACAAGGTCATCGCCCACGAGCTCGACATCAGCCCGCGCACCGTCGAGGTCTACCGCGCCAACCTCATGACCAAGATGCAGGCCGGCAGCCTGTCGGACCTCGTCCGCATGGCCCTGCTCGCCGGCCTCGACATCGACCGGTAGCGCCGCCCCGGTTTGACGAGGGTCAAGGCAGCCTGCGCGGCCGCGGGCCAAAGTCGCGCGGCCCGGTCGACGGGTGCGAAGGACAGTGCCTCTTGCCACCACAGCCCCCTGCGGGCGTTGTCATCGTCGACGACGACGAAGCTCTGCTCGCGTCCCTGAAATTCGCCCTCGAAGTCGAAGGCTACGCCGTCCGTACCTTCGTCTCCGCCGAGGCCCTCCTGGCCGCCGGACTGAAGCCCGACGACACCTGTCTGGTGGTCGATTACGGGCTGGCGCCGGGGCAGATGGACGGCCTCGAACTGCTGGACGAGCTGAAGCTGCGGGGAATCGCGCTGCCGTCGATCCTGACCACGACGCATCCCAGCGCCGCGACGCGCCGGAAGGCGGCGGCCGGCGGCATCGCCATCGTCGAGAAGCCGCTGTTCGGCGGCATCCTCAGCGACGCCATCCGCCGGCAGACGACCCGGTTCGAACATTAGATGGAGATCATGGACACCCGGCAGGAAGCAACCGAAGCGGAACCGCAGCGCCAGCCGTGGCTGGCCGGCAAGGTGGCGCTCGTCACCGGCGCCGCATCCGGCATCGGCCCCGCGGCAGCGCGACGCTTCGCCGAGGAAGGCGCCGCCGTGGCGCTCGTCGACCGCGATGCGGCGGGCCTCCATCGTGTCGCGGAGCTGATCGCCGCCGCCGGCGGCCGCAGCTTGGTGGTGACCGCGGATATCGCCAGCGCCGCCGACAACAGCCGTATGGTGGCCGAAGCGCGCCGTGTCTTCGGCCGGCTCGACATCGCCTTTCTCAATGCCGGCATCCTCGGCCCGATGGGAGGCTTTGCGTCCCTGACGGCCGAGGCGTTCGACACGGTCCTGCGCACCAACCTTTATGGCTGCTTCCACGCCCTCAAGGCGCTGTTCGACGCCATCGCCGATGACGGCGCCATCGTCGTCACGGCCTCGACGGCGGGTCTCGCCGGCCTGCCGGACGCCCCCGCCTACAGCACCGCCAAGCACGGCATCATCGGGCTGGTGCAGTCGTCCGCCGCCGCCTTCGCAGCCCGCAATGTCCGCATCAACGCCATTTGTCCCGGCGGCGTTGCCACGCCGATGGCGGGGGCGGCGCAATCGGATAATCTCGTCGCGCCGGAGGTATTGCGGATGCCGCCCTTCGGCGGCATGAGCAGCGCCCAGCATGTCGCAGAACTGGCGCTGTTTCTGGCCAGCAGCCGGAGCTCGGCCATGACCGGCGCATCCATCGCGATCGACGTGGGCTGGACCGCGGGCCTTCCACCCGCCGGCTGAGCGGAAGAGAGAATTTGGTGCAGCCCACAGGCGCGACAGCGCCATCCGAAGCAGCGCCGGCGGACTGGGCTTCCCTGTCCGCCGAAGAGGTGCGGGCGCGGCTGGGTGCCGGACCGGACGGCCTCGACGATGACGAGGTGGCTCGCCGGCGGCAGCGCCATGGCGCCAACGTCCTGCCGGAGGCGCCGCGGCGCGGCTGGCTGGGGCGCTTCCTCAGCCAGTTCAACAATCTCCTGATCTATGTCCTGATCGCTGCATCAGTCGTCACCGCTCTTCTGGGACACTGGATCGACGCCGCGGTCATCGCTGCCGTCGTCATCGCCAATGCCATCGTCGGCACCGTGCAGGAGGGTCAGGCGGAGCGCGCCCTCGACGCCGTGGCGCGGCTCGTTCCGGCAAGGGCGCTGGCACTGCGCGCCGGCCATCGCCTGACGGTGCCGGCCGCCGAGCTCGTGCCGGGCGATACGATCCTTCTCGAAGCCGGCGACCGCGTGCCGGCCGATGCACGGCTCGTCGCGGCACGTGAGCTGTCGGTCGACGAATCGATGCTGACCGGCGAATCCATTCCGGCCAGCAAGCAGGCCTTGCCGGTTGCCGCCAGCCTGCCGGTCGCCGACCGCAGCTCCATGGTCTATTCGGGCACCACCGTCACCGGCGGACAGGCGACGGCGCTGGTCGTCGCCACCGGGCCGTCGTCGGAGGTGGGCCGCATCGGCCATCTCGTCGCCGGCATCGGCGAGACGGCGACGCCGCTGCTGCGCCGCCTCTCCGACGCCGCCCGCCTGATGACATATGTCATCCTCGCCTTCGCGGTGCTGACCTTCGCTGCCGGCTGGCTGATATCGGCGCTGACGACGGACGAACTGTTCCTCACGGCCGTCGGCCTTGCCGTGGCGGCGATCCCCGAGGGCCTGCCGGCCATCGTGACGATCATCCTCGCCATCGGCGTGCGCAGCATGGCGCGCCGCGGCGCCCTGGTGCGGCGGCTGCCGGCGGTCGAGACGCTCGGAAGTGTTACGATCATCTGCACCGACAAGACCGGCACGCTGACCCGCAACGAGCAGGTGGCGCGCGAGGTTGTGGTGGCAGGCGGGCGCTTTCTCGTCGACGGCGAAGGCTATTCGCCCGCCGGCGCCATCACCGATGAGAACGGCGAAGCCGTGACTGCCGGCGATGCGCCGCTATTGGCCGATCTCGCCGTGGCGGCGGCGCTCTGCAACGAAGCCGCGCTGCGCCACGGCGACGACGGTTGGCACGCCGAAGGCGATCCGCTCGAAGCGGGGCTGCTTGCCCTCGCCATGAAGGCGGGGTTCGACCCAGCGGCGCTGGCGGAACAGCATCCGCGCCTCGACGCGCTGCCCTTCTCGTCCGACCATCGCTACATGGCCACCCTGCATGAGGATGGCACGCACACGCTTCTCCTGGCGAAGGGCGCGCCGGAGCGGCTGGTCGAGATCTGCACCGTGCAACGCGGCGTCGACGGTCTACAGCCCATCGACCGCGCCGGCTGGCTGGCACGCAGCGAGGCGATGGCCGGCAACGGGCTGCGGGTTCTCGCCTTCGCCTCCCTTTCAGGCGGCGACGCCCGGTCGCTGTCGCATGACGGATTCGGCAACGGCCTCGCCTTCCTCGGTCTTGTCGGCTTCATCGACCCGGCGCGCAGCGACGCTGCTCCGGCGGTCGCGCAATGCCGTAGCGCCGGCATCGCCGTGAAGATGATCACCGGCGACCATCCCGCCACCGCCCTCGCCGTGGCGCGGGCCATCGGTCTCGACACGGCTGGCGGCGCCCTGACGGGAACCGATCTCGCAGCCCTCGATGCTGCCGGCCTTGGCGATGCCGCCGAGCGGGTCAATGTGTTCGCGCGTGTCAGCCCCGAGCAGAAGCTGAGCCTTGTGGAGGCGCTTCAGGCGCGCGGCCATTCCGTCGCCATGACCGGCGACGGGGTCAACGACGCGCCGGCGCTGCGCAAGGCCGATATCGGCGTTGCGATGAGCAGACGCGGCTCGGATGCGGCGCGGCAGGCGGCGGAGATGGTCCTCGTCGACGACAATTTCGCCACCATCGCGCATGCCGTCGCCGAAGGCCGCCGCGTCGACGACAATCTGCGCAAGACGCTGGGCTTCATCCTGCCCACCAATGCCGGCGAGGCGCTGGTGCTGGTGGCGGCGGTGCTGGTCGGCGCTGCCCTGCCGGTCACCGCCCTGCAGATCATCTGGATCAACTTCGCCACGGAGGTGACACTGAGCCTGTCGCTGGCCTTCGAGCCGGCCGCCGCCAATGTCATGCACCGGCCGCCGCGGCGCGGCGTGCCGCTGCTCGGCCGCCGCGATCTTGCCCGCATCGCCGTCGTCGGCTGTGCCATGGCAGCGCTCGCCACGGCGCTGTTCCATCTGGCGCTCGGCCGCGGCGAGGCGATCGAGGTGGCGCGCGCCCTGGCGGTGAATTCCATCGTCGCCGCAGAAGCCGGCTTCCTGCTCGCCGTGGCGACGATCGCCCGCCGTGGCGAAAGCGGGCGGCGGCAGACCAATCAGGTCGCGGTGGCCATGGTGATCGTGGTGACGCTGCTCCAGCTCGCCGTGACGCAATGGCCGGCGACGGCCGCAATCTTCGCCATGGCGCCGCTCGGCGTCATCGACTGGCTGCTGGTGGCGGGCAGCGGCATTCTGGTCTGGGCAGCGGCGCGTGTCGCGGCGCATCTCCTCCCGGCCGGCGACCGTAGCCGGTCGGCTATTCCAGCGACTTCAGATAGGCGATGACATCGCCGATCTGATCGGGGTCGAGCACGAATTGCGGCATGTCGGCATGCGCCGTGGCGATGCCCTCGGCGAGCGATTCGGCAAGATCCTCGACCGGGTAGAGCTTGTGGAGGTCGCGGAAGCGCGGCGCCACGGCAAGCGGGCTGTCGCCGAACAGCTCGACGGCATGGCACTGGGCGCAGTTCTCCTGGACGAAACGGTGCCCCCGCTGCGCTGCCGGGCTTTGCGCCCATGTCGAAACGGTGCCGAGGATCAGGAAGGCGAGGATCAGACGTAGCAAGGGTCTCTCCATGGACGCGCCAGCCGTCGCGCAATGATGATCTTTGCCGCTCGCCGCGTCCGGGCCTTGATCTGGCGCAAAACCTCTGGTTGACGCGTATCAAGGTCGTCGGCGGCCGACCCGGTTCATTCTTCGCATGGCGCCGCACAGGAGGAACCATGTCGTCGCGATCCTTGCCCTCCCCCAGACCGCGGCGGTTCCGTCGCCGCGACGTCATCAGCACGCTTGCCCTGCTGGCGGCGCTGGCGGCGCCCATCCTCTATGCCGGCGCGACGCTGGTCGGCGAGCGCCTCACCCCGGACTACGACCATTTCCACCAGACGATCAGCGAGATGACCACGGCCGACATGCCGCGCGCCGCGGTGCTCAACGCCGCCTTCGTCCTCTACGACGTCCTGGTGATGGCGCTGGCGCTGCTGCTGATCCCGGCGCTGCGCGTCGGCCGCAACCGGTCGATGCTAGTGTCGGCGATCATGCTGTTCGTCAGCGGCGCCGCCGGCATCGCCATGTCGACGGCGTTCCCGATCGACCCCCGCGGCGCCGCCATCACGACCACCGGCGCGGTCCATATCGGCCTTGCCGTCATCGGCGCCATTGCCTCCTTCTTCGCGGTGCTGTTCTGCGCCGCCGGCCTGTGGCCCGACCGCCGCTATACGAGGCTCTCGGTCGCCTCTTTCATCATCTGCGCCGTCATGGCGGCCGGCGCCGCGTGGAGCATCCTCACCTTCATCGGGCCGCTGGGCTATGTCGGGCTTGCCGAGCGCGTCACTGTCGGCGCCTTCCTGGTGTGGCTGCTCTTCGTGGCCCTGGCGGTGCGCCGGAGGGCGACGTCGTGACCTGAGGCGCGGCCTTGCCCGACACCGACATCGTCTATCGCCTCTTCCTGTCGCTCGCCATCGGGCTGGTGGTCGGTGTCGAGCGCGGCTGGCGGCTGCGCGACCAGCCGGACGGAAGCCGCGTCGCCGGCATCCGCACCTACGGCCTGTCGGCGCTGCTCGGCGGCTTTACCGCCGCGCTGTCGTCAGCGCTCTCCGCGCCGCTCCTGCTCGGTGCCGGCCTTCTCGCCTATACCGGGGCGCTGCTCTTGTTCGAGATGCGCAAGGCGGCCGAGCAGCACACCGTCAGCGCCACATCGACGATTGCCGGCATGGCCGTGTTCGTGCTCGGCGAACTCGCCGTCGTCGGCAGCCCCCTCGATGCCGCCATCGGCGGCGTGCTCGTCGCGCTGACGCTGTCGAGCCGCGCTCTCCTGCACAATCTGCTGCGCCGCCTGTCATGGGTGGAGGTGCGGTCGGCGCTGCTCCTTCTCGGCATGACAGTCATCATCCTGCCGCTGCTGCCGAACCGCACCGTCGACCCCTGGGGCGGCGTCAATCCGTGGGAAATCTGGCTCTTCACCGTCATCACGGCGACAATCTCCTATGCCGGCTACATCGCCATCCGGCTTCTCGGCCCGCAGCGCGGCATTCTCGTCAGCGCCATCTTTGGCGCCATCGCCTCCTCGACGGCGGTGACCATGGCCTTCGGCCGCCGCGCCCGCGGCGGCGATCCTTGGCTGCCGCTCGCCGGCGGCGCCTGCCTGGCGGCCATGGTGTCGGTGCTGCGTGTCCTGGCGATCGTGGCGCTGGTCCGCTTCGACGTCGCGCTCCTCGTCCTGCTGCCGGGAGGCATCGCTGCTGCGACCTTCGGCCTGATCGGCGCTGCCATCCTCTACCGGACCCGCCAGACGCTGACCGTCGCTCCTGAGCTGGGCAATCCGTTCGACCTCCGCGCCCTCCTGCTCTTCGCTGCAGGCTTTGCCTTCATTGCCGCCGCCAGCGCCGCGGCGAGCCCGCTGATCGGCACCAGCAGCGTCCTCATCACCTCGGGGCTGACCGGCATCTTCAATATCGACATCGCCGTCCTGACGGCGGCGCGGCAGGCCGGCCAGACGATCACCGCCGGCATGGCGGCCGTCGCCATCCTGGTGGCGCTGCTGCTCAACAGCCTCGGTCGGCTGAGCGTCGGCGCCGCCGCCGGGCCGCCGCGCTACGGCCTGACGCTCTTTGCGGCGACGGCCGCGGCAGCCCTCACCGGCGGCGCTGCCGCCGTCGGCCTGCGTCTTTGACCTGCATCATCGCGCCCGATCCGCAAGCCGTTCACGATGGCCCCGGCGCGCCGTTGCCGAAGGAAATTGCCGGAATGATGAATGTCTACCGCGTCAGCATCATGCGACGCGTCTCCAACGATACCGGCCATGAGGCCGACGTGCCGCAGATGAGCATCGAGGTCGGTGCCGCCGACGAAGCGGCGGCGCTCGACGAGGCGCGGCGGATCGCCGGGCACGACTTCGTCGCCCACATGCTGCAGCCGGGCGCCTATGTCCAGGTGGCCCGCATCCCCGACTTTCATCCGCAGACGCCAGCGGCGCCGCGACGCTCCTGAGGCGGCGGCCTCCGGTATTCTACGTAGGGGAAGGCCCCGAATTTCGCCGCGCAGGCAGGCAAAGTAGCGTTCGGTCATCGCTTCGAGGGGTGTCCGATGACCGCCACGCAGAACTTCATCGCCAAGCACACGAATGACCGTCTGCCGGCGGCGCCCGCCCTCTACGGCGTCTTCGAAATGGCCAGCGCCCGCATCCGCTACGAGCGCGATGCAGAAATCTACGGCGACGGCGAGCCGACCGAGTTCGTCTACAAGGTGATTTCCGGCGCCGTGCGCACCGTCAAGTTCACGGCCGACGGACGCCGGCTGGTCGGCGGCTTCACGCTTCCCGGCGGCATCTTCGCGCTCGAGGCCGGCGCCGAGCACCAGCTCTGCGCCGAGGCGATCGTCGATACCGACATCCTGGTGCTGAGCCGCAGGCATCTCCTCGCCATGGCCGCGACGGACCCCGACCTCGCCCGGCAGCTCTGGGAGGTGACGGCAAAGCATCTCGCCCGCGCCCAGGAGCACATGCTCCTCCTCGGCCGCAAGACGGCCGCGGAAAAGGTGGCCTCGTTCCTCGTCGACATGGCGGCGAGCGGCGTCACCGGCAGCGATATCGACCTTCCCATGTCGCGCTACGACATTGCCGACTATCTTGGCCTCACCATCGAAACCGTGTCTCGTACGCTGACGCAGCTGGCGTCGAGCCGGATCATCGAGCGGGTGAACTCGCGCCACATCTCGCTCGACCTCGGCCGCCTGCAGCGCCTTCAGGCGCAGTGATCATGGAGGCAGTAGGATGGAAAGACGCGTTCGGGTTGAACAGCACAGCTTCGCCGGGACATTCTGGTTCGCCGGCTGGCTGTTCACCATCGGCTTCGCCGATCTGGGCTTCTGGAAGGCGCTGCTGGCGCTGATCATCTGGCCCTATTACGTCGGCGCCAATATCCTGCAATAGGCAAGGCGTCGCCCTCCGGCCGCTGCGATTCGACCGCCGGGATAATTTCCGGCCATCGGCGCCGCCTGTCGGATAGGCTGGCTGCCGGTATGCGCAGGGAGATGGCCGCGTGTCGCAGCACAATGCCTATCAGGTCGCCGACTGGAACGGCGCAAGCGGCGAACGCTGGCTTGCCAACCAGACCCGGCTCGACGCGATGCTGGCGGTTTTCGGCGGCGCAGCCCTGGCCGCTGCCGCCCCCGTCGACGGCGAGAGCGTCCTCGATGTCGGATGCGGCGCCGGCGCTTCGAGCTTCGCCCTTGCGACACGGGTCGGGCCGCGCGGCGCGGTGATGGGCGTCGACATCTCGGAGCCGCTGATCCAGCGCGCCCGCAACAGGGCGCCGGCCGGCACCCCCCTTACCTTCGAGGTCGCCGACGCGAGCCGCGCCGAGCTGCCGCAAGAGGCCTTCGACCTCCTGTTTTCCCGCTTCGGCGTGATGTTCTTCGACGATCCGGCCGCTGCGTTCCGACATATGCGCGGTGCCCTTCGGACCGGCGGCCGCCTCGCCTTCATCTGCTGGCGCGGCGCGGCGGAGAATGACTGGGTGCGCCTGCCGCTGGCAGCGATCCGGGACATCGCACCTGTGGCCGCGGTCCCCGATCCGGAAGCCCCCGGCCCCTTCTCCTTCGGCGACAGCGGCCGCATCCTGCGCATCCTGACGGCGGCCGGCTTTTCCGACATCGCCATCACCGCCTTCGATCACGCCATCCCGTTCGGCGCCGGCGCGACGCGCGAGCTGGCCATCGACGACGCCCTGGACATGGCCTTTGCCGTCGGACCGTTGTCGCGGGCGCTGGCCGACGCCTCGGTAGAGAAGCGTGCCCGGGCGGCCGATGCCGTTCGCGCCGCCTTCGCGACGCGGCCCGGCGAGCGATCGGTGATGATCGACGGCGCCGCCTGGATCGTCACGGCGCGCAATCCCGGCGGCTGACGCCCGGGAGGCGCCTTTCTGGCCGCTGCCTCCTGCTCCGGTTACACTGCCGCTCTCGCGACGGCTGACGGCGCCGTCCGGCCCAACAGGAGGAGACCCTTCCGATGAAGATGCTTCCGACCCTTGTCGCGGCAGCCTTCGGCGTGATGTGCCTGGCCGCCGGTGCTGCCATGGCGACACAGATGCAGCCGCGCGTCGCCGTGCCCGACCGGCCTGGCGGCGACCGTCGGTCGGCGGAGGGCTGCTTCCAGATCCGCGAAGGCATCCACGGTCCCTACAAGATGTCCTTCTGCCTCGACCGGCGCGGCTCCTACCGGGTCGTCGGCGGCGGCCTCACCTGCAATGGCGGCCTGAGCTGGCAGCAGCGCCGCGGCACCATCGAGATCTCGCTGCGCCGCAGCCAGTGCGGACGCCAGACCGCCTGGACGGCCGACCGGATCAGCTGCCGTGATGCCGAGGGTGATCGCCCCCGGCCGCGCGTCGCGGTACCGAACCGGCCGCAGCAGATCAACACGCTGCGCTGCACCTACCGGCCGGTGGAACGCGGCTATCGCAATCTCCAGGTAACGGCCTTCCGCATCCGCTGATTCGGGCGGCTTCAGAGCTCTTTTTCGGCCAGGGTGCGGAACGCATCGGGCACGGCGCCGCCGGTCTTGCGGCCCGGCAGGCCGTAGCCGACGGCATCGCGGCCGAAGCGGGCGCGGATGGCATCGACGGCGCCGTCGGCACGACGGCGCGCCGCACCGCGCGTCGTTCCCGGCCGCCGCCGCTCTTCCGTGCGGCCGAAGGAGAGCTCGAGCTGCAACGGCGTCTCCTCCTCCAGATTGGAGACGGAGATCGCCAGCAGCGTGATCATCCGCTCGCGGCGATGGTCGGAAAGAGCCGCGGCAACCAGCCCCATCGCCACCTCGGCGAGCGTATTGGTCGACGCAACGCCGGCCTCCAATGTCGCCGAACGGGTGACGGCGCGATAGTCGGCAAAGCGGACGCGCACCGTGATGGTGCGGCCGCAGTGTGCCTTGGCGCGCAGCCGCGACGCCACCCGGTCGACGAGGAAGCGCAGCGTCGGCTCGAAGGTCTCGCGCACCGCCGGCCGCAGCCCCAGCGCCGATTGCGCGCCGATGGAGCGCGCCCGCCGGTGCCCTTCGACATGACGGAAATCCCTGTTCCAGGCGAGCGCGCCGAGCTTGACGCCGATCGCCTTTCCCATCAGCTTTTCCAGCGAACTGCCTGGCATTCTTGCCAATTCGCCGATAGTGGCGATGCCCTGGTCAGCCAGCCTGGCCCGTGCCACGGGACCGACGCCCCACATCAGCTCGACCGGCAGGTCGTGCAGGAAAGCAAGCTCGCGTTCGGGGTCGACGACCACCAGCCCATCCGGCTTGGCGACCTGCGAGGCGATCTTGGCGAGGTGCTTGGTGCGCGCCACGCCGATCGAAATGGGCAGGCCGAGCTCGGCCCTGACGCGCCGCCGCACCGTCCGGGCGATTGTCTCCGGCGGCCCGAAAAGATGCTCGCACCCGGCTACGTCGGCGAACGCCTCGTCGATGGAGATGCGCTCGACCAACGGCGTGTAGTCGCCGAGGACGGCGATCGCTGCGTCGCCGAGGCGCTGATATTCGTCGAAATGGCCATCGACGAAGGTGAGCGCCGGGCAGAGCTCACGCGCCCGCCGGCCCGGCATGCCGCCGCGCACACCATAGGCCTTGGCTTCGTAGGATGCCGCAAGGACCACGCCGCCGCCGACGGCAATCGGCCGGCCGCGCAAAGACGGGTCGAGCAGCTGCTCGACCGAGGCATAGAAGGCGTCGAGATCTGCGTGCAGAATCGTGGCCGCGGCAGCCATCCCGTTCCGCCCCGTGTTGCTAACGGGACGGAACATACCATGAACATTGCGCCGGAGAAACGCGTGGACGATGCTCGCGTCAGCCGTCGCGGAACCGCTCCACCGGGCATCCGGGCGTGTCGGCTACGGTCATGAGCACAGCGCCGGCAAGCGGATGGTCCGCAGCTCCGGCCGGGACGAGGCTCGTCACGAACAGCGTCCGCAGGTCGGGGCCGGCAAAGCACGGCATTGTCGGCGCCGGCGCGGGCGTCGGCCATGAGCCGGCGAGTTCCCCATCCTCCGTGAAGCAGTTGAGCCGGCCCGCCGACATGCCGGCGCTCCAGTAGCGGCCGGCCATGTCGGTGGCGCCGCCATCCGGCCGGCCGATCGCCTCATCGACGGTGATGAAGCGTTGCCGGTCGCTGATGGCGCCTGTGCGCGGGTCGAGCGCCCACCGGTCGATCCAGGGCCCGCGCGAGTCGGAATGGTAGAGGCGGTCGCCTTGCAGGCTGAAGGCAAGCCCGTTTGGTGTCCGCAGCCCCTCGACCTTGCGCTCCACCGCGCCCTCGGCGGTGACGCGATAGAGTGTCCCGACGGGCTGCCGCTCCGGCCCGTCGTCCATGGAACCGACCCAGAAGGCGCCATCCGGCCCGACCTTGCCGTCGTTGAGCCGGTGGCCGGGCGGCAGCGCCGGGTCGGCGATCTCGCTCTCAGCCCCGGTGTCGGGATCGAACAGGATGACGGTGCTGCGCAGCGCCACGACGAGGCGGCCCGATTGCGCCAGTCCCAGCGATCCGACCGGCGGCGGAAAAGACCAGCTGGTGATGCCGCCGTCCGTCAGGGCGATGCGATGCACCTGGCCCGTGACGATGTCGCAAAGGAACAGCGCATCGCGGCGATCGTCATAGACCGGGGATTCGCCGAGCTGGCAGCGCAGCTCCGTGAAGGGCTCGAAGTGCAGCGTCACGACAGGCTCCGGTATTATCGGCAGCATTGACATCCGAAGGGAGAGCCGCCAGATAGCGCCCGCCGCCGCTGCCATTCCTGGCCGGCCCGGACACCCCCATGGCGCAAGCTCCGCGTATTTCCTTCGTCAGCCTCGGCTGCCCCAAGGCCCTGGTGGATTCGGAACGAATCCTGACGCAATTGCGCGCCGAAGGCTACGAGCTGCAGCGCAATCATGCCGGCGCTGACGTCGTCATCGTCAATACCTGCGGCTTCCTCGACAGCGCCAAGACGGAGAGCCTGGAAGCCATCGGCGCCGCCATGGCGGAGAACGGCAAGGTCATCGTCACCGGCTGCATGGGCGCCCAGCCGGCGCCGATCCATGAGGCCTTTCCGGGCGTTCTCGCCGTCACCGGGCCGCAGGCCTATGAGAGCGTCGTGGCGGCGGTGCATGAGGCCGTGCCGCCGGCGCATGACCCGTTCGTCGACCTGGTGCCGCCGCAGGGCATCAAGCTGACGCCGCGGCACTACGCCTATCTGAAGATTTCCGAAGGTTGCAACAATCGCTGCTCCTTCTGCATCATCCCGCAGCTGCGCGGCAATCTCGTCAGCCGGCCGGCCGCCGATGTGCTGCGCGAGGCCGAGAAGCTGATGAAGGCCGGCGTCAGGGAGCTGCTGGTCATTTCGCAGGACACCAGCGCCTATGGCGTCGACGTCCGCTATGCGCCGAGCGTCTTCGGCGACCGCGAGGTGCGGACCCGCTTCCTGGACCTGGCGCAGGAACTCGGCTCGCTCGGCGTCTGGGTCAGGCTGCACTACGTCTACCCCTACCCGCATGTCGACGAGGTCATTCCGCTGATGGCCGAGGGCAAGGTTCTTCCCTATCTCGACATCCCCTTCCAGCACGCCAGCCCGACGGTGCTGAAGGCGATGCGGCGGCCGGCGCATCAGGAGAAGACGCTGGAGCGGCTGGCGCGCTGGCGGACGGTGGCGCCCGATCTCGCCCTCCGCTCGACCTTCATCGTCGGCTTTCCCGGCGAGACGGAAGAGGATTTCGAGTTCCTGCTGTCATGGCTCGACGAGGCGAAGCTCGATCGCGTCGGCTGCTTCACCTACGAGCCGGTGGCGGGCGCGCCGGCCAACGACCTGCCCGGCGCCGTACCGGAGGAGGTCAAGCAGGAACGGCGGCACCGCTTCATGGCGCGGCAGCAGGCGATCAGCGCCCGGCGCATGGGGCAGCGGGTGGGACGGCGCATTCCCGTCATCGTCGACGAAAGCGACGGCACCGTCGCCCGCGGCCGTAGCAAATGGGATGCGCCGGAGATCGACGGCGTCGTCCACATGCGCGGCCGGCTGCCGATCCGCGCCGGCGACATCGTCACGGTCAAGGTCGACCGCGCCGACGCCTATGACCTGCACGGCATGGTGGTCTGACCGGCGGGCATCCGTCGGCAGATGCAACCGGCGATCAATCTGAACAGAACACAACAACCGTTTCAAAGCAGGTTCAGGCCGGCTGGTCCCTGATGGCGACTCCAACAGAGGAGACGCACACCATGCTGATATCGAAAGTCGGACCTTTGGCCCTGGCGATAGCGGTGGCCATCCCCGTCCTCTCCAGCGGCGCTGCCATCGCCGGCAACGCCAACTCTCCCGCTGCCGCCCAGGAAACGCTCTCCAACGGAGAACGCATCCGCACGGCACCGATCCAGACCGATTCGACCGCGCCGGCGACCAACAACCGCCTGCGGTCGCAGGACAGCGATGCCAACCAGAATCCCGGCGGCCCGCGGGCGCCCGGTGACCGGATCGACATGTCGGTCTGCGACCTGGCGACCTTCGACGAAGAGAAGTGCCTGCTCGGCGGCTGATGCCGTACCAGGCAGGCGGATCAGGGGCGTGGCCGTCGCTCAGGCGTCGGCCATGCCCCTGACGGCGCGCATGATAGCCTCGGGGGTCGCCGGCGCATCAAGCCGCGGCATGGCGCCCCTGCGCAGGCTGGCAATGGCATTGGCGATGGCGCAGAAGACGGAGATGCCGAGCGCCAGCGACGCCTCGCCGATCTCCTTGGAGCGGTGGATCGTCTCCTCGCGGTTGCCGCCCGATTCGAAGATCTCCACCCGGAACTCGCGCGGCACGTCGCCGGCCGTTGGGATCTTGTAGGTCGAGGCCCCGAGCGTCCTGAGACGGCCGGCCGAATCCCAGACCAGCTCCTCCGACGTCAGCCAGCCCATGCCCTGGACGAAGCCGCCTTCGATCAGGCCGAGGTCGATCGCCGTGTTGAGCGAACGGCCGGCGTCCTGGAGGATGTCGGCGCGTTCGACGCGCATTTCGCCGGTCATCGTGTCGACGGTGACCTCGGAGCAGGCGGCGCCGTAGACGAAGTAGAAGAACGGCCTGCCGTTCACCCTGTCGCGATCCCATGCGATCCTGGGGGTGCGGTAATAGCCGGTCGCCGACAGGGAGACGCGTCCGGTCCATGCCGCTTCCGCCAGGTCGGCAAGGGCCATGCTGCGGCTGCCCAGATGCACGGCGCCATCGCGGAACTCGACGCGCTCGCGCTCGACGCTCATGGTCTCCTCCATGAAGTCGAACAGGCGATCCTTGATCGTCCGGCAGGCGGCGAGCGCCGCCTGGGCGTTGAGGTCGACGCCGGCGGCGGGGCCGGCCGACGGCATGTTGGGAACCCGCGCCGTGCTCGTCGCCGCGAGGCGGACACGCTCCAGCCCGACGCCGAATGCCTCGGCGACGACCTGGGCGCATTTCACGAACAGCCCCTGCCCGGCCTCGACGCCGCCGATGGCCAGCGAGAGCGAGCCGTCCCGGTAGAGCTGCACCAGCGCCCCGCCCTGGTTGCCGGCCGCAGCCGGATCGCCGACGCCGAACTTCACCGGCGTCAGCGCCAGCCCCTTCTTGAGGATTGGGCTCTTCTCGTTGAAGCGCTGGATGTCGCTGCGGCGGCGCCGGTAGTCGCTGGTCCGCTCCAGCTGGCCGACGATCTCCGGCAGCATGTTGTCCTCGAGGCGGAAGCCGTAGGGCGTGCGGTCGCGGCCGCCGCCGCCATAGAGATTGGCTTTGCGGACATCCAGCGGGTCCTGCCCGAGGACATAGGCGATATGGTCGAGCATGCGCTCGGCGGCCAGCATGCCGGCCGGCGCGCCGAGGCCGCGCGAGCGCGTATTGGGGACGGTGTTGGTGCGCAGCCGCCGCCCGGCAATGCGGATGAACGGATAGTAGTAACCGTTGTCGGCATGGAACATCGCCCGGTCGACGATCTCTGCCGCGCTGCCCTCGGCAGCGCCGCAGCGCGCCGCCAGCTGCGCATCGAGCGCCCGGATGACGCCGCTTTGCGAAAAGCCGACGCGATACTCGACCCGGAAATCATGGCTCTTGCCGGTCGCCCGCATGTCGTCGTCGCGGTCGAGAACGAGCTTGCACGGCCGGCCGGTGCGCCACGCCGCCAGCGCCGCCAGCCCGGCCCACTGCGCCGCAGCATCGATCTTGCCGCCGAAGCCGCCGCCGAGCCGGCGCACCTCCACCGTCACCGTATTGGCCGGCCGGCCCAGCATCCGCGCCACGATCTCCTGGACGAGGGCCGGCGCTTCGGCCGATGCATGGATCAGCATGTCGCCGTCCTCGCCGGGAATGGCGAGGGCGCCCTGCGGCTCGAGATAGAAATGCTCCTGGCCGCCGATGCGCATCTGGCCGCTGATGCGCCGTTCCGAGCGGTCGATGTCGGGCCCCGGCTCGCCGCGCTGGAAGACGTATTCGCCGGTGCGCGTCCCGGCCGCGACGGCGTCCTCGATATCGATGAGCGGCATGATCGGCGCCGTGCCGATGCGCGCCAGTTCCACGGCCCGCCGCGCCGCCGCCCGGCTGCGCGCCACAACCGCGAACAGCACCTGGCCGTAGAAACTGACTTCCCCACTGGCGAGAAAAGGCGCGTCGCCGGTGCCGTGGGGGCCGGCATCGTTCAGTCCGGGGATATCGGCGGCAGTGAGAACGGCGACGACGTCGGGCGACTTCTGCACCGCCTCCAGATCGAGGCTGCTGATCCGCCCAGCGGCGATCGGCGCCAGCCCGGGGATGACATGCAACGTTCCGGCCGGCGTTGCGATGTCGTCGACATAGGCGGCCTGTCCGGCGGCGTGCTTGATGGCGCTGTCATGCGGCATGGGCTGGCGCACGACCCGGAAGCGCTCGGCGGCTGGCGCGTTCTCAGGGCGCCGCATCGGCGACAGCCTCCCGGTAGAATGCGACCCGCGTGCGGCGATCGGTGGTACCGGCGATCTCGATGAGCGCCTTGCCGAGAAGCGCCTGAGCCGTCTCATTGCGATAGCGCGCCGAGGCGCGGTGATCATCCTCGGGGCTGAAATCGGAGCGCAGCGCCGCGAAAGCTTCCGCCCAGACGCGCGAGTCACGGGCGCGGCCGCCGATCAGGATCGCCTCGGCCGCCATGGCGCGGCGCGGCGTCTCCGCCATGCCGCCATAGGCGATCCGCGCATCGACGAAGGTCTGGCTGTCGTCGATCGTCAGCCGGAAGGCGCCGGTGACGATGGCGCGGTCCTGTTCGAAGCGCCGGGCGACCTTGTAGGCGCGGAAGACCTGTCCGGTGGTCAGCTTGGGGATCATCAGCCCGGTGATGAACTCGCCCGGCTCGCGGTCCTGCACCCCTTCCGCGACGAAGAAATCCTCGACCGGAATCACCCGGGAATGGCTGCCGCGCCGCAGCTCCAGCATCGCGCCGAGCGCAATCAGCGCCGGCGGCATGTCGGCATCCGGCGACCCGGCCGCGACATTGCCGCAAAGCGTCGCGCTGGACCGCACCTGACGGCCGCCGATGCGCTGCGCCAGAATGGCGAGGTCAGGGTCGATGCGGCGCAGGAAGGGTTCGGCGGCGACGAATGTCGCACTGGCGCCGATGAGGATCTCGCGGCCGGTATCCTCGATGCGGTCGAGCCCCTCGACCCGGCCGAGATGGATCAGCCTGGCGGCGGGAAGGCCGCGCCGGGCGATACCGGCCCCGACATCGGCGCCGCCGGCGACGAGGATCGCATCGGCGTGGGCCTCGTAGAGCGCCGCCAGTGCATCGACCGAACGCGGCGCGGCGAAGAAGCTGTCGTCGTCACCGACAAGGATGTCTTCCTCGTCGGTGAGGAAGCCGAGGATGCCGGCGGTATCGAGCCGAGCCTCCGCGTCGCTGTCCGGACGCGGCCGTGCACAGGCGGCAAGCCCGGCATCGACTGTGGAACGGTAGCCGGTACAGCGGCAGAGATTGCCGGCCAGCCACGCCTCCACCGTCCGGCGCTCCACCGGCCCCTTGCTGCTCCGGTAGAGCGTCAGCAGGCTCATCACCATGCCGGGCGTGCAGAAGCCGCATTGCGACGCATGCTTCTCGACCAGCGCCGCCTGGACCGGATGCAGCGTGCCGTCGGCCGCCGCGACATCCTCGACGGTCACGATGTCCGCCGCATCGAGCTGGCCGACGAGGCATGTGCAGGCCGTCACCGGCTCGTAGACGAGCTCGCCGTCACGGAAGCGGCCGACCGCGACAGTGCAGGCGCCGCACTCGCCTTCGCCGCAGCCGTCCTTGGTGCCGGTCGCCCGCTCGGTCAGGCGCAGATAGTCGAGCAGCGTCAGGTCTGGAGGGACATTGTCCAGTTCCACCACATGGCCGTTGCGCAGGAAGCGGATGGATTTGCGCATCGTGGAGGACCAGCCGTCGCCTCAGCTACTCGAACGATGCGCCTCGCAGGCCAAACGGTGCGCATCCCGGCCGCGGGGCTTCATGACGTCCCGCCGTCTGTGGCCGGGGATGGAACAGATATCCCGGCTGATCAATGGCATATTCGCGCGCAGGCGCAAAGCCTTAGGGCAGAAGCACGGTGGCGCCGGTCGTCTCCCGGGCTTCCAGGGCCCGGTGGGCGTCGGCAACGTCCCTCAGGGCGAAGGTGCGGTTGACCGGAACAGTGATGATTCCGCGCCGCAGCGCGTCGAAAAGGTCCGCCGCCGTTGAGTCCAGCTCGTCACGGGTGGCGACGTAATGGGCGAGCGTCGGCCGCGTGACATAGAGCGAGCCTTTCTGGTTGAGAAGCTGCGTCGTGAAGGGCGGGACGGGCCCGGATGACTGGCCGAAGCTGACAAGGAGGCCGCGCCGTTTCAGCGAATCGATCGAGCCGGCGAAGGTATCCCTGCCGACCGAGTCATAGACAACATCGACGCCCGCTCCGCCGGTGATCTCCCGGACGCGGGCCGCGAAGTCCTCGCGGCGGTAGTTGATGACATGCCGGCAGCCGCTCCGGCGGGCGATCTCGGCTTTCTCCTCCGAGCCGACCGTACCGATCACCGTGGCGCCGAGGGCGGCGGCCCATTGGCAGGCGATCTGGCCGGTGGCGCCGGCGGCGGCATGAAAAAGTACCGTCGTCCCGGCCCCGACAGCGAAGGTCCGGTGCAGCAGGTACTGCGCCGTCATGCCCTTCAGCATGGCGGCCGCCGCGGTCCTGTCGTCGATGTCGTCCGGCAAGACGACGACGCGATCCGCGGCGACGATCCGGTGCTGCGTATAGGCGCCCGGAACGAGCGCATAGGCGACGCGGTCGCCGACGCCGATGTGCGTGACGCCCTGCCCGACGGCTTCCACGACGCCAGCCGCCTCGTTGCCGGGCGTGAAGGGCAGCGGCAGCTCGTAGTAGCCGCTGCGCTGGTAGACATCGATGAAATTGAGGCCGACCGCGGTCTGCCGCAGGAGGACTTCCCCCGGCCCCGGCGCGCCGACGTCGATCTCCTCTTCCTGCAGGACTTCCGGGCCGCCGGTGGCATGCAGCCGGATCGCGTAGCTCTTCATCATCGTCTCCCTGGCCGGCGCGCCGATCACGGCTTCTGTACGGGCATGGTGCGGCGCGGCCGCTGTGGCCGGCGCATCAGAAAGACCAGGCCGCGCAGCGCCGCCCAGACCAGCACGAAGGCAAGGCCTGCCAGAACGAAGCCCTCCACCGTAACAGGAACGGCCGGCTCGAAAGACGCATAGGTCGCCTGCAGCAGCATCGGGTCGAAATAGGAGGCGAGCGCCATGAGCCTGCCGAACGCCCCTGCGCCGCGGAAAGCCTCCTGCTGATCCGTGAGCTTCTGCAGCCGGCGGATATTCTCCTCCATGCTGCTGGCCTGGGCACGGACGAGAGGCAGGTCGGCCTGCTGCATCTGATCGAGTGCCGCGCTGCGGTCGAGCGCGACGCGCTGCGCGTCGGCGTCGAAGCGGCCGACGACGATCCGCAGCTCGTCGATGGCACCGCCCAGACGCTGCCGGTACTGCTGGGCGAATTCCGGTACCTGCGAGGCGGCGACCGCCGCAGCGGCCGCCAGCAGGAAGATCAGAAACCGCCCGAGCATTGGCTGCCTCCGATGTCCCGGCACATCCCCGGGAACCGCGCCGGATCAGGAATCGGCCGGCTGGGACCCCGGCTTCTCGTCCGCCTCCCCGGCGTGAGGCCGCGAGCGGTTGCGGCTCGCGAGCACGTTGAGGAATTCCACCGCGGCCGCGAACGCCATGGAAGTGTAGATGTAGACGCGCGGGATGTGGAAGCCGACGCTGTCGGCGATCAGCGCCGCGCCGATCATCAGCAGGAACGCCAGCGCCAGCATCTTGGTGGTCGGGTGATTCTCGATGAACGTCGCGATGATGCCGGAGGCGGCATACATGATGATCATGGCGATGACGACCGCCGCGATCATCACCGGCAGATGCTCCGCCATGCCGATCGCGGTGATGATCGAATCGACCGAGAAGACGATGTCGATCACGATGATCTGCCCGACAATGGCGCCGAAGACGGCGGACTTGCCGCCGCCCGACGGCCCGTCCTCCTCGCCTTCCACGCCCTTGTGGATCTCGTGCGTCGCCTTCCACAGCAGGAAGGCGCCGCCGGCCAGAAGGATGAGGTCGCGCCACGAGAAGGGATGGCCGAAGAGGTCGAACAGCGGCGCGGTAAGGCCGATCAGCCATGTCAGCAGCGCCAGGAACAGGATGCGGAAGCCGAGGGCGAGCAGGAGGCCGATCTGGCGCGCCCGTTTCCCCTGTTCCGGCGGCAGCCGCCCGACGATGACCGAGATGAAAACGATATTGTCGATGCCGAGGACGATCTCCAGAGCAGTCAGCGTCAGGAGGCTCGCCCAGACATTGGGATCGGCAATCCATTCCAGAGGAATCATCGGGGTCTCCGCGGGAGGGCTGGAAGGCTAGGCGACCTGATTTGAGCGCTGACCTTGGTCCAGACAAGAGCCGGCCGGGCCGTCATGTCGCTTTCCAGTCCTCATCAAGGCATTGTGCAGCCGCGCCGTTACGTCTGTGCCACACCGTCCGTGAATATTGGCCAAGTGTCGCATATGAAACACGCGCCACCATGCCGATCGGCAATGCCGTATCCTGACGATAGACGTCCTCATGGTCTGGACAACGACTAAAGCCAGAAGCATCAGCAGGTTAATGGAAGAATTTCATTTGCAGGACGAGAACAGTGCCGATATCGCCGTCGTTGGCGGCGGCCTTGCCGGCCTTGCCGCGGCGGCAGCGCTTGGATCGGAAGCCGCGTCCGTCCTGCTCATCGCGCCGCCGCGGCCGGCCGACCAGCGCACGACGGCGCTGCTCGGGCCATCGATCGACGCCCTCCGGCGCATCGGAGCCTGGCGCCGGGTGGCGTCGGCGACGCCGCTGCGGGCGATCCGGATCATCGACGCGACCGGGCGCCTGTTCCGCGCCCCTGAAGTCTGCTTCCGCTCGGAAGACCTCGATCTCGAGGCGTTCGGCTACAACGTGCCCAACGAGGATCTCCTGCGCGCCCTTGAAGAGGCTGCATCGGGCCATGGCGTGAGCCATCTGCCGGCGGCCGCCGAGGGCCTTCACAGCCGGCCGGAGCATGCCGAGGTGCGCACGGTCTCGGGAGCCGTGCAGGCCCGCCTCGTGGTCGCCGCGGACGGCCGCGCCTCGGCGATGCGAGAGGCTGCCGGCATCCCGACGCGCACAAAACGGTACGACCAGACGGCGCTCGTCACGACCTTGCGCCATGCCTGGCCACACGAGGACATCTCGACCGAATTCCACACCCGCTCCGGTCCATTCACCTTCGTCCCGCTGCCCGGCAACAGCTCGAGCCTCGTCTGGGTTCTTGATCCGGGCGAGGCGGCCCGCCTCGCCGCCCTGCCGCCGGATGAGCTTGCACGGGAGATCGAGACGAGATCGCAGGCGTTTCTGGGGGCGGTCACGGTCGAGGGGCCGGTGCAGACATTTCCGCTGAACAGCCTCGCCGCCGATCGCTGCGCCGCACACCGGCTGGCGCTTGTCGGAGAGGCCGCCCATGTGCTGCCGCCGATCGGCGCCCAGGGCTTCAACCTTGCGCTCAGGGACGTCGCAGCGCTTGCCGAGCTCGTTGCGGAAAACAGCGCCGATCCCGGTAGCGCCGCCGTGACGGAGACCTATGACCGGCGCCGGCGCGCCGACATGGCGACACGGATCGCCGCCATCGATGCCCTCAACCGCACGCTCCTCACTGACTTCCTGCCGGCGCAGGCGGCGCGCAGCATCGGTCTCTACATGCTCGGCAGCATCCCGCCGCTGCGGCGCTTCCTGATGCGCCAGGGGCTGGCGGGCGGCTAACGGAACGGATCGGCCGGCAGGGCGCCGGTGCCGATCAGGACGAGAAGCGCCGTGATGGTGACGAGCGACACGACGGTGCCGAGAAAGATGGCCTGCTCGGCGCCGCGCTCGTAGACGCGGTGGCGGTGCGCCAGGCCGGCCACGGCCATGGCCGGCGGCATGGCCGCGGCGGTTGCGGCGACCGCCACCCAGATCGCCGGAAAGTCCCCCACCCAGCCGAGCAGCAGGTAGACGATGGCCGGCTGCGCCACGAGCTTGATCAGCAGCAGCACCGGCACCTCGAGGCCGCCGCGGCTGGGCCGGCGCAGGGTGGCGAGCTGCAGCCCGAGTGCGAACAGCGCCGCCGGCACGGCGGCCGCGGCGGCAAGGTCGAGCAGCCGGCCGAGGAAGCCCGGTGCCTGAAAGCCGCCGGCGCTGGCGACAAGCCCGATGGCGGCGGCGATCGCCGGCGGGTTGGCGGCGATGCGGCCGAAAAGGCTGCCGGCAGGCGCCGGCCCGGCACCGCCCACCGCCATCATGAGCGGGCCGGTAACGGCCAGGAGGAGCGTGTCGAAGCAGAGGATCAGCGCCGTCGGCACGGCCGCGGCGGCGCCGAAGGCGGCGATGGTGAGCGCCGGGAAGAAGGCCAACAGATTGCCCTGCGAGCCGAGCAGCGCCTTCACCGTCGCGTCGGCGATGTTGCCGCCGTTGCGCAATGCCGAGAGCGTGAAGGCGATGGCGAAGACGCAATAGGTGGCGAAGGTCGCCGTCAGCACGAAGGACCAGTCACCGGTCTCCGCCAGCGGCGCCCGCGACACGAGCTGAAAGACAAGCGCCGGCTGGGCGATGTTGACGACGAAGAAGGTCAGCCCGCCGGCCTGCGCGGTGCTGACGAAGCCCATCCTGGCGGAAGCCAGACCCAGCCCGATCAGGACAAAGAACGGCAGAGCCAGCGTGACGATGTCGGTCATGGCCGGTAGCAGCACCAGCCGGGCGCACCGGCTCAGGAAGTCGCGTGAGGGTCCCTAACGGTTCCGCGTGTGACGGTCAAATGCTGCAATGGCTGCGCGAATCGGGCGCGCGGCGTAGATTTGACTTCCGCCAGCCGGCGTGCCCTCTAAAAGCGACCATCCAGTGGAGCGTCCGTCATGGACCGGATCAGGTCAGCCAAGTTTCAGATCGGACAGATTGTACGCCACCGCCACTTCTCGTTCCGTGGCGTGGTGTTCGATGTCGATCCGGTTTTCGACAATACCGAAGAATGGTGGCAGGCCATCCCCGAGGACATTCGTCCCTCGAAGGACCAGCCCTACTACCATCTCTTCGCGGAGAACGCCGAGACGGAATACATCGCCTACGTCTCCGAGCAGAACCTGCTGCCCGACGATTCCGTCGAGCCGCTGCGCCATCCCCAGATCCGCGAATTCTTCGACAGCCGCCACGGATCGATCTTCCATCCGCGCGAGCGCGAGCGCGATCTCAACTAGGACAAGGCCCGCGGACCAGGCGCGGGCCTCGATCCCGAGATCAGTTGCCGGCCGGCGGGGCCTGTTCCTGCTGCTGGATCAGCCGCTGGCGGGCTTCCTCGGCGCGCTGCTGCAGTGCCTGGTTCAGCTGGTCCTGCCGCGCCTGCGCCGCGGCGGCGTCGATGCCGGCGCCGTCAAAGGTCTTGGTGAAGCCGGCGAGGCTCATGGGGAAGTTGAGGCCCTTGGCCTGCGGGTTGAGGACCGTCACGACCAGCTGATTGCCCTTCTTCAGCGAGGCGATGAAGTCGGCATTGACCTCGATCTCGGCGTAGCAGGCGTTGGGGAAGCAGATGCCGTACTTCACCTCCGTCTGGGCGCCGCCGTCGATCGCAATGCGCACGCCGGGCTGGATCAGCATGCCGATCGGCACGGCGGCGATGAAGGAGATCTTCGGATCGCCGGTGAACTGGCGCAGCGTTGCGGAGGCGATGAACTGGCCGTTCTCGGCGCGCAGCTCCTGCGTGACGAGGCACAGTTCCTTCTTCGTCGCAGGGTCGGTGTTGCAGATCTTCACCCACGGCGATTGCGCGTCGGGTGCGGCTGCCGGCGCTGCGGGCGCCGCCGGGGCAGCGGCATCCTGAGCGAAGGCGACTGGCGAAAGGCTCAGTCCGGCGAGCACGACCGCCAGAGCCCGTCCAACAGTCCAAAATCCCTTCTTGTCGACCATCATCATGCCTTTTGCTGTCCTGGTTCATGCGCTGAGGCGCGACGAGGCCCCGATCCCGCCACGATCGGAGCTCGACCCTAGGCGCCGGAAACGGCGCGCCGGGGGCATCCTTAACGTGCTTCCGTGGCGATTTCTAGCACCGCCGCGCGGCGACACGCTCGCGCAGCCGGCGGTTGCGATAGACTGTCGAATCAAAGCACAGCGCACCGACGGCCGAGGGAGAGACGCCATGCGGAGAGCTCAGGGCAGACCGATGCGGATCCTCGCCGCCGCCATGCTCGCGCTCCTCGCCGCAGCGCCCGCACCGGCCGTCCGGGCGGCGCCGATGCACGGCATCGCCATGCATGGCGATCCCGCCCTCCCCGCCGGCTTCGACCACCTCCCCTATGTCAATCCCGACGCGCCCAAGGGCGGCCGGGTGACCTACGGCGTCATCGGCACCTTCGACAGCCTCAATCCCTTCATCGTCCAGGGCGCCACGACGACGGCGCGCGGCATCTGGGACGCGTCCTTCGGCAACAATGTCTTCGAGAGCCTTCTGGTGCGCAGCCGCGACGAGCCGTTCACCCTCTATGGCCTCCTCGCCGAATCGGTCGAGACGCCGGACGATCGCAGCTGGGTGGAGTTCACGCTCGACGCGCGGGCAAAGTTCTCCGACGGCGAACCGGTGACGCCCGAGGACGTGATCTTCACGCTGGAGCTGCTGCGCGACAAGGGCCGGCCCAACTACCGCAGCTGGTACGACAAGATCACCAAGGTCGAGAAGACCGGCGACCGCACCGTCCGAATCACCTTCAACGACGAGGCGGACCGCGAGCTGCCGCTGCTGATCGGGCTGATGCCGATCCTGCCGAAGCACGCCATCGACGTCGACACGTTCGACCGGACGACGCTGAAGCCGATGATCGGCTCCGGGCCTTACCTCATCGCCGAGGTTAAGGCGCCCGGCAGCATCCTGTTCCGCCGCAATCCGGACTATTGGGGCAAGGATCTGCCGGTGAAGCGCGGCTTCGACAATTACGACGAGATCCGCATCGACTATTACCGCGACAGCAACGCCATGTTCGAGGCGTTCAAGAAGGGCCTCTACGACGTCAATCCGGAAGGCGACCCGTCGACCTGGAGCAGCGGCTACGACTTTCCGGCCGTCCGCGACGGACGGGTGGTCAAGGAGAGCTTCGTCAACGGCACTCCCAAGGGCATGGCCGGCTTCGCCTTCAATATCCGCCGGCCGGTCTTCGCCGATATCCGCGTGCGCCGGGCGCTCGCCATGCTGTTCGATTTCGAGTGGGTGAACAGCAATCTCTATTTCGGCGCCTACAAGCGCATGGGGAGCTACTTCCAGGATTCGGAGCTGTCGGCACTCGGGGTTCCGGCGAGCGACAAGGAGCGCGCCCTCCTCGCCCCCTATCCCGACGCCATCGCGCCGGACGTCATGGACGGCACCTATGCGCCGACGGTCAGCGACGGTTCCGGCAGCGACCGCAAGGTCATGCGGGCCGCGCTCAGCCTGCTCGGCGAGGCCGGCTACAAGCTGGAGGGCAACCGGCTGGTGAATACCGAGACCGGGCAGCAGCTTGCCTTCGAGCTGATGGCGACGACCCGCGAAACCGAGCGCCTTGGCCTTGCCTATGGGCGCACGCTGGGGCGCCTCGGCATCGTGCTCAACGTGCGCAGCGTGGATGCGGCGCAGTACCAGAAACGTGTCGCGACCTTCGATTTCGACATGATCCAGACCAGCTGGGCCGCCTCGCTGTCGCCGGGCAACGAACAGAGCTTCCGCTGGAGCTCGGAGCTCGCCGACGTCGAGGGGTCGTTCAACTATGTCGGCGTCAGGAATCCCGCCGCCGACGCCATGATCAACGCGCTTCTCACGGCGCGCGAGCACGACGATTTCGTCGCGGCAGTACGGGCCCTGGACCGGGTCCTGATTTCGGGAGCCTATGTCGTCCCGCTGTTCTACCTGCCGGAGCAGTGGATCGCCCGCTGGACACGGGTGGAGCACCCGCAGGTGCAGTCGCTCTACGGACCGACGCTGAGCACCTGGTGGGTGAAGGCCGCCGAATAAGCTTGCGCGACAGCGGCGCGGGACCGACATGTCGTCTGATCCCAAGGTTTCCTTCCATCGGAGCGCCGCCAATGCCCTCTCCCGTCAAGATCGACGTCGTCTCGGATGTCGTGTGCCCGTGGTGCTATCTCGGCAAGCACCGGCTGGAGCGGGCCATCGCCAAGGCCGGCGTGCCGGTGACTGTTGAATGGCATCCCTACCAGCTCGACCCGACCATCCCGCCGGGCGGCCTGCCGCGCGACGCGTATATGCGGCAGAAGTTCGGTGACCTCAGCCGCCTCGAGGGCGCCCACCAGCGCCTTGTCGAGCTCGGCAAGGCTGTCGGCATCCACTACGCCTTCGACAAGCAGAAGGTTTCGGCCAATACGCTCGATGCGCATCGCCTCGTCCTGTGGGCGGGCGAGGTCGGCCGCCAGACAGAGATGGTCGAGCGGCTGTTCCAGCTCAATTTCATCGAGGGCGCCGACGTTGGCGCGCATGACGTGCTGGCGGAGGCCGCCGCTGCCGAAGGCCTCGACGAGGCCGAAATCCGGGCCCGGCTTGCCGGCGACGAGGGCAAGGACACGGTCCGCGCCGAGATCGCCATGTGGCAGCGCGCCGGCGTCACCGGCGTGCCCTGCTTCGTGCTCAACCGCCGCTATGCGGTGATGGGCGCGCAGGAGATCGACGTGCTCGCCGACGCGATTCTCTCCGCCGCAGAGGACGCGCAGCAGAAGACCGCGACGGCGTAGGGTGGGCAAGCCGGATGGCTTGCCCACGCGGACAACCGGCAAATTCGGGTAGCCATGACCGCGTGGGCAAGGCTTCGCCATGCCCACCCTACGGATCTCGGCCTCAGGCCGCCTTGGCGCCTTCCGGCTGCGCCAGCCGGGCGAGCTGCGTCAGGACGACGGCGGCGCCCGACAGACGCTGCTCCGGCTTCTCCCAGTCGCGGATCAGGACGATCTTCTGATCAGGCCGGATCTTGGCGAGGCTCCCCTGCTCGCCGATCCAGCGCACCAGCGCCGGCGTGTCCGGGAAGGTGTTGTCGCGCAGACCGATGACGACGCCGCGCGGCCCGGCATCGACCTTCTCGACATTGGCGATGCGGCAGAGCGACTTGATATAGACGATCTTGAGCAGATGCTCGACCTCGTCCGGCAGCGGGCCGAAGCGGTCGATCAGCTCGGCCGCGAAGGCGTCGATCGAACCGGCGTCGTCGAGATCGGCCAGGCGGCGATAGAGGCTCATGCGCAGCTGGAGATCCGGCACGTAGGCTTCCGGGATCATCACCGGCATGCCGATAGTGATCTGTGGCGACCAGCGGCTGGTCTCCTCGCCCGGATCGCCGCCCTCCTTGAGCGTCGCCACCGCCTCCTCCAGCATCTGCTGGTAGAGCTCGTAGCCGACTTCCTTGATGTGGCCGGATTGTTCCTCGCCGAGGAGATTGCCGGCGCCGCGCAGGTCGAGGTCGTGGCTGGCAAGCTGGAAGCCGGCGCCCAGGCTGTCGAGCGACTGCAGCACCTTGAGCCGCCGCTCCGCCATCGGCGTCAGGCGCTTCTCCGGCGGCGTCGTGAACAGCGCATAGGCACGCGTCTTGGAGCGCCCGACGCGGCCGCGCAGCTGATAGAGCTGGGCGAGGCCGAACATATCGGCGCGGTAGACGACCATCGTATTGGCGGTCGGGACGTCGAGCCCGGATTCCACGATCGAGGTCGACAGCAGCACGTCATAGGCGCCGTCGTAGAAGGCGTTCATGATGTCGTCGAGCTCGCCCGCCGGCAGTTGCCCGTGGGCGACGGAGAACTTCACCTCCGGCACCTGCTCCGTCAGGAAATGCGCCGCCTCACCGAGATCGCTGATGCGCGGGCAGACGAAGAAGCTCTGGCCGCCCCGATAGCGCTCGCGCAGCAGCGCCTCGCGCACGGTCAGCGGATCGAAAGGCGAGATAAAGGTGCGCACCGCCAGCCGGTCGACCGGCGGCGTTGTGATCATCGACAGCTCGCGCACGCCGGTCAGGGCAAGCTGAAGCGTGCGCGGGATGGGCGTCGCCGACAGCGTCAGCACATGCACGTCGGCGCGCAGCTCCTTGAGGCGCTCCTTGTGCTTGACGCCGAAATGCTGCTCCTCGTCGATGATCAGCAGGCCGAGGTCGCGGAATTTGATGCCCTTGCCGAGCAGGGCATGGGTGCCGACGACGATGTCGACCGATCCGTCGGCAAGACCGGCCTTGGTCGCCGCCAGGTCCTTGGCCGGAACGAGGCGCGACGCCTGGGCGATCTTCACCGGGAAGGCGGCGAAACGCTGGACGAAAGTCTTCATGTGCTGCCGCGACAGCAGCGTCGTCGGCACGACGACGGCCACCTGCTTGCCGTTCATGGCGGCCACGAAGGCGGCCCGCAGCGCCACCTCGGTCTTGCCGAAGCCGACATCGCCGCAGATGAGGCGATCCATCGGCCGTCCCGACCCCAGGTCCTCCATGACGGCGTCGATCGCCGCCATCTGGTCCTCGGTCTCCTCGTAGGGAAAGCGGGCCGCGAATTCGTCGTAGAGCCCTTCCGGCGGTTGCAGCGGCGTCGCCGTCCGCAGCATGCGCGCCGCGGCGACCTTGATGAGCTGGTCGGCGATCTCGCGGATGCGCTTCTTCAGCCGCGCCTTGCGGCTCTGCCAGCCGACGCCGCCCAACCGGTCGAGCTGCACGGCACTGTCTTCCGAGCCGTAGCGCGACAGAAGCTCGATGTTCTCGACCGGCAGATAGAGCCGGTCGCCGCCGGCATAGCTGATCTCGAGGCAGTCATGCGGCGCGCCCGCCGCCTCGATCGTCGTCAGCCCCTCGAAGCGGCCGATGCCGTGATCGATATGCACGACGAGATCGCCTGCCGCCAGGCTGGACACCTCGCTGAGGAAATCGGACGGGCGGCGATGCTTGCGCCGGGCGCGGACCAGCCTGTCGCCGAGGATATCCTGCTCGCCGATGACGGCGAGGTCGTCGGTCTCGAAGCCGGCCTCCACCTCCAGCACGGCGAGGCCGACAACGTCCTTGCCGATGCCGCCGAGCGCCTGCCAATCGGCGACGGGCTTCTGCTGCGTCAGCCCACGATCGGCCAGGACCTGGCCCATGCGGTCGCGCGATCCCTCGCTCCAGCAGGCGACGACGACGCGCTTGCCGGCCTGCCGCAGGGCGGCGGCGTGGGCGATGACAGCGTCGAAGACGTTGACGTTTTCGGCATTGCGTTCGGCGGCGAAGCTGCGGCCCTGGCGGCCGCCGAGATCGATCTGGTCACCGCGGTCGGCGACGAAGGGCGACAGGTGGATGACGCTGCGTCCGGCCAGGCGGCCCGTCCACTCCGCGTCGGCGAGGTAAAGCCCCTCTGGCGGCGCCGGTTTGTAGGGAACGCCGCTCTCGCCCTCCTTCAGCGCCGTCAGGCGCGCCTCGTAGTGATCGGCAACCTCGGCAAAGCGCTGCGCCGCCGCATCCTCCGCCAGGTGGTCGAGAATGACCGGGGCATCCGGCAGATAGTCGAAGAGCGTGTCGAGCCGCTCGGAGAAGAGCGCCGCCCAGTGTTCCAGGCCCGGGAAGCGCCGCCCCTCGCTGACCGACTGATAGAGCACGTCATTGCGGTCGGCGGCACCGAAAAGGCCGAGATAGCGCTCGCGGAAGCGGGCGATGCCATTGTGCGTCAGCACCACCTCGTTGGTGGGAACCAGGTCGAGACGCTTGAGCTGGCCGGTGGTGCGCTGGGTGTCGACGTCGAAGCTGCGGATGCTCTCCAAGGCGTCGCCGAAGAAATCGAGCCGCACCGGCCCGATATAGCCGGCCGGGTAGAGATCGAGGATGCCGCCGCGCACGGCATATTCGCCGGCCTCGCGCACCGTGGAGGAGCGCAGGAAGCCGTTGCCCTCCAGCCACTCGACGATGTGGTTCATGCCGATGCGGTTGCCCGCCGCCACCGAGAGGGCCTGACGGCTCACATAGGCGCGCTCCGGCACCCGCTGCACCGCCGCGTTGACCGCCGTCAGGACGAGGCGCGTCTGGCCCTTGGCGAGCGGGGTCGCAAGTGCCGCAAGGGTCGCCATGCGCGTCGCCACGATGGCCGGATGCGGCGAGGCGCGGTCATAGGGCATACAGTCCCAGGCCGGGAAGGTCAGGACCTCGAAATCGGGCGCGAAGAAGCGGACCGCCTCCTCCATGTCTGCCAGCCGGTGCCCGTCTCGCGCCACGAACAGCAGCGCCCCGAGGTCGCTGCCGCTCGCCAGCCGCTGGAGATCGGCGACGACCTTGCCGTCGAAGCCGCCGGGCACGCCCGCCAGCGTGGTGACGGGCCGGTTGAGGATCTGACTGAGGGGCGGAACAGCGTCCACGATAGGTCCTATGCAGAATAGCCCTGGAGCCTGTTTCAACTGCGTTGAATCAGGCTCGTCGGATGTCCTTTTGTTTGAGCACGCTCTTTTCCCGAAACCGGCTTTCACTTTTCGGGATCATGCTCTAACGGCCGCGGTGAAATTCGATCACCCGGTCGAGAAGGCTTGAACGTTGGCCGGACGGGATCGGCTCCTCACCGGTGATCCACCGGTAAAGCTCCTGATCGGGAACGTCCAGCAGGGCCTCGAAGGCGGCAAGCTCGGGCGCGCCGAGCCCGGCGATGAAGGCATCGGCAAACGGGCCGAGCAGCAGGTCCATTTCGCGCATGCCGCGCCGCCAGGCGCGAAAATGGATGCGTCGCCGCCTTATATCAAGGGCGCCTTCCTGTGGCCCCGGTGATTGACCTTCGGCCGATGGCGCCCCATTCGAATTCACCATGCGTCCTTCCCTTCTCAACCCGTTGTTCCGGCCGGTCTCGGACCTCGATGGTGTCGGGCCGAAGATCGCCAAGCTGCTCGCCCGCCTCCTCGACGGCCCGGACGGCGCCGAGCCGCGGGTGCTCGACCTTCTCTTCCATCTGCCGACCGGCATCATCGACCGGACACGGCAGCCGGGGATCGCCGGCTCGGCGGAAGGATCGATCGTCACCCTCAGAGTGCGGGTCGACCGCCACGCTCCGGCACCGCGCCATATGCCACGCCTGCCCTACCGGGTTTTCGTCCATGACGACACCGGCGAACTCGCCTTGACCTTCTTCCGCGCCAATCGCGCCTGGCTGGAACGGACGCTGCCGGTCGGCGGCATCGTCCATGTCAGCGGCCGGGTGGAATGGTTCAACGGCCGGCCGAGCATGGTGCATCCGGACTATATCGTCAGCGACGACGAACTCGGCGACCTGCCGCTCGTCGAGCCCGTTTATCCCCTGACGGAAGGCCTGTCGCGCAAGGCGCTGCAGAAGGCCATCGCCGCCGCCATCGACGCCATCCCGCAGCTGCCGGAATGGCTCGACCGGACCCGTCCCGGCATGGCGGCATGGCCCGAGTTCGCCGCGGCGCTCGCCGCCCTGCACCGGCCGGCCAGCGCCGCCGATCTCGAGCCGGAGACGCCGCAGCGGACGCGCCTTGCCTATGACGAGCTGCTGGCGGACCAGCTCGCCCTGGCGCTGACGCGGGCGCGGATGCGGCGCGGTACCGGCGTGGCGCGGCAGGGCGACGGCCACGTCGCGGCGGGCATCCGCGCGGTCCTCCCCTTCAGCCTCACCGCCAGCCAGGAAGCCGCCATCGGCGAGATCCTCGCCGACCTCGCCAAGCCGTCGCCGATGCTGCGCCTGCTGCAGGGCGATGTCGGCTCAGGCAAGACGGTCGTTGCCCTGATGGCCATGGCCGCCGTCGTCGAATCCGGAGCGCAGGCCGCCCTGATGGCACCGACCGAGCTCCTGGCGCGCCAGCATTACGAGACGATCCGGCCGCTCGCCGAGGCCGCCGGGCTGCGCGTCGCGCTGCTGACCGGGCGCGAGCGCGCCAAGGAGCGCGACGCCATCCTGGCCGAACTGCTGGCGGGCTTCGTCGACATCGCCATCGGCACTCATGCGCTGTTCCAGGAGACCGTGCGCTTCCGCGATCTCGGCCTCGCCGTCGTCGACGAGCAGCATCGCTTCGGCGTCCAGCAGCGGCTCGCCCTCGCCGCCAAGGGCGGCGCCACCGACGTGCTGGTGATGACGGCAACGCCCATTCCGCGCTCGCTGGTCCTCACCTATTTCGGCGACATGGATGTCTCGCAGCTGCGCGAGAAGCCAAAGGGGCGCCGGCCGGTCGAAACGCGCATCGTGTCGCGCGAACGGCTGGGCGAAGTCGTTTCCCGCATCGGCGCGGCCATTGCCGGCGGCGGCAAGGTTTTCTGGGTCTGCCCGCTGATCGAGGAGGCCGAGGACAGCAAGGCGACGGCGGCGGAAGACCGCGCCGCAGCGCTCACCGAGGCCCTCGGGGTTCCGGTCGGGCTCGTCCATGGCCGCATGCCGGCGGCGGACAAGGACGCCGCCATGGAGCGCTTCCGCAGCGGCGCGGTGCGCATCCTTGTGGCGACGACGGTCATCGAGGTCGGCGTCGACGTCCCGGATGCGACGATCATGGTGATCGAGCATGCCGAGCGCTTCGGCCTTGCCCAGCTCCACCAGCTGCGCGGCCGCATCGGCCGCGGCGACCAGGCGGCGACATGCCTGCTGCTCTATGCGCCGCCGCTGGGGCCGACGGCGCGCCGGCGGCTGGAGGTCATGCGCGAGACCGATGACGGCTTCCTGATCGCCGAGGAAGACCTGAAGCTGCGCGGCGAAGGCGAGATCCTCGGCACCCGCCAGTCCGGCCTGCCCGGCTTCCGGCTCGCCGACAGCGAACGCCATCGGCCGCTGATGGAGGCGGCGCGCGACGACGCGCAGCAGATCGTCGACGACGATCCGGCGCTGGTGTCGCCGCGCGGCAAGGCGCTGCAGGTGCTGCTCTACCTGTTCGGCCGCGACGCGGCGATCCGCCTGCTCAGGGCTGGCTGAGCGCGTCCGGCGCCTGCGCCGGCGGCGGATGGGGATCGTGATGGCGGCCGGTGATCTCCTTCGGCAGCGCCGGATAGTCGGGCGAGACAAGCCCCATCGATATGACGAGCTTGAGCCCGTCCTCGACGCTCATGTCGAGCATGACGAGGTCGCTCTCCTTGACGAACATCAGGTAGCCGGCGGTCGGCGCCGGCGTCGGCGGCAGGAAGACGCTGTAGACCTTCTCGCCCGGCTCGGCGATCAGGTGCGGTATTTCGCCGTGGGCCTCGGCCGCCACCAGGACGACCGACCACACGCCCTTGCGGGGAAATTCGATCAGGGCGACCTTCTGGAAGGACCGCGACCGGTCGGAGATGACGGTCTGGAAGATCTGCTTCAGCGCGCGGTAGATGATCCGCACGAAAGGCATCCGGCCGAGAAGGTTCTCGCCATAGGACAGCAGCGTCCGGCCGACGAAGCTGGCGGTCAGGAAGCCGACCAGCGTGAAGACGACAAGCGCCACCACCAGCCCGAAGCCGGGAACGGCGAAGGGCAGATAGGTATCGGGCGTATAGCGCGCCGGAATTGCGGGCTTGATCCAGGCGTCGATCCAGTTGATCAAGGTCCAGACGAGCCAGATCGTGATCAGCACCGGGGCCGCCACGACCAGGCCGGTCAGGAAGTAATTGCGCAGCCGCGTCATCACGTCCGGATCTCCGCCTCAACCGACACGGCGTGCCGCAGCGCCTCTGTCACCCTTCCCCCGGCTCGACGTCGAACCGGCATCGCTACAGATAAGCCGGACTCTCGCATGAGGAAGTAGGTGGTGGAAGAGACTTCGCGGCCTGCCCGGACAAGCGGCTGGAAACGCTATCTTTTTCTTGCTCTCGGATTCTTTTTTACAGGGCTCGGCATCATCGGCGCCTTCGTCCCGATCATGCCGACGACAATCTTCCTGCTCGTTGCGGTGAGCTATTTCGCCCGTTCCTCCGAACGGCTCGAACGCTGGCTGCTCGACCATCCGCGCTTCGGCCCGCCGATGCGCGCCTGGCGCGACCACGGCGTCATCACCAAGGCCAGCAAGCGCGCCGCCTTCATCGGCATGGCGGCAGGCTATGTCATCTTCTGGCTCGCCGCGCGGCCGACTCTGCCGCTTGCCCTCATTGTCGGGGTCTTTTTCCTCGCCAGCGCCTGGTTCGTCGGCAGCCGGCCGTCGCGGCCCACCGACACGCCCTAGGGCTACTCGACCGTCACCGACGCTACTCGACCGTCACCGACTTGGCGAGATTGCGCGGCTGGTCGACATCCGTCCCCATGAAGACGGCCGTGTGATAGGCGAGAAGCTGCACCGGGACGGCATAGACGAGCGGCGCGATCACCGCCGGCATGTAGGGCAGGACGATCGTCTCCACAGCATCGATGGCCGCAGCCTCCCGTCCCTTCTGGTCGGTGATGAGGATGATGCGGCCGCCGCGCGCCGCGACTTCCTGCATGTTGGAGACCGTCTTCTCGAAGATGTGGTCGTAGGGCGCGATGACGATCACCGGCATGTTGCCGTCGACCAGCGCGATCGGCCCGTGCTTCAGCTCGCCGGCGGCGTAGCCCTCGGCATGGATGTAGGAGATCTCCTTGAGCTTCAGCGCCCCTTCCAGCGCCAGCGGATAGCTGGTGCCGCGGCCGAGATAGAGGGCATGGCTGGAGCGGCCGAGCTGGGCGGCCAGTGCCTCGATCTGCGCCTCCAGCCTGAGCGCCAGGCTCATCATGCGCGGTATCTCGGCGAGCGAGCGCACCAGCCCCTCCTCGTCGTCGGCCGAGAGGACACCACGCGCTCGCCCGGCGGCGACCGCAAGGGCCAGAAGGACCGCAAGCTGGCAGGTGAAGGCCTTGGTCGATGCAACGCCAATCTCCGGCCCCGCCAGCGTCGGCAGGACGAAATCGGCCTCGCGGGCGATGCTCGACTGCCGCACATTGACGACCGCCGCCACGGCCTGGCCGGCGCCGCGGGCATAGCGCAGCGACGCCAGCGTGTCGGCCGTCTCGCCCGACTGAGAAATGACGATGGAGGCGCCGCCCTTGGCGAGCGGCTGCTCGCGGTAGCGGAACTCCGAGGCGATATCGACGTCGACCGACAGGCGCGCCAGGCGCTCGAACCAGTAACGCGCCGTCAGGGCGGCATAATAGGCGGTGCCGCAGGCGGTGATCGACAGGCGATCCAGCCCGGCGAAGTCGACACGGAAATCCTCCGGCACGGCGATGCGGCCGCGGCTGAAATCGACGTAATGGGCCAGCGTGTGGCCGACGACTTCCGGCTGCTCGTGGATCTCCTTCGCCATGAAATGGCGATGGTTGCCCTTGTCGACCAGCAGGCTGGTGCCGACGCTCTTGACCGCTGGCCGCTCGACGATGTCGCCGCTCTCGTCGTGGATGACGACGCCCTCGCGGGTCATCACCGCCCAGTCGCCGTCTTCCAGATAGGTGATGGTGCTGGTGAAGGGCGCCAGGGCAATGGCGTCCGACCCCAGATAGACCTCGTTGTCGCCATGGCCGATCGCCAGCGGGCTGCCGCGCCGGGCGGCGATCATCAGGTCGTCCTGCCCTTCGAAGATGACCGCCAGGGCGAAGGCGCCTTCGAGGCGCTTCAGGGCCGCGTGCACGGCGTCGGCCGGCGTCATGCCGGCATCGAGATTGAGCGTGATGAGATGGGCGACGACCTCGGTATCGGTGTCGCTCGCCATCGCCCGGCCGGCGGCTTCGATCTCGGCCCGCAATTCGCGGAAATTCTCGATGATGCCGTTATGGACCAGCGCCAGCCGCTCGGTGGCGTGCGGATGGGCGTTGGCTTCGGTCGGCGCGCCGTGGGTCGCCCAGCGGGTGTGGCCGATGCCGGCGCGGCCCGCCAGCGGCTCGCGCTCCAGCCGGTCGGCAAGCCGGCCCAGCTTGCCCTCCGCCCGCCGCCGCGCCAGGCGGCCGTTCTCCAGCGTCGCGATGCCGGCTGAATCGTAGCCGCGATATTCAAGGCGCCGTAGCGCGTCGAGAAGGAGCGGCGCGACAGGCGCCTGCCCCAGAATGCCGACAATGCCACACATGTCCCGATTCCCGGCTCCCACCGCCCCGCGCGAGGCCTAGCCGCTTTCCGCTTTATTCCGAAATCACTTCGTGTGACCGGCCGTCACCTGTTGCCGATCGCCCCTTGGCATCAGCGCCGTTCGGCCTTGCCGGCAAGCATCAGCGCCCGCAGCCGGCTGGCCCAGCCGGGCTTGTCGACCTGCCGTGCCCGGCCGATGGCAAGCGAGTCCGGCGCCACGTCCTGGGTGATTACGCTGCCAGAGCCGATATAGGCGCCGTCGCCGATCACCACCGGCGCCACCAGCGATGTATTGGAGCCGATGAAGGCGTTGCTGCCGATCGTCGTGCGGTGCTTGTTGAAGCCATCGTAATTGCAGGTGATCGTCCCGGCTCCAACATTGGTCGCGGCGCCGATGCTGGCATCGCCGATATAGGTGAGATGGTTGATCTTGGCGCCGCCGGCGACGGTGGCGTTCTTGATCTCGACGAAGTTGCCGATATGGGCATTCTCGCCGATATCGGCGCCGGGACGGAGCCGCGCGAACGGCCCGACAACGGCGCTGCCGGCGACGCGGGCGCCCTCCAGATGGCTGAAGGCGCGGATGGTGGCGCCGTCCTCGACCGTGACGCCGGGGCCGAAGACGACATGCGGCTCGACCACCACGTCGCGGCCGATCCTGGTGTCGTGGCAGAGGAAGACGGTCTCCGGCGCCACGAGGGTCGCTCCGCCATCCATGACCCGTCGCCGCGCCCCAGCCTGCCAGATCGCCTCGGCTTCGGCGAGCTTGGCGCGCGTATCGACGCCGATGACCTCGTCGGCGGCAGCTTCCACGACGACGACAGGCTTTCCGTCGGCGACGGCAAGGGCCACCGCATCGGTGAGGTAGAACTCGCCCTTGGCATTGTCGTTGCCGATGCGGTCGAGGCGCTCGAGGAAGCCGGCGCCGCGAAACGCCATGACGCCGGCATTGCAGAGATCGATCGCCCGCTCCTCGGCAGAGGCGTCGCGATGCTCGCGGATGGCGTTGACCAGGCCGTCGTGCAGGATGAGCCTGCCATACCCGGTCGGATCAGGCGGCCGGAAGCCGAGAACGGCGATTTCCGCCCCTTCCGCCAGAGCGCCGCGCAGCCGCGCCAGCGTTTCGGCGCTGACCAGCGGCGTGTCGCCGTAGAGGACGAGGACATCGTCGGCCGGTGCCGCCAGCGCGTCGCGCGCCGCCCGCACGGCGTCGGCCGTGCCGCGCCGGACCGCCTGCCGGTGCAGCGACGCGGACGGCGCCTCGGCGGCAACGAAGGCGGCAATTTCGGCAGCGTCCGGTCCGACGACCACGGCCCGGCGGTCCGCGCCGCCGGCGCGCGCCGCGGCCAGGACATGGCCCAGCATCGGCCGGCCGGCGACGCGGTGCATGACCTTGGGCAGGGCCGACTGCATCCGCGTCCCCTCGCCGGCGGCAAGGATCACGGCGAGGCAGGAACGCGCGGCGGTTTCAGGCATGGCGGATCGATCCAGTCCCAGCGGGCGGCATGGCGGGTTTGAACAAGCCGCCGGGCGCCGGTCAAGCCGCAGGATAGCTCACACCAGCGCCGGGAATGTGTTCACGAGCCAGACGTTGAAGGCCGTCATCTGGCCGAAGATGAACAGCACGCCGATCAGCACCAGGAAGGCACCCATCGCCCGCTCGACCGTTCCCATGTGACGGCGGAAGCGCCGCATCAGTCGCATGAACGGTCCGGCGAACAGCGCCGCGACGAGGAACGGGATGCCCATGCCGAGGGAGTAGGCGCCGAGCAGCGTCATGCCCTGGTAGACCGTCTCGCGTGAGCCGGCGATGGCGACGATGGTGCTCAGCACCGGTCCGATGCAAGGCGTCCAGCCGAAGGCGAAGGCCATGCCGAACAGGAAGGCGCCGATGACGCCGGCCGGGTGGCGCTCAACCTGGAAGCGGGCCTCGCGGCTCAGCAGGCCGATGCGGAAGACGCCGAGGAAATGCAGCCCCATGACGATGATGATGAGGCCGGCGACGACCGAGACGACGCTGAGCTCCAGCCCGAAGATGGTGATCGTATAGGCGAAGAGCCCGCGCGTGGCCTGGCCAAGGGCGCTCGCCGTGGCGCCAAGCGCGACGAAGACAGCGGAGAAGCCGAGGACGAAGGCCACGGCGGTGATGAACACCCGCCGCCGGGCGCCGGGCGTATTCTCCTCACCGGTGAATTCGTCGAACGTGACGCCGGCCAGAAAGCTCAGATAAGGCGGCACCAGCGGCAGCACGCAGGGCGAAATGAAGGACAGGAGCCCGGCAAGAAAGGCCCCGAACAGGGTCACGGTCATGCCGCGGTTCTAGTGCCCCTGCAGCGGTGGCGAAAGGGCGGTGATGCCGCGCCTACGGCATCGCGGCCGCCGCCGGCTTCACCTTTGCTTGAAGCAGGCGAGGGGCGCCCGCCCCGGCCCGGCCGGCGGCTGCGCTTCCTTCAGGCAACGGTCTCCTTGTCCGGATCGATGCCGAGCGCATCGAGCAGCGGCCCGAGCCGCTTGCCGTAGCGCTTCCAGCGCTCCACGGAGGTGGCGTAGAGCGGCTTGCGGACCTGCGAGACGCTGGCCGTCTTCACCGGCCGCGTCGATTCGTGGAACTGCAGGCAGCGATCGTCCCACGGCAGGCCGCAGAAGGCGATGATCTCGCGCGCCTTGGGCTCGATATCGGCGACCACGTCCTCATACTGGACGTCGAGCATCACGCCGGGCGGCAGCACCTTGCGCCAGTGCGCCATGAGCTCTTCGTATTTGCGGTAGTAGCGGCCGATCTCCGCCAGGTCGTAGCTGTGGGGCATATCGTCCTTGAACAGCTTCGAGAAGGCGGAAAGGCACGTATCCACCGGGTTGCGCATCGTGTGGATGATCTTGGCGTTGGGGAACAGCGTCGTGATCGGGCCGACGAAATAGTAGTTGGTGAGCAGCTTGTCGGTGATGCGGGACGCCGTCGGCGACAGGGCGGTCACCGTGGCGAGATACTGCTCGGCGACGGCATTGAAATGCGCCGGCTTCATCGCCTTAGCCATGGCCGGGAATTTCGGCACCGTCGGATACTTGCGCCGCAGCGCGCCGATTGCCTGGCTGAGGGTCTTGATCTCCCCTGCGCCGAAGACATCGGGATGCGCCGAGATGATCTGCTCGGTCAGCGTGCTGCCGGAGCGCGGCATGCCGACGATGAACAGCGGCAGCGTCGTCGGATTGCCGGCGAAAGGCCGGTTGGCGAAATACGCCTCGTCGAAGGTCGCGATGATCTCGTCGAAGAAAGCGAAGGTCGACGCCTCGTCATAATCGAGCTGGGCACGGCGCAGGCGCGCGCCGGTCACATAATGATGCAGCGCCTTTTCGGGATCGCCGATGTCCTCGTGCGCCTTGCCGAGCGCGAAGTGCAGCGGGATGTAGCGGTCGGCTTCCGGCTCGTCCGCCTTGTCGAGCACATCCAGCATCGCCTTCAGGATCGGGCTGTCGGTGGTGAACTTCTCCAGGTCGACGATGTTGGAATAGGTGCCGGCGGCCGACGGCCGGTTCTCCAGGGCCTTCAGGAAGACCTCGCGGGCCTCGTCGAGATGGCCGGTGGCCTTGAGCGTCACGCCCAGCATGTTGAGCGCCTCGGGCATGTCCGGCTTCAGCTCCAGCGCCTTGCGGAAGCTGGCGAGAGCCTTGTCGAGGCGGTCGGTGTCGTGGAACACCTGCCCCATCATCGAATGAGCCTCGGCGCTGTCCGGATCGATCCGCAGCGCCTCGCGAACCGCCTGCTCGGCGGCAGCGGCGGCGCCACGCGCCAGCTGGGCGCGCGCCACGCCGACAAGCGTCGGCACATGCGTCGGCGACCGCCGCAGGGCGTCGGCGAGGATATGCAGCGCGTCGTCGTGGCGGTCCTCGGCCAGATAGAGCATGGCGAGGTTGTTGTAGGCTTCGAGATAGTCCGGCCGGATGGTCGCCGCCTGCGCCAGGGCTGTCTCGGCATCGTCGCGGCGCCCGAGATCGCGCAGCGCCGTGCCCATGTTGTTATAGGCCTCGGCATAGCTGGCGTTGATCTCGACCGCCCTTTCATAGTGGTCGAGCGACTCCCTGGTCTGTTCCAGGGCGCGCAGCGCATTGCCGAGATTGTTGTGCGCCTCGGCATAGTTCGGATTCAGCTCGATCGAGCGCAGGTAGTGATCGCGCGCCGTCTCGTATTCGCCCTTGTCGTAATAGACGATGCCGAGATTGTTGATCGCCTCGGCGGCATTGGGATTGAGCGCGATGGCGCGCTTGAGGATCTTCTCCGCCTCGTCGAGATGGCCGAGATTGCGCTCGATCTCGCCGAGATTGGAATGGTAGTTGGGGATGGTGCCGTCAAAGCGGATCGCCGCCTTTAGCGCCGCGACCGCCTCGTCGCTGCGCCCGAGGCGATGGAGCGTCACGCCGAGAATGTTGTGCGCCTCGGCCAGTTTCGGCCGCGCCTTGATGATCTGACGGCAGATGTTCTCCGCCTCGGCGAGCCGTCCGGCATTGAACAGCTGCCCGGCCGCCGCCAGGGCGTCCTGGACCGGCATGAGCTGCGGCTGCCCCGCTGCTGCTGGGGCTCGGGCCGGGCCGGCGGGCCGACGGGCCGGGGCTTTGGTTTCCATCGCCACCACTTACCCTCGCTGATTGTTGCTGCATCGGAAGTTACGCGCCGGCCTGGCGGCGGTCCATAGGCCGGCTGGGCCCGGAGCGGGCAGCAGAAGGGGCAGGCTTGCGCCCGCCCCTGCCGATTCTCTGGCCGTCAATGGCGTCAGAACTTGTAGTTGAAGCGGCCGGTAACGGTGCTCTCGTTGAAGCCGGCGCCGAAGCGACCCTGGTAGTCCAGCATCAGCTCGGCGCCGCCCTGCATCGTCAGCGTCGTGCCCACGCCGATCACCGCCAGGTTGCGCACCGGATCGGAGCCCGTCACGGTGAAGCTGGTGCCGGCCGGAGCCCCGTTGAACGACGAGCCGACCGTCGGCGCGTCGAGGAACTCGTGCTGCCAGGCGACCCGCAGTTCCGGCGTCAGCGTCATGCCGTCGCCGACCGCGAAGTCGGTGCTCAGCCGCGCGCCGAGCGTGCTGCTCAGCGAGTTGCCGCGGGCCGCGTCGACCGTCAGGGCGCCGGGGCCGGTTTCGGTGAAGCTGCCGATCCGCGCCGTCACCAGGCTCAGGCCGGCGAACGGCGTCAGCTGCGTCGCCCCCATCCACAGGCGATGGCCGATCTCGCCGTAGCCCGACACCGCATTGGCGCGGAAATCGCCCGCCGCGGCGCCGCCCGGCATAGGCCGCAGGCTCGAGCCATCGTAGCCGCCATAGGCCAGCACGCCATGCACGTAGGTGATGGTGTTGTCCCAGGCGCCGTAGCCGGCGATCTGGAAGCCACTGTAGTCGACCGACGCGTTGCTGAAGTCCAGCGACGTGCCGAGATAGCCGCCGGCAAGGCCGATCGTCGCATTCGGGCCGATCCGGCGGTCCGCCCCGAAATAGCCCCCCGTCTGGCTGAAGTCGAAGCCACCGGCATTGACGTCGCCGGCCAGCGAGCCCCAGCTGTGATTGCCGCGGGCCCACACCGTCCAGCCGTAGCCGCCGCCACCAAGGGCGGCCGTGGTGAGCGGCGCATTGGGATCTTCGGCATAGCCGAGCACCGGTGCGCCGCCCGGACCAGCCGTGCGCAGGCGCTCGCCCAGCACGCTGTTCAGCCCGTTGAACGACTGCACCATCGACTGCAGCGCCTGCGCATGCTGCGCACCGCCGAGGGCCGCCAGGGCGGCCGCATACTCGCCGCTGTTCAGGGCAAACAGGCTGCCGACGAAGTCGCCATAGTCGCCCGTCAGGCTGGTCGAGTAGGTGCTTTCGATAGCTGAGGCCACCGCCAGCTGATTGGCGTTGAGGCCGGACACCGCGTTGAAGGCGACACGGTCGGCGTTCAGGTCGTAGTCGTTGGTGTTGTAGACCGCCGTCACGTCCAGCAGCGGGCTGGTCGAGGTCACCGTATCCCAGGTGCCGTTGATCGGGTTGCCCGAGATCACGACATCCTCGAACACCGTGTTGTCGGCGTAGAGACCCGCCTGCGGCGCAGCCACCAGGTGGCCGTCGACATTGGCGAGCGTCGCGGCGTTGATCTGGCCTGCCGTTCCATCCGGCCGCAGTTGGTAGGTGATGGTCCCGTCGGCGCCCTGGTTGAAGGTGTCGACATTGGCACCGGAGATGCCGTTGAGGACCGAGTTCACCAGCTCCAGGTTGCCGTCGCTGTCGATGTTCAGCGTCGCCGTGCCGCCGGCTGTATCGAGCACGTAGCCGTCGAACACCGTCTTGCCGCCGATGACGTTGATCGTGTCGTCAAAGGCGCTGGAGACGATGTTGCCGAAGACATGGCCATCATCGCCGGCCGAGGCCGACAGATTGATGTCCACCGCGTTGGGCGCGGCGGCGAGGTCGATCGCCGTGCCGCGCAGCAGCGCCGTGCCGTCGGGCGAGGTGCGGGCAAGGATGTCGCCGCTCTCGTTGTTGATCGTCAGGCGTTCGGTGGTCGCCACGAAGGTCGCACCGCCGCCCGTCGCGACGGAGATCGCCGTCGCGGTAGCCGTATCGCCGAGGGCGAAGGCATCGATGACGCCGCTGTTCGTCAGCGTCGCCTCGACGATGTCGCCGGTCAGCGCAACCGCCGAAGCCGTCGCCACGCCGCCCGGGGCGATCGCCCAGGCCCGCAGCTGACCGCTGTTCTCCACCGTGCCGGTGAAGTCGCCGGCACCCGCGTTGATCACGTCGTGCGCCTGCGCCGTGGCGTTGTCGCCGTAGGCGTCGGCGCGCACCGTCAGCGTGCCGGAATTGGCGATATCGAAGGTGCCGACACTGTCGTAAGCGCCGGCCGTGTTGAGCGTATAGCCGCTCGCCGAGGCGTAGGCGGTCTCGTTGGCCGTGGCATTGGCCGCCGCGGCCCACGCCTGCACCTTCATCTCGCCGGAATTGCGCAGCGTCAGGAAGTTGCCGTTGTCGCCGCCCCGGACGCCCATGTCGCCCGCATAGGCGTAGGCATAGGCCTGCGCCGTGGCGCCGTTCGTCCCGTTCTTGCTGGCATCGGCGAGCGCCGTCGCCATCGTGACGACGGTGCCGCTGTTGTAGATCTGACCCGTCGCGGTCGATCCGGCACCAAGACCGGTGGCCCTCTGGCCAATGCCGTAGGCGGTCGCCGTAGCCTGAGCGTCATGGGCCTGGGCGCGCGCATCGGCGACGAAGGTCAGGACACCGGTATTGGCGACTGAAACCAGGGCCGTGCCGGCATCGTTGGCCTCCTGGTAGAGGCCCGAATAGATCGTCGCCGAAGCCGTGGCGATATCGGTCGCCGCCGCCTGCGCCGCGGCGGAGATCTTCAGCTCGCCGCTGTTGACGAGGCTGACGCCGGCCGTGTCCGTCAGGTTGCCGTTGCCGCCTGCCACCTGGTAGATCGCCGTCGCCGTAGCGAAGCGGGCATAGGCCTCAGCCGAGTACCCGGCGCCGACGGCTGCCGCAACAGCGCCGAGGGAGATGGTCAGATTGCTGCTGTTTTCCAGCAGCGCCACATTGGCGGCGGCGTTGTCGGCGCTCTGGTAGATGCCGTAGTCGTCGATCGTCGCGCTGGCGTCGGCATCGCCGCCGACGGCATTTGCCTGCGCCCGCCCGAGAATATTCAGCGTGCCGTCATTGGTCAGCCGCACCAGCGACGAGATGTCGGTGCCGCCCGCCGATGCCGACTGAAAGATGCCGTAATCGCTGAACGTTGCCCTGGCCAGCGCGCCGCCGCCGGTGCCCTTCGCCGTCGCGGCGGCGACGATGTCGAGCGTGCCGCTGTTGTCCAGCGTCGCGGCCGCCGTATTGCCGGTGAAGGCGTACTGATAGATCCCCGCATCGTCGATGCTGGCGGTCGCTGTCGCCGACAGTCCGGTCGCCTGGGCGGCGGCGCGGATGCTGATGGCACCGCTGTTGACTAGACCGGCCATTGCGCTATCCAGCGTGCCGCCGGCATTCGCAGACTGATAGATGCCCGTGCTGATCGAGGCATAGGCGTCGGCATTGCCGGACGCGGCCTGCGCGGCAGCCAGGGCCGCGATGTTGACCGTGCCGCTATTGGCCAGCCCGACCGAGCTCACCGCGCCATCGTCCGCGGACTGGTAGATGCCGTTGGAGATCGTCGCTTCAGCATCGGCGCCCGTTACGCCGGCCGCCGAGGCCGCCAGCATGATGTTGATCGTGCCGGTATTGGCGAGGTTGGCGACCGAAGACTCTTCCGTCCCGGACGCATCGACATACTGGTAGATGCCTGTCGTCAGCGACAGATCGGCGCTGGCGTTGGCTGCCGACGCCTTGGCCGCCGCAGCACCGATGATGTTGATCGTCCCGGTATTGGTCAGCGCCGCGGAGACATTCGCCGCATCGCTGGCATACTGGTAGATGCCGTAATCCAGCGTACCGCCGGCATCGGCCGACGTGCCCGTCGCCTGCGCCGCGAAGCGCAGATTGACCGTGCCGGTGTTGACGAGCCCGGCTATTGCCGTACCGGTGCCGCTGCCGTCGGCGCTCTGGCGGATGCCGTAATCGGTGATCGTCGCATCGGCTGTCGCAGCCCCGGCAGACGCGCGGGCAGCGGCCTGGGCGACGATATTGATAGTCCCGGAATTCTCAAGCCCGGCTTCCGTCAGGTTGCCGTTATCGGCGTTCTGATAGATGCCGTAGGTCGCGATCGTCGCCGAGGCATAAGCCCCCGTCACGCCGACAGCAGCGGCGTTGGCGACGATGTTCAACGTTCCGCTATTGGCCAGCAAGGCGCTGGCGGCCAAGGTCGCCCCCGACGCCGAAACGGCCTGGCTTATGCCGTAGCTGATGCTCGCCGAGGCACTCGCCCCCGCCTGCGTCGCCAGCGCCGCGGCATTCGCGACGATGTCCAGCGTGCCCGAATTCGACAGGCTCGCCATGACCGTATCGGCACCCACCGCATGCTGGGCAATGCCGAAATCGGTGATATTCGCCTCGGCATCGGCGCTCGTGCCGGAAGCAAGAGCCTGCGCCCGGATCGACAGCGCCGCCGTGTTGATGAGACCCGACGATGCGAGATCGCCGCCGCCGGCATCCGCATACTGATAAATGCCGGTCTCTATCGACGCATAGGCGCTGGCATAGCCGGCCGAGGCCTTGGCCTCCGCTGCCGCCAGGATGCTGAGCGTCCCGTCATTCTGCAGCCCGGCCTGGCTGACGGCGCCGTCAAGAGCGCTCTGGTAGATGCCGGCGGTGTCGATGGTGGCATCGGCATTGGCGCTGGTGACACCATGCGCGGCGGCCAGCACCGCGATCCCGAACGTGCCGGTATTGGCGAGATTGGCGCTGGCGCCCGTCGCGGCACCATCCGCATTGGCGTACTGGTAGACGCCGAAATTGGTGAGCGAGGCGGAGGCGTCCGCCAATCCGACGGTGGCGTTCGCCGCCGCCGAAGCCAGGATGCTCATGGTGCTGGTATTGACCAGCCCGGCACCGACATCGCCGGCGCCATAGGCATACTGGTAGATGCCGCTCGACAGCGTGGCGTCGGCTTCGGCGCTCGTGCCGGAAGCCGCCGCGGAGACGCGAATGGCGAGATTGCCGGTATTGTTGAGACCAGCGGTGGCGGTCAGATCCGTGCCATCGCCGCCGGCGCTCTGGTAGATGCCGGTGTCGAGCGTCGCCACCGCCGTGCCGCCACCGGCGGACGCCTTGGCGACAGCATCCACAGTCACCGTCAGATCGCCGCTATTGGCCAGGCCGGCGATCGTGTGGTCGGCGGTAAAGGCGTATTGCACGATGCCGGCGGCGGTCAGCGACGCGGTTGCCACAGCGCCGCTTACACCGGTCGCCTGGGCCGAGACGAGGATGCCGAGATTGCCGGTATTGGTCACTTCCGCCGCGGCGATCGCAGCGTTCGCGGTTCCTACCGCGTACTGGTAGATCGCGTTGCCAGAGATGCCCGCAGAAGCGTTCGCGACGCCGGTTGCCTTGGCGTCGGCGGAAATGATGACGCCCAGCGTCCCGGTATTGCGCAGGACGGCATTTGCCAGTTCGGCGTTATTCGCGGTCTGGTAGATGGCGTAGCCGCTCACCGACGCCACAGCCGAGGCAAAGCTTGCGCCGGTCGCCTGCGCCGTTCCGCGGATGGCCAGAATGCCGCCATTGACGAGGCCAACGGCCGCTTTGTCACCGCCGTCCGCCGAGGCCTCCTGATAGATGCCCGTGTCGGTCAGCGCGGCAACTGCGGTCGCTGCGCCGCTCAGCGACTTGGCTGCGGCCTGTGCGGCGATCGACAGCGTGCCGGAGTTCGACAGCAGAACCGAGGCATCGTCGGCCTCGTCCACCGTCTGATAGATGCCGTAACCGGTGATGGACGCCGCAGCATGCGCGTTCAGCTCGGCCGTCGCCTGCGCCGCCGCCAGGATGGACAGCGAACCCGTGCTGGCATTGGTCAGCACGACAGCGCCATGCGCGCCATTGGTGCCGTCGGCAGACTGGTAAATACCCGTCTGGATGAAGGCCGTGGCGGTAGCCTGCCCGACGCTTGCCTTGCCGGCCGCAAGGGCGGCAATCGACAGCGTCCCGGCATTGTCGAGGACAAGGTCCTCGATGCCGGCGTGGTAGGCCGACTGGTAGATGCCGTGAACGTTAAAATCGACGGCGGCATTGGCGGCGCCGGCAGTTGCCACTGCATTGGCCTGCCCCAGAAGCGTGAAGCTGCCGCTGTTCTGGAAGGCCGCCTCGGCGATGGCCCCGCTATTGGCCGACTGATAGAAGACGTCCGTCTGCAGTGTCGCGAGCGCCGATGCGTTGGTCGCTCCCTTGGCCGTGGCGATGGCCGCGATCCCGAAGCTGCCGCTATTGGCAAACGCCACGCGAGCGCTTTCTTCAAGGTCGCTGGCGTAGGCATATTGCGAGACGCCCTGACTGATCTCGGCGCTGGCGATCGCCGCCCCCGTCGCCGCGTTCGCCTGGGCCTGCGCCATGAAGGCGACGGTGCCGGTATTGGCAAAGGCGGCGCTGACATTGTCGCCGTAATAGACGTACTGGTTCAGGCCGGTGCTCAGATAAGCCGAGGCGTAGGCATTCGACTGGCCGTTGGCCAGCGCCCCCGCCTTGGCGATCAGCGATCCGGAATTGTTGAGGGTGGCTGTCGCCAACGTCAGATCGTCGCCGGCGCTCGCCGTCATGTAGACGGCGGTATTGATGTAGGCCGTGGCATTGGCGTTGTCGCCCGTCGCCTGGGCCAATGCCTGGATATTGAGGACGCCGCTGTTGTCGATCAGCGCCTACGTCACATCCCCGCCATTGGCCGTCAGCCAGAGGCCATAGTCCTGGCTGGCCGAGGCATTGGCAGCCGTGCCGCCAACGGCCTGGGCCATGGCGTTGATATTGATCGAGCCGGAATTGACCAGCTGCATCGCCGCGAGTTGCTGGTCGCCAGCATTGGCGTTCACTGTCAGGTAGATGCCGACGCTGGTATTGTGGGCAATGGCGATGGCCGACCCAGTGGCATTGGCAAGCGCCTGCGCCTGGATGCCGATCTGGCCGCTATTGTTGAGAGCGACGCTGGCAGAATCCCCGGCCGCGCGCATGTAGAGCGAATCGGTGATCAGCGCGCTGGCGGAGCCGAAGCTGCTGCCCGTCGCCTGGGCGGCGGCGGCAAGGGAGAAGCTGCCGGTATTGACGAAGGAGGCTTCGCCGGTACTGCCGACTCCCACCCCGATAGCCGACATCCAGAGGCCGCTGGTCGCCTGCGCGAACGCATTGGCGCTGTCGCCGACGGCCTGCGCCGCGGCGCCGATCGCCAGCGTGCCGCCATTGCTCAGCCGGGCCACGGCCTCGTCAGCATTGGAGCCGAAGATCCGCACGCCGGAAATCATTGTCGCCGAGGCGTTGGCCGTGCCCGTCCCCTTGGCGACGGCCGCGGCCTGCAGCACCAGCACGCCGGTATTGTCCAGGGTGGCTGTCGACTCGTCGTTGGCGACGCCGCCGCTATTGGCCGAGATGAGCATCCCGGTGGCGAAATAGGCCCGCGCATTGGCGGTGCCGCCGCCCGTCGTCTGGGCGTTGGCGCGCGCCACGAGATTGATCGTGCCGCTATTGGCGAATTGCGCCGTGGCGTCGCCGCCGTCGGTCTCCGCCTCCAGATGAATGCCGGTCGCCATCGAGGCGTAAGCCGTCGCCGCCGCACCGCCGGTTGCAGCCGCATTGGCCTCGGCGAGAACATGGAGCAGGCCGGAATTGTCGAGCGCGGCCAGGGCTATGCCGCCGGCGCCGCCATTGCTCGACGCCGAGATGCGCACGCCTGCTGCGGTGGCGTTGGCCACTTCGCCAATGGCGACGGCGCCAGCCCGGATCGAGCCGCTATTCTTGAGCGCGGCAATGCCGGTACCGCTCGAAGGCGCATTGAGCAGGATACCCGCGACCGAGGCCGAGGCGGTTCCGGTGACGTTGACGGCGCCTGCCGCTACCACGACGTCGCCCTGGTTGACCACGCCGACCGTGCTCGATGTCGTCGGATTGGCAATGCTGATGTTGATGCCGGTGGCCGACGCATTGGCGCCCGTGCCGCTGGCAAAGGCCACGACACGCAGGTCACCGTCGGCCGTGTTGTTGAAGGCCGCCGCGCCGATCCCGTCGAGCGCCGCATCCTGGATGAAGTTCACGCCGATGGCGCTCGCCGTGGCCGCTGCCCCGGTGTCGCGGGCGAAGACGGAGATCGTCCCGGCATTGGTGATCGGCTCACCGACCGAGCCGCTGTTGATCCAGATGCCGGCGAGCGTGTCGCCAGCCGTCAGTCCCGACTTGGAGACGTTGATCAGGCCGTTATTGGTGATGCCGCCACCGACGCTGACACCGGTATTGACGACGATGCCCGTCTGGGTTGCCTGGATCGTCCCGGCCGACTCGTTGATGACGTCGCCGCCGACGCCGCTGCCGCCGATCGATATGCCGAAAGGCCGGGCCGGCAGGGTCAGCAGACCGACCGTTCCCGAGTTGGTGACGTTGCCCGCGACCGAACCGCCGGCAATAATCTCGATGAAATCGAAAGCTTGTGCGGTGGTGACCGATACGGTTGGCGTCGCGGCGTTGACGGTGATGCCCGCCGCCTGGGCCGCCAAATTCGGTGCCAGCAGCAAAGCTGCAAATGACGTCCCCGACAGGAGGGCCTGCCTGATCCGCTGCGCGTCCATTAGAACCTCATCAGCATCACCCAAGCCGGGTGAATCGTCTTTGCCCCATTTCAGCCTAAGATTCGCCCTGACCCCGGGTCAATCGCCTTATGATTGTACTGACGCATGAAAAAGTGAAGATTCGTTGGCTGTTGCACCGGAGCAACGCTGTCATGCCAAGATTCGTAGCCGCCTAAATCCGCCATCCAACTCTAATCGTCAGCCAAATAGATAGTCTCTTCGGCATATATACAAGTCTTCTTGCTAACAGATAACCAGCTTCGGAAGCATTGACCTTTCCCCGGCCACCCCACTTAATTGTCCACCTGGTCGGCGAGACAGTCGGCTGGACCTGAGCGGTAGGCATCACGCGCGGCGGCGGATGACGGGGGATACTGGCTGGCCTGAAGTATGACTACCGGATATAACAATATGGAGGAGGTATTGATGCGCCATATACTTTGGCCGCGGGCCGCCGGGCTCGTTTTGGCATTTTCCCTGCTGCCGGTCACGGCCGCAACGGCTCAGCAGGCGCCTGCCGCAGACCAGCCCTTCGCGGCCGGCGCGCCGCTCGCCACGTCGCCCAATGTCAAGGTCTACGGCAGCTTCCGCTTCGCGGAGAGCTGCGGCTATGACGAGGCGCGGGATCTCTACGTCACGCCCAATGCCGGCGTTTCCCAGGACATGGCGGAGAATGACGGCTACGTCTCGCTGATCAATCCGGACGGATCGGTCCATACGCTCAAATGGATCGGCGTCGATCGCAACGGCCTGACGCTCAACCATCCGCTGGGCAGCGACATCGCCAACGGCATGCTCTATGTCGCCGACATCGACACCGTCCGCTGGTTCGATCTCGCCACCGGCGAGCCGAAGGGCAGCGCGGCGATCGACGGGGCGGCGGTGCTCAACGACATCGAGGTCGCCGACGACGGCACAGTCGTCGCCACCCAGCACGGCAATGCCGACGGCACCATCCCCTACCGCATCTACAAGGTGGCGCCGGACGGGACATCGTCCATCCTGGTGGAGGGTGATCCCCTGAAGCGGCCCAACGGCATCGCCTTCGACGGTGACGGTAACATCGTCGTCGTCAACATCGGCAGCGACGACATCCTCACCTTCTCGCCGACCGGCGAACTGCTGAAGACCGAGAAGTCCCTCGATCCGGGCAATGACGGCCTCGTCATCCTCGCCGACGGGACCAAGATCGTCAGCAGCGTCGCCAATGGCCATGTCGCGCGCATCAAGCCCGGCGCCGAGCCGGAGCTGGTCGCCGAGGGCATCCCGAGCGCGGCGTCGATCTGCTACGACACGAAGCGCAACCGCGTCATCGTCCCGATGAACAACGGCAACGCCATCGCCTTCGTCGAGCTCGGTTCCTGACGACATGGCGCGGGCGCCGGCATCCCTGATGCCGGCGCCCGCCTCCACCGATTGCCGGTCCCAGCCCCAGCCGGCTAACTCCCGGCAAGATCACGCGATCACATTCCACTGTTTATCTATTCCAATGTAAAATCATAGTATTTGACAGTTTTGCAGGGCGTGAATAGACCGCCTTCTGTCCCCGAGATCCTTCGACACGGAGGCGTCATGCGCCCTGTTCTTTCCGCGATTGCTGCGGCTGCCGCGCTGACATTCGCCCTTGCCGGCCATGCGGCGGCGCAATCGGCCGCGCCGGCCGAGGACGGCATCCTCATCTACAATGCCCAACATGCCGGCCTGACCCAGGCATGGGCGGATGCCTTCACCAAGGAAACGGGCATTCCGGTCGCCATCCGCCAGGGCAGCGACATGGAGATCGCCAACCAGATCCTCCAGGAAGGCGCCGCCTCCCCGGCCGATGTCTTCCTGACGGAGAATTCGCCCGCCATGGTGCTGGTCGACGGTGCGGGCCTTTTCGCGCCGCTCGATGCCGAAACCCTCGCCAGCATCCCGGAAGCCTACCGGCCGGCGGACGGCCATTGGACCGGCATCGCCGCCCGGACAACCGTCTTCGCCTACAATACCGAGCGGCTGACGCCCGACCAGCTGCCGAAGTCGATGCTCGACCTCGCCGACCCAGCATGGAAGGGCCGCTGGGGCGCGTCGCCGGCCGGCGCCGACTTCCAGGCGATCGTCGGGGCGCTGCTCGCCCTCAAGGGCGAGGAGACCACCGCCGCCTGGCTGAAGGGCCTCAAGGAAAACGCCACGCCCTACCGCGGCAACAGCGCCGCCCTGCGCGGCGTCAATGCCGGCGAGATCGATGGCGCCGTCATCTATCACTATTACTGGTTCGGCGATCAGGCCAAGACCGGCGAAAACAGCAACAACGTCGCCCTACACTATTTCCGCAATCAGGACCCCGGCGCCTTCGTCAGCATTTCCGGCGGCGGCGTCCTCGCGTCCAGCAAGCATCCGCAGCAGGCGCAGGCCTTCCTCAAGTGGCTCACCGGCCCCGGCGGGCAGGCGGTCCTGCGCGACGGCGATTCCTTCGAATATGCCATCGGCATCGGCGAGGCCGCCAATCCCAAGCTCGAGCCGCTTGCCGACCTCCAGGCGCCTGTCGTCGATGCCTCGCAGCTCGACGCCCGCAAGGTGGTGGAGCTGATGACGGCGGCCGGCCTGCTCTAAGGCGGCCGACCGCATTTCCCCAAGATCCCGACCGCAGACCCCGTGCGGCACCGGCCGCCGGGTAGAGTTTCAAAGTGACAGCAGCCGATTTCGCCGATCGCTCCTCGCCCGCCACCGGCCGGCGTGCGCGGTCGGCGCGTCTATCGCCGATGGTCGTCGCCGCCATCGTCGTCGCGGCCTTCGCGCTTCTTCCTGCCGCCTTCATCCTCTGGATCGCCATCGCCACCGGCTGGGAAACGGTGTCGGCCCTCGTCTTCCGTCCTCGCGTGGCGGAACTGCTGCGCAACACGGCGATGCTGGAAGTCCTGGCGATACCGCTGGCTACCGTCCTGGCGGTGACGATCGCCTGGCTGACCGAGCGCACAACCCTTTTCGGGGCGCGCCTCTGGTCATGGCTCGCCGTGGCGCCGCTCGCCGTCCCGGCCTTCGTCCAGGGCTATGCCTGGACCGGTCTCTTCCCGTCCATGCACGGCCTGAGGGCGGCGGTCTTCATCTCCGTGCTGACCTACTTCCCGTTCCTCTATCTGCCGATCGCCGCGCAGCTCCGCCGTCTCGATCCGGCGATCGAGGACGCCGCCGCAGCGCTCGGCCTGCCGCCCGTCCTGGTCTTCTGGCGCGCCGTGCTGCCGCAATTGCGGCTCGCCCTCTGCGGCGGCGGCCTCCTGGTCGGGCTGCATCTCCTTGCCGAATACGGCCTGCTGGCGCTGATCCGCTTCGACACCTTCACCACGGCGATCGTCGACCAGTTCCAGTCGTCCTATAACGGCCCGGCCGCCAACATGCTCGGCGGCGTCCTCGTCCTGTGCTGCCTCGGGCTGATCGCCCTGGAGGCGCTGCTGCGCGGACGCGAGCGCTATGCCCGCGTCGGCTCCGGCGCGCCTCGCAAGCCGCGCCGCGTGCCGCTGAGCGGTGTCCAGCAGGCGGCAGCGCTGGCGCTCCTCCTCGCCGTCGCCCTTCTCAGCATCGGCGTCCCCTTCATCACGCTGGGGCGCTGGATCGGCCTCGGCTTCGGCTCATGGCCGCTGGCGAAGCTGGCATCGGCGCTGACCCAGACGGCCGTCTATGCGCTCGCCGCCGGGCTGATCACCACCATTGCCGCCGTCCCCATCGCCTGGCTGTCGGTCCGACGACCCGGGCGCCTGCAGCGCGTCCTCGAAGCCTGTCACACCTATGTCGGCGCCCTCCCCGGCGTCGTCATCGCCCTGGCGCTGGTCACCATCACGGTGCGCGTCGCGCTGCCGCTCTACCAGACCGTTGTCACGATCGTCGTCGCCTATGTGCTGCTGTTCCTGCCTCGGGCGGTGATTGGCCTCCGCGCCGGCATGGCGCAGGCGCCGGTAGAGCTGGAGCAGGCGGCGATGTCGCTCGGCCGGCCGCCATGGCAGGCGATCCTCCACACGACACTGCGCCTTGCCGCACCGGGTGCGGCCGCTGCCGCCGCCCTGGTGGCGCTCGGCGTCGCCACCGAGCTGACGGCAACGCTGATGCTGGCTCCCACCGGGACCTACACGCTGGCGACGCAGTTCTGGGCGCTCACCAGCGAGATAGACTATGTTGCCGCCGCACCTTATGCCGCTGCCATGGTTCTCCTGTCCCTGCCTTTGACCCTCCTCCTGCGCGCCCAGGCGACGAAGGCCGCCGGACTTTGAGCGCCCTCGCCATCCGGGGCATCAGCAAGCGCTATGGCCCCGTCACTGCCCTGGAGGATATCGACCTCGACATTCCGGCCCTCCGGCGGACGGCCATCGTCGGGGCATCGGGGTCCGGCAAAACGACGCTGTTGCGCATCATTGCCGGCTTCGAGACGCCCGATGCCGGCAGCATCACCATGGACGGCACGGTCCTTGTCGATGGCAGCACCTTCGTTCCGGCGCACCGGCGCGGCATCGGCTTCGTGTCGCAGGACGGCTCGCTGTTCCCGCATCTCAGCATTGCCGACAATATCGGCTTCGGCCTGCGCGGCAGCGCCGCGGAGCGCCGGCGGCGGGTCGCCGAGCTCATCGACCTGGTGCAGCTGGAGCCGGCGACGGCGCAGCGCCGGCCGAGCGAACTGTCGGGCGGCCAGCAGCAGCGGGTCGCCCTGGCGCGCGCCCTGGCGCCGCGGCCGCGCGTCATCCTGCTCGACGAACCCTTCTCGTCCCTCGATGCAGGCCTGCGCGACAGCATGCGCAAGGTGGTCGGCGACATTCTCACCACCGCCGGCGTGACGGCCATTCTCGTCACGCACGACCAGGCCGAAGCGCTTTCCTTCTCCGACCATCTGGCGGTGCTGCGCGACGGTCGCCTGGTGCAGGCCGGACCGCCGAAGGAACTTTATCTGGCGCCGCGCGATCCGGCCCTGGCCCAGTTCCTCGGCGACGCCATCATTCTGCCGGCGGTCGTCGGCGACGGCTGGGTCGAGTGCCGCCTCGGCCGCCTGCCGGCACCGGCGGGCCGAGCGCCTGGCGCCGGCACAATCCTCATCCGGCCGGAGAAGCTGCGCCTCGAGCCGGTCGGCGGCGACGCCGGCGACGTTCCGGCCGAGCGTATCGCCATCATCCGTGACGCCTCCTTCGCCGGCGCCACCACGACGCTCCGTCTCGACTGGGCGAACGGTCCTGCGGATACGCCCTTCATCTGCCGCATGTCGGGCGGCGATCCGATGCAGAGCGGCGACAAGGTGCTCATTTCCGTATCCGGCGCCGTGCATATCTTCGAATAGCGGCGCACATGCTTTGCATTGACCGCTTCCGGCGCCGTGGCTACGGTCCGCGCCATCAGTGCCAGAGCGCATAGCTCAGCTGGCAGAGCAGCTGACTTTTAATCAGCAGGTCCCGGGTTCGAGCCCCGGTGCGCTCACCACCGAACATAACTCTACTGCGCGACCGTCACAGCAACCCCGGCGATGACGCCGCTTGCCGCGTCCGCTGCCGAACCGCGGCAGGGCGACGTTAACGGCGTGGGTGTAAGGTCGGGGATATCGAGCCGTCGCATCATTGCAGCGGGAACAGGAGACCCAACCCATGTCCGTCGCCAAGGTCATCGAGATCACTTCCCTGTCGTCGAAGAGCTTCGAGGATGCGATCACGCAAGGTGTGAACCAGGCCAACAAGACGCTCCGCAACGTCGAAGGCGCCTGGATCAAGGAACAGAAGGTTCAGATCAAGGACGGCAAGATCATCGGCTTCCGGGTCAACATGAACGTGACGTTCATCCTGGAAGACTGACTGCCGCGCCAGCCGAACCAGCATAGCTAGCCCCGCCGCAGAGGACCTGCGACGGGGCTGGACACGACTTGCCGCTTACTGGGCAGGCGCCTGCTCCATCGGCGATTCGGGCGGCGGCTGACCCTCGACCGGCGCATCCGGATCGTTCTCTTCCGGCACGTCGTCGGCCTTCTTCACCGAGCTGGCTTCCTGCGTGTCGGGCTCGTGCGTGATGAGCACGCTGTCCCCGACCGAGAACGAGCTGAGGTCGACTTCGGCATTCACGGTGAAGACCATGCCGTCCTCGAGCTTGAGCGTATGCGCGGTGGCATCGATCTCGGCAATCTTGCCCGCAGTCTGATTGGGATTTTCATCGACCGCCTGCTCCTGCGCTCCGGCAGGCGCCTCCGGTGCCGGCGTCTCGGCCTGCGCCAGCAGCATCGCTCCCGTCCTATGGCTGTCGAGAGCCGAAGCGCTGCCGGCAAAGCCGAGCGCAACAGCGGCGGCGACATAGACAATGGGCTTCATCTTCTCATCCTCCTTTTGCACTCCCCGTCCCTTTAGAAGTTGCAAAAGCGCGAGCAGTTCCGTTCACGCTGACCATCAATGGCGAGGCAATCCTCCGGAGCCGGGGCGTCGGCCGCGGGCTCGCGCTGCTGGGTATTCGCTGAAGTTTCGTGATGGTTCGGCCGCGATCGAGCTGCCGCGAGACCCGGTCTCAGGCGGCTGCTGCGAGGTCGCCGCGCGCCCAGCCTTCCCGCGTCAGGGCGCGGAATTCCTCGAAGGTGCCGGCGGCGATGGCGGCGCGCATGCCGGCCATCAGGCTCTGGTAGTAGGCGAGGTTGTTCCAAGTGAGCAGCATGCCGCCGAGCGATTCCCCCGCCTTCACCAGGTGGTGGAGATAGGCGCGCGAGTAATCGCGCGACGCCGGGCAGTCCGACAGCGGGTCGAGCGGCCGCGGATCGGTGGCGTGGCGGGCGTTCTTGAGATTGATCTTGCCGTAGCGGGTATAGGCAAGGCCGTGCCGACCGGCGCGCGTCGGCAGGACGCAGTCGAACATGTCGATGCCGCGCGCCACGGATTCGACGAGGTCGTCGGGTGTTCCGACGCCCATCAGGTAGCGCGGCTTGCTTGCCGGCAGGATCTCGTTCGTCACCTCGATCATCGCCAGCATGACAGGCTGCGGTTCGCCCACGGCGAGGCCGCCGATCGAATAGCCACCGAAGGGCATGTCGGTCAGCGCCGAGGCCGAGACGCGCCGCAGGGCAGCGCTCTCGCCGCCCTGGACGATGCCGAACAGGGCCCGGTCGGGCTGGCGTCCGAAAGCCTCCAGCGACCGTGCCGCCCAGCGCAAGGACAGCCGCATCGCCCGCTCGGTCTCCTTCTCGTCGGCCGGCAGGGCGATGCACTCGTCGAGCTGCATCTGGATGTCGGAATCGAGCAGCCCCTGGATCTCGATCGAACGCTCCGGGGTCAGCGTGTGGCGCCGGCCGTCGAGATGCGACTGGAAGGTGACGCCCGACTCGTCGATCCGCCGCAGCCGCGCCAGCGACATCACCTGGAAGCCGCCCGAATCGGTGAGGATCGGCCACGGCCAGTTGGCGAAGCGGTGCAGGCCGCCGAGCGCCGCCACCTGCTCGGCGCCGGGGCGGAGCATCAGATGGTAGGTATTGCCGAGGATGACGTCGGAGCCGAGGTCGTGCACCTGGTCGGGGTACATGGCCTTCACCGTCCCGGCCGTGCCCACCGGCATGAAGGCCGGCGTGCGGATGATGCCGCGCTCGAGCCGGATCTCGCCCTGGCGGGCGGCGCCGTCCGATGCCAATAGCCGGAACGAGAAATCCTGCCTCATGCGCCGCCCGGAAAGAGCAGCGACGCATCCCCGTAGGAATAGAAGCGATAGCCCGATGCGATCGCGTGGCGATAGGCGGACAGCATCGTCTCGCGGCCGGCGAAGGCGCTGACCAGCATGAAGAGGGTCGATCGCGGCAGGTGGAAATTGGTCATCAGCAGGTCGACGGCCCGGAAATGGTAGCCCGGCGTGATGAAGATATCGGTCTCGCCGGCGAAGGGCCGGATCGTGCCGTCATCGCCGGTGGCGCTCTCCAGGAGCCGCAGCGATGTCGTGCCGACGGAGACGATGCGGCCACCGGCGCGGCGCACCGCGTTCAATGCCTCGGCTGTTGCCGCGTCCACGATTCCCCATTCGGCGTGCATGCGGTGCGCGGCCGTGTCGTCGGCCTTGACCGGGAGGAACGTGCCGGCGCCGACATGCAGCGTCACGGTGTGGCGGGTGACGCCGCGGTCGGCCAGGCGGGCGAACAGCTCCTCGGTGAAATGCAGGCCGGCGGTCGGCGCCGCCACGGCGCCATCGGCATGGGCGTAGATCGTCTGGTAGTCGGTGCGGTCCAGCTGATCCTCGGCGCGCTTGCCGGCGATGTAGGGCGGCAGCGGCATGTGGCCGACGGCGAATACCGCCTCGTCGAGGAGCGGGCCGGACAGGTCGAAATCGAGCACGACCTCCCCCTCGCCCGGCGTCGCGGCGACCGTGGCGTCGAGGCCGGCCATCAGGCAGGCATTGTCGACCGCCTCGCCGAAGCGGATGCGGTCGCCGGCGGCGAGCCGCTTCGCCGGCCGGGCGAAAGCACGCCAGGTCGACGGTCCCTCGCGGTGATGGAGCGTGACGGCGATCCGCGCTTCGCCGCCGCCGGGGCGCCGGCGCTCGCCGCGCAGCTCGGCGGGAATGACGCGCGTGTCGTTCAGCACCAGCGCGTCGCCCGGCTCCAGGATGTCGGCAAGGTCGCGGACGATCCGGTCCTCCAGGCCGCCCGGACGCACGACGAGCATCCGGGCTGCATCTCGGGGCCGCGCCGGCCGCAGGGCGATACGGTCTTCCGGCAGATCGAAGTCGAAAAGGTCTACCCGCATCGCTGCGCCGGAACGGCCGGATTCTCCTGTGCGTCCGCCAGGATCAGGCGGCGTCGGCCGCCACCGTCATGCGGATGATCTTGTCGGGATCGTCGACCGGCTCGCCGCGCTTGATGTTGTCGACATTCTCCATGCCCTCGGTGACCTCGCCCCAGATGCTATACTGGCCGTCGAGCCAAGGGGCGTCGGCAAAGACGATGAAGAACTGGCTGTCGCCCGAATTCGGATCGGACGTGCGCGCCATCGAGACAGTGCCGCGGACGTGCTTCGCCCGGCTGAACTCGGCGCGCAGCTTCTGCCCGGAGCCGCCCATGCCGGTGCCGGTCGGATCACCGGTCTGGGCCATGAAGCCGTCGATGACGCGGTGGAACACGACGCCGTCGTAAAAGCCTTCGCGGGCCAGTTCCTTGATGCGCGAGACATGCCCAGGCGCGAGGTCGGGCCGCAGGGCGATCGTCACCGGGCCCTGCGTGGTCTCCAGGATGAGGGTGTTCTCGGGATCGGCAGCCAATGGCTCTCTCCTTGTGGCGCAGCAGATCAGTGCACGTCGGCCGCGACCTGCATGCTGACAATCTTGTCCGGATTGGCCGGCGGTTCGCCGCGGGCGATCTTGTCGACCAGGTCCATGCCTTCAACGACCTCGCCCCAGACGGTGTACTGGCCGTTCAGGAACGACGCATCGCCGAAGGTGATGAAGAACTGCGAATTGGCCGAGTTCGGATCGCTGGTCCTCGCCATGCCGAGGGTGCCGCGCACGAAGGGCGTGTCGGTGAACTCGGCCGGCAGATCCGGCTCCTCGGAACCGCCCATGCCGGTGCCGGTCGGGTCGCCGGTCTGGGCCATGAAGCCGTCGATGACGCGGTGGAAGATGATGCCGTCGTAGAAATGGGCGCGCGCCAGCTTCTTGATCTGGGCGACATGCTTGGGCGCCAGGTCGGGCCGCAGCCGGATGACTACCCTGCCCGAGTCCAGATTGAGATAGAGCGTGTTCTCCGGATCGAGGTTCTGCGCCCGGGCCGGCTGGGTCACGGCGGCCTGCAGGCCGACCAGCACCAGCGCCGCGGCAACGAAAGCTAGAAGTCGCTTCATCGACTGCTCCATTGTGCGCCGCCGCAGCGGCGAAGGGTGGACCACCGGCACCGGCGGCAGAACGGTCTTGCCGACCGCATGTGGCGAATGCGCGGCGCTATTGGGAGCGGCCGTCGCTGAGAGCCCTGGCGATCGGCTGCGGGACAAAGCCCGAAATGTCGCCGCCCATATGGGCGACCTGCCGCACCAACGTCGCTGAAAGATGCCGCACGCGCGGCGATGCGGGGACGAAAACCGTCCTGATTTCCGGTGCGATGGCCGCGTTCATGCCGGCCATCTGCATCTCGTAGTCGAGATCGCTGCCGTCGCGCAGGCCGCGCACCAGCACCGTAGCGCCGGCTGCCCGCGCCGCCTCGACGATGAGGCCGTCATAGGCAACGACGGCGACACGCTCGGAAGCGCCGAGAAGGCCGACGACCTCCCGGATCATCTCCGCCCGTTCATCGGGCGTGAACAGCGCCGCCTTGGTCGGGTTGACGCCGATGGCGACCACGACGCGATCGGCCAGGGCAAGGGCAGTCTCGAGGATCTCGACGTGCCCGTTGGTCAGCGGGTCGAACGATCCTGGGAAAATCGCAACAAGCGGCATGGAGGCGCGGGGCTCGAGAAAGACAAGAGACCGCTTAGCGTCATCCTGCCGGAAGAGCAAGAAAACTGGCCGACGTCATCTGCCGCCGGCCCTGTCGATGGGAACCTCTTCCGCTGCTCTTCGTTGTGAAAAGGACTGCAACGCCCGCCGCCGCAGGATGAACGCCACATGAACAGGCAGCGCGGGCACCGTTCAGCGATGACCAGGCATAGTCCGAGCAAGCAACCGGACGGAGGGGTTCATGTCGAAGACGGTCGGAATTCACGCTCTTGTCTTTTCCACGACGCTTATGGCGACGGCAGCAGTGGGCTTTGCCGCGGCTGCGCTTTATGACGGCTTCAGCGGACCGGCATCGCCGAAGGGCGACAAGCTGGTTATCGCCGATGCCTGCACGATCGCTTTCGGCGACAATCGCCCCTGCGCGGCTCCGATGACGCACACCGTCACGGTCGAGAAGCGCGGCGAGGGCATCTCGGTCGTCACGCGCCTGCCGCGGGCTCTTTAGCGCCGCGGACGGCGCCCAACGTCGCCCGGCCGGCCCGCAGTGGCGTTTACGTGATCTTCAGGCCTTGCAGAACACAACTAGAACAGCTAGTTCTGTTCGTGTTTTGTACTAGCGAGGCCGATTCGGATGTTGACCCGCAAACAGCATGAATTGCTCATGTTCATTCATGAGCGTCTGAAGGAATCGGGCATCCCGCCGTCCTTCGACGAAATGAAGGACGCGCTCGATCTGCGGTCGAAATCCGGCATTCACCGCCTGATCAAGGCGCTGGAGGAACGCGGCTTCATCCGCCGCCTGCCGAACCGGGCCCGGGCGCTCGAAGTTGTCCGGCTGCCGGATTCGGCGATGCCGCAGCCGGCGGCGCGCAGCAAGGGCTTCTCGCCTGCCGTCATCGAGGGCAGCCTCGGCAAGATGCGGCCGGTCTCGGAAGTCCCCGATGCGGCCGAGCCGGTTGTCGTCCCGGTCATGGGCCGGATCGCCGCCGGCGTGCCGATCTCGGCCATCCAGACACACAGCCATTCCATCACCGTGCCGCCGGAAATGCTCAGCGCCGGCGATCATTTCGCCCTCGAGATCCGGGGCGATTCGATGATCGAAGCGGGCATCCTGGACGGCGACACGGTGCTGATCCGCCGCTCCGACACGGCCGACACCGGCGACATCGTCGTAGCCCTCATCGACGACGAGGAAGCGACGCTGAAGCGCCTGCGCCGCAAAGGCGCCTCGATCGCCCTGGAGGCCGCCAACCCGGCCTATGAGACGCGCATCTTCGGCCCGGACCGGGTGCGCATCCAGGGCCGTCTCGTCGGGCTGATGCGCCGCTACTGAGCCGCCAGCGGCGGCATCCACGGGCGGCGCGGATCGGGAATGGCAGGGACGGCGCGAAAGCTCGCGCGGTCGCGGTAGAGCGCATAGGCCCCTCCCCTTTGCAACGCCTCGCCGTCGATGACGGTCGTCGCCTCGCGGCAGGCCGCCGGTGCCGCCAGCGGACTGATGACGACGGCCGCCATCAGGCAATCCTCGGCAAACGCCCGCCCGTCGGCCGCCAGCGCGATGCGCTCGCCTGACGGGAGAAGCGCGGTGCAGCCGAGCCGGTCGCAGAGAGCCGTGTCCTTCAGCGCGGGATCGCGCGGGCGCCGCGGATCGGCGTCGGCGCGGAGCCACATCTCGGTCTCGAAGGTGCCGGCCTTGCCGAGGAGGCGGTAACGGCCATCGGCAGCGCGGTAGGCCGCGCCGGCGCCATCCGCGGCGATGAGAATGTCCGGGCTCGCTGCAAACGGTGCCAGGCCGATCCCGACCGCCATGACCGGGATGCCGGCAAGTCGCCAGGCGCGGCGCCACAGGCACAGCCAGATGAGGCCGGCGGTGATCAGAAGCAGGGAGAGGAGCGGCGCCTTGGCGACGAGGCCGGCACTGCCCGTCCAGTCGGACACCTGGCGGGCGATCGCCAGTACTGCGGCGAGGCCGAGATCGACCACCTGCAGCGGCGGCCCCTCCAGTCCGAACGGCATCATCAGCACCGCCAAGAGGGCGAAGGGCATCACCAGCAGGGAAATAGGCAGCGACGCCGCGAGATTGGCGAAGAGCGACAGCGGCGCTGTGCGCTGGAAGTGGTAGGCGCTGAACGGCGTCGTCGCCAGGCCGGCGAGCAGCGACGTCAGGATCGCTCCAATGCCCCAGGCGAGCGGCACTCGCCAGAAGGCCGGTCCCCGCTGCGGCCCCGGCATCCGGCGCCGGCCGCGCCGATAGGCTGCGACGGCCTCGAAGCCGGAGATGAGGGCCAGCGTCGCGGCAAACGACATCTGGAAGCTGGCGCTCAGCAGCGATTCCGGCGTCAGGACAAGGACGATCATCGCCGCCAGCGCGACATTGCGGACGCTGAAAGCCCGGCGGTCGAAGAGCACCGCCACCAGCATCACCGCCAGCATGATGTAGGAGCGGTTGGTCGCGACGCCGCCGCCCGACAGCCCCAGATAGAGGGTGGCGATCAGCAGCGCGCCGGCCGCCGCCCATTTCTTGATCGGCCAGCGCAGGGCGATCGACGGGAAAAGCGCCAGGAAGGAACGCAGCGCCCAGAGGCTGACGCCGGCGACGATGGCCATGTGCAGGCCCGAGATCGACAGGATGTGAGCCAGGCCGGAATCGCGCAGCACGTCATTGCTCTCGTCCGAGATACCGCCGCGCTCGCCGGTAACGAGGGCGTTGGCGATGCGGCCGTTCTCGCCCGGCAGCGCGGCCTCGATCCTGGCGCCGATCGCCTGGCGCAGCGCGGCAAGCGGCACACGCCAGCGTATGGAGAGAGGCGGCTCGCCGAGATTTGCCTGCTTCGGCGCGCCGTAGGAGAAGCCCGAGGCGCCGATCCCGCCATAATAGGCATCGCGGCCGAAATCATAGCCGCCGGGCAGGACGGGACCCTGCCGCGGCTGCAGCGCGGCGAGCGCCTCGATGCCGTCCGCCACCGCCAGCCCCTCCGCCTTGCGCACGCTGAGGCGGATCCGCTCCGGTGTCTGGGCAGCGGAGAGGCCCTCGACCGACACGACGCGGATCGTCAGCCGGGCGCCGTTCTGGCCCGATCTCTCCATCGTCTCGATCCAGCCGCGTACCGTCGCCGTGCGGGCCGCCGTCAGCGAGGGCGATGCGACCGCCATGGTGCGGAGCTGCGCCGCCACGATGCCGGCTGCGACGGTCGCCAGGAGAAGAGCAAAGCGAAAGAGCCAGGGACGGCTCCGTCCGAGAAAGACGAGGGCGATCAGCGCCAGGCAGATCGCGATGGCGACGATCAGCGGCGGCTCGAACGGCAGGCCGAAATAGAGAAGGATACCGACGCCGAAGAGGACGGGAAGCCAGAGGGCACCGCGGCCGTCATCGAGCTCCGCTTCGAAGGTGCCGGCCAGCCAGCGGACAAAGCGGCGGCCGCGGCGGCGATCGGACCGGATCGCCACCGCCCCCGCGATATCGTCTCTGACGTCGACTTCGGCCACCCCCGCCAGCCCCTGCCCGTCCCGGCACTATAGCAACCTCGCGCCGGGAAGCGCCGCCGTTTGCAGGGGCGGGAAGCGCCTGTTACATCACCGCCGCGCCCTGGCCTCTTCTGCGCCGGCCCGCCCCCTCACCCCGATCAGCAGCCATGGCCCCTGTCACCCGCTTCGCTCCCTCGCCGACCGGCTTCCTGCACATAGGCGGCGCCCGGACGGCGCTGTTCAACTGGCTCTATTCCCGCCATACGGGCGGAAAGATGCTGCTGCGCATCGAGGATACCGATCGCGAGCGGTCGACCGACGCGGCGGTGGCGGCCATTCTGGACGGGCTGCAGTGGCTGGGGATCGACTGGGACGGCGATCCCGTCTTCCAGTTCGCGCGCGCCGACCGCCATCGGGAGGTCGCCGAGGCGCTTCTTGCCGCCGGCAAGGCCTATCTCTGTTTCGCCACGGCGGAGGAGCTCAACGAGATGCGGGCGCTCGCCCGGGCCGAAGGCCGGCCGCCGCGCTATGACGGCCGCTGGCGCGACCGCGATCCGTCCGAGGCGCCGCCCGGCGTGCCGCCGGTGATCCGCATCAAGGCGCCGCAGGACGGCGAGACGGTGATCGACGACGCCGTGCAGGGCCGGGTCGCCTTCCCGAACAAGGACCTCGACGATTTCGTCCTGCTGCGCTCCGACCGCACGCCGACCTACATGCTGTCAGTGGTTGTCGACGATCACGACATGGGCATCACCCAGATCATTCGCGGCGACGACCATCTCACCAATGCCGGCCGCCAGAAGATCATCTACGACGCCATGGGCTGGGACGTGCCGGCAATGGCGCATATTCCGCTCATCCACGGGCCGGACGGCGCCAAGCTGTCGAAGCGGCACGGGGCGCTCGGGGTCGATGCCTACCGCGCCATGGGCTACCTGCCGGAGGCGATGCGAAACTATCTCGTCCGCCTCGGCTGGGCGCATGGTGACGCGGAAATCCTTTCCCTCGACGAGATGACAGCCCTTTTCGACCTGCCAGGCATCGGCCGGTCGCCGGCCCGCTTCGATTTCGCCAAGCTGGAGAATCTCAACGGCCACTACATGCGCGCCAGCACGGATGACGGCCTCTTCGCTGTCTTCCTGGAGACCCTGCCGCATCTGCCGGGCGGCGAGGCCTTCCTGGAGAAGCTGACAGACGAGCGGAAGCAGCAGCTGCGGGCGGCCATGCCCGGCCTCAAGGAGCGCGCCAAGACGCTGGTGGAGCTCCTCGACAGCGCCGGCTTCCTTGTGGCGACGCGGCCGCTGCCGCTGGACGACAAGGCGGCGTCCCTGCTGGAAGCCGGCGGCCGCGCCGTCCTCAGGGATCTCGCCGAGCAGCTGGACCCTGTCGAGCCATGGACGGCGGCAGCAACCGAAGCGGCGGTGCGTGATTTTGCCGAAGCGCGGAGCCTCAAGCTCGGCGGCGTGGCGCAGCCGATGCGCGCCGCCCTGACCGGGCGCACCACTTCGCCCGGAATCTTCGACGTGCTGGCGATCCTCGGCAAGGAGGAGAGCCTCGCCAGACTGCGCGATCAGGCCGCCTGAGCGGCCGGCTCCGCCCTCTATTGACAAACAAAAAACGAGGAAAACCGCCGGTTTTGCACCGCTTCTCAGGGCAGCCTCAGGCCGCTAGAGTGCGCTGCACAAAGAGACGCGACGCCAGGTGTTCGCCGCGCCTCGCCTGTCAACGAACCACCTCCAACCATCGTCCTTGGCTGATGACGGCGTCATGCCCCGGGAGAGGCGCAGTCGGACGATATTCTGGGCAGAAAAGAAGGGGCATTGCATGACGAACGGCACCGCCAAGCTGACCATTGACGACGTTAGCTGGGACTTTGACATCCGCGAGGGAACGATCGGTCCCGACGTGGTCAACATCGCGCCGTTGTTCAGCAAGACCGGCCGCTTCACCTACGATCCCGGCTTCACGTCGACGGCGTCTTGCGAATCCAAGATCACCTATATCGACGGCGACGAGGGCATTCTCCTTTATCGCGGCTATCCGATCGAGCAGCTCGCCGAACGCGGCGACTTCCTCGAAACCTGCTACCTGCTGCTCTATGGCGAACTGCCGACGGCCAAACAGAAGGCCGATTTCGACAAGCGTGTGACCTATCACACGATGATCCACGAGCAGATCCCGCGGTTCTTCAGCGGCTTCCGCCGCGACGCTCACCCGATGGCCGTCATGGTCGGCGTGGTCGGCGCCCTCTCCGCCTTCTATCACGACTCGATCGACATCAACGATCCGCGCCAGCGCCTGATCGCCTCGCTGCGCATGATCGCCAAGATGCCGACGATCGCCGCCATGGCCTACAAGTATTACATCGGCCAGCCGTTCATCTATCCGTTGAACTCTCTCGACTATGCGTCGAATTTCCTGCGCATGTGTTTCGCGGTGCCGTCCGAGGACTATGTCGTCAATCCGGTCCTCGCCCGCGCCATCGACCGCATCTTCATCCTGCATGCCGATCACGAGCAGAACGCCTCGACCTCGACGGTGCGCCTGGCGGGCTCGTCCGGGGCCAACCCGTTCGCCTGCATCGCCGCCGGCATCGCCTGCCTGTGGGGTCCGGCGCATGGCGGCGCCAACGAGGCCGCGCTCAACATGCTGGAAGAGATCGGCACCGTCGACCGCATTCCGGAATACATCGCCCGCGCCAAGAACAAGGACGATCCGTTTCGCCTGATGGGCTTCGGCCACCGCGTCTACAAGAGCTACGATCCGCGCGCCAAGATCATGCAGCAGACGACGCATGAGGTCCTGGAGGCGCTGGGCATCAAGGACGACCCGACGCTCGAAGTCGCCATGGAGCTGGAGCGCATCGCTCTTACCGACGAATATTTCATCGAGAAGAAGCTCTACCCGAATGTCGATTTCTACTCAGGCATCACGCTGCGGGCGCTCGGCTTCCCGACCGCCATGTTCACGGTCCTGTTCGCCGTGGCGCGCACCGTCGGCTGGATCGCCCAGTGGAAGGAGATGATCGAGGACCCGTCGCAGAAGATCGGCCGGCCGCGCCAGCTCTATACCGGCGCGCCGTCGCGCGATTATGTGCCGCTCGCCGATCGCGGCTGAGCCTCGCGGGCGGCGCCCAGCCGCAACGGCTGGCGCCGCGGCCCGCGATCGACGAAATCGAGCACCAGTTCGGCGGCCCGCATCGTCGGGCGGCCGCGATCGAACGCCATCACCGTATCGAGCCGGCCGAATGCCTCGGTCTGCTGCGCCCGTTCCGGACCGCCCCGCAGCAACGGCGCCAGAGCGGCGGCGAGAGCCTCGGGCGTGCTGTCGGCATCGAGGAATTCCGGGATCACGCGCTCGCCGAGGACCAGATTGGCGAGGACGATGCTCGGCACCTTCACCATCCAGCGGAACGGCCGCAGATAGCGCTCGATCCGGTAGGCGATGACGGTCGGCACGCCCGACAGCGCCAGTTCGAGAGACACCGTGCCCGACGCCGCCAGCGCCGCATGGGCGCGCCGGAAGGCAGCGAGCTTGGCCGGCTCGCCCTCGACGATTGTCGGCTTCACCGGCCAGTCGGCGACGCGCTTCCGCACCTCGCCGACGAGATGCGGAACAGCCGGAAGGATCGCTTCCACCGGCCCCTCAGCGGCGACGATGCGGGCCAGCGTGGCGCCGAAGGGCTCCATCAGCCGCTTGATTTCGCTCATGCGGCTGCCGGGAAGAATCAGCAGGACGGGCGGTTCGCCGTTGCCGCGCAGCGGCCGGCGCTCGCCGTCGCCCGGCCGCAGCAGCGGCACCTTCTCCAGGAGCGGATGCCCGACATAGACGCAGGGCGGACCGCCCAGCCGGACATAGACGTCGGGCTCGAAGGGGAGGAGCGCCAGCACAAGGTCGATATGCGGCAGCATGGCGCGCGCCCGGCCGCTTCTCCACGCCCAGACCGACGGCGAGACATAGTCGATGATCGGGATGGACGGGGCGCGGCGGCGCACGATGCGCGCCACGCGGTGGGTGAATTCCGGGCTGTCGACCAGGATGAGGACATCCGGATCGGCGGCGATCGCCGCGTCCGCCGCCTCGCGGATGCGGCGCAGGATGCGCCGAAGCCGTGTGACGATGGCCGAGATGCCGATGACATCCACCTCGCCCAGCGAGAACAGGGGCCGCAGGCCGGCCGCCGCCATGCGCGAACCGCCGGTGCCCTCGAACTCGACGCGGCCGCCGAGCTTCTCGCGCAGCGCCTGCATCAGGCCGACGCCGAGCTGGTCGCCCGATTCCTCGCCGACGAGGATGAAGACCCGGAGCGGCCGCTCTCGGTCCGGGTCGGTGGCGGCGTTCATGAGCCACCGGGCTCGAGCCCGCCTCGCGCCAGGATGAAGATGCCGGCCTCATCGGCAAGGCGCAGCAGCGCCTCGCGCTCCGCCAGCATGACCCTGCCGGCCTCGATGACGATGCCCGCCAGCCCGGCCGCGACGATGGAGCGGACGGTCGTCGGCCCGATCGTCGGCATGTCGACGCGCAGATCCTGCTGCGGCTTGGCGCATTTCGCCAGGACGCCGGCCTTGCCGTCCCAGGCGATGCGGCCGGCGGCGCGCAGCTGCCCGACGCGCTCCAGCATGCCGTCCGTCCCCTCCGCGCCCTCCAGGGCGACGACGCGTCCGGCAACCGCGGCGGCGGCCTGGCCGATATCGAGCTCGCCAATGGCGCGGGCGGCGGTGAAGGCAAGCTCGGCGTCGCGCAGGTCCGCCGCCGACGGCTGCGCCCGGGTCAGCGTCCCGGCATCGGCGACGAGCTCATGCGCCACCTCATGGGCGCCGACGACGCGATAGCCCTTGTCCTCGAAAAACTTGACGGTTCCCGTCAGCACGGCGTTGTCCCCTCCCGAAAAGAGGATGCGCAGGATGGTCGGCAGGGCGCGCAGCGTCCCCAGATCGAGCCGCAGGCGCCGATAGTCCGGCCGGACGTCGATGCGGCCGACCAGCACCAGCTCGCGCGTCTTGTGATCGCGCAGCGAGCGCAGCAGGCGGCCCAGCTGTCCCCATCCTATCCAGCGATGCGGGTAGCTGGCGATGGCCGTGTCGGCCGCCCCCTCGATCCCGAGGATGAGGACCGGCCGCCCTGCCCGCTCCGCCGCCGAGGCGACGATCATCGGCACAGCGCCGCCACCGGCGATGATCGCCAGCGGACCGCCTCCCGACCTCAACGCTGCCACATCCGCCATTGCCGGGCCCAGCCCTGCTCCTCCGCGCACCGCAGGTGGCGCATCATAACGGCAGGCGGCACCGCCTGCCGCCTAAATCTCGGCGTCGCGCGGCAGGCAAAGCGGGCGCTTGCCGCCGCCGCGGATGAACTCGATGATCCGCATCACCGGCTCGACCTCGGCATAGGTCTCGGCGGCGCGCTCGACGCGCTCGTCGAGCGTGCCCTTGCCGAAGAAGATCTGCCGGTACGAGGCGCGCAGGGCATGGATCGTCGGCCGGTCGAAGCCGCGCCGCTTCAGGCCGACAATGTTGAGGCCGCCCAGTTCTGCCCTGTCGCCGACGGCGATGGAGAACGGGATGATCTCGGCATTGACGCCGCTGAGCCCGCCGACGAACGAATAGGCGCCGACGCGCAGCCGCTGCTGGACGGCGGCGAGGCCGCCCAGGATCGCCCACTCGCCGACCTCGACCCAGCCGCCGAGCGTCGCATTGTTCACCAGGGTCACGTGATCGCCGACGATGCAGTCATGGGCGACATGCGAGCCCACCATCAGCAGGCAGTGCGAGCCCACTTCGGTATGGGCGCGGCCGCGCTGGGTCCCGCGGTGGATCGTGACATGCTCGCGGATCGTGCATTCCCGGCCGATCCGCACCGTGCACGGCTCGCCCTTGTAGCTGGCATCCTGCGGCGCGTGGCCGATGGCGGCAAAGGGAAAGATCTTCGTGCCGGCGCCGATCTCGGTGTGGCCGACGATGTCGACATGACCGGCGATCGCGACGTCGTCGCCGATCACCACGTCCGGTCCGATCGTGGTGAAGGGTCCGATCGTCACGCCGCTGCCGATCGTTGCGCCGTCGTCGATGACGGCCGTCCTATGAATGTCGCTCATGCGGGGCTCAGCCGATCCGACATGATGGCGCCCACCTCCGCTTCGGCGGCCGTGGTGCCGTCGACCTGCGCATCGGCATAGAATTTCCAGAGGTTGCCACGGTTGCGCACCTTACGCACATGGATGCGCACCGTATCTCCCGGCACGACGGGGCGGCGGAACTTGGCGGCGTCGATCGTCGTCAGGTAGACGACGCCGGGCGCCTCGCTGCGCCGCGATGCGACGCAGATGGCCCCGGCCGTCTGGGCCATGGCCTCCAGCAGCAGCACGCCGGGCATGACCGGGCGTCCGGGGAAATGGCCCATGAAATGCGGCTCGTTGAAGGTGACGTTCTTGATGCCGACGGCCGAATTGTCGCCGTCTATATCGATGATGCGATCGACCATCAGGAACGGATAGCGGTGCGGCAGGAATTCGAGGAGGCGCTGGATATCCAGCGCCTCGAGGCTCTTGGGTCCGTCCTCGCCGCTCATTCCGCCTGCCCTTCCTGATTGTCGCCGGCGCCGCTGGCAGCGCCGCCGGATTTAACCTTGCCGAGATTGACGAGCGCCATCTGGGAGCGGAACCACTCCCGGACCGGGCGCGCCGGAACGCCGCCCCAGCGCGCACCCGCCGGCACATCGTCATGCACGGCGCTGACGGCGGCGATCTGCGCCCCGGCGCCGATCGTGACATGGCCGTTGACGCCCGCCTGCCCGCCGATCGACACGAAATCGCCGATGGTGGCGCTGCCGGAAATGCCGACCTGCGCCACGATCAGGCAGCCCCGCCCGATGGCGACGTTGTGGCCGATCTGGACCTGATTGTCGATCTTGGTGCCTTCGCCGATGACGGTATCGCGGTTGGCGCCGCGATCGATCGTGGTGTTGGCGCCGATCTCGACATCGTCCTGGATGATGACCCGGCCAACCTGCGGCACCTTGAGATGGCCGCCGCGGCCCGGGATGAAGCCGAATCCGTCCTGGCCGACGCGCACGCCCGGATGCAGGATGACGCGATTGCCGACCAGGGCGTGCTGCAGGGTGCAGCCGGCACCGATGGCGCAATCGCGTCCGACGCGCACGGACGGCCCGATCACCGCGTTTGGCCCGACGATCGTGCCGCGGCCGACCTCTGCCTCCGGCCCGATCACCGCCCCGGCCTCGATGACGGCGCCCGGCTCGATTCGCGCCGCCGGATCGACATGGGCGGCGGGCGAAATGCCGTCTGCGGGCAGGATCGCTCCCGGCCGCATGGCGGCGGGAAAGAGCCGCGCCGCCACCTGGGCGAAGGCGCGCTGCGGCTGCGGGCTGATCAGCACGGCCACGCCGGCGGCGATCCGATCGGCATAGCGCGGCGGACTGAGGCAGGCACCGGCCTGCGTCGTGGCAAGCTGGCCGAGATAATGCGGGTTCTCGATGAAGGTGAGATCGCCGGGGCCGGCCCGATCCAGGGGGCCGATGCCGGTGATCAGCCGGCCATGGTCTGCGCCGGCCGCAAGCTCGGCACCGGTCAAGGTCGCGATTTCGGCCAGGCTGAGAGGCGCAGGCGCAGGAAAGAAGACCGGATCCGCCATGCTCGTCTCCGAGCCGGAACGCCGCCGCGCGAGCTGCGCGGCGGCCATGCCGGATGACCGGTGCTTAGAACTGCGTCCCGGCGCTGAAGCGGAAGAACTGCTGCTGGTCGTAGGACTGGCTGCTCAGGACCTTGGCAAAGTCGGCGCGCAGCAGGCCGAACGGCGAGTTCCACAGGATCGAGGCGCCCACCGACGAGCGGATGGCCGTATCGTTCACGAAGCTCACCGGAACCGCCGCATCGACGCCCCACAGCATGCCGGCATCCGCGAACACGGCGCCGCGCAGGCCGAAATCCTCCGGCACGACCGGCAGCGGGAACTGCACTTCCGCCGTGGCGGCGACATAGTTGGTGCCGCCGAGCGGAATGGCGCGGCCGTCGGTCGTCCGCGGGCCGAAGCCCATGGAGGTGAAGCCGCGGACCGTCTCGCCACCCTTGAAGAAGTTGTCGAGCACGCGGACGTCCTGACCGAGGCCGGTGATGTTGCCGCCGCTCACCTTGAGCATGCCGATCAGCTCCGACTCGGGCCAGAGCTCATGATAGTAGCGCGCGTCGGCCGTCGACCGGATGTAGCGCGTGTCGCCGCCGACACCGGCAAAGTCCTGCGCGACGCGGAGGAACAGGCCAGCCTGCGGATCACGCGGGTTGTCGATCGTCGAATAGGTCAGCGAGTAGCCGAGCGACGAGGTCAGCGTCGAGCCGTTGGCAAAGACGGCGTAGCTGCTGTTGCTGACCGTATCCTGGACGATCTTGTAGTTCAGCTCGGCCGAGAACTCCTCGGTGATCGGCAGGCCGAGGCGGATCTTGCCGCCGAGCAGCTCCTGGTCGAACGGCCGGCGGCTCGAGACGGCCTCGGTCGTATGCCGGTAGGCATCGAAGCCGAGCGGCATGCGGCGGCCGAGGAAATACGGCTCGGTGAAGGAAAGATCGAAGTTGCGGGTGGTCTTGCTGCCACCGACGGCGATGCGCAGGTACTGGCCGCGGCCGAGGAAATTGCGCTCGGTCAGCGACAGCTCGGCGATGAAGCCGTCATCGGTGGCGTAGCCGCCGGCGACGGAGAATTCGCCGGTCGATTCCTCAACCACATTGACGACCACGACGACCTGATCCGGTCCGCTGCCCGGCTCCGCCGTGATGGCCACCTGCTTGAAGAGATTGAGATTGCGCAGCCGGCGCTCGACGCGGTCGAGGAGCACGCGGTTATAGGCGTCGCCTTCGGCGATATCGAACTCGCGGCGGATGACATAGTCGCGCGTGCGGTTGTTGCCGCGCACATCGATGCGCTCGACGTAGACCCGCGGACCCTCGTCGATGACGTAGGTGACGTCGATCGTCTGCGTCTCGTAATTGCGGTCGCCGCGCGGCCGGACGGTGGCGAAGGCATAGCCCGAGCCGGCCAGCTTGATCGTGATGTCCTCGAGCGTCTTCTCGACCTTCAGCGAATCGAAGGTCCGGCCCGAAACCGTGTGGAGCGCCCCGCGCAGGGTGTCCTGGTTGATGTCGGGGATCGAGGAGTCAACGGCGATGGCGCCGAAATGGTAGAGCGGCCCTTCATCGATGCTGAAGGTGATGTGGTACTTGCCCGCCTCGTCGGTCTGGACGTCCGAGGAGATCACCTGGAAATCGGCATAGCCGTTCTGCAGATAGAAGCGCCGCAGCAGCTCCTCATCCGCTGCGAGCCGATCCTGGTCGTAGACGTCGCGCTTCGTCAGGAAGCTCAGGATGTTGCTCGTCCGCGTCTGGATGACGGAGCGCAGGCGGCGCTGCGAATAGGCGTGATTGCCGACGAAATCGATGGAGGCGATCTTGGTGCGGTCGCCCTCGACGATGTGGAAGATGACGTTGACGCGATTCTCGCCGAGCTGCTGCACTTCCGGCGTGATCTCGGCGCTGGTGCGGCCCTGGCGGGAATAATAGTCCTGCATGCGGCGCACGTCGGCGGCGAGCTTGGCGTCGCTGAGCACGCCGCGGCTCTTGGTCTCGACGAGCGGCTCAAGGATGTTGTCCTTGACCTTCTTGTTGCCGCTGAAGGCGACGCGGACCACGACCGGGTTCTCGCGCACCGTCACGTGAATGACGCCGGACAGGCCGTCGACCTTCACATCGGCGAAGAGGCCGGTCGCATAAAGTGCCTTCAGCGAGGCGTCGATGTCATCGGCGCCGTAGGACTGGCCGCGCGTCACCGTGACGTAGTTGCGGATCGTCTCGGCGTCGATGCGCTGGTTGCCGCGAACATCGATGCTGCGCAGCGTCGCCGCCTCGGCGACGGAGGCGCCGACAATTGCCGCCCCACCTACCGCAACAGGAGCCCCAATCCCGATCAGCGCTGCGAGCGCCGTCCCCCGAAGAATCTTCCAAAACGCCATCGAGCTTCGGCACCCTTACTTCGGCGGTCTTACGACCGACCCCACAACCCCGCGGAATCGCTCCCCGGGCCAGCTATCGACTAGGTTTTACAGCCTTTCGGGCTTGAAGCAAGCCAACCCCCTCTCCCGTAAGGCGGAAAACGAAACTCCGTTGCCGCCTTGCCACGCTCCTGCCCGGCAGGGTCAAGACAGCGCCTGGCCAATCCGGGCGCCGATGACGTTCACGATTCTCCCGACGTCGTTATAGGTCGCGAAAACCATCAGCAGGATCAGCGCCGCAAAGCCGATACGGAACCCGATTTCCTGAGCTCGCTCGCTGAGCGGCCGCCCGCGCAGCGCCTCGAACAGGTAGAAAAGCAGGTGTCCACCATCCAGCATCGGGATTGGGAAGAGGTTAAGAAGCCCGATGCTGACCGACATCACCGCGGCAATCGTCAGCAGCGCTGCGAATCCGAAGGCCGCCGCCTGGCTGGCGACCATGGCGACGCTGATCGGCCCGCCGAGCTGGCTGGCCGATTCGGTGCCGCGGAACAGGCCGCCGATGAACGTGAATGTGCGGGTGACGATCGACCAGGTTTCCTGCGTGCCGGCGGCAAAGGCCTGCGGCAGGCTGTAGTGCTCGGTGACGACATCGCCTTGGTTGGTGGTGCGGCTGATGCCGAGCCGCCCGACGCGCTGCTTGCCGCCGAATCCGTCGTCGATCTCCTCAAGCCGCGGCGTGGCGGCAAGGGTGACTTCCGTGCCGCCGCGCTCGACGACGATGCTGAGCGGCTGGTCCGGGCTCAGCGAAACGATGCGCTGGAAATCGTTGAATGTCGCGACCGGTGTTCCGTCGATCGAACGCACGAGGTCGTGCGGCTGGAATCCGGCTTCCTCCGCGGCGCTGCCGGCGACAACCTGGTCGACGAGCGGCGCCGTCACCTGGCGGCCATAGATGGCGAAGACGGCCGTGAAGATGGCGATGGCGAGAATGAAATTGGCGATCGGGCCGGCCGCCACCACCGCCGCGCGCTTGCCGACGGAGGCATTGGCGAAGGCCCCTGCCCGCTCCTCCGGCGTCAGCGCTTCCAGCCCCTCGCGATCCGGCATGCTGGCGCCGTTCTCGTCACCGAGGAAGCGGACATAGCCACCGAGCGGAATAGCCGAAATGCGCCACCGCGTGCCCTTCCGGTCGGTCCAGCCGACAAGCTCGCGGCCGAAGCCGATCGAGAACACCTTGACGGTGATGCCGCACCAGCGCGCGACGATGAAATGCCCGAACTCGTGCACGAAGACGATCAGCGTCAGCACGAACAGGAAGCCGATGACGAAGAACCAGATGTTCTCCGGCGTCATCAGCGATGAGAGGGCGGCCAGCATCGTATTGTCCATCCATGCCCGGCTCTGGCGGGCTGTTTGCCGGAATGCGGCGCGCGTGTCCTACAGCGCCCGCCGGCCAATCTGTTCCATCGCCAGGCGCCGCCCTTCCCTGTCGAGGGCGAGCGCGTCGTCGACGCTCTGCGGCGTCCGGCCGATTCCCGCCGCGCCGGCGCGGTCGAGAACGGTCTCCACAAGCCCGGCAATTTCAAGGTAGCCGATCGCCCCGGAAAGGAAGGCGGCGACAGCCACCTCATTGGCCGCATTCAGAATATTGGTTGCCCAGCCGCCGGCTTCCAGAGCCTGGCGGGTCATGCGCAGGGCCGGAAAGCGGTCCAGATCCGGCGCCTCGAAGGTCAGCTTGCCGAGCGCCGCGAGGTCGAGGCGCGGATTGGGCGACGGCCGGCGCGACGGCCACCACAGGCAATGGCCGATCGGCGTGCGCATGTCCGGCGCGCTCATCTGCGCCAGCATCGACCCGTCGCGATAGGCGACGATACCGTGGACTACCGATTGCGGATGCACCAGGACATCGACCTGAGTCGGCAAGAGGCCGAAAAGATGCACCGCCTCGATGACTTCCAGGCCCTTGTTCATCATGGTGGCTGAGTCCACCGTGATCTTCGGCCCCATCGACCAGTTGGGATGGTTGAGCGCCTGCGCCGGCGTGGCGGTCGCCATCGCCTCGGCGCTCCAGCGGTAGAACGGGCCGCCGGAAGCCGTCAGGACGATGCGCTCGACCTGGTCGACATTGCGCTCCTCGAGCGCCTGGAACACGGCGTTGTGCTCCGAATCGAGCGGCAGGACATGCGCCGAGGCCGCCCGCGCCGTCGCCATGAAAAGATCGCCGGCACAGACGAGGCATTCCTTGTTGGCCAAGGCGATATCGGCGCCACTGGCCAGCGCCGCCAGCGTCGGCTTCAGCCCGACGGCGCCGACAATGGCGGCGACGGCGAGGTCGACCGGCCGGTGCGCCGCCTCGACCATGGCCGCATCGCCGGCGGCCGCCTCGATGCCGGATCCGGCGAGCGCCGCCTTGAGGCGCCCATAGGCCGCCGGATCGGCGACGACCGCCAGGCGCGCTCCGACGCGGCGGGCGATGCCGGCGAGCCGTTCGGCATTGGTCGATGCCGTCACCGCCTCAACGGCAAACTGCTCCAGATCGCGGCCGACGACCTCGACGGTCGCCGACCCGACCGAGCCGGTCGCGCCGAAAATGCTGACGCGGCGCGGCACGTCGACCGTCGCGGTCATCTCGAGCGGCAGTTCCATCGCCGGTACGGTCACCACAGAAGAAGCCCTCGCCCGAGTGCCTGCGGTCCCGCATGCGCCAGGCCCAGCAACGCTGCCGCCGCGGCTGCGAAGGTCAGCCCGTCGACGCGGTCCATCATACCCCCGTGGCCGGGAATCAGCGTCCCCGAATCCTTGACGCCGAAGCGGCGTTTGACCGCGGACTCGAAGAGGTCGCCGGCGACCGAGAGCAGCGCCAGCGCCAGCGCCGCAAGCGCGGCGCCGAGGCTCAACGGCAGGCGGGCGACGAGAATCACCGCGACGCCGGCCAGGACGCCCGCCGCCAGGCCGCCGACGAAGCCGGACCAGGTCTTGCCCGGCGAAACCGCCGGCCACAGCTTCGGCCCGCCGATGGTGCGGCCGACGAGGTAGGCGCCGGTATCGCTGGCCCAGACGACGGCAAGAACGAAGGCGACGCTCTGGAGGCCGAAGGCAGCATCGCCGAGCAGGCTCGTCAGGCCGATGCCGAGCGCGGTGGCATAGACGATGCCCGCCGCCAGCCAGGCACTGCGCAGGATGGCGAGCGCAAATAGCGCGCCGATCAGCGCCACGACGATGCCCAAGGCCGGCTCGCCGAGCCCGGCCAGCAGCACGGACGCCGCCGCCACGGTCCCCAGGCCCGTGCGTACCTGCGGGGTCGGCTGCGCCGTGATGGCGGCCCATTCGCCGAAGACGATCGCCGCCACAACCGTCATCACCAGGGCGGCCGGCCAGCCGCCGAGCCAGGCGGCGAGAATCGCCACCGCCGCCAGAACGATGCCGGACGCGACCCGGACACGCAGGTCGCTGCCGCTCAGGGATTTGCCGCCCGTCGACGCGCTTTCGGCCATCACGCCCCTTTGCCGGCGACGAGCCCACCATAGCGCCGGGTGCGGCTCTTATAATCGTCGATCGCGGCAACAAAGGCGCGGCGGTCGAATTCCGGCCAGTAAAGGGGCAGGAACACCAGCTCGGCATAGGCCGACTGCCACAGCAGGAAATTGCTGAGGCGGAGCTCGCCGCTGGTGCGGATGATGAGGTCGGGATCCGGAATGCCGGCGGTGTCGAGATTGCAGGCGATGGTGCCGGCGTCGATCGCCGCCGGGGAAAGCTCGCCGGCAGCGACGCTGGCGGCGATGCGCCGGACGGCGCGGACGATCTCGTCGCGGCCGCCATAGTTGAAGGCGACCTGCAGATGAAGGCCGGTATTGGCGGCGGTCAGCCGCTGCGCCTCGTCGAGCAGCAGGCAGATGTCGGCCGGCAGGCCGTCGCGGGCGCCGACGATGGTGATGCGGACGCCGCGATCATGCAGCTGCGCCAGGTCGCTCTGGATGAAGAGGCGCAGGAGGCCGAAGAGGAACTGGACCTCTTCCGCCGGGCGCGACCAGTTCTCCGACGAGAAGCTGAAAACCGTCAGGTGCTCGACGCCGAGATCGGGCGCCGCATTCACCGCCTCGCGCAGCGCGTCCATGCCGCGCCGGTGGCCTTCGACGCGCGGCAGGCCGCGCTCGGCGGCCCAGCGGCCGTTGCCGTCCATGATGATGCCGACATGGCGCGGACCCTGCACCGCAAAGCCGGAAGCGGACAATGTGGATTCAGGATCGGCGCGGCTGGCCATGGTGGCGGGTCAGACCTGGAGAATCTCCGCCTCTTTGGCGGCGACCATCGTGTCGATTTCGGCAATCATGCCGTCGGTCAGCTTCTGGATGCGCTCCTGCAGGGCATGGTGCTCGTCCTTGCCGAGGAGGCCGTCCTTCTCCTCCTTCTTGCCCAGCTCCATGCCGTCGCGGCGGACGTTGCGGACGGCGACGCGCGCTTGCTCGGCATATTTGTGCGCCACCTTGACGAGATCCTTGCGCCGCTCGGCATTGAGCTCCGGTACCGGGATGCGCATCAGGGTGCCCTCGACGATCGGATTGAGGCCGAGATTGGCCTCGCGGATCGCCCGGTCGACGGCCGAGACCAGGCCGCGGTCCCACACCTGGACCGACAGCATGCGCGGCTCGGGAACGCTGATCGTGCCGACCTGGCTGAGGGGCATCTTGGCCCCATAGGCATCGACGATGATCGGATCGAGCATGCTGGAGGCGGCGCGGCCAGTGCGCAGGCCGGCAAGCTCGCCCTTCAGCGAGGCGATCGCTCCCTGCATGCGGCGCTTGAGGTCTTCGAGGTCCATTTCAGTAATCCCCAGATGCTGGCCGCTCCGCGACGGGGAGCGGGACATAGTTGCCTTCCGCCGGCCGCGCCGACAGATGCCCGGAAGGCTCCAGCCTTATGAGTCGGCGACGATGGTCGCCCGTCCGGCCCCCTTGAGGATATCGACGAAGGCGCCCGGCTGATGAATCGAGAACACGATTACCGGAATTCCGTTGTCGCGGGCAAGCGCGACGGCCGCTGCGTCCATGACCTCCAGCCCCCTGGCGAGGACGTCCCGGTGGGTCAGCTGGTCGAAGCGCGTGGCGGTCGGATCGCGCCGCGGATCGGCGGAATAGATGCCGTCCACCTGCGTGCCCTTGAAGAGGGCGTCGCAGCCCATTTCGGCAGCCCGCAGGGCGGCGCCGGAATCAGTGGTGAAGAAGGGATTGCCGGTGCCGCCGGCAAAGATGGCGACCCGGCCACGGCGCATCGCCCCTTCGGCGCGCTGCTGCGTAAAGGTCTCGCAGATCGTCGGCATCGGTATGGCGGAGAAGATACGCGAGGCGATGCCGCGCCGCTCCAGCCCCTCATGGAAGGCGATCGAGTTCATCACCGTGGCGAGAAGGCCCATATGGTCGCCGGCGACGCGATTGCCGCCCGCCTTGGCGATCGACATGCCGCGGAAGATATTGCCGCCGCCGATCACCAGGCCGACGCGCACGCCCATGGCCACCGCCTCGCCGATTTCGCCGGCGATGCGATCCACCATCTTCTCGTCAATGCCGAAAACCTGATCGCCTAGAAGGGCTTCGCCCGAAATCTTGAGAAGGACCCTTTGATACCGGAGCCCTTCGGGCATGCCTCGTTCCCCTCTGGTCAGCAAAACGGCTCCCCCGATACACGAGGGAGCCGTGCTTGTCATTCTCATTCACGACGGCCGGAGCCGCCGTCGATGGATCAGGCCTTGGCGCCGGCTGCCGCGGCAACCTCGGCCGCGAAGTCGCTCTCTTCCTTCTCGACGCCCTCGCCGAGCCGGAAGCAGATGAAGCCGACGAGATCGATCGGCCCGCCGACATCGGGCTCCGCCGCCTTCAGCGCCGCCTCGACGCTCTTGTCGGGATCGACGACGAAGGTCTGCGACAGCAGCACCACTTCCTCGTAGAACTTGCGCACCCGGCCCTCGACCATCTTCTCGATGATCGATTCCGGCTTGCCCGACTCGCGCGCCTGCTCAGCGAAGATGGAGCGCTCGCGCGCCACCACGGCGGGATCGAGGTCGCTCGGACGCACCGACAGCGGGTTGGCCGCGGCGATATGCATGGCAACCTGCCGGCCGAGGGCGAGCAGCTTGTCGCGATCCCCCGCCGACTCGAGGCCGACGAGGACGCCGATGCGGCCGAGGCCCGGCGTCACTGCGCTGTGCACATAGGTGGCAATGACGCCCCGGCTGACCGACAGCATGCCGGCGCGGCGCAGCGTCATGTGCTCGCCGATCGTCGCCACCGCGGCGGTGATTTCCTCTTCCACCGAGCGGCCGGTGCCGGGGAACGCCTCGGCCAGGATGGCCGCGACCGTCCCGTCCGTCGCCAGCGCGGCGTTGGCAACGCCGGTCACCAGCTCCTGGAACTGGGGATTGCGGGCGACGAAATCGGTTTCCGAATTCACCTCGACGATGACCGCCCTGCCGTCGCCGGAAGCGACGCCGACAAGCCCTTCCGCCGCGACGCGGCCGGCCTTCTTGGCAGCCTTGGCGAGACCCTTGGCGCGCAGCCAGTCCACTGCCGCTTCCAGGTCGCCGCCGGTCTCGTTGAGGGCGTTCTTGCAGTCCATCATGCCGGCGCCGGTGCGCTCGCGCAGATCCTTCACCATCGCGGCCGTAACGGTCATGGTCGCTTGTCCTTATAAGAGAGTTAGCGCCGGAGCCGTGGCGGCTCCGACGTCATCACCAGGTCTCAGGCGCCGGCAGCCATTTCCCTGGCCTTGCCGGCCCAGTCGTCGCGCTCGATGCGCCCCTTGAAGTTCAGGGCGTCGTCAAGCCGGGCCAGGTCATCGGGCGACATGGCGGCGATCTGATCGAAGCGGGTCACCCCGAGCGCGTTCAGCCGACCCTCCAGGACCTTTCCGACGCCCGGCAGCCGCTTGAGGTTGTCGGGGGTGCCTTCGGGACGGTCGAACAGGGTCTCGCCGGAAGCCTCCTCCTCCGCCGGGGCCGCGTCGGCCGCGGCGCCGTTGATGGCAGTCTCTTCCGGCACCTCTTCCGCAGCGCCGATGTCGATGCCGGCGTCGCCGGCACCCCGCGAGATGCCGTCGATCGCCGCGCGGGCCACCAGGTCGCAGTAAAGCGTGATGGCCCGTCCCGCATCGTCATTGCCGGGGATCGGAAACGCTATGTGGTCGGGGTTGGAGTTGGAATCAAGGATCGCCGCGACCGGGATGTTGAGCCGGCGCGCTTCCTCGATGGCGATCTGCTCCTTGTTCGTGTCGATCACGAACAGCAGGTCCGGCACGCCGCCCATGTCCTTGATGCCGCCGAGGGCGTTCTCCAGCTTCTCGCGCTCGCGCGTCAGCGTCAGCCGCTCCTTCTTGGTGAGGCCGGTCGCCTCGCCGGCGAGCAGCTCGTCGAGCCGGCGCAGCCGCTGGATGGAATGGGAAATCGTCTTCCAGTTGGTCAGCATGCCGCCGAGCCAGCGGGAATTGACGTAATACTGGGCCGACCGCTTGGCCGCCGAGGCCAGCGGCTCCGCCGCCTGGCGCTTGGTTCCGACGAACAGCACACGTCCGCCGCGGGCAACCGTGTCGCTCACCACCTGCAGCGCCCGGTGCAGCAGCGGCACCGTCTGGGCGAGGTCGATGATGTGGATGTTGTTGCGCGTCCCGTAGAGATAGGACTGCATCTTCGGGTTCCAGCGGTGCTTCTGGTGGCCGAAGTGAACGCCGGCTTCCAGCAGCTGGCGCATAGAAAAATCAGGCAGAGCCATGGCTCGCGGTCTCCTTTACCGGTTGTGCCTCCGCGGGTCTGGCGGCGCCGGATGGGCAACCGCACCGGATGGACCGGACCGTCGGCTCTGAAGAAGAGCCGCGGGCAAGCCCTGAACCCCGCGTGTGGAATGGCCCGCCTTATAGGCTGCAGGCCGATCCTTGGCAACCGGCCGGCCGGTCATCAGCGCCGGCGGCGCCTAGACCAGCTCGACCTGCTCGACGCCGCGAACGGCGCGCACGGCGCTGGCGATCTTCGGCGACAGCTCGAACCGCCCCGGCAGCTGCACCTCGACCTCCTTTTCGCCGCCGTCGAGAAGCAGGACGAGGCTCACCTCCCCCTTGCCGCTGACCGTCAGACGCTTCTCGATGCTGGCGAGCGGCGCCTCGTCGCGGACGAAGACGCGCAGCTGCTGCATGCCGCTCGTCATGCGGTCCAGCGCCTCCACCGACTCGATGCGGATGCTGATGCCCTCCGGCCGCTCCTCCGCGGCGACCAGCACGACGATGGATTGCCCCGGCTCGAGCAGATCCCGGTACTGGTTGAGGGTTTCGGAAAACAGCACCGCCTCGAACTGGCCGGTGGGATCGGACAGCTGGACGATGCCCATGCGCCCGCCGGTGCGGGTCCGGCGCTCCTGCTTGGCGGTGACGGTGCCGGCGAGCCGCCCGGCCGTCGCGCCGCCATGCACGGATTCGCTGAACTCGGCCCAGGTCTGGACGCGCAGCTTGCGCAGCACCGCCCCGTATTCGTCGAGCGGATGGGCGCTCAGGTAGAAGCCGACGGCGGCGTGCTCATGCTGCAGGCGCTCCGACGGCAGCCATGGCTCGGTGGCCGGTAGGATCAGCTTCTCCGGCATGGCGCTGCCGCCGAAAAGCTCGCTCTGGCCGAGCGCGGCGCTCTCCGACAGGCGCGCCGCCTGGCCGAGGATCCTGTCCATGCCGGCCGTCAGCACCGCCCTGTCCTCGCCGAAGCAGTCGAGCGCGCCGGCCGCGATGAGGCTTTCTAGCGCCCGCTTGTTCATCAGCCGCGGATTGATGCGCGAGGCGAAGTCGGTGACGTCGCGGAACGGCGCCCCGGAGCGCACCTCGACCAGATGCTCGATTGTCTGGGCGCCGACCGCCTTGATCGCCGCCAGCGAATAGATGATGCGATTGTCCTCGACGAGGAAATCGACGCCCGAGCGGTTGACCGAGGGCGGCTCGACGGGGATGCCGAGGCGGATGGCCTCGCGGCGGAAATCGTTGATCTTGTCGGTATTGCCGATGTCGAGGGTCATCGACGCGGCGAGGAACTCGGCCGGATAATTGGCCTTCATGTAGGCCGTCTGGTAGGTCAGCAGCGCGTAAGGCGCCGAATGCGACTTGTTGAAGCCGTAGTCGGCGAACTTGGCGCAGGCCTCGAAAATCTCCTCCGCGTCGCTCGCCGGCAGGCCGCGCTCTATGGCGCCGCTCATGAAGCGCTGGCGCTGCTTCTCCATTTCGGAGCGGATCTTCTTGCCCATCGCCCGGCGCAGCAGGTCGGCCTCGCCGAAGCTGTAGCCGGCCAGGTCGCGGGCGATCTGCATCACCTGTTCCTGATAGGTGATGACGCCATAGGTGGGCGCCAGGATCGGCTCCAGCCGCGGATTGATGTACTCGACCTCCTCGCGGCCGAGCTTGCGGGCGCAATAGACCGGAATGTTCGCCATCGGGCCGGGGCGATAAAGGGCCACCAGCACGACCAGATCCTCGAAGCGGTCCGGCCGCATGTCGATGAGCGCCCGCCGCATGCCGGCGCTTTCCACCTGGAACACGCCGACCGTCTCGCCGCGCGCCAGCATCTCGAAGGTCTTGGGATCGTCGAGAGGGATGCGCGAGAGATCCACCTGCCGGCCGCCTTTGGCGACGAGCTTCACGGCGGCGTCAAGGACGGTCAGGGTCTTGAGGCCGAGGAAGTCGAACTTCACCAGCCCGGCGCTCTCGACCCATTTCATGTTGAACTGGGTGACCGGCATCGCCGACCGCGGATCGCGGTAGAGCGGCACAAGCTCTTCCAGCGGCCGGTCGCCGATGACGATGCCGGCGGCATGGGTCGAGGCATGGCGGTAGAGGCCTTCGAGGCGCTGGCCGATGTCGAGGAGGCGCGCCACCACCGGCTCGGCGTCGCGCGCCGCCGACAGGCGCGGCTCGTCCTCGACGGCCTGGCGCAGGCTGATCGGGTTGGCCGGGTTCTGCGGCACCAGCTTGCACAGGCGGTCGACCTGGCCGTAGGGCATTTCCAGGACGCGGCCGACGTCGCGCAGCACCGCCCGCGAGGCGAGCGTCCCGAAGGTGATGATCTGCGCCACCTGGCGCTCGCCATATTTGCGCTGGACGTAGCCGAAGACCTCGTCGCGCCGGTTCTGGCAGAAATCGACGTCGAAATCCGGCATCGACACGCGTTCCGGATTGAGGAAGCGCTCGAAGATCAGGCCGAAGCGAAGCGGGTCGAGATCGGTGATCGTCAGCGCCCAGGCGACGACCGATCCGGCGCCGGAGCCGCGGCCGGGGCCGACCGGGATCGACTGCGCCTTGGCCCACTGGATGAAGTCGGCGACGATCAGGAAATAGCCCTGATATTTCATGCCGACGATGACCGAGAGCTCGTATTCGAGGCGCTCGAAATACTCCTCGCGCGTGACGCCGGGCGCGAGGCCGCCTTCGGCAAGACGGCGCTCCAGGCCGGTCCTGGCGTGATCGCGAAGCGCCTCCTCCTCGAGGGCATCGGCGGTCGTCGGGTCGGCATCGGCGCCGGCAAAGCGCGGCAGGATCGGCTTGCGCTTCGTCGGGCGGTAGGAGCAGCGCAAGGCGATCTCGACCGAATTGGCTGTCGCCTCGGGAAGATCGGCGAACAGCTCGACCATCGCCGCCCGCGGCTTGAACCAGTGCTCGGGCGTCAGGCGCCGCCGGTTCTCCTGCGAGATCAGCGCCCCCTCGGCGATGCAGATCAGCGCATCATGGGCCTCGTAGTCGCCGGACGCCGGAAAGAAGGGCTCATTGGTGGCCACCAGCGGCAGGCCGGCGCGGTAGGCGCGCTCGACGAGCTCCGCCTCGATCGCCTGCTCCTCCTGCAGGCCGTGGCGCTGCAGCTCGACATAGAGGCGATCGCCGAAAATCCCCTGCAGCCGCTCCAGCCGCTGCGCGGCAAAATCCTCCTGCCCCGCCAGCAGGGCCTGGTCGACCGGGCCATTCCGTCCGCCGGTCAGGGCGATGAGGCCGTCGGCCCGGTCCGCCAGACCGCCGATGAGAATATGCGGGCGCGCCCCCGGCTCGGTATCGATGAACGAGCTGGAGACGAGATGGACGAGGTTCCAGTAGCCGGTCTCGTTGGCGGCGAGGAGAACGAGGTCCGCCAGGCGCGGGCCCGAGGCGACGGAGCGCCGGCCCGGCTCGAAGCCGTCCACCAGGTCGACGGCGATCTGGCAGCCGATGATCGGCTGGATGCCGGCCGCGGCCATCGATTCGGAGAATTCCAGCGCGCCGAAGAGATTGCCGGTATCGGTCAGCCCGACCGCCGGCATGCGGTCAGCCGCCGCCAGCTTGGCCAGCGTCTTGAGCGGCAGCGCCCCTTCCAGGAGGGAATAGGCCGAGTGCACGCGAAGGTGCACGAAGCCGACCTGACGCGCGATGGAGTCCATGACAGTGCCTCAGCGCCGGAGCAGCCCGCGCCCCGAGTCCATCGGCGACTCTCCGCCCGGCCGGCGGACGAGTCCACCGGCCCTGCCGCCGCACCTGGGGATTAAAGCGCGCCGCTGAGGGCGCCGGTCCAGAACCCGACCGAGGCGACAAAGGCGACCATGCTGATGAGGGCGGCGATATCGCGAAGCACGTAGTTCATGATGAGGAACTCCCGACTGACCTCGTTCTATTCCTGATCTGTACATGTTTTGTTCTCTCTGGTCAATGGACGCCTGGAATGCCAAAGGGTCTTTCAGATGAGGTCACCGGCGGTACGGGCGCCGTAGCGTGGGCAAGCCGCATGGCTTGCCCACGCGGTCACACAACCCACCGAGCTCGAAAATGACCGCGTGGGCAAACGCCTGCGGCGCCTGCCCACCCTACAATCGGCCACGCCGGGCCGCGTGCTATTGCAGCTCGACCACCCGGCCACCCTGCAGCGTCACGCGCCGATCCATGCGCGACGCCAGCTCGTGATTGTGGGTGGCGATGAGGGCGGCCAGCCCCGACGCCTGGACGAGCCGCGTCAGCGCGGCGAAGACATATTCGGCCGTCGTCGGATCGAGATTGCCGGTCGGCTCGTCGGCGAGAAGCAGCCGCGGCGCATTGGCGACGGCGCGGGCGATGGCGACGCGCTGCTGCTCGCCGCCCGACAGCTCGGCCGGGCGATGGCCGGCCCGCGGCGCCACGCGCATGTATTCCAGCAGCTCCATGCCGCGCGATGCCGCTTCCTTGCGCGCCACGCCGCGGATGAGCTGCGGCATGACGATGTTCTCCAGCGCGGTGAATTCCGGCAGGAGATGGTGGAACTGGTAGACGAAACCGATGTCGAGGCGCCGGATGGCGGTGCGCTGGTCTTCCGGCAGGCTGCCGGTGGGGCGGCCGGCGATGATCACCTCGCCGGCATCGGGCCGCTCCAGGAGGCCGGCAAGATGCAGCAGCGTCGACTTGCCGGCGCCGGACGGGGCGACGAGCGCCACCGTCTCGCCGCTATAGATGGCAAGGTCGGCGCCGACGAGGACGCTCAGCCTGTCGCCCTTCCCTTCCCGGTAATGGCGCTCGACGCCGGCGATCTCCAGCACCGGCACCTGGCCGTCGCGGCGGTCCATGGGCACGTTCATTCGTAGCGCAGGGCCTCGACCGGATCGAGCCGCGCCGCCCGCCAGGCCGGATAGAGAGTGGCGAGATAGCTGAGGCCGAGCGCCATGATGATGACGCTGATCGTCTCGCGCGGATCCATGTCGGCGGGAAGCTTGCTGAGGAAATAGAGCTCCGGCGAAAACAACTCGGTCTGCGTCAGGCGCGACAGGAACTGCCGGATCGGCTCGATATTGAGGCAGACGACGGTGCCGAGGAGGAATCCCAGCACCGTGCCGACGGTGCCGATCGCCGCCCCGGTGATGAAGAAGACGCGCATGATGGCGCCGCGCGTCGCGCCGATGGTGCGCAAGATGCCGATGTCGCGGCCCTTGTCCTTCACCAGCATCGTCAGGCCGGAGATGATGTTCAGCGCTGCCACCAGGACGATGAGGGTGAGGATCAGGAACATGACGTTGCGCTCGACCTCGAGCGCGGAGAAGAAGGTCATGTTGCGCTGCCGCCAGTCGGTCAGGAAGACCTGGCGCCCGGACGCCGCCTCGATGCCCGGCTTGATCTGGCCGACCTTGTCCGGATCGTCGACATAGATCTCGATGGCGCTCGCCTGCTCCGGCAGGCTGAAATAGACCTGCGCCTCGGCGAACGGCATGAACACGAAGGTCGAATCATATTCCGACATGCCGATCTCGAAGATCGCCGTGACCGGATAGGCCTTGACGCGCGGCGTCACGCCCATCGGCGTGATGTTGCCCTTGGGCGAGGTCAGCGTGACGCGGTCGCCCAGCGTGACGCCGAGGCTTGCCGCCAGGCGCGAGCCGATGGCGATGCCGCCGGACGAATCGAAGCCCTCCAGCGTGCCGAGCTTGATGTTGGCGGAAACGCCCGGGATCTTCGGCAGGTCCTCCGAACGGACGCCGCGCACCAGCGCCCCGCTGGAGGAGGCCGGCCCGGTCGCCAGCACCTGGCCCTCAACCAGCGGCACGACCGCCGTGACGCCGGGCACGCCGGCAATGGCCGTCGACACCTTGGCGAAGTCGTTGAGCGGCGTGTCGATCGCCTGCAGCACGACATGGCCGTTGATGCCGAGGATCTTGCTGATCAGCTCGCCGCGGAAGCCGTTCATGACTGCCATGACGATGATCAGCGTCGCGACGCCGAGGGTGATGCCGACCAGGGAGAAGGTGGCGATGATGGAGATGAAGGTGTCGCGCCGGCGGGCGCGCAGGTAACGCAGCGCCAGCAGCCATTCGAAATAGGCGAAGGGCCGCGTTCCGGTCGGCTCGGCGGCTGCGGCCTGATCGCCGGCGATCGCCGTCATGCCGCCAGGCGCTCCACGGCCGCGTCGGGGCTCAGCGTCAACCGGCTGCCGTCGACGCGCCGCTTGATCTCCACCTCGTTACGCTCCAACCCCTTGGGACCGACGATGAGCTGCCAGGGCAGTCCGATAAGATCCATGGTAGCAAACTTGGCCCCGGCGCGGGTGTCGATATCGTCGTAAAGCACGTCAATTCCGGCATTGCGAAGGCGCTCGTAAAGCGTTTCGCAGGCGGCATCGGTGGCGGCGTCGCCCGGCTTCAGGTTGATCAGCCCGACCTTGAACGGCGCCACCGCCTCCGGCCAGATGATGCCGGCCTCGTCATGGCTCGCCTCGATGATGGCGGCCACCAGACGCGACACGCCGATGCCGTAGGAGCCCATATGCACGTCGCGCTCGCCGTCCGGCGTCGCGACGCGGGCGCCCATGGGAGCGGAATATTTGGTGCCGAAGTAGAAGATGTGCCCGACCTCGATGCCGCGGGCGGAAATGCGCTCGGCCGGCGGCAGCGCCTCGAAGGCCGCCGCATCGTGCTTCTCGTCGGTCGCTGCATAAGGCCCCGTCCAGGCATCGACGATCGGCTGCAGATCGCCGAGGAAATCGGTGTCGACGGGCGGCGCCGGCAGGTCGAGAAGGCGCCGCGAGCAGAAGACGGCGCTCTCGCCGGTCTCCGCCAGGATGATGAATTCGTGACTCATGTCGCCGCCGATCGGGCCGGAATCGGCCTGCATCGGAATCGCCTTGAGGCCGAGACGGTCGAAGGTGCGCAGATAGGCAACGAACATGCGGTTATAGGCCGCCCGCGCCGCCTCGCGATCGAGGGCGAAGGAATAGGCGTCCTTCATCAGGAATTCGCGGCCGCGCATGACACCGAAGCGGGGCCGCACCTCGTCGCGGAACTTCCACTGGATGTTGTAGAGGTTCAGCGGCAGGTCACGGTAGCTCTTGACGTAGCTGCGGAAGATGTCGGTCACCACCTCCTCGGCGGTCGGCCCGTAGAGCATGTCGCGCTCGTGCCGGTCCTGGATGCGCAGCATCTCCTTGCCGTAGTCGTCGTAGCGGCCGCTCTCGCGCCAGAGATCGGCACCCTGGATCGTCGGCATCAGGATCTCGATGGCGCCGGACCGGTCCTGCTCCTCGCGGACGATGTCGGCGATATTGCGCAGCACCGCCTGGCCGAGCGGCAGCCACGCATAGATGCCGGCCGATTGCTGCCGGATCATGCCGGCACGCAGCATCAGACGGTGCGAGACGATCTCCGCTTCCTTCGGCGTCTCACGCAGGATGGGCAGGAAGTAGCGCGACAGGCGCATGCGCCTCCAACTTTCGGTTCGCGAGGGGACGATTCGCTGCGCACTCAAGCCAAACGACGATCAAAAGACAAGCGCGCCGCGACAACTGTTGCACAAGCTTCGCTGCCGGCGGCCCAAGCAAAAGGAATCTTTCCCCTCCGGGCCCGGCATGCGCAAAAATTTTGGGCGCCCCTTGCTTAAATTGATGACAGGGCTGCGACGTTTAGCTACTTTGGACTTACAAGAAGGGAGCGGCCAACGCCGCAGCCCTCCGGTCAGAGAAGGTATTCGCGGTCCGAGTCTTGGGAGGAAGCCCCTTCTGGCGCGGTTATCCAGCAGCCGGCAAAGTAGTCCGTAGACGACAAGACAGTTGTCCGGACCTTATGCAATGAAGGGTTGGACGCGGAAACTTGAAAAGCAGGGCCTCGGCCCTGCTTTTTTTATTTGTGCCGCTACGGCCTGACCATTCTGCTGAGGGCATCAATGTCGAGCCCCAGCTTCTCGTGCGCAAACCAGATGGCCGCGACGACAATGGCGGCGAGCACGCTCGTCGCCAGGGCCTTGCGCACCAGCATCGGCCGGATCGGCGCGCTTTCGGTCGTTCCCGGCACCATGTCCTCCGTCTCGTCCTGCGTGCGCACGCCGATGGGCAGCACGATGAAGAGGCAGAGCCACCATACGACGAAGTAGATCGCCGCGATGGTTATCCAGTTCATGATCGGGACTCTCCTTGCGGGTTTTCCTCCAGCTCGACCAGCGTGCCGAGAAAATCACCGGGGTGCAGAAACAGGACCGGCCGGCCATGGGCGCCGGGGCGCGGCTCGCCGTCGCCGAGCACGCGGGCGCCGGACGCCACAAGCCGGTCGCGCGCCGCGCGAATGTCGGCCACGGCGTAACAAAGATGGTGGATGCCGCCGGCGGGATGGCGTCCGAGGAAGCCGCTGATCGGCGACTGCTCGCCGAGCGGCGCCAGCAGCTCGATCCGCGTATTGGGGAGATCGACGAAGGCCGCCGTCACGCCGTGATCGGGCTGCGGCAGCGGTTCCGACACCTGTGCGCCGAGCACGTCGCGGTAGAGCGCGGCCGCCGCGGCGAGGTCGGGAACGGCGATGGCGACATGGCTGAGGCGACCGATCATGGCGGCGCAGATAGGACCGTCACCAGCACCGTGCAAACCGGCTTCTTGTCCCAGGCTTCCCGGACGGCGGCGCGGACGCTGCGCCGCACGGCATCCTCGATGAGGTCGGGATCGCGCCGGCGCGGCTTCGGAATGCTGTCCAGTGCGCCGCGGATCGCCGTCTCGACGATGTCGACGAAGAAGCGGCCGCTGCTGTCCCTGTCCGGCAAGCCCTCCAGCCCGAACTCCGGCGTCGCCAGGAGATCGCCGCGCGGACTGATCACCAGCGCCACGGCGATATGGCCGGAAAAGGCCATGCGCCGCCGGTCGGCGACGCCCACCTCGTCGAGCGTACCAATGATCGTGCCGTCGCGATAGAGCCGGCCGACGGGCACCTCCGAGACGATCGACGCCGCACCGGGAGCGAGCCGCACGACGGCGCCGTCATGCGCCGAGACCACGGCGCCGATGCCGAGCTCGCGCGCCAGCGCCGCATGGGCGGCCAGGTGCATCGGCTCGCCATGCACCGGCACGGCGATCTGCGGCCGTACCCGGGCATACATCTGGCGCAATTCGCCGCGCCGCGGATGCCCGGAAACATGCACCAGGCGGTCGCGGTCGGTGATCACGGAAACGCCGGCGGCGGCGAGCCGGTTGATGATGTCGCTGATCGCCCGCTCATTGCCCGGGATGGCACGCGAGGAGAAGATGACGGTGTCGCCGCGGCCGAGCGACACGCTGCGATCGTCGCCCTGGGCGACCCGCGCCAGAGCGGCGCGCGGTTCGCCCTGGCTTCCGGAAAGCAGCAGCACCACCGCTTCCGGCGGCAGATGCTGCAACACATCCGTGTCGTAGAAGGGCGGCAGCCCTTCCAGCATCCCCAGTTCGTCGGCCACCTCGATGGCCCGGCGCAAAGCGCGGCCGACGACCACCACCTGGCGCTGGGCATCGGCGGCCGCCTCGGCGATCGACCGGATGCGTCCGACATTGGAGGCGAACAGGGTGAAGGCGATGCGCGCCGGCGCCTCGCGCATGATGGTGACGAGCTCGCGCGCCACGTCCGCCTCGCTGGCGCTCTCGCCCTCGCGCATGGCGTTTGTCGAATCGCAGACCAGCGCCAGCACGCCCGCGTCGCCGATGGCCTGCAGGCGGTCCAGATCGGTCGGGGCGCCGAGGCCCGGGGTCGGATCAAGCTTCCAGTCGCCGGTATGGACGATCGTCCCGAGCGGCGTGCGGATAGCGAGGGCCATCGGCTCGGGGATGGAATGGGCGACGTTGATGAACTCGACGTCGAAGGGGCCGATGGTGCGGCGGTCCCCTGCCCGCACGATGTCGATCGGCACCGGCTTCTTGCCCGGCTCGCTTGCCAGCTTGGCCATCAACAGCCCGGCCGTGAAGGGGCTGGCATAGACCGGCGCGCCGAGGCGCGGCCAGAGGTCCGCCAGCGCCCCGAAATGATCTTCATGGGCATGGGTGATGACGATGCCGTCGAGCCCGGCGCGGTTGCGCTCCAGGAAGCCGATGTCGGGAAAGACGAGGTCGACGCCCGGCAGGTCGGCGCCAGCGAATCCGACGCCGACATCGACCGCCAGCCAGCGCCGCGCCACCGGCGGTCCGTAGCCGTAAATCCCGAGATTCATGCCGATCTCGCCGACGCCGCCGAGCGGCAGGAAGACCAGTTCGTCCTGGCCGGTCGGCATCAGCGGGCCGCCATGCCGAAGCCGGCGGCGGTCGCCATGGCGCCGAAATGGACGTCGCCGGCGGAGATGCGCATAGCGTCGCCGTCGCCGCGGCGCAGGATCAGATGGCCCGCATCGTCGATGGTCTCGAACACGCCGTCGAAGACCTGCTCGCCGGCGCGGATCGACACCGGCTGGCCGAGGCCGGCGGCGCGCTCCAGCCAGCGGTTCCTGACAGCAGCAATGCCGGCGCCATGATTCCACATGCGATAGGCATGCTGCCAGGCGTGGGACAGCTCGACAAACAAAGCCTCGGGCGTGATCCCGAGGCCCATCGCCGCCAGTGCGGTCGCCGGATAGGGCGTGTCGGACGGCGCGGTGGCAACGTTCACGCCGATCCCGACGACCACGGCCAGCCGGTCGCCGGGCAGCTTCTCCGCTTCCAGGAGGATGCCGGCCAGCTTGGCGCCGCCAGCGACGATGTCGTTGGGCCATTTCAGACGGAAGGCGGCGGCAAGGTCCCTGCCCCGCTCCGCTCCTGCCGCCAGCGAGGCCAGGGCATCGTCGAGGGCAAGGCCGGCGACGAGACCGAGCGTTGCGGCGAGCGCCGGCGGCATGTCGACGACCAGCAGCATGCTGGCGGCGAGATTGCCGTCATCGGTATGCCAGGAACGGCCGCGCCGGCCGCGGCCGGCCGTCTGCCGGCGAGCCGCGAACCAGACATTGCCGGGATCGCCGGCCCGCGCCAGGGCCATCGCCTCGGCATTGGTGGATCCGATCGCGTCGAAGCTGAAAAGGCGGGTGCCGGAGGCCTGTGCGCCGGGGCCGAGGACGAACGTCATTGCAACGGGAAGAACGGCGTCGCGGCCGTCGATGCCACCGTGTTCAGCGGCCCCGCCACCAGCACGAAGGCCAGGGCGAAGGCGCCGCTGGCGCCGGTGATGACGCGCAGCTCGGTCGGAACAGGCTCGAACGGGGCGCGCGGCTCGTCGAAATACATGATCTTCACGATGCGCAGGTAGTAATAGGCGCCGACGACGCTGGCCAGCACGCCGATCACCGCCAGCCCGTAGAGGCCGCTCTGGATGGCCGCCAGGAAGACGTAATATTTGGCGAAGAAGCCGGCGAGCCAGGGAATGCCGGCGAGCGAGAAGAGCAGCGCCGCCAGCATCAGCGCCATCCAGGGATGGGTGCGCGACAGGCCGGCAAGCTCGTCGATATCCTCCACCATGCCCTCGCGCCGCCGCATCGACAGGATGATGGCGAAGACGCCGATCGTCATGGCGAGATAGATCAGGAGATAGAGGATGACGCCGCGAACGCCGGCGGACGTCCCCGCCGCGAGGCCGACAAGGGCGAAGCCCATATGGCCGATCGAGGAATAGGCCATCAGGCGCTTGAAGTTGCGCTGGCCGATGGCCGCAAAGGCGCCCAGCACCATCGAGGCGATGGCGAGGAAGGTGACGATCTGCCGCCAGTCGGCGGTGACACCGGAGAACGGCTCGATGACCACCCGCAGGAACAGCGCCATCGCCGCCACCTTGGGCGCGGCGGCGAAGAAGGCGGTGACCGGCGTCGGCGAACCCTCGTAGACGTCGGGCGTCCACATGTGGAAAGGCACCGCGGCGATCTTGAAGGCAAGGCCGGCGAGCACGAAGACGAGGCCGAAGATCAGGCCGATGGAGGCGGCTCCCGGGCCGGATAGCGCCGCGGCGATGGCGGTGAAGGAGGTCTGGCCGGTGAAGCCGTAGACCAGCGACATGCCGTAAAGCAGCATGCCGGAGGAGAGCGCGCCGAGAACGAAATATTTGAGGCCGGCCTCGGTGGAGCGGATCGAATCGCGGCGGATCGCGGCGATGACATAAAGGGCCAGCGACTGCAGCTCGAGCCCGAGATAAACGGCGATCAGGTCGTGCGCCGAGATCATCAGCATCATGCCCAGCGTCGCCATGACGATGAGCACCGGATACTCGAAGCGCTCGAAACGTTCGCGCCGCACGAAACCGGCGGAGAGGACGATCGCCAGGCCCGAGCCGATCACCACCAGCAGCTTCATCAGCCGCGCGAACGGGTCGAACACGAAGGCGCCCCCCAGAATGGCGCCGCCGACCGGGGTGAGTGCCAGCACGACGCCGGCCGCCGCCAGCAGCGCGAGCGCCAGCCAGGTGACGAGGCGCACCGAGCGGTCGCCGGCAAAGGCGCCGACCATCAGCAGCGCCAGCGCCCCGACGGCGAGGAGCAGTTCCGGATAGGCCGGCTGGAGATCGGCGAGAGTGGGCGGAACGCTGCTCACGGACTTTCCTTACTGCGCGGCCAGGGTCACGTCGTTGACGGCGCGCAGGGCCTCCTGCGTGCCGGCCAGGAGATTGCCCACCGCGGCGGCGGTGACATCGAGAATCGGCCCCGGCCAGATGCCGAAGAGAATGGTGAGGATAACCAGCGGCGCCAGGATCGCCTGCTCGCGCCGCGACAGGTCCATGATCGCCTTGAGGCTGTCCTTGACCAGCGGCCCGAGCATGATGCGGCGGTAGAGCCACAGGGCATAGGCGGCCGACAGGATGATGCCGGTGGTGGCGAAGAAGGCGACCCAGGTATTGGCCTCGAAAGCGCCGAGCAGCGACAGGAACTCGCCGACGAAGCCGCTGGTGCCGGGCAGCCCTACATTGGCCAGCGTGAACACCAGGAAGGCGACCGCATAAACCGGCATGCGGTTGACGAGGCCGCCATAGGCCTCGATCTGGCGCGTATGCAGGCGGTCGTAGATGACGCCGACGCACAGGAACAGGGCCGCCGAGACGATGCCGTGCGACAGCATCTGGAAGATGCCGCCCTGCACCCCCTGCTCCGTCATGGTGAAGATGCCCATGGTCACGAAGCCCATATGGGCCACCGACGAATAGGCGATGAGCTTCTTCATGTCGTCCTGCGCCAGGGCGACGAGCGAGGTGTAGATGATCGCCACGACGGAAAGGACGTAGATCAGCGGCGCCAGGTCGGCCGAGGCGACCGGGAACATCGGCAGCGAGAAGCGCAGGAAGCCGTAGCCGCCCATCTTGAGGAGAATGCCGGCGAGGATCACCGAGCCGGCGGTCGGCGCCTCGACATGGGCGTCCGGCAGCCAGGTATGGACCGGCCACATCGGCATCTTCACCGCGAAGGAGGCGAAGAAGGCGAGCCACAGCCATGTCTGCATGCCGGCCGGGAAATCGTGCTGCAGCAGGAGGGTGATGTCGGTGGTATGGGCGTCGCCGTACATCGCGAGCACGGCGAGGAGCATCAGCACCGAGCCGAGCAGCGTGTAGAGGAAGAACTTGAAGCTGGCGTAGACGCGCCGCGGCCCGCCCCAGACGCCGATGATCAGGAACATCGGGATGAGGCCGCCTTCGAAGAAGATGTAGAAGAGCACCAGATCGAGGGCGCAGAAGACGCCGATCATCAGCGTCTCCAGCACCAGGAAGGCGATCATATATTCCTTGAAGCGGTGCTTCACCGACAGCTTGCTGGCGACAATGCAGGCCGGCATCAGGAAGGCGGTGAGCACGACGAACAGCACCGAGATGCCGTCGACGCCCATCTTGTAGTTGATCAGCCCGTCGATCCAGGAGCGGTCCTCGACCATCTGGAAGCCGGGATCGCCGGCGTCGAAATTGGCCCACACCACCAGCGACAGGATGAAGGTGACGACGCTGGTCCACAGCGCCAGGTGATAGATGTTGCGGCGCCCGGCCGCGTCGTCGCCGCGCACCGTCATGATGAGCAGCGCGCCGATGAGCGGCAGGAAGGTGACGGTCGAGAGGATCGGCCAATCGGTCATCGGTCGGTCCTCACCGGAACAGCATCCAGGTGATCAGCAGCGCGGCGCCGATCAGCATGGCGAAGGCATAGTGGTAGATGTAGCCCGACTGCAGGCGCACGACGTTGCGGGTGACGTCGAGGACGCGTGACGAAACGCCGTCCGGCCCGAAGCCGTCGATCAGCCAGCCGTCGCCGCGCCGCCACAGGAAGCGCGCCAGCCACTTGGCCGGCCGCACCAGCAGGCGGTCGTAGATCTCGTCGAAGTACCACTTGTTGAGCAGGAAGCGGTACAGGAGGTCGTTGGTGGCGGCGAGACGACGCGGCACCTGCGGCGACAGCACGTAGAACCAGATCGCCGTCAGGAGGCCGATGGCCATCATCAGCGTCGGCAGCCACGGCACCCAGGCCGGCAGGTGGTGGATCGCCTCGAGGATCTCGTTCTCGGCCGCCGTGAAGATCGACGCCTTCCAGAATTCCTCGTAGCCGGCGCCGACGAAGAAATAGCTGAAGGTGAAGCCGGCGGCGATCGCCCCGACGGCGAGGAGCGCCAGCGGCACCGTCATCACCAGCGGCGATTCATGCACATGCGCCATGACCTCGTCCGAGGCGCGCGGCTTGCCGTGGAAGGTCAGGAGGATCAGGCGCCACGAGTAGAACGAGGTCAGCGCCGCCGACATGACCGTCAGGACGAGCGCATACATGGCGAACGGGTTATGCCCGGCCGCCGCCGTCTCGATGATGACGTCCTTGGAGAAATAGCCCGACAGCAGCGGGAAGCCAGTCAGCGCCAGCGTGCCGATCACCATCATGGCGTAGGTGAAGGGGATGCGGCTGCGGAGCCCGCCCATGTTGCGGATGTCCTGCTCGTCCGACACGGCATGGATCACCGAGCCGGCGCCGAGGAACAGCAGCGCCTTGAAGAAGGCGTGGGTGAAGAGGTGGAAGATGCCGGCCGAATAGGCGCCCATGCCGAGCGCCACGAACATGTAGCCGAGCTGCGAGCAGGTCGAATAGGCGATGATGCGCTTGATGTCGTTCTGCACCAGCCCGACTGTCGCGGCGAAGAAGGCCGTGGTGGCGCCGATGAAGGCCACGAAGGCCAGCGCGTCGGGGCTGAGCTCGAACAGCGGCGACATGCGCACGACAAGGAAGACGCCGGCTGTCACCATGGTCGCGGCATGGATCAGCGCCGACACCGGCGTCGGGCCCTCCATGGCGTCCGGCAGCCAGGTGTGCAGCAGGAACTGCGCCGACTTGCCCATGGCGCCGATGAAGAGCAGCACGCAGATCACCGTCAGGGCGTTGAAGTCCCAGGCGAGGAAATGCATCTCCAGCCCGGCGACGGACCCGGCATTGGCGAAGATCGTCTCGAACTCGACGGAATCGAAGACGACGAAGATGGCGAAGATGCCGAGCGCGAAGCCGAAATCGCCGACGCGGTTGACGACGAAGGCCTTGATCGCCGCGGCATTGGCGGTCGGCCGCTCGAACCAGAAGCCGATCAGCAGATAGGAGGCGAGGCCGACGCCCTCCCAGCCGAAGAACAGCTGGATGAGGTTGTCCGACGTCACCAGCATCAGCATGGCGAAGGTGAAGAGCGACAGGTAGGCGAAGAAGCGCGGCCGGTTGGGATCGTGCGCCATGTAGCCGATGGAATAGACGTGCACGAGCGCCGAGACGCTCGTCACCACCACCAGCATCACCGCCGTCAGCGTATCGACGCGGAAGGCCCAGTCGGCGGTCAGCGTGCCGGAGGTGATCCAGCGCATCACCTCGACGCGCTCCAGCGCCGTCTCGCCGAGGCCGATCGAGAAGAAGGTGATCCACGACAGCACCGCGGCGACGATCAGGAGGCCGGTGGTGATGATCTCGGCCGGACGCGAGCCGGCGGCGGCCGGGTCGTGATCGTGATGGCCGTCGGCGCCGTTTTCGCCATGGTCGGGATGCTCATGGCCACCGAGAGCATGGCCATCATCGTGGACCGACAGGACATCGCTGTCGCCGATGCGGGCGACGACGCCGTCGCCGCGCGCCCAGCCGAGGCGCAGATGCGCGCCGAACAGGGCGATCAGCCCGGCGAGGACGGCGCCGAGCAGCGGAAGGAAGACGATAGCCGAGATCACCGGCTCAGCCCTTCATGGCGTTGATGTCTTCCACCGCGATGGAGCCGCGGTTGCGGAAGAAGGCGACGAGAATGGCAAGGCCGATGGCGGCTTCGGCGGCGGCGACGGTCAGCACCAGCAGGGCGAAGATCTGGCCGACGAGGTCGCCGAGGAAGGAGGAGAACGCCACCAGGTTGAGGTTCACGGCGAGCAGGATCAGCTCGACCGACATCAGGATGATGATGACGTTCTTGCGGTTGATGAAGATCCCGAGGACGCCGAGGGTGAACAGGACGGCCGCCACCGACAGGTAATGAGAAAGGCCGACCTGCATCATCCCTCCTGAAGTCCGTGGCCCGGCTCAACGTGCCGGATCTCGATGGCCTTGGCCGGATCGCGGGCGTTCTGGGCGGCGATCGACTGGCGGCGCACGCCTTCCTTGTGCCGCAGCGTCAGGACGATGGCGCCCACCATCGCCACCAGCAGGATGAAGCCGGCCGCCTGGAAATAGAGAAGGTAGCGTGTGTAGAGGAGCTGGCCGATCGCCTTGGTGTTGGAGATTTCCGCCGCATCGGGGATCGGCACCGCCGGCGCCGCTGCCGTTTCCGGCGCGAACACCCAGCCGGCGACGACCACCAGCAGCTCGGTGAGGATGACGACCCCGACCAGGGCGCCGACCGGCAGATAGGTGAGAAAGCCCTGCCGCAGCTCCGCGAAATCGACGTCGAGCATCATGACAACGAACAGGAACAGCACGGCGACGGCGCCGACATAGACGATGACCAGGATCATCGCCAGGAACTCGGCGCCGAGCAGCATGAACAGCCCGGCCGCATTGACGAAGGCGAGGATGAGGAACAGCACGGAATGCACGGGATTGCGCGCGCCGACGACCATCAGCGCCGACGCGATCAGCACCGCCGAAAACACATAGAAAAACAATCCCGGCAGGATCATGCGCTTACCGGTCTCCTCCCCCCGACGCCAATCCGAGACGGCGCTTTTCTAGACGTTGGCGGCATGAGCGTCCACCGCACGGCGGACGCCGGCGCGGCCGGCTGACCTTCAAGGTTCCCACGCACGCGCCTTTACCGATAGGCCGCGTCGCGGGCGATGTTGGCGGCAATCTCCCGTTCCCACCGGTCGCCATTGGCGAGGAGGCGCGCCTTGTCGAAATACAGCTCCTCGCGCGTCTCGGTGGCGAACTCGAAGTTCGGCCCCTCGACGATCGCATCCACCGGGCAGGCCTCCTGGCAGAAGCCGCAGTAGATGCATTTCACCATATCGATGTCGTAACGGGTGGTGCGGCGCGTTCCGTCGTTGCGGCGCGGGCCGGCCTCGATGGTAATCGCCTGGGCGGGACAGATGGCCTCGCACAGCTTGCAGGCGATGCAGCGCTCCTCGCCGCTCGGATAGCGGCGCAGGGCATGCTCGCCGCGAAAGCGCGGGCTCAGATATCCCTTCTCAAACGGATAGTTGATCGTCTTCTTCTCACCGAAGAAATAGCGCAGCGACAGGAAGAACGCCGCAACGAACTCCTTCAGGAAGATCGACCGTGCCGCCTGATCCAGCTTCATCGCTTGCAAAGGCCTAGCCTATTCATTTCGGTCCGCGGCCTCATCCTGACAACGTGCGGCCGATGAAGTAGCCGATAACGGGAAAGACAACGAACTGCACGGCAAATAATACCTGCAGCAAACTGATCCGGCGCGCGAGTTTGTCGCGGTCGGCGCCCGTCAGCTCGGCCAGGCCGGCGCGCAGCGGGCGCAGGATCAGCGGCATCAGGACGAGATAGTCGACCAGCGCCCAGACGAAGCCGACCGCCGCACCGATGAAGCCGTAGGAGGTGATGTCCATGATCAGGGTGCCCAGCCGGTTGCCTGCAGCACGGCGGCGACGACGACCACCATCACCAGCGTCAGCGGCAGGAACACCTTCCAGCCGAGGCGCATGAGCTGGTCATAGCGGTAGCGCGGCACGAAGGCCTTCACCATCGCGAACAGGAAGAACAGGAAGACAAGCTTCAGCGTGAACCAGATGACGCCCGGCACCCAGTTGAGCACCGGCACGTCGAGCGGCGGCAGCCAGCCGCCGAGGAACAGGATCGTCCCCAGCGCGCACATCATGGTGATGGCGACGTATTCGCCGAGGAAGAACATGACGTAGGGCGTCGAGGAATATTCCGACATGTAGCCGGCGACGAGCTCCGACTCCGCTTCCGGCAGGTCGAAGGGCGGCCGGTTGGTCTCGGCGAGCGCCGAAATGAAGAAGATGACGAACATCGGCAGCAACGCGAGCCAGTGCCAGTCGAGGAGGCTCGGCGGCAGGCCGAGCCGCGTGCCGAGCCCGTCGGCCTGCGCCATGACGATGTCGGACAGGTTGAGCGACCCGACGCACATCAGCACCGTGATGAACACGAAGCCGATCGACACCTCGTAGGAGACCATCTGCGCCGCCGAGCGCAGGGTGCCGAGGAAGGGATATTTCGAGTTCGACGCCCAGCCGCCCATGATGACGCCGTAAACCGACAGCGACGAGATGGCGAAGATGTAGAGGATGCCGACATTGATGTCGGCGATGACCCAGCCGGCATTGATCGGCACCACCGCCCAGGCGGCGAGCGCCAGCACCGTGGCGACAAGCGGCGCCAGCAGGAAGACGCCCTTGTTGGCGGCCGACGGGACGATCGGTTCCTTGAAGACGAATTTCAGCAGGTCGGCGAAGGACTGCAGCAGTCCCCACGGGCCGACGACGTTCGGCCCGCGGCGCATCTGCACCGCCGCCCAGATCTTGCGGTCGGCATAGAGAAGATAGGCGACGAGGATCAGCAGGACGATCAGGGCGATCGCGCTCTGCACCACCATCAGGAGGCCGGGGAAAAGATAGCCGTGGAGGAAGGTCTCCATGCCCTACTCCGCCGCCTGGGCCAGCCTGCCCGCCGCCAGCGCGGAGCATTCGGCCATGACCGCCGAGGCGCGGGCGATCGGGTTGGTCAGGTAGAAATCGCCGATGGCGCTCTGGAAGCCGGCGCGGCCCGGCGTGCCGCCGCGCGTCGCGATGGCGGCGAGCGCTCCAGGCTCCGTCGGCGCGATGGCGTCGTCCTCGGCAAGATGCGGGAAAGCAGCAAAGAGCTGGCGGCGCAGCTCGCCGAAGGAATCGAAAGGCAGCCGCCGGCCCAGCGCCTCCGACAGGGCGCGCAGCACGGCCCAGTCCTCACGGGCGTCGCCGGGCGGGAAGGCGGCGCGCTTGGCCCGCTGCACCCGGCCCTCGGTGTTGACGAAGATGCCGGGCTTCTCGGTATAGGCGGCGCCCGGCAGGACGACATCGGCGCGCATCGCGCCCTTGTCGCCGTGCGAGCCGAGATAGACGACGAAGGTCCGGCCGAGCCGGTCGGTCGGGATCTCGTCGGCGCCGAGCAGGAACAGGACATCGAGCGCATCGCGTCCGGCGGCATCGAGCATCGCCGCGACGTCCATGGCGCCAGGGCCCGGCACGAAGCCGATATCGAGCGCGCCGACGCGGGCGGCCGCCGTATGGAGGACGGCGAGGCCGTTCCAGCCCGGCTCGCGGTCCGGGCTGTCGGCGAGGCGGGCCGCCAGGGCAAGGACGGCACCACCGTCCTGGCGCGCCAGGGCGCCCTGCCCGACGATGACGATCGGCCGCCTGGCCGCCGCGAGCTTTGCTGCGAAGCTCCCCTCGCCGGCCGCCAGCAGGGCCAGCGTCTCCGGTCCGGCGCCGAGATGCTCGACGGGATAGGTCAGGTCGGCCGGCTCGCCGACCGCGCCGATGGCGATATCGCCATGCCGCCAGCGCTTGCGGATGCGGGCATTGAGGACCGGTGCCTCACGGCGCGGATTGGAGCCGACGATCAGGATGAGATCGGCCTCCTCGATGCCGGCGATCGTCGGATTGAAGACGTAGCTGGCGCGGCCGAGCGCCGGGTCGAGCCTGGCGCCGTCCTGCCGGGCATCGATGTTGTCGCTGCCGAGCGAGGCCATCAGCTGCTTCAGGGCGTACATCTCCTCGACCGTCGCCAGATCGCCGGCGATGGCGGCGATCCGCCCCGGCGCCGCCGAGCCCATGCGCGCGGCGATCGCCGCGAAGGCTTCCGACCAGCTCGCCGGCGCCAGCCGGCCGTCGCGGCGCAGATAGGGCCGGTCGAGCCGCTGGACCTTGAGGCCGTCCCAGACGAAGCGGGTCTTGTCGGAGATCCATTCCTCGTTCACGGCCTCGTTGAGCCGCGGCAGGATGCGCATGACCTCGCGGCCGCGCGTGTCGACGCGGATGTTGGAGCCGACCGCGTCCATGACGTCGATGGTCTCGGTCTTCACCAGCTCCCAGGGCCGTGCCTGGAAGGCATAGGGCTTGGCCGTCAGCGCCCCGACCGGGCAGAGGTCGATGACATTGCCCTGCAGCTCGGAGGTCATCGCCTGCTCGAGATAGGTGGTGATCTCCATATCCTCGCCGCGGCCGATGGCGCCAAGCTCCGGCACGCCGGCCACTTCCGCGGCGAAGCGGACGCAGCGCGTGCACTGGATGCAGCGGTTCATCGAGGTCTTGACCAGCGGTCCGAGATACTTGTCCTCGACGGCGCGCTTGTTCTCGACGAAGCGGCTCTTGTCGACGCCATAGGCCATCGCCTGGTCCTGCAGGTCGCACTCGCCGCCCTGATCGCAGATCGGGCAGTCCAGCGGGTGGTTGATCAGCAGGAATTCCATGACGCCTTCGCGCGCCTTGCGCACCATCGGCGAGCGCGTGACGATCTGCGGCGGCTCGCCATTGGGGCCGGGGCGGCAGTCGCGCACGCCCCAGGCGCAGGACGCCACAGGCTTCGGGCTGCCCTTCAGCTCGACCAGGCACATGCGGCAATTGCCGGCCACCGACAGGCGGTCATGGAAGCAGAAGCGCGGCACCTCGCCGCCCGCCGCCTCGATGGCCTGCAGCAGCGTGAATTCCGGCGGAACGTCGATCTCGGCGCCGTCGATGAGAAGCCTGGTCATGCCGCTCCTCCCGATGACGGGCAGTGCCTTTCGTTGCGCATCGTCATCGCCGTCACTCCGCCGCCTCCAGGACGCGGTCCTGGCGCGGCAGGCGGGCCGCATAGGCGTCGATGCGGGCCTCGATCTCCGGCCGGAAATGCCGGATCAGGCCCTGCACCGGCCAGGCCGCCGCGTCGCCGAGAGCGCAGATCGTGTGGCCCTCGACCTGATGGGTCACCTCCAGCAGCATGTCGATCTCGCGCTTCTGCGCCTCGCCGCGCGCCATGCGTTCCAGGACGCGCCACATCCAGCCGGTGCCCTCGCGGCACGGCGTGCACTGGCCGCAGCTTTCGTGCTTGTAGAAATAGGAGAGACGGGCGATGGCGCGGACGATGTCGGTCGACTTGTCCATGACGATCACCGCCGCCGTGCCGAGGCCCGACTTCAGCTCGCGCAGGGTGTCGAAATCCATCGACAGGTCATCGCACTGCCAGGCCGGCAGCAGCGCCACCGAGGCGCCGCCGGGAATGACCGCCAGCAGGTTGTCCCAGCCGCCGCGCACGCCGCCGGCATGGCGCTCGATCAGCTCGCGCAGGCTGATGCCCATCTCCTCCTCGACGGTGCACGGCTTCTCGACGTGGCCGGAGATGCAGAAGAGCTTGGTGCCGGTGTTGTTGGGTTTGCCGATGCCGGCGAACCAGGCGCCGCCGCGGCGCAGGATCGTCGGCGCGACGGCGATCGATTCGACATTGTTGACGGTCGTCGGGCAGCCATAGAGGCCGACATTGGCCGGGAACGGCGGCTTCAGCCGCGGCAGGCCCTTCTTGCCCTCCAGCGATTCAAGGAGCGCCGTCTCCTCGCCGCAGATATAGGCGCCGGCGCCGTGATGGACGTAGAGGTCGAAATCCCAGCCGTTGACGTTGTTCTTGCCGATCAGGCGCGCTTCATAGGCCTGGTCGATGGCGGCCTGCAGGTGCTCGCGCTCACGGATGAACTCGCCGCGGACATAGATGTAGCCGACATGGGCATTCATCGCGAAGCCGGCGATCAGGCAGCCTTCCACGAGATGATGCGGATCGTGCCGCATGATGTCGCGGTCCTTGCAGGTGCCCGGCTCCGATTCGTCGGCATTGACGACGAGGTAGTGCGGCCGGTCGCCGACCTCCTTGGGCATGAACGACCATTTGAGGCCGGTCGGGAAACCGGCGCCGCCACGGCCGCGCAGGCCCGAGGCCTTCATCTCGTCGATGATCCAGTCCCTGCCCTTTTCCAGCAGCGCCCTGGTGTCGTCCCACGAGCCGCGGCGCCGCGCGCCGGCAAGGCCCCAGTCGTGCAGCCCGTAGAGATTGGTGAAGATCCGGTCGCGGTCGGCCAGCATCAGGTACGCCTCCGGTCGGAACTGTCGGCCACCGGCGGTTTCGGGATCGCCGCCTCCCGCACATTGGCGGCCTCGGTGGATTTCTTGGCGTCGGCGTCCGTCAGGCGGCCGCGGCGCCGCGGCGCCGAGCCCGGCCCCTCGTCGCCGTCGCCGGGATAAAGCTCCGGATCGGTCAGTGACGTCGGGTCGCCGGCGGGCGCCGAGAAGTCGCGCTCCACCTGCGGACCGGGGTGCACCGGGCGACCGGCGGCGATGTCGTCCAGCAGCGCCTCGAAGCGCTCCGCGGTCAGGTCCTCGAACGTATCGGCGCCGATCTGCACCAGCGGGGCGTTGACGCAGGCGCCGAGGCACTCGACCTCCTCCCACGAGAAATTGCCGTCCGCCGAAACCGTGTGCGGCGTCGAAGCGATGCGGCGGCGGCACACGGCGAACAGGTCGTCGGAGCCGCGCAGCATGCAGGGCGTCGTGCCGCAGACCTGGATATGCGCCTTGCGGCCCGGCGGCTCGAGCAGGAACATGGTGTAGAAGGTCGCGACTTCCAGCACGCGGATATAGGGCATGCCGAGGAAGTCGGCGACCCAGCGGATCGCCGGTTCGCTGACCCAGCGCTCCTGCTCCTGCGCCCGCCACAGCAGTGCGATCACCGCCGAGGCCTGTCGGCCCTCGGGATATTTCCGCACCTCGCGCTCCGCCCACGCCAGATTCTCGGGCGTGAAGGCGAAATGCGCGGGCTGCTCGTGATGGAGACGCCGGACCGCCATCGCGCTCAGATCACCAGCCGGCGGGAGGAGATCACGGCGGCGCGCGCCATCGCCGCCGGCCCCGGCAAGCCCTGCAGACGCGTCATCGGTCGATCTCCCCAAACACGATATCGAGCGAGCCAAGGACCGCCGCGACGTCGGCCAGCAAGTGGCCGCGCGTCATGAAGTCCATGGCGGCGAGATGGGCAAAGCCCGGCGCTCGGATCTTGGCCCGATAGGGCCGATTGGTCCCATCGGATACCAGATAGACGCCGAATTCGCCCTTGGGCGCCTCGACGGCGGCATAAACCTCGCCGGCCGGCACCTTGAAGCCCTCAGTGTAGAGCTTGAAATGATGGATGAGCGCCTCCATCGAGCGCTTCATCTCGCCGCGCGGCGGCGGCACGACCTTGCCGTCCCGCGACGATACCGGCCCGCCGCCCTTCGCCGACATCAGGAGATCGACGCACTGGCGCATGATCCGCGCCGATTGGCGCATCTCCTCCATGCGGATCAGATAGCGGTCGTAGCAGTCACCGTTCCTGCCGACCGGAATGTCGAAGGCGAGATCGGAATAGCACTCGTAGGGCTGGGCCCGCCGCAGGTCCCAGGCGGCGCCCGAGCCGCGCACCATCACGCCGGAGAAGCCCCACTTCCAGGCGTCCTCGAGCGACACGACGCCGATATCGACATTGCGCTGCTTGAAGATGCGGTTGTCGGTCAGGAGCAGGTCGAGATCGTCGACGACCTTGAGGAACGGGTCGATGAAGCGGCCGATATCCTCCACCAGCTCCGGCGGCAGATCCTGATGAACGCCGCCGGGACGGAAATAGGCTGCGTGCAGCCGCGAGCCCGAGGCGCGCTCGTAGAAGATCATCAGCTTCTCGCGCTCCTCGAACCCCCATAGCGGCGGCGTGAGCGCGCCGACATCCAGCGCCTGCGTGGTGATGTTGAGGAGATGACTGAGAAGCCGGCCGATCTCGGCATAGAGAACGCGGATGAGCTGGCCGCGATACGGCACCTCGAGCCCGAGCAGCCGCTCGATCGCCAGCGCCCAGGCGTGCTCCTGGTTCATCGGCGCCACGTAGTCGAGGCGGTCGAAATAAGGCAGCGCCTGGAGATAGGTCTTGTATTCGATCAGCTTCTCGGTGCCGCGATGCAGCAGCCCGATATGCGGATCGACACGGCTGACGATCTCGCCGTCGAGCTCCAGCACAAGGCGCAGCACGCCATGCGCCGCCGGATGCTGCGGCCCGAAATTGATGGTGAAGTTGCGAACGGACGCTTCAGCCACTGCGTGGCCTCGCGGGCGCATAGCAATTCACAGCGAGCGTCATGGCGTCCTGCCAGACGCGAAGATCGCGATAGGAACTGATCGGGCGCTGTGTGCCCCCATCTTCTTCCCCACTCGCCATTCGCCACTCGCCATTCGCCTTACCCGCTCTTCTTCTCGTCGCCGGGCAGCTCGTACTGCGTTCCCTCCCATGGCGACAGGAAATCGAAGTCGCGGAATTCCTGCGCCAGCTTCACCGGCTCGTAGACGACGCGCTTCTGCCCGTCGTCATAGCGGACTTCGACATAGCCGGTGAGCGGGAAGTCCTTGCGCAGCGGATGCCCCTCGAAGCCGTAGTCGGTCAGGATGCGCCGCAGGTCCGGGTGGCCGGAAAAGAGGATGCCGTATAGGTCGTAGGTCTCCCGCTCCATCCAGTCCGCCACCGGAAAGAGGCCCGAAGCGGACGGCAGCGGCGTCGCCTCGTCGGTGCCGACCTTGAGGCGGATGCGCCGGTTCAGCGTCGGGCTGAGGAGGTGGTAGACGACCTCGAAGCGTTCGGCCCGCTCCGGATAGTCGACGCCGCAGATGTCGGTCAGGTTCACGAAGCGGAACCGCGCGTCGTCGCGCAGCAGCGCCAGGACCGCCAGGATGTCGTCGCGCGGCACCGTCACGGTCAGTTCGCCGAAGGCATGATGCGCCGCGGCGCCAGGAAATCCGGCCACAAGGGTATCGCCGACCATCTTCAGAAGCTCATCCATCGGGCTGGTCAGCGCTCGATGGTGCCGGTGCGGCGGATTTTTTTCTGCAGCAGCAGGACGCCGTACAACAGGGCTTCGGCCGTCGGAGGACAGCCCGGAACATAGATGTCGACCGGCACGATGCGGTCGCAGCCGCGCACCACGGCATAGGAATAGTGGTAGTAGCCGCCGCCATTGGCGCATGAGCCCATGGAGATGACGTAGCGCGGCTCCGGCATCTGGTCGTAGACCTTGCGCAGCGCCGGGGCCATCTTGTTGGTCAGCGTGCCGGCGACGATCATGACGTCGGACTGCCGCGGCGAGGCGCGCGGTGCGAAGCCAAAGCGTTCGCCGTCATAGCGCGGCATCGACATCTGCATCATCTCGATGGCGCAGCAGGCCAGGCCGAAGGTCATCCACATCAGCGAGCCGGTGCGGGCCCAGGTGATCAGGTCGTCGGCCGCCGCGACGAGGAAGCCCTTGTCGGCGAGCTCGTCATCGACGCCGCGGAAGAACGGATCGTCGGCGCCGAGCGGCTTGCCGGTCGCGGGGTCGATCAACCCCTTCGGCGCCGGCGCCGTCAGCGTGCCGCCAGGAGCGATCAATCCCATTCCAGCGCTCCCTTCTTCCACTCATAGACAAAGCCGATCGCCAGCACCCCGAGGAAGCACATCATCGACCAGAACCCGAACCAGCCGAGATCGCCGAACGTGATCGCCCACGGAAAGAGGAAGGCCACCTCAAGGTCGAAAATGATGAACAGGATCGCGACGAGGTAGAAGCGCACGTCGAATTTCATGCGCGCGTCGTCGAAGGCGTTGAAACCGCACTCATAGGCCGAGAGCTTGACCGGGTCGGGATTCTTGTAGGCGACGACGAACGGCGCCACGAGCAGCGCAGCGCCGATCACCAGCGCCACGCCGACAAAGACAACCAGAGGCAGATAGCCCTGCAGCAGCTGTTCCATACGCCCTCCCCCGACGGCACCCCTGCCGTCGCCGCCGACCGGGTCGCTCCCCGGCTCCTCCCGTCGGCCCGTCAGCGGGTGTCATAGACCACCGGAATTCTAGAGTCTGGTCAATGTGCGCCTATGCCACAAGGGGCCGGCGGATCGTCGCGGGGGCGCAGGCCGCCGGCGAGCCGCAAGAAGCCTGGAAAACGGCCTATTCCGCGGCGGATTCGCCGGGCAGCCGGCCGGCCGCCATGAGGCGTTCCACGCGCACGCGGATGCGCTCCAGGCTCTCGTCGCGGAGGCCGAGCGCCGAGAGGTGCTGCACGGTCTGCTGGAGATATTCGACGCAGCTCCCGGCAGGGCCAGTGGCCGAGGCAATATGGCGGGCGACCTCGTCCGGCGGCATCGTCGGCACGAAGCGGTCATTGCCGCGATTGGCAACGAAGGTGAGCGCCCGTACCGGCCCCTCCTCCGTCGCGGCGTCGATCCAGCGCGGCCGGTAGGAGCCGGCCAGCATCTCGCGCCGCCACAGGATCAAGAGCTCTTCCTCCACCTGCGCGGCGGCGATGCGGAAGGCGACGCCGCGGCAGCGGCCGCCGCGATCGAGCGCCAGCATCAGGCCGGGACGCTCCGGCGTGCCACGGCCGCCGTGTATCCACAGGCAGAACCGCCGGTGCAGGCCATGGATGGCGGCAATACGGCGCTCGACGAACTCGAAGGCCGGATTCCAGATCAGCGAGCCGTAGCCGAACACCCAGACATCGGTGCCGGGCCGGCGCCCCGCCAGCGTCGCGCTCAGCGAGGCGGCGATCTCTTCGTCGCTCCACAGCGGCATCGCGGCGCCGAAGCGCGCCCGCAGCTCGGCCAGAAAAGTCCCGTCGAGAAGGCGCTCGCGGGTCAGCTGGTAGGGCTGCACGCCGTCTTGGTTTCGATCTGCTGTCATTTCAGGTCTGGCGCCGTCCAGCGCGATTCGTCATGCCGATCATCGCGCTGCGGCCGATTCCGCATGGTTTCGATATCCGGCGTCAAGGATGTTGCGATTGTCATCATGTGCCGGGCGTCAGCCACCCGAAACCGGCAGGACTGGCGACAGCGACTCGGCCAGCGCATCCTGATCCCCGCCCTGCCGCGGCGCTAGTTCCTCGTAGAGCTCAAGGATGCGCTGCGTGGCGATGCCGGTCGAGAACAGCGATTCGGCCCGCACCCGCGCCGTCATCCCCATGCGGACCCGCAGGCTGCGATCCGCCAGGAGCCTGCCGAGTGCGGCCGCCAGCGCCGGCGCATCGCGCGGCGGCACAATCAGCCCCGTCTCGCCGTCGGCGACGACGTCGCGGCAGCCCGGCATGTCCGTCGTCACCGCCGGCCGGCCCACCGCCGCCGCCTCGATCAGGCTGCGCGGCGCGCCTTCGCGATAATAGGACGGCAGGCAGACGATGGCCGAGCGCTGCAGCGTTCCGGCCATGTCCTCGCGCCAGCCCCACCATTCGACGTCGCCGGCGCGCACCCAGGTGTCGATCTCGTCGCGCTGCAGGCTTGTGGGATTGCCGAAATCGACATCGCCCACCAGCACGAAGCGGGCCGAGACGCCGTTGAGCCGCAGCAGCCGCGCCGCCTCGGCGAATTCACGCACGCCCTTCTCGGCGATCAGTCGGCTGGGAAGAACGACGATGGGCCTGTCGGCCAGCGGTTCCGGCGCGAAGGCAAACGTGCCGAGGTCGACGCCGACGCCGAGGAAGACGCGGCTCCGCTCCGGCGAAACCAGCCGGCGGGCGACGAAAAGATCGCGGTCGTCGTGATTCTCGAACACCGTCGCCGAACGGGGATGTCCCAGGGCGCGGCGATAGGCGATCTCGCCCGCCGGGCGCAGGAACCGGGCGGCCCGCGCCTCGCCGAACAGATAGCCGAGGCCCGTCACCGAGAACACCGCCGCCGGTACGGCCCTCCTGCCGACGATGCCGCCATAGATGACCGGACGAATCGTGACGGCATGGAGGATGTCCGGCCGCAGCCGGCGGATCAGGAAACGCAGCCGGCGCGCATAGCCGATCTCCGCCAGCGGCGCCGGCATGCCGCGGCGGACCGGCATGTCGTGAAGGACCGCCTCGCCGAGATCGAAGCCGTCCAGCACCGGCGCTGGCGGCACGGCGATATGGACCTCGAAGCGCTCGCCGGCCGCCCGCACGAGATGGGCGAAGTGCTGGCCGGCATAGAGCGCCTGCGGGAACACATAGAGAAGCCGGCGCCGCTCCCGGTCCGCCGGCTGCCGTTCGATGGTACGTGAAAACAAGGCGCTCATCCCGATATCCGGAGGGGCGCATGGCGCCTAGATGGGGCGAAAGTTTGAGCGCGCTCGTACGGCATGGCTGCCCCGCTCCGGCAGGACGGATGGCGGCCGGCAAAACGCGCCGGCAGGGATGCCGGCGAACCGATTCAGGGCCTCTGCGGCAGCATAACCCGGCTGGGCGGGCGGCCGCAGCGCCGGAGGGATCGGCAAGGCACGGAATGAACGGGAAAGTGGCGGGAGTGACGGGGCTCGAACCCGCGACCTCCGGCGTGACAGGCCGGCGCTCTAACCAACTGAGCTACACCCCCGCGAGGGGTCCGGCGCCGTGCGCCGGCCCCGGGGTGGCGGTGGATTACGGTACAGCCTGGGGCAAGTCAAGCTGACCACCCCATCCAGCAAGGGGTTCTTTGTGGTGGGCGGTGAGAGGCTCGAACTCCCGACATCCACGGTGTAAACGTGGCGCTCTACCAGCTGAGCTAACCGCCCTATAACGACGACGCCGCGCGCGCCGATCTAGGCGCTACGCGGCGATCGCGCAAGGACGCATGGCGCAGGCGCAAATACGCAGGATTGCGTGGGCGCAGGATTGCGTGGGCCCGGCGTCACGCCGGGCACAGGCACCGGATCAGTCGTTGACGGCGTCCTTCAGGCCCTTGCCGGCCTTGAACTTGGGCGTCTTGGACGCGGCAATCTTGATGCTTTCGCCGGTCCGCGGGTTGCGGCCCTGGCTGGCGGCGCGCTTGGCGACCGAGAAATTGCCGAAACCGATGATCTTCACTTCGTCGCCGTTCTTCAGCGAGATCGTGATGGCGTCGAAGGTCGCATCGACAGCCTGGCCGGCAGCCGCTTTCGACATACCGGTTGCGTCGGCAACAGCGGCGATCAGATCGTTCTTGTTCATGAAGTTCCCTTTCCCTCTTCAGGTACGAACCGAAGCGCCATCCAGGCTCATAAGCCTGAGACAGTGGTTCGAAAAGCTGCCTTAGGCAAGATAAAAACGGCAGATTTCCTCGCCTTTTGCCGATAGTGCGGTCGGTGTGCAACGAAAAAACGCCCGCCAGATGGCGGGCGTTTTCGCTTTTTCACAGCTTCACGACGTCAATGGGCCGTCAAGCCCGACGAAAGGTCGTCATCGGCGACCACGCCGGCGCCGTCCGGCACCGGCTTGTCTTCCCAGACGATGGCCTCCGGCTTGCGCACCAGCGCATGCGGGACGACCTCGTCCATGCGCGACACCGGCACGATCTCCAGCCCGTTCTTCACGACGTCCGGGATCTCCGCGAGATCCTTGACGTTTTCCTCCGGGATGAGGACCGTCTTGATGCCGCCGCGCAGCGCCGCGAGCAGCTTCTCCTTGAGGCCGCCGATTGGTAGGACGCGGCCGCGCAGGGTGATCTCGCCGGTCATGGCGATGTCGCGGCGTACCGGAATCCCCGTCATCACCGAGACGATCGCCGTCGCCATGGCGACGCCGGCCGACGGCCCGTCCTTGGGCGTCGCGCCCTCCGGCACGTGGACGTGGATATCCCGCTTGTCGAAGAGCGGCGGCTCGATGCCGTAGGCGGTCGCCCGCGAGCGGACATAGGACGCGGCAGCCGAGATCGATTCCTTCATCACGTCGCGCAGGTTGCCGGTAACCGTCATGCGGCCCTTGCCGGGCATCATGACGCCCTCGATCGTCAGCAACTCGCCGCCGACCTCGGTCCAGGCGAGGCCGGTGACGACACCGACCTGATCCTCGCCTTCCATCTCGCCGTAGCGGTAGCGCGGCACGCCGAGATAGTCCTCGAGGTTCTTCTCCGTGACCTTGACCGTCTTCTTCTTCGACAGCAGCAGCTCCTTGACCACCTTGCGGGCGACCGTCGCCAGCTCACGCTCGAGGCTGCGGACGCCGGCCTCGCGGGTGTAGCGGCGGATGATCTGCATCAGGGCGCCGTCGCTGATGGAGAACTCCTTCGCCTGCAGACCATGCTCCTGGATGATCTTCGGGATCAGATGCCGGCGGGCGATCTCCAGCTTCTCGTTCTCGGTGTAGCCGGCGATGCGGATGATCTCCATCCTGTCCATCAGCGGCCCGGGAATGTTCAGCGTGTTGGCCGTGGTGACGAACATCACGTCCGACAGATCGTAGTCGACCTCCAGGTAGTGGTCGTTGAACGAGTGGTTCTGCTCCGGGTCCAGCACCTCCAGCAGGGCCGAGGACGGATCGCCGCGGAAGTCCATGCCCATCTTGTCGATCTCGTCGAGCAGGAAGAGCGGGTTGGACTTCTTCGCCTTCTTCATCGACTGGATGACCTTGCCGGGCATCGAGCCGATATAGGTGCGGCGATGGCCGCGGATCTCGGCCTCGTCGCGCACGCCGCCCAGCGACATGCGCACGAACTCACGGCCGGTCGCCTTGGCGATCGACTTGCCGAGCGAGGTCTTGCCGACGCCGGGCGGGCCGACGAGGCACAGGATCGGCCCCTTCAGCTTGTTGGCGCGGCTCTGCACGGCCAGGTACTCGACGATGCGGTCCTTGACCTTCTCGAGGCCGAAATGATCGGCGTCGAGCACCTCCTGGGCGTAGCGCAGGTCCTTCTTGACCTTCGACTTCTTGCCCCACGGAATGCTCAGCAGCCAGTCGAGATAGTTGCGCACCACCGTCGCCTCGGCAGACATCGGGCTCATCTGCCGGAGCTTCTTCAGCTCGCCCATCGCCTTCTCGCGGGCTTCCTTGGAGAGGCGCGTCTTCTCGATCTTCTCCTCGAGCTCGGCCAGCTCGTCGCGGCCTTCCTCGGCGTCGCCCAGCTCCTTCTGGATCGCCTTCATCTGCTCGTTGAGGTAGTACTCGCGCTGGGTCTTCTCCATCTGCCGCTTGACGCGCGAACGGATGCGCTTCTCGACCTGGAGGACCGAGATCTCGCTCTCCATCAGGCCCAGAACCCGCTCCAGCCGCTCGGCGACGGTGCGCAGCTCCAGAATCGCCTGCTTGTCGGGAATCTTGATCGCCAGGTGCGAGGCGACCGTGTCGGCGAGCTTGGAATAGTCGTCGATCTGCGTCACCGCGCCGACGACCTCGGGCGAGATCTTCTTGTTGAGCTTCACATAATTGTCGAACTCGGCGACCACCGAACGCGCCAGCGCCTCGACCTCGACCTCGTCGCCGGCTTCATCGTCCAGCGCCCGGGCCTGGGCCTCGTAGAAGGTCTCGTGGTCGGTGAACTTGACGATCTCGGCGCGGCTCGCCCCTTCGACTAGCACCTTGACTGTGCCGTCCGGCAGCTTGAGGAGCTGGAGGACGGTCGCCAGCGTGCCGATGGTGAAGATCGAGTCGGGCTTCGGATCGTCGTCGCCGGGGTCCTTCTGCGTCGCGAGCAGGATCTGCTTGTCGGCGCGCATTACCTCTTCGAGCGCACGGATGGACTTCTCGCGGCCGACGAAGAGGGGAACGATCATATGCGGGAACACGACGATATCCCGCAGCGGCAGAACCGGGAAAACGTCGCCGCCGGGCGGAACAGCACCGACGGGACGACTGCTCTCAGATGCCATGGTGAACCCTTTCAATGCCCGTCCGGAAGGCGGCGGGCGTTACGCAGACACGAATTGTCGTGGGAACGGTCCCTCGAAAGCGGACCGGGGTTCGGACAAAGGCGCGCTGCCTGCCATTGTTAGCCATTAGGTGGTCTCGTCGAGACCCCCTGTCAAGGTCGCCGGAGCCGTCGCCAACAGGGCGAAAGGCCAAGCTTCTCCTAGGGATGGCGGCGGCTGCGGCCGATGGCGCGTCAGGCCGGGAGCGTCACCACCAGCGGCCCCCGCGGGGTCACGACGAGGGTGTGCTCGTACTGGACCGTGAAGGCCTGCGGCCGGCTGTAGAGGGTCCAGGGATCGCCGTCGGCCTCCACCGCCCAGTCGCCGCCGAGGGAGAGGAACGGCTCGATGGTGAAGACCATGCCGGCCTGCATGATCCGCCGTTCCGAGGCGTCCGGCCAGGTCGGGATTTCCGCCGGCTCCTCGTGCAGCGACGTGCCGACGCCATGGCTCGCCAGGTTGCGGATCAGCGTATAGCCGTTCTTCTGCGCGAAGCGGCCGATCGCCTCGCCGATCGCCGCCATGCGGCGGCCGGGGCCGACCTGGCCGATGCCGGCCCACAGGGCGCGCTTGCCGTCGCGGCAGAGTCGCGTCATCGCCGGCTGGGCGCGCCCAACCGTGAAGCTGGCGCCGGTATCGGCGAAGAAGCCGTCGAGCTCCGCCGACACGTCGATATTGACGAGGTCGCCCTCGGCGATCACCCGGTCGCCGGGAATGCCGTGGGCGATCTCCTCGTTGACGCTGATGCAGGTGACGCCGGGGAAGCCGTAGGTCACCTGCGGCGCCGAGCGGGCGCCGGCCGCAGCCAGCAGGCGGCCGCCGAGATCGTCCAGCTCCTGCGTGGTGATTCCGGGACGCAGCGCCCGCCCCATCTCGGCCATGGTCCTTGCTACCACCTGGCCGATACGCTTCAGCTTGCGCAGGTCCTCGTCGTCGGAAACTGTCATGATATCAGGCGCCTACAGACAAACCTTCAAATAAAAATGGAGCCGGCTTGGCCGGCTCCATTTTTGTCTCAGCCTCGGGCAGCCGTCAGGCGGACGAAGAGGCGTCCTCCAGCCGCTCGGAGTAGATGTAAAGCGGCCGGGCATTGCCCTCCACGACCTCGGAGGAGATGACCACCTCCTGGACGCCGTCGAGCGCCGGCAGGTCGAACATCGTCTCCAGCAGGATCGATTCCATGATCGAGCGCAGGCCGCGGGCGCCGGTCTTGCGCTCGATGGCCTTCTTGGCGATCGCCGTCAGCGCATCGCCATGGATCGTCAGCTCGACATTCTCCATGTCGAACAGGCGCTGGAACTGCTTCACCAAGGCGTTCTTCGGCTCGGTGAGAATGCGCACCAGCGCCGTCTCGTCGAGGTCCTCAAGCGTCGCCAGGATCGGCAGGCGGCCGACGAATTCCGGGATCAGGCCGAACTTCAGCAGGTCCTCGGGCTCGACATTGCGGAACAGCTCGCCGGTGCGGCGATCCTCCGGCGCGGCGACCTTGGCGCCGAAGCCGATCGAGGTCGAGCGGCCGCGGTCGGAGATGATCCGCTCTAGGCCGGAGAAGGCGCCGCCGCAGATGAACAGGATGTTGGTCGTGTCGACCTGCAGGAATTCCTGCTGCGGATGCTTGCGGCCGCCCTGCGGCGGCACGCTGGCGACAGTCCCTTCCATGATCTTCAGGAGGGCCTGCTGCACGCCCTCGCCCGACACGTCGCGGGTGATCGACGGGTTGTCGGACTTGCGGCTGATCTTGTCGACCTCGTCGATATAGACGATGCCGCGCTGCGCCCGCTCGACATTGTAGTCGGCGGCCTGCAGCAGCTTCAGGATGATGTTCTCGACGTCCTCGCCGACATAGCCGGCCTCCGTGAGGGTCGTCGCATCGGCCATCGTGAAGGGCACGTCGAGGATGCGCGCCAGGGTCTGGGCGAGCAGCGTCTTGCCGCTGCCGGTCGGGCCGATCAGCAGGATGTTCGACTTGGCCAGCTCCACGTCGTTGTTCTTGGCGGCGTGGTTGAGGCGCTTGTAGTGGTTATGGACGGCGACGGAGAGCACGCGCTTGGCATGGCGCTGGCCGATGACGTAGTCGTCCAGCACCGAGCAGATCTCGCTCGGCGTCGGGACGCCGTCGCGCGACTTCACCAGCGAGGACTTCGATTCCTCGCGGATGATGTCCATGCACAGCTCGACGCACTCGTCGCAGATGAAAACGGTGGGGCCGGCGATCAGCTTGCGCACCTCGTGCTGGCTCTTCCCGCAGAAAGAGCAGTAGAGGGTGTTCTTGCTGTCGCTGCCGCTGACTTTGCTCATTCGCAGTCCCCTGGTCGGGCGGACCCGGACGCCGTCCGCAGGCCCAATAAAGGCGCCGCGGCATGATGGCCTGCGGCTCCATGAGGGTCAGGTTGGCGACCGGGGCCTCCAACTGTCCCGTGCGCTAGCGCCTGAACGATCCAACCATGCTATCGGCGCCTTGTTCAAGAGATACTTAACGCGGCAAAGCTGGCACTGAAAGCACCAAATTCGTCGCGCCGACGCGTTTACGGCCACGCTTACTCGGCCGCGACGCTCATCTCATCCGCCTGACGCGTTTCAAGTACCTTGTCGATAAGCCCGAAGTCCTTGGCTTCACTGGCCGTCAGGAAGTAGTCGCGATCAAGCGAACGCTCGACAACTTCGTAGCTTTTGCCAGTATGCTTGACGTAGATCTCGTTGAGCCGGCGCTTCATCTTCAGAATATCCTCGGCATGCCGCTCGATATCCGAAGCCTGTCCCTGGAAACCGCCGGACGGCTGGTGCAGCATGACGCGCGCATTGGGAAGCGCGAAGCGCTGGCCGGGGGCGCCGGCGGCAAGCAGCAGCGAGCCCATCGAGGCGGCCTGGCCGATGCACAGCGTCGAGACCGGCGGCTTGATGAACTGCATGGTGTCGTAGATCGCCATGCCCGCCGTGACCACGCCGCCCGGCGAGTTGATGTACATGGAAATCTCTTTCTTCGGGTTCTCGGCCTCGAGGAAGAGAAGCTGGGCGGTGATCAGCGACGCGCCGTAATCCTCGATCGCGCCGGTGACGAAAATGACGCGCTCCTTGAGGAGCCGCGAGTAGATGTCGAAGGCGCGCTCGCCGCGGTTGGTCTGCTCGACCACCATCGGGACGAGCGTATTCATGGTGTACTGCAGGGGATCGCGCATGGGGATTCCTTCGCAAACCGGAAGCGCAAGGCGGGCCGCGCATGCAACGGTGCGGAGGAGAATCCCTCCCGTCCCGGCCAGCCCGATTCTTGCCGATAACCTATAGATAAGCGACGCGACAGCGGCCGAAAAGGGCCAGCCATCCACGATCCGGTGACGGGCTCATGACGGCCGCGTTCCGGCCGCCGTGAAAGGCGGCAGACCTGGCGCCGCGTCAGTCCTTCGGCGGCGCGTCCGGATCGTCCTCGTCGAAGCTGGTCAGCTCCTCCTGGGAGACCACGCGGTCCGTCACATTGGCCTGGCTGAGGATGTAGTCGACAACCTTCTCCTCGAAGATCGGCGCCCGCAGGCCGCTCAGCGCGTTCGGGTTCTCGCGGTAGAAGGTGTAGATCTTCTGTTCCTGGCCGGGATAGCGGCGCAGCTCGGCATTGAGGGCGCGCTGCAGCTCCTGCTCGCTGACATCGATGGAATTGCGCTCACCGATCTCCGCCAGAACGAGGCCGAGGCGCACGCGCCGCTCGGCGATCTTGCGGTAATAGTCGCGCGTCTCCTCCTCCGTCGTCCCCTCGTCGGCGAAGGTCTTGCCGCTGCGCTGCATGTCCGCCTGGACCTCGCGCCACACGGTCTCGAACTCGCGGTCGACCATCGTCGGCGGCAGGTCGAAGGAGTGCATCTCGTCCAGCTTGTCGAGCAGCCGGCGCTTCACCTTCTGCCGCGTGAATGGCTCGAACTGCGCCGACAGCTGCTGGCGCACCGTCTCGCGCAGCTTGGCGAGCGACTCGAGGCCGAGGCGCTTGGCAAGGTCGTCGTCGACCGTGGCGTTCTCCGGCGCGGCGACTTCCTTCACCTTGACGTCGAAGGTCGCTTCCTTGCCGGCGAGATGGGTCGCGCCGTATTCGAGCGGGAACGTCACCGTGATGGTGCGCTCGTCGCCGGCCGAGAGGCCGATGAGCTGTTCCTCGAAACCGGGGATGAACTGCCCGGAGCCGAGCAGCAGCGGCGCGTCATTGTCGGCGCCGCCCTCGAAGGGCTCGCCGTCGATCTTGCCGACATAATCGATCGTGACGCGGTCGCCGCTCTGCGCGGCGCCCTCACGCGGGGAATAGGAGGCGGACTGCGCTGCCAGGCGCTGCAGCTCGGCGGCGATCTCCTCCTCCGGAATGTCGACGATCTGGCGCTCGACGGAGATGGAGGTCAGGTCGCCCACCGTCACTTCCGGCAGGATCTCGTATTTCATCGCGTATTCGAGGTCGGCCTTGCCCTCGAGGACGCGGTTCGCTTCCTCCTCGTCCTCGGTCAGGTCGAAGCTCGGCTGGAAGGCGGCGCGCTCGCTACGCTCGGTCAGCGTCTGGTTCGCCGTCTCGGTCAGGATGTCCTGAACGATCTGCGACATCGTCGACTTGCCAACCAGCCGGCGCAGATGGCTGACCGGGACCTTGCCGGGACGGAAACCCTTGATCTGGGCCGTTCCCTTGAGCTCCTCCAGGCGCGCCGACAGGCGGCTGTCCAGTTCCGAGGCCGGAACCACCACCTTGAATTCGCGCTTCAGACCTTCGGCAAGGGTCTCGGTGACCTGCATCGTTTCTACGCTTTCTTCTCTGCCGGCACGGAAGGGCGCCGTTGAAGCTATCGGGCTGCCCTGACCGATCGCCGCGACACGCCCCACCCGCCGATGGTGCGGGCGGAGGGACTCGAACCCCCAAGGCCGAAGCCACTGGAACCTAAATCCAGCGTGTCTACCAGTTCCACCACGCCCGCCGCAGCCGGAAAGGCAAGCGGACCTTGGCCAGAGCGCCGCCTCTATAGCTACTGGCCTCCGGCCGGTCAAAGGGAAAGCGCCGGATTCGGCGCCGGCCCCGCCGCCGCCGCTCAGTCACAGGCCAGGCAGAAGCCCGGCATTTTCAGCCAGCAGCGCTCCGGCGGGACGTCGTCGTCGCGATAGAGCCGGGTGACCCTTTCCCAGCCGCCTCTGGCGAAGGCATCGGCGAGGGCCGGCCCGTCCACCGCGTCGCGAGCCCCGGAGCAGGGATAGATCGCCACCGGCGAGATCCAGGTGGCGAGGTAATCGGCCCCGCGCCGCTCGATACGGAAGACGGCGCCGCGGCGGCGCATGTCGCCGCCGTCCTGCGCGCGAAAGCCAAGCTCGGTGGTCAGCGGCAGGATGAGGCGGCCGCCGTCGCGAAGCCGGTCCAGCCAGATATCCGGCGGCCGCACCACGCCGGCATTGACGTAGATGACATCGGCCGGATCGAAGGCGGCCGTCGTGCCGTCGCCGTGAATGACGCCGACATTGGCGCGGCCGGCAAATTTACCGCGGGCGCGTTCGGCAAGATCCGCCTCGTACTCGATGGCGGTGACGCGCCCTGCCGGACCGGCCAGTTCGGCAAGGATCGCCGTGTAATAGCCGACGCCGGCGCCGACATGGACGACGTGATCGCCCCGCTTCGGCGCTGCCCGGGCGATCAGCAGGGCGTGCAGCGACGGCTCGCCATTGTTGATGTGGCGCTCCGGCGCGATGCCCACGAGGCCGTTGGTGTAGAGATAGACCGGATCGGCGCCAGGACTGGGGACGTAGCCTTCCCAGAAGCGGTAGAGCGGCCACGGGCCTGGCCCGAGAAACGCCTCGCGCGGCACCGCCGCGAAGGCATCGAGGACGCGCGCATCGTCGACGCCGGCCGCCGCCATGACATTCATGGCGTAGGCGCGGCGGACAATCTGCAATTCCTCCGGTGTCATCGGCTAATCTCCGTCAAAGCGATCGCTTCCCGTTCTCCCGGCGTCAGCGCAGCGGAACACCATGTCGAGCCTCTTCACCCTCCCTTGGACCGACATCCTCGCCCTGGCGATCTTCGCCGTGACCTGGGTGTTCTATGCCCTCGTCGTCGATCACGGCCCGTGGTCGCACCGCACGCTGTCGGCGGCGATGAACCGGCAGCGGGCGGCCTGGGTCCAGGCCATGCTGGGACGCGAGGTGCGCATCGCCGACACCGCCATTCTCGGCGGGCTGCAGCAGGGCACGGCGTTCTTCGCCTCGGCATCGATGCTGGCGATCGGCGCCTGCCTCGCCCTTCTCGGCTCCGGCGCCGGCATCCTCGGCGTGCTGCGCGACATCGTGCCGTTCGAGAGCGCGACGCCGGCCGTGTTCGAGCTCAAGGTGTTCGGCCTGACGGTGATCTTCGTCTACGCCTTCTTCAAGTTCGGCTGGTCCTACCGGATCTTCAACTATGCCTCGATCCTGGTCGGCGCCCTGCCACCGGCGAGCGAGTGCGACACGCCGCAGGCCGCGGAAGCCGCGGCGCGCACAATCACCTTCATCCGCCTCGGCGGCCAGCATTTCAACCGCGGGCAGCGCGCCTTCAATTTCTCCATCCCGTTCCTCGGATGGCTCGCCGGCCCGTGGGTGCTGATCGCCGGCACGCTGCTGACGGTGATCGTGCTGCTGCGACGGCAGTTCCTGTCGGAATCGGCCAAGGCCATCGCCGATGCCGGCCTGCCTTCGGGCTGAGCCGCTACTGCGCCAGGGCGGAGATCGCCGCCGTATCCTCGTCGGACAGGGCGAAATCGAAGATCTCGATATTCTGGCGAAGGCGCGCCGGCCGGCTGCTCTTCGGAATGGCGGCGACGCCGTCCTGCTGGACAGCCCAGCGCAGCACGACCTGGGCCGACGTCTTGCCGTGGCGCAGGCCGATGTCCTGGATCAGCGGCTCGTCGAGCACCTCGCGGCGGGCCAGCGGCGAATAGGCGACGAATGCCATGCCGTGCTCACGGCAGGCGCGCAACGTCGCCTCCTGCGAGACATAGGGATTGTACTCGCACTGGTTGGCCACCAGCGGCGCGGCGCTGAGCGACCAGGCCTCTGCGAGCAGGCCGGCGTCAAAATTGGAGACGCCGATGTGCCGCGTCATGCCGCGCTCGCGGACGTCGTTGAGCGCCGCCATGCTTTCGCGGAGCGGAATGCGCGGGCTCGGCCAATGGATCAGCACCAGGTCGACGGCATCGAGGCCGAGCTGGCGAAGGCTCTGCTCGACCGAGCGCTGGAGGGCGCCGGCGCCGATATTGCTCGGCCACACCTTGGTGGTGACGAAGATCTCGTCGCGCGGCAGGCCGGCGGCGCGAAGGCCCTCCCCGACCGCCGCCTCGTTGTCGTACATGGCCGCGGTATCGATGTGCCGATAGCCGATGCGGATGGCCTCGGCGACCACCGCGGCGCATTCCTCACCTTGCAGTTTCCAGGTTCCGAGACCGAGAGCAGGAATCGCGGCGCCATGCGCCGCGACCGTGTGTGCTCGCACCGTCCACCCCTCCCGTCAGCCTAAGGCACAGCTTGTATACCAGAGGGGCTGGACAAATATGACTTTACCAGTCATGTTTGCGTCACCTGAAGCTGACTTCGTCATCTTCCGGCAGCGCCTGCCACCGTCGAGCGGCAGCCGTTTTCGCCCTGTTTGTCAGGGCAGTCGTAGGTTGTTTCCGTCCCACCTTCAGGGCGGTGCATCGGCAGGGCCGACGCGCCGCCCTTTTCTTTTAGCTTTTTCCGAGCCGGATGGCCAGAGGGCTATGGCGCCATATCCGCCCTAGCCTGTCGTGGCGGCGCGAATGCGCTCGGCAACGGCAAGGGCCGTCAGCCCTTCGGCGCCGCTGACGCCGGGGTTGGGGCGCCCCTGGACAGCCTCCAGGAACGCGGCAATCTCGGCTCCCAGGGCGTCCTGCGGCACGACGGCCGGCGATTCGGATACCGGCGTGGCGCCCGGCGCGCCGCGCAGGACCGTCACGGTGCGGCCGACGAGATCGGCGGTGACCGCAAGGCCCGGCGCCAGGGCGCGGACGGCGCGCTGCGCCGCGGGCGCAACGCGGCTGGCGCTGAGTTCGGCAACGGCGCCGCTGGCAAACAGCAGCCGGGCATTGACGGCATCGGCGCCGGTGCCCGCCACGGCAACGCCGGTCGCCTCGACGCCGAGCACCTCCGACTGCGCCAGCGCCAGGGCGAGATCGATGTCGTGGATCATCAGATCGAGCACGACATCGACATCGATGGCGCGGCCCGACCAGGGATTGTGGCGTTGGCATTCGATGAGCCGCGGCGCCGGGATTTCCGCCGCCAGCGTCCGAAAGGCCGGCGAGAATCGCTCGATATGCCCGACATTGAAGACGACGCCCTTGTTCGCGGCGCGCTCGACGAGATCGCCAGCGGTCGCCACGTCGTCGGTGACGGGCTTCTCGACCAGCACCGCCACGCCGGCATCGATGAAGGCGCCGGCGACGGCATGATGCAGCGAGGTCGGCACGGCGATCGAGACGGCGTCGACCTGCCCGATGAGCTCACGATAGTCGGCGAAGAACGCGCTGCCATGGCCGGCGGCGACCTCCGCCCGCTCCGGCCGCGGGTCGGCGACGCCGACGAGAATCGCGTCCGGATGGGCGGCATAGTGCCGGGCGTGGAAATTCCCGAAATAGCCGAGCCCGACGACACCGGTCCGGATGCGCTCCGCCATGGCCACCTCCTTGCTGCGGCAGCGTTAGAACAGGCGGAACCACACGGTTGCAAGGCCGAGGAAGGAGAAAAAGCCGACGACGTCGGTACAGGTCGTCACGAAGACGCCAGAGGCCACCGCCGGATCGGCGCGGAGGCGGTTGAGGGTCAGCGGCACCAGCACGCCGACGAGGCCGGCGACGAGCATGTTGATGACCAGCGCCGCGGCGATGACGCCGCCAAGCTGCAGATTGCCGAACCAGAACGCCGCCACCGAGCCGACAAGGGCGGCGACGAGGAAGCCGTTGAGCAGCGCCACCACCGCCTCGCGGACGATGATCCTGGTCCGGTTGCGCGGCGACAGGTCGCGGGTCGCCAGCGCCCGCACGGTGACGGTCATCGCCTGCGTGCCGGTATTGCCGCCGACCGAGGCGACGATCGGCATCAGGATGGCGAGCGCCACCATCTTGGCGATGGTGCCGTCGAAGAGGCCGATGACGCTCGCCGACAGGAAGGCGGTGACGGAATTGACCACCAGCCAGGGCAGGCGCGAGCGCGAGATGGCCAAGATCGAATCGGAGATTTCCTCGTCGCCGACGCCGGCAAGGCGCTTGATGTCCTCGTCGGCCTCGGCCTGGATGACGTCGACGATGTCGTCGATGGTGATCACCCCGACGAGGCGCTCGGCATCGTCGACGACGGCGGCGGAAACGAGGTTGTAGCGCTCGAAGAGGCGGGCCACCTCCTCCTGGTCCTCGGTGGCATGGACCAGGTGGCGCGATTCGCCCATCAGGTCGGAGATGCGCGCGCCGCGGCGGGCGCGCAGCAGCCGGTTCAGCGGCACCGTGCCGAGAAGGCGGTGCCCGGGATCGACGACGAATATCTCGTAGAACTCGTCCGGCAGATCGTCGGCGGCGCCGAGATGGTCGATCGTCTGGCCGACCGTCCAGAACGGCGGCACGGCGATGAACTCAGTCTGCATCCGCCGGCCGGCGGATTCCTCCGGATATTCCAAGCTGCGCCGCAGCGCATCGCGATCCACCAGCGGGATCTGCTCGAGGATGCGCGCCCGCTCCTCCTCGCCGAGGTCTTCCAGGATGTAGACGGCGTCGTCCGATTCGAGATCGGCGACGCCTTCGGCAACCTCGGCAGAGGGAAGCTCCTCGACGATGCGGACGCGGATGCCCTCGTCCAGCTCGGTCAGGACGGCGTAGTCGAAATCCTCGCCCAGCAGCTGGACGAACGGCGCCTGCGCTTCCGGCTCGAGCGCGGCGATCAGTTCGGCAAGGTCGGCGCCGGCGAGGCTGCCTGCAAGGGCCCGCACCTTCGGCGCATCGCGTTCGGCGACGGCGGCGGCCACCGCATCGACGAAGCCACCCGACAGCATGCCCTGCTCGTCGCGCGGGCCGCCGTCACGCTCCAGCCCGGCGTCGCCGGGACCCGTCGGGGTCTCGTCCGCCATCATGACCTCCAGCGAAAGGTTGCCGTCGTTCAGCCAGAAAACGCAGACGGCGGCCAAAGGCCGCCGTCGCTGAGAAATTCATGGTGCGGTCGAGAAGACTCGAACTTCCACGGGTTGCCCCACAGCGACCTCAACGCTGCGCGTCTACCAGTTCCGCCACGACCGCACATGATCAGAAGGAACTCCGGCGGCATCAGCCGCACGGCGCGGCAGCATGTAACAAAAGGCGCCAGACCTTACAAGCCGAAGGCGGACCGGCAGCGCCTCAGAATTCGCCATCCGGCTTCCGCCCGAGATCGGCCAGCTGCCGCGCGATCGCCCGCCTGTTGCCGGCATAGTTGCGGCTGGCGGCGAGCCTGTCGCGGCGGGTGACGTTCTCGCGCGGGAACGGCACCTGCGGCACCGGCTCGCCGAGGAAGCCGCACAGCTCGTCCCAGCCGTCGCCCGTCTCCCAGCAGAATTGGCGCACCAGGTGAGAGGCGCTGCGTTCGGCGAAGAAGTCCAGCACGGCGCGATTGTGGTCCCGGTAGATGGCGAGATGCTCCTCCTCCAGCCCATGCGGATAGGCATGGCCATAGGCGAGCAGGCGGCTGTGGCCCTTCACCGGCGTCGTCAGCGCGTGGTTCTTGAGGCTCGCCAGCCAGACCTCCGGCGAGCGGCGCACCGTGAGGACGTAGCGGGCGGTATCGCCGTAGCGCTCGTACAGCTCCCGGTACATCAGCGGGAACGGCCAGTCCTCGAACGAGTCGTTGGCGTCGCAGACGGCGAAGACCGTAGCCAGGTCGCCCTGGCGATAGGCCATGAGCAGATCGCCGCGGATGCTGACATGGCGCCGGCCGAGAAGGCGCAGCGCCGCGCCGAGCGTCTTGGTCCCGGTCTTGTTGAGACCTATGCCGAATACCTTACGCATGCGGGCATGCTTTGAAGGCAGCGTGGCGCTGTGGCAACCATATTTTCCGCGGCGATTGCCCCTTGCCGGCGGGGTGGCGCATCGCCTACCTGCTGACCCATAGACAGATGAGCCAGGTCCCGCCTCTTTCAGCCCAAAAGGAAGCGCCGCCCGTCCTGTGGACGGTCAGCGACGCGCCGGTGGGGTATCCCGACGCCCTCGCCGCCATGGAGGCGCGCGTCGCGGGGATCAGCGCCGGCACGGCGGGCGAGGCGGTGTGGCTCCTGGAGCACCCCTCCCTTTATACGGCCGGCACCAGCGCCCGTCCGGAGGACCTGCTGGAGCCCGACCGGTTGCCGGTCTTCCGCACCGGGCGCGGCGGGCAATACACCTATCACGGTCCCGGCCAGCGCATCGCCTATGTGATGCTGGACCTCAACCGTCGCGGCCCCGACATCCGCGCCTATGTCGGCGCGCTGGAGGACTGGATCATCCGGACGCTGGCGCGCTTCGGCGTCCGCGGCGAGCGGCGCGCCGGGCGCATCGGCGTCTGGGTCGCGCGGCCAGACAAGGGCCTAGGCACCGAGGACAAGATCGCCGCCATCGGCGTGCGCGTACGGCGCTGGATCAGCTTCCACGGCATCGCGCTCAACGTGGCGCCCGACCTCGGCGACTATGCCGGCATCGTGCCCTGCGGAATCACCGGCTACGGCGTCACCAGCCTCACCGACCTCGGCGTCAGCGTGGCGATGGCCGATGTCGACGCCGCCCTGCGGCAGTCTTTCGTCGAAGTCTTCGGCCCCGTCGCGGAGTAGCAGCGCTAAGCGGTCGGTAGGATGCGGAACGGCCCAGCTTCCGGCTCTGGCGCCGCCGCGACGGCGATATTCTCGACCAGCGCCATCGCCGGTCCGGAGCGAGCCTGCGTCACAAGGACATCGAGAACACCGGCATCCGTGGCGGCAATCACCGCTTCCACCGATCCGTCGCGGCGGTTGCGGACCCAACCCGTCACGCCGGCTGCTTCCGCCTGATGGCGGAACCATTCGCGGTAGCCGACGCCCTGCACCCTGCCGGTGATCATCAAACGCATCGCCGGCATCAGGCCGCCTCGGCGACGGTGCTCACGCAGTGCGGTCCGTTCTTAATGCGCATTGCTTCAGTACCCTCGCGACGGGACAGCGCGGCTTCCGAGGCCGGCTTAGGCGGCCCGACGCCGCGCCGCAAGCGGAACTCCCCTCGTCACCGGCCGTTGACCGCCGGGACCACGGAGCCAAGGGCATGATTGTCGTCCGCTTCCTTGCCATCCTGCTGACGGCGCTGGCGCTGGTGCCGGGAGGCGCGCATGTGCTGGCCCTCCCCAACAAGCTCAGCCTGCCGAAGGACACCTATTTCGCCGTGCAGTCGATCTATGCCGGCTGGGCGCTGCTCGGCGTCGTGATCGTCGCCGCCATCCTCGCCGACGCGCTGCTTGCGCTCCTGTCGCGGAGCGATCCGGTCGCCAGCCGCCTCGCCTGGCCGGCGGTGATCCTGCTGGCGGTCGGCCTCGGCGTGTTCTTCCTGTTCGTCTTTCCGGGCAACCAGGCGACGAGCAACTGGACCGTCGCGCCGGCCGACTGGGAGCGGCTGCGGGCGCGCTGGGAATATGGTCATGCAGCCAATGCCGTGCTGACCCTGATCGCCCTAGGCTGCGTCATCACCGCTGCCCTCCGCCCCATCCGTCCGGCTGCGGAGCAGGCCATGCTGCCCTCCTGACAGGCCTTCAGGCCGTCCCGGCCTCGCGCATGATCAGCGCCGCCGCCTGCATGTCGAGCCAGCGGCCGGCGCGCTTAGCGGCAGCCTCGACGTCTTCGCCCCATTGGGCGATCTCCCAGTCCTCGTCGACATGGGCGGCGGCCCAGGCATCCTCGGCCGACAGGCGGCCGCGCTGCACGGCAAGCGCGATGATCGCCGATCCGGTCAGCGTCGTCGCCACGTTGAAGCCGGCCAGCGCCAGCGGGCCGAGGCCGGTAAGCGCCGCGCCGAAGCGTTCCAGCGTCTCGCGGTTCTGCGCGACCGGCATGACGCCCTCGGCTAGCAGGAACCGGGCACCGAGGGCCTCGCGCACCCAATCGAGCAGGCCGTCCCAATGCGCCTTCTGGCGCTCCACCAAGGTCTGCGGTCCGTCGGCGCGGTAGCAGATCATGTCCGTGCCGGCGTAACTGACGATGGCGTCGCGCACCTCCTCGAGCCGCTGCGCCACGCCGTCGATGCCGGCATTGACGATGCGCGTCAGCGGCATCGTGGCGGGGTCAATAATCGTCTCCTGGGCATTCCATTCCGCGGCGATGGCCTCGCCCAGCGCCTGGCTGGGGACGATCAGCAGCGCCCGCGCCGGGGTGCGCGTCGGCCGGCCGTCGAGATGAATGCCGAAACCGCCGTCAACGGGCGCCGCGGCGGCGCTGCGGTAGAAGCGCTTCGGCAAGTCGGGCCGACGCGGGGCTTCCCCGGCGGGATCGGGTGTGGAAGGGGTGTCGCTCACGATGTCGTCCGATGTCGGGATGAGGATGTCCGGGCGGCGGCGGCCGGCCGCGTGGTGGTCTTGCGCTTCCGCGCCGGCGACTTGGCGGGCGCCTCCGGCGGTTGTGGCTCGGCGGCGCCGCGCGCTTCGAGCTTGGTACGGGCCTGCTGCGCCATGGCCTCGAATTCCTTCTGCAGCGCCTCCAGTTCCTCGATCTCCATGTCCTCGGAGTCGATCAGCGCATTCTTGGCGCCTTTCGTCGCCCGCACCAGTTCGTCGAGCTTGAGCTGGATCGCCGTCGTATCGCGGTTCTGCGTGTTCTGGATAACGAAGACCATGAAGAAGGTAATGATCGTCGTGCCGGTATTCACCACCAGCTGCCAGCTTTCGGCGAAGCCGAAGAGCGGGCCGCTGAGCGCCCACAGGGCGATGAAGAGGACGGCGAGGACGAAGGTTGTCGGTGTTCCCGCAAGCAGCGCCACCTTGCGGGAAAAGCGCGAGAAATGCTGTTCCAGTGTCATGATCGCTCCGCCGGCGGCCGCGCTTGCGGTCGCCCGGGCGATCAATCGTCTTCGCCGTCGGCCGGTTCCACCGCCGTATCGAAGCCGAGCAGGTTCCAGCTCTGCTGCATATGCGGCGGCAGCGGCGCCGTCACATCGAGCACGCCGCCGTCCGGGTGGGGGAGGACGATCCGCCGCGCGTGCAGATGCAGCCGGTTCTGGATGCCGCCCGGCAGCTCCCAGTCCTTGATATCGAAGTATTTGGGGTCGCCGACGATGGGATGGCCGATATGGGCGGCATGGGCACGGAGCTGGTGCGTACGGCCCGTCACCGGGCGCATCGTCAGCCAGGCCAGCTTCTGGCCGGCCTGATCGACGACCGAATAGAGCGACACGGCATGGCTCGCCTCGTCCTCGCCATGGCGGGCAACGCGCATACGCTCGCCCTCCGGCCCGCCCTGGCGCGCCAGATAGGTGGAGATGCGCCCCTGCCGGGGCTTCGGCACGCCGGCCACCAGCGCCCAGTAGATCTTGCGCGTGCGGCGGCCGCGGAAGGCGGCAGCGAGCGCCGAGGCGGCAAGCCGTGTCCGCGCCACGACGAGAATGCCGGACGTCTCGCGGTCGATGCGGTGCACCAGCCGCGGCTTCTGCCCCTTGGCGTCCCGCCAGGCTTCCAGCATGGCGTCGACATGGCTGGTGAGCCCGGACCCGCCCTGGACGGCAAGGCCGGCCGGCTTGTTGAAGACGAAGACGGCGTCGTCGGCATGGAGCAGCATCGCCCGCAGTTGCTCGTCATCGGACGGGCGGCCCTTGCCTGTACCGGTGCGCGGCGCCGCGGCGGCGGGCCTGCCGGTGCCGGGCGTCGCGCGGCCGGGCGCAGCGCCCTCCTCCGGGGCCGGTGCCGCGCTTCCCTCCAGGCGCAGTGGCGGCACGCGCACCGCCATGCCGGCATCGAGGCGGGTGCTTGTCTTGACGCGGCCGCCGTCGACCCGCACCTGGCCGGACCGGATCAGCTTCTGCAGATGGCCGAAGCCGAGCTGGGGGTAGTGCTGGCTGAACCAGCGGTCGAGCCGCATGCCGGCTTCGTCGGGCTCGACCCGATGCAGCGTAACGTCGGCCATGGGTCAGCCTGCCGCCTTGCGCGAAGCCGATGGCAGCGGCGCATCGCCCTGCTCGTGCTGGAAGACGCCCATGACGATCACCGCCAGCGCCAGCGTCGCCGCCGCGGCGACGAACATGAGCTCCGGCAGATGGTGGTCGAGGAGCGGCGCGAAGATCAGCGGCGCCGCCAGGGCGCCGGTGTCGAGCCCGGAATAGACCGCGCCGAAGACCTTGCCATGCGTGCCGGGCCGCGCCACCTGGCGGACGAGAATGTCGCGTGACGGCAGGGCCACCCCCGAGGCGACGCCGACCAGGACCACCAGCACGCAGATGGCCGCAAAAGGCAGGCTGCTCAGTGCCACCGAGGCCATCAGCACCGCCATGACGGAGGTCGCCGTCATTGCCGTGACGTGGTGCCGGGTCATGCGCTCGGCCAGCAGGCCGCCGGCGAAGACGCCGGCCATGATGCCTACCTGGTAGACCGACATCAGCGTCGTCGCCGTGGCGAGCGACACGCCGTAGCCCTCGGTGAAGGCGGAGATGGCGAAGTTCTGCAGACCCGAGCCGGAGATCGCCGTCAGGGCATAGAACAGGAAGGCCAGGAAGACCGTGGGGACGGCTACCGACCGGATGAAGGCACGCGCCGCGGCGACGGCCGGCGAGCCGGACGGACGGGGTCCGGCGGCGACCCGCTCCAGTGCGATGGCATCCCGGTTGAGATAGAGCAGCGCGGCGACCGCAACGCCGACGACGGCGCTGCCCGCCAGCGCCGGCCGCCAGCCCCACTGGAGCGCCGCGGCGCCGACAAGCAGCGGCGACAGGGCGAAGCCGATGGAGCCGCCGATCGTATGGGCGGCAAAGGCCCGCCCGAGGCGCGGCACGCCGATCCGGTGGCTGAGGATGGAGAGGTCGGCCGGGTGGTAGACGCTGTTGCCGAGACCCGCCAGCACCGCCAGCGGGAACAGGAAGCCGTAGCTCGGCGCAAAGCCCATCAGGAAGACGGCGAGCGCCTGCAGCGCCATGCCGGCGAGCAGCATCCGCGCCGCGCCGACCCGGTCGACCAGCGCCCCGGCAACGATCTGGCCGAGGCCGGAGGTGGCGAAGAAGGTCGTCAGGACGAGGCCGAGCTCGGTGAAGCCGACGTCGAAATCGTCACGCAGCAAAGGCAGCAGCGGCGCCAGCGCCAGCATCATGAAATGGCTGGCAAAATGCGCCGCCGAGATCAGGCCGATCGTCTTCACTTCGCCGGCCGGTCGGCCGGGCGGATTGGCGCCGCCGGCCGGCAGCATCTCCCTGGCAACGTCGCTCATGTCTCGTTCCGCTCGCGCCGCAGCCGCGCCCAATAGTCCAGCCGCTTCCTGATCTCGCGCTCGAAGCCGCGATCCGGCGGATCGTAGAAGGTCTGCCGCCCCATGCCTTCGGGGAAATAGTCCTGGCCGGAGAATCCCTCCGGCGTGTCGTGGTCGTATTCGTAGCCCTTGCCGTAGTCCTCGCCCTTCATCAGGCGCGTCGGCGCGTTGAGGATGGTCTTGGGCGGCAGCAGCGAGCCGCTCTCCTTCGCCGCCCGGGTGGCGGCGGAGAAGGCCATGTAGACGGCGTTGGATTTCGGCGCCGTCGCCAGATAGACGCAGGCCTCGGCAAGCGCCAGCTCGCCCTCCGGGCTGCCGAGGAAGTCGTAGGCATCCTTGGCAGCATTGGCGACGACGAGCGCCTGCGGGTCGGCAAGGCCGATATCCTCCACCGCCATGCGCACCAGGCGGCGGCCGATATAGAGCGGGTTCTCGCCGGCATCGAGCATGCGCGCCAGATAGTAGAGCGCCGCGTCCGGATCGGAGCCGCGCACCGTCTTGTGCAGCGCCGAGATGAGATTGTAGTGGCCGTCCTGCGCCTTGTCGTAGATCGGCGCCCGGCGCTGGACGATCTCCAGCAGTTGCTCCGGCGCGAAGGTCTCGCCCGGCGCGGCGGCACGCCAGACCTCCTCGGCGAGCGTCAGCAGCGCCCGGCCGTCGCGGTCGGCAAGGTTGATCAGCATCGCCCGGGCATCGTCGGTGAGCGGCAGCGGCCGCTCCTCCGCCGCCTCGGCGCGGCCGAGGAGCTTTTCCAGGGCCGCCTCATCGAGCGGCCGGAAGACCAGCACGCGGGCGCGCGACAGCAGCGCCGCGTTGAGCTCGAAGGACGGGTTCTCGGTGGTGGCGCCAACCAGCGTGACGGTGCCGTCCTCCATTACCGGCAGGAAGCTGTCCTGCTGCGCCCGGTTGAAGCGATGGATCTCGTCGACGAAAAGGAGCGTCCCCTGCCCCATCCGGCGCCGCTGGCGCGCCGCCTCGAACACCTTCTTGAGGTCGGCGACGCCGGAGAAGACGGCGGAAATCTGCTCGAAATGCAGGTCGGTCTCGCGGGCGAGGAGCCGGGCGACCGTCGTCTTGCCGGTGCCGGGCGGTCCCCACAGGATCAGCGAGCCGAGCGAGCCGGAGCGCAGCATGCGCGTCAGGGCGCCGTTGCTGCCCAGCAGGTGGTCCTGCCCGACGACATCCGCGAGGCTTTCCGGCCTGAGCCGGTCCGCCAGCGGATGCGGCGCCGTCTCGGCCAGTTGCCCGGTATCGAAAAGCGTCGCCATTTCAGCCGCCGAGGATCGTCCGGATCAGCCGGCCGTCGCGCTCCAGCTCGATGCGCCAGGCGCGCGCCCGCTGGCTGGTGAGACCGGCAAGGTCTTCCGTCGATTCGACGCGGGCGCCGTTGATGCCGAGGAGGACGTCACCGCGGCGGAAGCCGACCTGCTGGGCCGGCGAACCGGACGCGATCTCCGTGATGATGACGCCCGACGGCTCGCCCGTATAGCCGAGCTCCTCCGCCACCGCCGGCGACAGATTGGCGACCTTGGCGCCGGCGAGCGGCGATCGTCCGCGCAGTTCGACCTCGTTGCGGCCGACCGTTTCGGGCGCGGCGATCAGCGCCACCTCGACCTGGCGCTCGGCACCGTCGCGCAGCACCGTGAAGGTCGCTTCCTGGCCGATACCCTTGGTGATGAGGCGATAGTTGAAGGCGCTCGGGTCCTCCACCGCCACGCCATCGACGGCGGTGATCAGGTCGCCGGGAACGAGCCCCGCCTTGGCGGCCGGGCTGTCGTCGACGACATTGCTCACCAGCGCGCCGCGGGTGCGCTCGACGCCGAGCCCCGCCGCGAGCTGCGGCGTCAGCGCGTCCAGCGTGGCGCCGATCCACGGCCGGCGGACCACGGCGCCGTTGAGCGCCGATTGCACGACGACGCGCACCATGTCGGAGGGGATGGCGAAGCCGATGCCGTCCGAGCCGCCGGAGCGCGAGAAGATCGCCGTGTTGATGCCGACAAGGCGGCCGTTCATGTCGACCAGCGCGCCGCCGGAATTGCCCGGATTGATGGCGGCATCGGTCTGGATGAAGAACTGCGAATCGGACTGGCCGACATGGGTTCGCGCCAGGCCGGAAATGATGCCACTGGTCACGGTCTGGCCGACGCCGAACGGGTTGCCGATCGCCAGCACGAGGTCGCCGACCTGGAGGTCGTCCGATTCGGCGAGCTCGACGACGGGGAAATCGCCCTTGCCGTCGCCGATGCGCAGCGCCGCCAGGTCGGAGCGCTCGTCCTTCAGCACCACCTCGGCGGGAAGCTCGGTGCCGTCCGACAGCGCCACCTTGATCTGGTCGGCATCGGCGATGACGTGGACATTGGTGATGACGATGCCGCTCGGGTCGACGATGACGCCGGAGCCGAGCGACTGCTGCACGCGCTCGCGCATCGGCAGGTCGCCGCCGAAGAACTGCTGGAAGAACGGGTCGGAGAAGAAGGGCTGCTGCCGCGTCACCCGCTGAGCGTAGACGTTCACCACGGCGGGCGCGGCGCGCTTGACGATCGGCGCATAGGAAAGGCGCACTTCCTCGGCGGATACCGGAGGACGCCGCGCCTCGTCCTGCGCCAGCGTCGCCGCGGGCGCCAGCCCGCACAGGATCAGCGACAGCGCCAGGGCCACGACCCGGCCGGATCGGTCATGCATCTGCTTCACCTCGACTTGTGCGCGCCCCGCGCCGTTAAATAATCATGCCGCGATGTCTTTTCTAAGCCTCGCGGCGGCCTGCCAAAGCAAAAAAGGCGGCCCGGAGGCCGCCTGCATCGCTCTTCCCAGGCCTGGCGGCCGGTCTCAGGCCTCGGCCGATTCGCCCTCGGCCTGCCGGGCCTCGTGGCGGGCGCGGTCGGCCGCCCCCTTGGCATCCACATCGCGATCGACAAACTCGATCACCGCCACCGGGGCGCTGTCGCCGTAGCGGAACCCGGCCTTGAGCACGCGGAGATAGCCGCCATGCCGCTCGCCATAGCGCGGCCCGATCGTCTCGAAGAGCTTGCGCACCGCATCGAGGTCGCGGATCTGCGAGATCGCCTGGCGGCGGGCATGAAGATCGCCGCGCTTGCCGAGCGTCACCAGCTTCTCGACGATCGGACGCAGGTCCTTGGCCTTCGGCAGCGTGGTGACGATCTGCTCGTGGCGGATGAGCGCGGCGGCCATGTTGGCGAACATCGCCTTGCGGTGGCTCGCCGTGCGGCTGAACTTGCGGCCCTGGTTGCCGTGGCGCATCGCGCGCTCTCCCTACTCTCTCAAAGCTTCAAGATACCGGACAGGTCCCGGAGGCGCGTCGCCGCCCCGCCGGGTCGCGTCTCAATAATGGTCTTCGTAGCGCTTGGCCAGATCCTCGATATTCTCGGGCGGCCAGTTCGGAACCTCCATGCCGAGATGGAGACCCATCTGCGCCAGGACTTCCTTGATCTCGTTGAGCGACTTGCGTCCGAAGTTCGGCGTGCGGAGCATCTCCGCCTCGGTCTTCTGGATGAGGTCGCCGATATAGACGATGTTGTCGTTCTTCAGGCAGTTCGCCGAGCGGACCGAGAGCTCCAGCTCGTCGACCTTCTTGAGCAGCGCCGGGTTGAAGGCGAGCTCCGGAATGGCCTCGTGAGCGGTCTCCTTCACCGGCTCCTCGAAGGTGATGAAGATCGACAGCTGGTCCTGGAGAATGCGCGCCGCATAGGCGATGGCATCGTCCGGCCGCAGCGAGCCGTCGGTCTCGACCGACAGCGTCAGCTTGTCGTAGTCGAGCACCTGGCCCTCGCGGGTGTTCTCGACCTTGTAGGAGACCTTGCGGATCGGCGAGTAGAGGCTGTCGACCGGAATCAGGCCGATCGGCGCATCCTCCGGGCGGTTCTGGTCGGCCGGGACGTAGCCCTTGCCGGTCGAGACCGTGAACTCCATGCGGATCTCGGCGCCCTCGTCGAGGGTGCACAGGACGAGATCGGGATTGAGGATCTCGATATCGGAGACGGTCTGGATATCGCCGGCCGTGACGACGCCGGGGCCGGTCTTGCGCACCACCATCCGCTTGGTGCCCTCGCCCTGCATCTTGATGGCGATTTCCTTGATGTTGAGGACGATGTCGGTCACGTCCTCGCGCACGCCGGCAATCGACGAGAACTCGTGCAGCACGCCGTCGATCTGCACCGAGTTGACCGCCGCGCCCTGCAGCGACGACAGCAGCACGCGCCGCAGCGCGTTGCCCAGCGTGACGCCGAAGCCGCGCTCCAGCGGCTCGGCGACAACCGTCGCGAAGCGCTTGGGATCGCTGCCGGGAATCGTTTCGAGCTTGTTCGGCTTGATGAGCTCAAGCCAGTTCCTGTGGATCGTCACAGCCTGATCCTTTCAATCGTTGTCTGCCGCCTGGAATCCAGGCGGTGGCGCGCCTCCGGTGAGGCGCGGCTTGTACGCGGGAACGGGCGCCGCGGCGGCGCCGGTCAGACGCGGCGGCGCTTGCGCGGCCGGCAGCCGTTATGCGGAATCGGCGTCACGTCGCGGATGGAGGTGATCATGAAGCCGGCCGCCTGCAGGGCGCGCAGGGCCGATTCACGGCCGGAGCCGGGACCGGACACCTCGACCTCGAGGGTCTTCATGCCATGCTCGGCGGCCTTGCGGGCCGCATCTTCGCCGGCCATCTGGGCCGCGTAGGGCGTCGACTTACGCGACCCCTTGAAACCCATCATGCCGGCGGACGACCAGGAGATGGCATTCCCCTGCGCGTCGGTGATGGTGATCATGGTGTTGTTGAACGTCGAGTTCACGTGAGCGACGCCGGAGGAGATGTTCTTGCGCTCGCGGCGGCGAACGCGCGTCGTCGTGTCCTTGGCCATGTCTTGTCCTGTTCTTCTTGATCTCAACACCGCCGTAGTGCCGGCGGCTCCACCGATCCCCGGCGGCGCCGGGGATCACCTGTCGGAACGAGCCGACGGAATCCTACTTCTTCTTGCCGGCGATCGGCTTGGCCGGGCCCTTGCGGGTCCGCGCATTGGTGTGCGTGCGCTGGCCGCGCACCGGCAGACCGCGGCGATGGCGCAGGCCGCGATAGCAGCCGAGGTCCATCAGGCGCTTGATGTTCATCGCCACTTCGCGGCGCAGATCGCCCTCGACCGTGTAGTCGCGGTCGATCGTCTCGCGGATCTGGATGATCTCGGCGTCGGAGAGCTCGTTGACGCGGCGCTCCTCGGGAATGTTCACCTTGCCGGTGATTTCCTTGGCCCGCTGCGGACCGATGCCGTGAATATACTGCAGCGCGATGACGACGCGCTTGTTGGTCGGAATGTTCACGCCTGCGATGCGGGCCATTGCGGTCTTCTTCTCCTCAAAGCTGGCCGCAAGGCGGCCGGCATGCACTCCGAACCATGAGCCGAACACCAAAACGGCCCCGGTCCTTCCTCACGGATTACCGGCACCGCAATCTGGTGATTCAGATGTGGCGCCGTAGATAACTATCCGGACGTAGTCCGTCAACCGTCCACCCGGCCGGCGTCCTGCCGGTCGAGGATCGCCTCGATACGTGCGCTGACCTCGTCGATGGGCAGCATCCCGTCGACGCTCTCCAGCATGCCGCGCGCCCGGTAATAGGCCACGACCGGCGCCGTCTGCTTCTGGTAGACCTCGAGGCGCTTGCGCGCCGTCTCGGCATTGTCGTCCTCGCGCGCCCCGCCCGTCTCGCGGGCGCGCTTCTCGATCCGCGCCACCAGCGCCTCCGGATCGACGGCCAGCTCGATGACGGCATCGAGCCGCAGCCGCTTCTCGGCGAGCAGCCTGGTCAGCGCCTCGGCCTGCGCCACCGTGCGCGGGAAACCGTCGAGGACGAAGCCATTGGCGCAGTCCGGCGCATCGAGGCGCTCGGAGATGACCTTGACCATGATGTCGTCGGGCACCAGGTCGCCGCGCGCCATGATGGCGGCCGCCTCCTGCCCTACCGGCGTACCGGCCTTGACGGCGGCGCGCAGCATGTCGCCCGTCGACAGCTGGACGATGCCGCGCGACTCGATCAGCCGCTGCGCCTGGGTGCCTTTCCCGGCGCCGGGCGGGCCGAGCAGGATCAGCCTCATCGCCGGCCGCCCCGCAGCTTGGCCTTCTTGATCAGGCCCTCATACTGGTGCGCCAGGAGATGGCCCTGAACCTGCGAGACGGTATCCATCGTCACGCTGACGACGATCAGCAGCGAGGTGCCGCCGAAGTAGAACGGCACACCGGTCGCCGAGATAAGGAATTCCGGCAGCAGGCAGACCGCCACGAGATAGAGCGAACCGACCAGCGTGATGCGGGTAAGGACGTAGTCGATATATTCCGCCGTCCGCTGGCCCGGCCGGTAGCCCGGGATATAGCCGCCATGCTTCTTCAGGTTGTCGGCCGTGTCGGACGGATTGAACACCACGGCCGTGTAGAAGAAGGTGAAGAAGATGATCATGGCCGCGTAAAGGAGCATGTAGAGCGGCTGCCCGTGGCCAAGCAGCGCGGTCATCGTCGTCAGCCAGGCCGGCCCGCCCGTCGCCGCGAAGCCGGCGATCGTCGCCGGCAGCAGCAGCAGCGACGAGGCGAAGATCGGCGGAATGACGCCCGAGGTATTGAGCTTCAGCGGCAGGTGCGAGGATTCGCCCTGGAACATGCGGTTGCCGACCTGCCGCTTCGGATACTGGATCAGCAGGCGGCGCTGGGCGCGCTCGATGAAGACGATGAAGGCGATGACGACGATCGCCACGACGATCACCGCAGCAATCACCGCCGTCGACAGGGCGCCTTGGCGGCCGAGTTCGAGCGTGCCGCTGACCGCCGACGGCAGGCCGGCGACGATACCGGCGAAGATGATCAGCGAAATGCCGTTACCGATGCCGCGTGCCGTGATCTGCTCGCCGAGCCACATCAGGAACATCGTCCCGCCGGTCAGGGTGATGACCGTCGAGATGCGGAAGAAGAAGCCCGGATTGGTGACGATGTTCTCGCCGCCCTCGAGGCCGACGGCGATCGCATAGGCCTGCAGGACCGACAGGATGACGGTGCCGTAGCGCGTGTACTGGTTGATGATCTTGCGGCCGGCCTCGCCCTCCTTCTTCAGCTGGGCGAGCGAGGGCACCATCGACGTCATCAGCTGGATGATGATCGACGCCGAGATGTACGGCATGATTCCGAGAGCGAAGATCGCCATGCGCTCGACGGCGCCGCCGGCGAACATGTTGAACATGCCCAGAACGCCCTGCTGGGCGCTGCTGAAAGCCTGCGCGAAGGCTTCCGGGTTGATGCCCGGCATGGGGATGTAGGTCCCCAGCCGGTAGATGATCAGCGCGCCGAGTGTGAACCAGATGCGCTTGCGAAGCGCTTCCGCCTTGGCGAAGGCACCGAAATTGAGGTTTGCTGCAAGTTGTTCAGCCGCCGATGCCATCGCCTAGCTCCGCTTCACCCGTCGCCCCGGATTGCCGTGAGGCGCTCAGGCGGTCTTGAGAGACCCGCCGGCCTTCTCGATGGCTTCCAGCGCCGGCTTCGATGCGCCGGCGACCTCGAACGTCACTGCCGCCTTCAGTTCGCCATTGCCGAGGATGCGGACACCGTCCTTTACCCGGCGGATGACGCCGGCTTCCTTCAGCGCCGCCGCCGTCACCGGCGCCTTGGCGTCGAGCTTGCCCGCGTCGATGGCCTGCTGGATGCGGCCGAGGCCGACCTCGTTGAAGTCCTTGGCGAAGATATTGGTGAAGCCGCGCTTCGGCAAACGCCGGTGCAGCGGCATCTGTCCGCCTTCGAAGCCCTTGATGGCGACGCCGGTGCGCGCCGTCTGGCCCTTGCCGCCGCGACCGCCGGTCTTGCCGGAGCCGGAGCCGATGCCGCGGCCGATGCGCTTGCGGTTCTTCGTGGCGCCGGGATTGTCGGTAAGCTCGTTGAGTTTCATCGGATCTGGACTTTCTACGCCTCGTCGACGATGCGGACGAGGTGCCCGACCTTGGCGATCATGCCGCGCGTGGCGGGCGTATCGACAAGGGTGGCACGGCGGCGAATGCGGTTGAGGCCAAGCCCGACCAGCGTCGCGCGCTGATCCGCCGGGCGGCGGGACGGGCTGCCGACCTGCTCCACGACAATCGTCGGGCGCGTATCGGCGGCGGGCTTCTTTGCCATGACTCTACTCCTCCAGCCGGCCGTCAGCCTTCGCCGCCGGCATCGGCATCGCCGTCGCGACGGCGGGCCTGCAGCGTCGAGACCTTCAGGCCACGGCGGGCGGCAACGCTCCGCGGGCTGTCCTGATGGCCGAGGGCGTCGAACGTCGCCCTGACCATGTTGTAGGGATTGCTGGACCCCATCGACTTGGCGACGACATCCTGGACGCCCAGCGTCTCGAACACGGCGCGCATCGGGCCGCCGGCAATAATGCCGGTGCCGGGCGGTGCGGCGCGCATGTGGACGCGGCCGGCGCCATGACGGCCGCTGACATCGTGATGCAGCGTCCTGCCCTCGCGCAGCGGCACGCGGATCATGCCGCGCTTGGCGGCCTCGGTCGCCTTGCGGATGGCTTCCGGAACCTCGCGCGCCTTGCCGTGACCGAAACCGACGCGGCCCTTCTCGTCACCCACGACGACGAGCGCCGCGAAACCGAAGCGGCGGCCGCCCTTCACTACCTTGGCGACACGGTTGATGTGGACGAGCTTGTCGACAAATTCGCTGTCGCGCTCCTCCCGATCCCGATCCCGCTCGCGTTCGCGCTCTCTAGCCATGCGTCATCCGTTCGCCTGATGTCGTTCTCAGTCCAGGTCGCTTCAAGAGCGCCTCAGAAATTCAGTCCGCCCTCGCGGGCGCCGTCGGCCAGCGCCTGGACGCGGCCGTGATAGAGGTAGGAGCCGCGGTCGAAGACCACGTCGGTAACGCCGGCGGCCTTGGCGCGCTCGGCGATCAGCTTGCCGATGGCCGCAGCCGCCGCCCTGTCGGCGCCGGTCTTGCCGCCCTCACGCACAGCCTTTTCCAGCGTCGACGCTGCCGCCAGGGTCCGTCCCTGCGCATCGTCGATCACCTGCACATAGATGTGCTTCGACGAGCGGTAGACGCTCAGCCGCGGCCGGCCGTCATTGTTGCGGCGCAGGACGCGGCGGACGCGGGCAGCGCGGCGATCGCGCGAAGTCTTGTCCATGGGTTCACCCGTTACTTCTTCTTGCCTTCCTTGCGGAAGATGACTTCGTCCGAGTACTTGATGCCCTTGCCCTTGTAGGGCTCCGGCGGCCGGAACTCACGGATCTCGGCGGCAACCTGGCCGACCTGCTGCCGGTCGATGCCGCTAATAACGATCTCGGTCGGCTTCGGCGTCGCGATGGCGATCCCCTTCGGGATCGGGAAGCGCACGTCGTGGCTGTAGCCGAGCGCCAGCTGCAGGTCGCTGCCCTGCACCGAGGCGCGGTAGCCGACGCCGTTGATCTCCAGGCGCCGCTCGAAACCGTCGCTGACGCCCTTCACCAGATTGGCGATCATCGTGCGCGACATGCCCCAGGCGGCGCGGGCCGGCTTGGATTCGTCGCGCGGATCGACCTTGATGCCCTCGTCGCCCATGGCGACGGCGACATTGTCCACCACGTCCCAGGCGAGCTCGCCCTTCGGTCCCTTCACGGTAACCTTCTGGCCGCTGACCGTCGCCGTCACGCCCTTCGGCACCGGGACTGCTTTCTTACCGATACGAGACATCAGACCAAGTCCACCATTCAACCATGAAGCCCTGCCGTCAGAATACGCGGCAGAGCACCTCGCCGCCGACATTCTGCTCGCGCGCATCAGCGTCCGACATGACGCCCTTCGACGTCGACAGGATCGACACGCCGAGGCCGTTCATGACCTGCGGCAGCGTCTTCACCGACGCGTAGACACGCCGGCCCGGCCGCGACACGCGCTCGATCTCGCGAATGACCGGCTCGCCGTCGTAATATTTCAGCTCGATCTCGAGCTCGGGCATGTGCCCTTCCTGCTCGACCGACGAGTAGCCGCGGATATAACCCTCCGCCTGCAGCACGTCGAGCACCCGCTGGCGCAGGCCCGAGGCCGGCGTCGAGACCTTGGACTTCTTCCGCAGCTGGGCATTGCGGATACGCGTCAGCATATCCCCCAGCGGATCGGTCATGACCATGCGACCGTCTCCCTTACCAGCTCGACTTGACCATGCCCGGGATCATCCCGGACGATCCCAGTTCGCGCAGCGCCAGGCGCGACATCTTCAGCTTGCGGTAGTAGCCGCGCGGCCGGCCGGTGATCTCGCATCGATTGTGGATGCGCGACGGCGCCGAATTGCGCGGCAGTTCGGCAAGCTTCAGCTGCGCCTGGAAGCGCTCCTCCAGGGACAGGTTCTCATCGCGCGCAATCTCTTTCAGACGAGTGCGCTTGGCCGCGTATTGCGCTGCCAGCTTCCGCCGACGCTCGTTCTTCTCGATCGAACTCTTCTTCGCCATCGTGTCCTCGTCGTCCCCGCGGCCTACTGGCGGAAGGGGAAGTTCATCGCCGCCAGCAGCGCCCGCGCTTCCTCATCGGTCGGCGCGGTGGTGCAGACAATGACGTCCATGCCCCAGATCTGGTCGACTTCGTCGTAGTTGACCTCCGGGAAAATGATGTGCTCCTTGATGCCCATGGCGAAGTTGCCACGGCCGTCGAAGCTCTTCGGGTTGAGGCCGCGGAAGTCGCGTACCCGCGGCAGCGCCACGGTCACCAGGCGATCCATGAACTCGTACATTCGCGCCTGGCGCAGCGTCACCCGGCCGCCCAGCGGCATGCCCTCTCGCACCTTGAAGGTGGCGATCGACTTGCGCGCCCGCGACATGGCCGGCTTCTGGCCGGCGATCTTGGCGAGGTCGCCCAGCGCCGCGGTCACCTTCTTGGTGTCCGCCGTCGCTTCGCCGACGCCCATGTTGAGGACGATCTTGTCGATGCGCGGCACCTGCATCGGGTTCTTGTAGCCGAACTGCTCGATAAGCTTCGGCCGGACCTCGTCCTGGTAGAAGGTCTTCAGCCGCGGCTGATAGGTCGCGTCAGACATCGATCAAATCTCCCGAGCGCTTCGCAAAGCGAACCTTGCGCCCGTCATCCGTCGTCTTGAATCCCACCCGGGTCGCCCGGCCGTCGCGCGGATCGGCGATGGCGAGGTTCGACAGGTCGATCGGCATCTCCTTGGTGATGATGCCGCCCTGCTGCTGCGCCGTCTGCCGCTGGTGCCGCTTGCCGAGATTGATGCCGCGCACAATGGCGCGCCCCTCGGCCGGCTGCACGCCCAGCACCTCGCCGGACTTGCCCTTGTCGCGACCGGTGATGACCACCACCCGGTCGCCCTTCTTGATCCTGGCCGCCATCAGAGCACCTCGGGGGCGAGCGAAATGATCTTCATGTGGTTCCGGGCACGCAGCTCACGCGGCACCGGCCCGAAAATGCGGGTCCCGATCGGCTCGGACTGGTTGTTGATCAGCACCGCCGCATTGCGGTCGAAGCGGATCACGCTGCCGTCCGCGCGCCGGATGTCCTTGGCGGTGCGCACCACGACCGCCTTCATCACGTCGCCCTTCTTCACGCGGCCGCGCGGAATGGCTTCCTTGATGGACACGACGATGATGTCGCCAACCGAGGCGTATTTCCGCTTCGAGCCGCCGAGCACCTTGATGCACATGACGCGGCGAGCACCGGAATTGTCGGCGACATCGAGATTGGTCTGCATCTGAATCATGACTGGCCGCCTTGCACTACCCGTCTACGAACCGCGCCGGAACGATGATCGTTCACTGGCTTTCACTTTCCGCCGCGCCGGCATCGATGACGACCCAGCGCTTGTTCCTGGAGATCGGCGGCGCCTCCTCGATGGAGACGTGGTCGCCGACCTTGTACTTATTGGCCTCGTCATGGGCGTGGTACTTCTTCGACCGACGAACGGTCTTGGTCAGCACCGGATGGGTGAAGCGACGCTCGACACGGACCACGACGGTCTTGTCGTTCTTGTCGCTGACGACGATTCCCTGCAGGACGCGCTTCGGCATTCCTGTCTCCTCAAGCCTTGGCGCCGGTCGCCCGGCCTTCGTTGGCGAGCGTGCGCAGGCGCGCGATATCGCGGCGAACCTGGCGCACCCGTGCCGTGTTGGTCAGCTGGCCCGTCGCCCGCTGGAAGCGCAGGTTGAACTGCTCCTTCTCCAGCGTCGCCAGGCGATCGGTCCGCTCATCGGCCGTCAGCGCGCGAATGTCTTTTGCCTTCATGGCTTTACCCTCAACTCCTCGCGCGCCTAGTCCGGAATCCGCTGGATGAAGCGGGTCCGCACCGGCAGCTTGGCGGCGCCGAGGCGCAGCGCCTCGCGTGCCAGCTCCTCGCTGACGCCGTCGATCTCGAACATGATGCGCCCGGGCGCGACGCGCGCCGCCCAGTATTCCGGTGCACCCTTGCCCTTGCCCATGCGCACTTCGGTCGGCTTCGACGACACCGGCACGTCCGGGAAGATGCGGATCCACACGCGGCCGGCGCGCTTCATGTGGCGCGTGATGGCGCGGCGGGCCGCTTCGATCTGGCGGGCGGTGACGCGTTCCGGCTCCAGGGCCTTCAGTCCGAAGGCGCCGAAATTCAGCATCGTGCCGCCCTTGGCATCGCCGTGGATGCGGCCCTTGAACTGCTTGCGGAACTTGGTGCGCTTGGGTTGCAGCATGGTTCTTGTCTCTGTTTGGCCGGGCCCTTACGCGGCCGCCTGGTCGCGGCGACGGGTATTGGACTGCTCGCCCTCGGTCGTCCGGCGCTCGGACGCCATCGGGTCGTGTTCCATGATCTCGCCCTTGAAGATCCAGACCTTGATCCCGCAGGTGCCGTAGGCGGTGTGCGCCGTGGCGACGCCATAGTCGATGTCGGCGCGCAGCGTGTGCAGCGGCACCCGGCCCTCGCGGTACCATTCGGTGCGGGCGATCTCGGCGCCGCCGAGACGGCCGCCGCAGGTGATGCGGATGCCCTCGGCGCCAAGGCGCATGGCCGACTGCACGGCGCGCTTCATGGCGCGGCGGAAGGCGACGCGGCGCTCCAGCTGCTGGGCGATATTGGCCGCCACCAGGCTGGCGTCGATCTCCGGCTTGCGCACCTCAACGATGTTGATGTGCACTTCCGAATTGGTCATCGAGCCGACCTTCTTGCGCAGCTTCTCGATGTCGGCGCCCTTCTTGCCGATGACGATGCCCGGCCGGGCCGAGTGGATCGTCACGCGCGCCTTCCGGTGCGGCCGCTCGATGACGATCTTCGACACCGAGGCCTGCTTGAGGTCCTTCATCAGCGACTCGCGGATCGCCACGTCCTCATGCAGCAGCTTGCCGTACTCGTCCTTGCCGGCGAACCAGCGCGAATCCCACGTCCGGTTGATGCCGAGGCGAAGGCCGATCGGATTGACTTTCTGGCCCATCAGGCGGCCTCCACTTCGCGAACCACAATGGTCAGATGCGAGAATTGCTTTTGGATGCGGCCGACACGGCCGCGGGCCCGCGGCGTCCAGCGCTTCATGACCATCGACTTGCCGACATGCGCCTCGGCGACAACCAGGGAATCGACGTCAAGGCCGTGATTGTTCTCGGCATTGGCGATCGCCGACTCCAGCACCTTCTTGACCGACACGGCGATGCGCTTGCGGCTGAAGGTGAGGTCGGCGAGCGCCGTCTGCACCTTCTTGCCGCGGATCAGCCCGGCCACGAGGTTGAGCTTCTGGGTCGACACCCGCACCGTGCGCAGCACGGCCTGGGCCTCGGTGTCCTTGAGCGCCCGGGGCGCCTTCGGCTTGCTCATGACTACTTCCTCTTCGCCTTCTTGTCGGCGGTGTGGCCGTGATAGGTGCGGCTCGGCGAGAACTCGCCAAACTTGTGCCCGACCATGTCCTCCGACACGGCGACCGGAATGTGCTTCTGGCCGTTGTAGACGCCGAAGGTGAGCCCGACGAACTGCGGCAGGATGGTGGAGCGCCGGCTCCAGATCTTGATCACTTCGTTGCGGCCGGTCTCACGCGACTTCTCCGCCTTGCGCAGCAGATAGCCGTCGACGAACGGGCCCTTCCAGATTGAACGAGACACGGGCGGCCCTCTTTAGTTGCCCTTGCGCAGATGACGGCTGCGCGCGATGAACTTGTCCGTCGCCTTGTTGCGGCGGGTCCTCTTGCCCTTGGTCGGCTTGCCCCACGGCGTCACCGGATGCCGGCCGCCGGAGGTGCGGCCTTCACCGCCGCCATGCGGATGGTCGATCGGGTTCATGGCGACGCCGCGCACGCTCGGCCGCCGGCCGAGCCAGCGGTTGCGGCCGGCCTTGCCGATATTGATGTTGCCGTGGTCGGGGTTCGACACCGCGCCGACGGTGGCGAAGCAGGTCTGGTGCACCAGGCGCTGCTCGCCCGAGTTGAGGCGCAGGATGGCGTAGCCCTGGTCGCGCCCGACATACTGGGCGTAGGTGCCGGCGGAGCGGGCGATCTGGCCGCCCTTGCCGGGCTTCATCTCGACATTGTGGACGATCGTGCCGACCGGCATGGCCTGCAGCGGCATGGCATTGCCCGGCTTCACGTCCGCCTGGCTGGAGGAGACGACGCTGTCTCCGGCGGCCAGCCGCTGCGGCGCCAGGATATAGCTCAGCTCGCCGTCCTGGTAGCGCAGCAGCGCGATGAAGGCGGTGCGGTTGGGATCGTATTCCAGCCGCTCGACGACCGCCGGGACATCCAGCTTGCGCCGCTTGAAATCGACGATGCGATAGGTCCGCTTGTGGCCGCCGCCGCGCCGCCGCGCCGTCAGGCGGCCGGCGCTGTTGCGCCCGCCGGTGCCCGTCAGGCCCTCGGTGAGGCCCTTGACCGGCTTGCCCTTGTGCAGGCCCGAACGATCGACGGTGACGAGCTGACGAAGGCTCGGCGTAATCGGCTTGTATGTCTTCAGCGCCATGGCTTCCGTCTCACAGACCTGTGGTGACGTCGATGGACTGGCCGTCGGCCAGCGTCACGACGGCCCGCTTGATATCGCTGAGCGAGCCCTTGATGCCGCGGAAGCGGCGGACCTTGCCCTTGCGGATCAGCGTGTTGACGCCCGTCACCTTGACTTTGAACAGCGCTTCGACGGCCGCCTTGATCTCGGGCTTGGTCGCCGTCCGCGCCACGTTGAAGACGACCTTGTTCTGCTCGGAGGCTTCGGTCGACTTCTCGGTGATGGCCGGGCTGCGGATGATGTCGTAATGGCTCAACTTCATTTCAGCCGCTCCTGGAGGGCGTCGACCGCCGCGCGGGTCAGCACCAGCTTCTGCCGCCGCAGGATGTCGTAGACATTAATGCCCTGCACCGGCAGCACGTCGATCTGGCCGATATTGCGGGCGGCGAGGCGGAAATTGTCCTCGATCGCCGCGCCGCCGATGATCAGCGCGTTGGTGAGGCCGAGCGCCGCGAAGTGATCCTTCAGGGCCTTGGTCTTCGGCGCGTCGATCGCCACGTCCTCGATGAGGATGAGATCGGCCTCCTTGGCCTTGACCGACAGCGCATGCTTCAGCGCCAGCGCCCTCACCTTCTTCGGCAGATCGTGCGCATGGCTGCGCACGACCGGGCCGAACGCCTTGCCGCCGCCGCGGAACTGCGGCGCCGACTTGGCGCCGTGGCGGGCCGAGCCGGTGCCCTTCTGCTTGTAGGCCTTGGCGCCGGTGCGGTTGATCTCGCCGCGCGTCTTGGTCTTGTGCGTCCCGGCCTGCCGTTTCGACAGCTGGTAGCGCACCATGCGCTGCAGGATGTCGGCCCGCGGCTCCAGGCCGAAGACGTCGTCGCTGAGCGTCATCGAGCCGGACGAGGCGCCGTCCAGGGTCTTTACTTCGATATCCATTACTCGGCCCCTTCGGTCGCAGCGGCTTCCTCGGCAGCGGGCGCCGGCGCCGCGCCGTCGCGCAGGCGGAACGAACCCGGCGTCGGCACGCCTTCCGGCAGCCGTCGTTTGACGGCGTCGCGCACCAGGATCCAGCCGCCCTTGGCGCCGGGCACGGCGCCCTCGACCATGATCAGGCCGCGGTCGACATCGGTGCGGACGATCTTCAGGTTCTGCGTCGTCACCCGCTCGTCGCCGAGATGGCCGGCCATCTTCTTGTTCTTGAAGACCTTGCCGGGATCCTGGCGCTGGCCGGTGGAACCGTGGGCGCGGTGCGACACCGAGTTGCCGTGGGTGGCGCGGCCGCCGCCGAAGTTCCAGCGCTTCATGACGCCGGCAAAGCCCTTGCCTATCGACGTCCCGGTGACGTCGACGAACTGGCCGACGACGAAATGGTCGGCGGTGATCTCGGCGCCGACGGCGATCACGTTCTCAGGAGTGACACGAAACTCCGCCAGTTTGCGCTTCGGCTCGACCGAGGCCTTGGCGAAATGGCCACGCAGCGGCTTGGGCGTATTGCGTACCTTACGGAGGCCGACGCCGAGCTGCAGCGCCGTATAGCCGTCCTTCTCATCGGTCCGGTGGGCAACCACCTGGCACTGGTCGAGGCGCAGCACCGTCACCGGCACCTGCTCGCCCGCATCCGTATAGATGCGGGTCATCCCGACCTTCTGTGCGATCACACCTGAGCGCATGGGAATGCCTTGCTTTCTTCGCTCGTCCTAGAGCTTGATCTCGACGTCGACGCCGGCGGCCAGATCCAGCTTCATCAGCGCATCGACCGTCTGCGGCGTCGGATCGACGATGTCGAGCAGGCGCTTGTGGGTGCGCATCTCGAACTGTTCGCGGCTCTTCTTGTCGACATGCGGCGAGCGGTTGACGGTGAACTTCTCAATCCGCGTCGGCAGCGGGATAGGACCGCGCACGCGCGCACCCGTCCGCTTGGCCGTGGAAACGATCTCGCGCGTCGACGTATCGAGGATGCGATGGTCGAACGCCTTGAGGCGGATCCGGATGTTTTGGCCGTTCATGCTTGTTCTTCTTCCCGCTATGGCCGGGCGGATGCCCGGCCATCCATGGCCGACGCTGTGACTACTTCAGGATCTGCGAAACGACGCCCGACCCGACGGTGCGGCCGCCTTCGCGAATGGCGAAGCGCAGGCGCTCCTCCATGGCGATCGGAACGATCAGCTCCACTTCCATGGCGATGTTATCGCCCGGCATCACCATCTCGGTGCCTTCCGGCAGCTGCACCACACCCGTCACGTCGGTGGTGCGGAAGTAGAACTGCGGCCGGTAGTTGGTGAAGAACGGCGTGTGGCGCCCGCCCTCGTCCTTGGTGAGGATGTAGGCCTCGGCCTTGAACTTGGTGTGCGGCGTCACCGTACCCGGCTTGCACAGCACCTGGCCGCGCTCGACGCCCTCACGGTCGATGCCGCGCAGCAGCGCGCCGATATTGTCGCCGGCCTGGCCCTGGTCGAGCAGCTTGCGGAACATCTCGACGCCGGTGACGGTCGTCTTGACGGTGTCGCGGATGCCGACGATCTCGACTTCCTCGCCGACCTTGACGACGCCGCGCTCGACACGGCCGGTCACGACGGTGCCGCGGCCGGAAATCGAGAACACGTCTTCGATCGGCATCAGGAAGGGCTGGTCGATCGGACGCTCCGGGGTCGGAATGAACGAGTCGACGGCGCGCATCAGCTCGAGGATGGCGTCATGGCCGAGCTTGGGGTCGCCGTTCTCCAGCGCCACCAGCGCGGAGCCCTTGATGATCGGCGTCGTGTCGCCCGGGAATTCGTACTTGTTGAGGAGCTCGCGCACCTCAAGCTCGACGAGCTCAAGCAGCTCCGGATCGTCGACCATGTCGACCTTATTCAGGAACACCACCAGGGCCGGCACGCCGACCTGGCGGGCGAGCAGGATGTGCTCGCGGGTCTGCGGCATCGGGCCGTCGGCGGCCGACACGACCAGGATGGCGCCGTCCATCTGCGCCGCGCCGGTGATCATGTTCTTCACATAGTCGGCGTGGCCGGGACAGTCGACGTGGGCGTAGTGCCGGTTCTCGGTCTGGTACTCGACGTGAGCCGTATTGATGGTGATGCCGCGCGCCTTCTCTTCCGGCGCTGCGTCGATCTTGTCGTAGGCCGTGAAGGTGGCGCCGCCGGTCTCTGCCAGGACCTTGGTGATCGCTGCCGTCAGCGACGTCTTGCCGTGGTCGACGTGGCCGATCGTGCCGATGTTCACGTGCGGCTTGCTGCGCTCAAACTTTGCTTTGGCCATTTGGGCTCTCCGTCTTCAATGGGGACAGGTTCGGGGGACCGGGGATCAGGCGAACTTCGCCTGAACCTCCTGGGCAACAGCCTGCGGAACCTGCTCGTAATGGTCGAACTGCATGGTGTAGCTGGCACGTCCCTGGCTCATCGAGCGCAGCTGGTTGACGTAGCCGAACATGTTGGCCAGCGGCACGAAGGCCGTGATGACATTGGCGTTGCCGCGCATGTCCTGGCCCTGGATCTGGCCGCGCCGGGAATTGAGGTCGCCGATCACCGAGCCGACATACTCTTCCGGCGACACGACCTCGACCTTCATGATCGGCTCCAGGAGCGCCGGGCTGGCCTTCTCGATGCCCTCGCGCAGCGCGGCGCGGGCGGCGATCTCGAAGGCGAGCGCCGAGGAGTCGACCTCGTGGTAGGCGCCGTCGATCAACGCCACCTTGACGTCGACGACCGGGAAGCCGGCCAGCGGCCCCGACGACATGACCGAGTTGAGGCCCTTCTCGACGCCCGGGATGTACTCCTTCGGCACCGTGCCGCCGACGATCTTCGACTCGAACTCGAAGCCCTTGCCGGTCTCGTTCGGCTCGATCACCAGCTTGACGCGGGCGAACTGGCCCGAGCCGCCAGACTGCTTCTTGTGCGTGTAGTCGATCTCGGTCTGGCGGCGGATGGTCTCGCGATAGGCCACCTGCGGGGCGCCGACATTGACCTTGATGTTGTACGGGGCGCGGCGGAGGATATCGATCTTGATGTCGAGATGCAGCTCGCCCATGCCCTTGATGATCGTCTGGCCCGACTCCTGGTCGGTCGAGACGCTGAAGGACGGGTCTTCGCCGGCGAGCTTCTGCAGCGCCGTGCCGAGCTTCTCCTGGTCGGCCTTGGTCGCCGCCTCGACGGCCATCTCGATGACCGGCTGCGGGAACTCCATCTTCTCCAGGATCACCGGCTTCAGCGGATCGCACAGCGTATCGCCGGTGCGGGTATCCTTGAGGCCGACAAAGGCGACGATGTCGCCGGCATAGGCCTCGTCGATATCCTCGCGGTGATTGGCGTGCATCAGCACCATGCGGCCGATGCGCTCGCGCTTGTCCTTGGTCGAGTTGAGGACGCTCATGCCCTTCTGCACGACGCCGGAATAGATGCGGCCGAAGGTCAGGATGCCGAAGGGATCCTCGATGATCTTGAACGCCAGCATCGACAGCGGCTCGCTGTCGCTGGAATGGCGGACGATCTCCTCGCCGGTCTTGAGGTCGACGCCCTTGGTCGGCGGCACGTCGAGCGGCGACGGCAGGTAGTCGACGACGGCGTCGAGCAGCGTCTGCACACCCTTGTTCTTGAACGAGGAGCCGGCAAGGATCGGGAACCAGGCGGAGACGAGCACGGCCTTGCGGATCATGCTCTTCAGCGTCGCCTCGTCCGGCTCGGTGCCTTCGAGGTAAGCCTCCATGGCCGCCTCGTCCATCTCGACGGCTGCCTCGATGAGCTCCAGCCGGGCGGCGGCGGCGGCCTCCTTCATGTCCTCAGGGATCGGACCGCGGGTGAAATTGGCGCCGAGATTCTCGTCTTCCCAGATGACCGATTCCATGCGGACGAGGTCGACGATGCCCTTGAAGTTCGACTCCGAGCCGATCGGCAGCTGGATCGGCACCGGACGGGCGCCGAGGCGCGTGCGGATGTCAGAGACGCACTGCGCGAAGCTGGCGCCGATCTTGTCCATCTTGTTGCAGAAGACGATGCGCGGGACGTGATACTTGTCGCCCTGGCGCCATACGGTCTCGGTCTGCGGCTCGACGCCCTGGTTGGAATCGAGCACGCAGACGGCGCCGTCGAGGACGCGCAGCGAGCGCTCCACCTCGATGGTGAAGTCGACATGGCCGGGGGTGTCGATGATGTTGAGGCGCTTGCCGTTCCAGAACGTCGTCGTGGCCGCCGACGTGATGGTGATGCCGCGCTCCTGCTCCTGCTCCATGTAGTCCATGGTCGCGGCGCCTTCGTGCGTCTCGCCCATCTTATGGGACTTGCCGGAGTAGTAGAGAATCCGCTCGGTCGTCGTCGTCTTGCCCGCGTCGATGTGGGCCATGATGCCGAAGTTGCGGTAGTCCTCGAGCTGATGCGTGCGAGCCATGACGTCTAACCTCTCGGGGAATTACCAGCGATAGTGCGAGAACGCACGGTTGGCCTCGGCCATGCGGTGCGTGTCTTCGCGCTTCTTGACGGCATTGCCGCGGTTGTTGAAGGCGTCCAGCAGCTCACCGGAGAGCCGCTCGACCATTGTCTTCTCGTTGCGGCCGCGCGCCGCGGCGAGCAGCCAGCGGATGGCCAGCGCCTGGCGGCGGCTCGCCCGCACGTCGACCGGCACCTGGTAGGTGGCGCCGCCGACGCGCCGCGACCGGACCTCGATCTGCGGCATGACGTTGTCGAGCGCCTGCCGGAACACGCCGATCGGATCCTGCTTGGCGCGCGCCTCGATCAGGTCGAAGGCGCCGTAGACGATCGTCTCGGCAGTCGATTTCTTGCCGGCGATCATGATGCTGTTCATGAACTTTGCGACGACGACATCGCCGAATTTGGCGTCCGGGATGATCTCGCGCTTCTCGGCGCTGTGGCGGCGGGACATGCTCTCTCTCCCGGATTACTTCGGACGCTTGGCGCCGTACTTGGAACGGCGCTGGCGACGGTCCTTGACGCCCTGCGTGTCGAGGACGCCGCGGATGATGTGGTAGCGCACGCCGGGCAGGTCCTTGACGCGACCGCCGCGGATCATGACGACCGAGTGCTCCTGGAGATTATGGCCCTCGCCGGGGATGTAGCCGATCACCTCGAAGCCGTTCTGCAGGCGCACCTTGGCGACCTTGCGCAGCGCCGAGTTCGGCTTCTTCGGGGTCGTGGTGTAGACGCGCGTGCAGACGCCGCGCTTCTGCGGGTTCTCCTGCAGCGCCGGCACTTTGTTCCGCTTCGCCGGGGCAATCCGCGGCTTGCGGATGAGCTGGTTGATCGTCGGCATCCCTTGCCTTCCGCTGAGCGGCGGACCCATCCGCCGGCTCCACAATCGCCAAACATGAAGAGCGCTCTGACCGCTTGCGCGGCAGGCGCTCCGAACAGCAGAGGATCACGGCCAGGGCCGCGATCGTGCGCTCCAACTGAACTCTGTCGAGTCCGGCCAGTGTTTAGGTTCGTTGGGTTCAGAGCGCGTCGCTCCGAAACGGCAAAACCTACGACCTGCCGAAAGCCGGCGGAACCTACTTACTCACCCCAGTCGGGTCAACCCCCGGGAAGCGATATTTTCCGCGGCTTCGCCTAGGTAAGCAGCGCTGCCCGAAACAACAAGGCCGCGGAGACGATCCGCGGCCCTGAAAGGAGAATTCAGCCTTTCCGCGCTCAGAAAGACTTGCTGAAGCCGATCTGGATGCCGGCGCTGGTATAGCCGGGGGCGAGCCCGACCGTGCCGGTGATGCTGGTCACCGTCGTCGCATTCCACTGATGACGGAGGCCGAGGCTGCCCTCGAACCAGTCGCTGATTCCCCCGGTAGCACCGGTGAGGCCGCAGAACGCGGCGATCGGGGCGGCGCCGTCGCAGTCGGCGACGACGAGCGAACCGGTCAGCGAGCTCCCTGCCCCGCTGAGCCGATGCGCCCAGGCGGCCGAGCCGATGAGCGTGGTCTGCTCCGTCAGGGCGAACTTGCCCTCGGCGCCGAGCCGCAGGTCGAGGGCGCCGATCGTGGCGGCGCCGAACGTCGCCGGGAACGGCCCGCCGGTCTCGGTCCAGCCGTTGAAATGCGTCGCCGTGTAGCTGAACTGCGCGAAGGGCGTCAGGGTGAATTGCGGCCCCAGCGGCTGCGCATAGCCGAGGCGGCCGAGAAGGCCATAGGCCCAGCCGTCGGTCGAGCCGAAGGACTGCGCCGTGCCCATGCCGTTGGCATAGGCGCGCGTGATGTCGAGGTCCTGGAACACCGACAGCGTCAGGGCGCTGAAGGCCTGGAGGCCGGCATCGGGCATGTGCGAGGCGTAGAAGCCGACATGCGGCGCAGTGCCCTCGATGCTCGACAGGCCGCTGTCGGAGCGCACCGAGATGTGGCCGAGGCCGATGCTGGCGCCGAGCGAATCGACGTCGGTGTAGTAGCGCGCCATGCCGACATCGCCGTAGACCTCGGTGCCGACCATGTCCCAGTAGCCGGTGATGCCGCCGAAGGCGAAGAAGCACCAGGGCTGCTCCGCCGCGGTGGTTCCGCGGGCGCGTAGGCAGGCATTCTGCTGCAGGCCGAACAGCGGCTGGCCGGCGCTGCCCGTCACTTCCTTGAACAGCTTGCCGAGATCGGTGATCGAGGTGATCTGCTCGTCCGGCGTCGTGATGCCCGGCGGCGGGGGCGGCGGAGGCGGCTCCGGACCGTCCGGCCCCTCGTCTTCCGTCAGGCGCACCAGCCAGGCCGGGTCGGCACCGGCATAGCGCTCCATCTGGAATTCTCCCGAATATTCGCCGTCGCCGATGATGATGATGTCGGTATAGCCCTCGGCATTGGAGAGCGTGCGAACGCCGGTCGCCGTCGTCAGGTAGAAATTGGGCTTCAGCGTCACGCCGCGGTTTTCAAGCTCGGTCTGCACCAGCGAGCCCGCGAAGCCGCCGCTCGCCTGCCAGATCGCCGCCTCGGACCAGATGCCGTTGTTGCCGTAGCCGTCGTCGATGTCGATCTGCCCGACGACGACGGTGCCGGAGGCGTCGACCGCGTTGGCGACGGAGCCGCGCGTCACCGGCGCAATTTCCGGATCCTCGCCATCGAAGAGCGCCGGGATGGGATCGATGCCGCCGAGCATTGTCGCCGTGTGCGTCGCCCAGCCGTCGCTCGTCTGCCAGAGCATGGCGCGGTAGGCGAGGTCTTCCGGCGCCACCAACGGCGCGGCCAGCGGCACGGATGTCGGCCGAATGAGCTGTCCGCTCCAGCCGACGGCGACGTCGCCGGCGGCATTCACCGCCCGGGCGTCGCCGATGTCGTCGTCCGTGGCGAGCTGCAGGCCGATTATCGTGCCGATGACCGGGTTGCCGGCCGCATCGGTGCTCGACGTGCCGTCATCGACCCACACCACCGGCAGCGTCGGGCCACCCCCGTAATAGAGGCCGTCGTCCTGGCCCCGGTCCATGGCGGAGCCGTCGCCGATCCAGCCGACGATGACCTTGCCGTCGGCGCTGATGTCGTTGGCGACGCTGTCCGTCCCGTATTCGGTTAGGTCGCCGTCGTCAGGAACCGTCAGCCGCTCGATCAGCGAGTTCTCGGGCGTCGCCGTATCGATGGTCCACCGAACGGCATTCGGCGCGTACCAGTATTCTTCCTCGACCCCGCTCCAGCCCGCCGCATAGGTGCCGGCGTCATTGATGGCGTAGGCCTCGCCGTCGACTTCCTTCACCTCCGTATCGAGCAGCGTCGGCAGCGCGTGGGCGGTCCAGTCCGGCGTCGCACCCGTCCAGATCACCGGGATGAAGCGATCCTCGAAGCAGCCGTCCTGGCAGACGTCCTGGTCGATATAGACCGAGCCGACGATCGACGCGCCGGCGGCGTCGATGTCATAGGCCCAGCTGCCGATGCCATAGTCGAATTCGTTGAAGCCGATGTCCTCGGGATCGTCCGGCAGGAAGACGACGCTGTGCGGCCCGTTGCCGTCGGCGAAGTTCGGCTCCCAGACGATGGCGTGATACTCGTAGCCTTCGCCCGGAATGGCGATGGTACCGACGACGGCGGCGCCCGACGCGCTGACGTCATGGGGCGTGGGTGAGGATGTCCGGACAGTCGCCGGATGTCTGGGCCGGGTCGCAAACGCCGTAATAGAGATTGTCGAGATCAAAGACCGACTGCGCCGATGCCGGGGTCATACCGGCGGTGGTGAGGAGCGACGCTATACCTGCATAAAGCCAGTATCTTCCTGACATGACGTTGCCCCGTTGGCGGCCACCGTGACTTGCAGAAAATTCATAAGGCGATGCAGGCGTCAGGCTACTCCTCGTAATCCTGCCGTCAACGCAGCAAAATGGCGGTTTTTCTCTGCTGTGGCCGCCTCGCCACAAAGAAGCGGCGGGACAAAAGAAAAAGGGCTGCCTTGAGGCAGCCCTTTCTATTTTCGGTTGTACCGGCTCTTTACTCGGCCGGCGTCGCCACGCCGATCATGCCTTCGGCCTCATCGCTGTCGGCGAGCTTGCGGCGCTCTTCCAGGATCAGCGTGTCGCGATGGCGCGCGATCTCCCGGATCTTGGCGACCGCCCCGCCGGTGCCGGCCGGAATGAGGCGGCCGACGATGATGTTCTCCTTGAGGCCCTCCAGCGGGTCCACCTTGCCGTTGACGGCGGCTTCGGTGAGCACGCGGGTGGTCTCCTGGAACGACGCGGCCGAGAAGAACGAGCGCGTCTGCAGGCTGGCCTTGGTGATGCCGAGGAGGATCGGGTTCGCCTGCGCCGGCTCCCTGCCCTCGGCTTCCGCCTTGGCATTGGCCTGCTCGAACTCGATCTGGTCGACCTGCTCACCGGCGAACAGCTCCGTGCCGCCGGGGTTCGTCACCTCGACCTTCTGGAGCATCTGCCGGACGATCACCTCGATGTGCTTGTCGTTAATCTGCACGCCCTGCAGCCGGTAGACTTCCTGGATCTCGTTGACGAGGAAGGCCGCCAGGGCCTCGACGCCGCGGATCGCCAGGATGTCGTGCGGCGCCGGGTTGCCGTCGAGGATGTAGTCGCCCTTCTCGATGACGTCGCCTTCCTGAAGGTGGAACTGCTTGCCCTTCGGGATCAGGTACTCGATCGGCTGCTCGCTCTCGTCGCGCGGCTCGATGATGACGCGACGCTTGTTCTTGTAGTCGCGGCCGAAGCGGATCGTGCCGTCGATCTCGGCGATGACGGCATGGTCCTTCGGACGCCGTGCCTCGAACAGCTCCGCCACGCGCGGCAGGCCGCCCGTGATGTCGCGCGTCTTGGCGCTCTCCATCGGGATACGCGCCAGCACGTCGCCCGGCTTCACCTCAGCGCCCGGCTCGACTGACAGGATGGCGTCCATCGACAGCATGTAGCGGGCGTCGGAACCGCGGGCGAGCTTCTTGGCCTTGCCCTTGGCGTCCTTGATGACCATCGCCGGCTTCAGGTCGCCGCCGCGCGGATGCGCCCGCCAGTCGGTGACGACGCGCTTGGTGATGCCCGTCGATTCGTCGGCGTTCTCGGCAACCGAGACGCCTTCCACGAGGTCCTCGAACTCCACCGTGCCGCCGACCTCGGTGAGGATCGGGCGGGTGTAGGGGTCCCACTCGGCGATGCGCTGGGCGCGCTTCACCTGGTCGCCATCGTCGACGAGGAGCCGCGAGCCGTAGGTCACGCGGTGGACCGCCCTCTCCGTCCCGTCCTTGTCGAGGATCACCACCGCCATGTTGCGGCCCATGGTGATCAGGCGGCCGTCCGAGTCGCGCACGACGTTGCGGTTGCGGATCTGGACGGTGCCCTCGAAGTTCGACTCCAGGAACGACTGGTCGACCACCTGCGCCGTGCCGCCGATGTGGAAGGTGCGCATGGTGAGCTGGGTGCCCGGCTCGCCGATCGACTGTGCCGCGATGACGCCGACGGCCTCGCCCATGTTGACGGGCGTGCCGCGGGCCAGGTCACGGCCGTAGCACTTGGCGCAGACGCCGATCTTGGTCTCGCAGGTCAGCACCGAGCGGATGCGCGCCGTCTGGACGCCGGCCTTCTCGACCCGCTCGACATCGGGCTCCTCGATCAGCGCCCCGGCCTCGACCAGCACCTCGCCGCTCTGGGCATCGACGATCGGCTCCGCCGCGGTGCGGCCGAGGATGCGCATGCCCAGCGTCGCGACGACCTGGCCGGAATCGACGACCGCCTGCATCTTGAGGCCAGCAGTGGTGCCGCAGTCCTGTTCGGTGATGATGCAGTCCTGCGCCACGTCGACGAGGCGGCGCGTCAGGTAGCCGGAGTTGGCCGTCTTCAGCGCCGTGTCGGCGAGGCCCTTGCGGGCGCCGTGGGTCGAGTTGAAATACTCGAGAACCGACAGGCCTTCCTTGAAGTTCGAGATGATCGGCGTTTCGATGATCTCGCCCGACGGCTTGGCCATCAGGCCGCGCATGCCGGCAAGCTGCTTCATCTGGGCGGGCGAACCACGCGCGCCCGAATGCGACATCATGTAGATCGAGTTCATCGGCTTCTGACGGCCGCTGTCGTCCTTCTCGACCGCCTGAATGCGCTTCATCATCGCATCGGCGACCTTGTCGGTGCACTTGGCCCAGGCGTCGACGACCTTGTTGTACTTCTCGCCCTGGGTGATCAGGCCGTCATTGTACTGCTGCTCGTAATCCTTCACGAGCTCCTGGGTCGCCTCGACCTCCTTCGTCTTGCTGGACGGGATCACCATGTCGTCCTTGCCGAACGAGATGCCGGCGCGGAAGGCGTTGGTGAAGCCGAGCTGCATGATGCGGTCGCAGAAGATGACCGTCTCCTTCTGACCGCAGTGCCGGTAGACGGCATCGATCGTGTTGGAGATCTCCTTCTTGGTCATCAGCTTGTTGACGACGTCGAAGGGCAGGTTCGGGTGACGCGGCAGCAGCTCGCCGAGCATCATGCGGCCCGGGGTCGTCTCGTAGATCTTCGACACCGGGTTGCCCTCGGCATCGACGGTCCTGAAGCGGCCGCGGATCTTGGTGTGCACGGTGATCGCCTTGGCGGCCAAAGCGTGCTCGATCTCGCCGATATTGCCGAAGGCCATACCCTCGCCCGGCTCACCCTCCGCCATGATGGAAAGGTAGTAGAGGCCGAGGACGATGTCCTGCGACGGCACGATGATCGGCAGGCCGTTGGCCGGGTGCAGGATGTTGTTGGTCGACATCATCAGCACGCGGGCTTCCAGCTGCGCCTCGAGCGACAGCGGGACATGCACGGCCATCTGGTCGCCGTCGAAGTCGGCGTTGAAGGCGGCGCAGACCAGCGGGTGCAGCTGGATCGCCTTGCCCTCGATCAGCACCGGCTCGAACGCCTGGATGCCGAGGCGATGCAGCGTCGGGGCGCGGTTGAGCAGGATCGGATGCTCGCGGATGACCTCGTCGAGGATATCCCAGACCTCCGGACGCTCCTTCTCCACCAGCTTCTTGGCCTGCTTGACGGTGGCCGAGAAGCCCTTGGCGTCGAGCCGCGAGTAGATGAACGGCTTGAACAGCTCGAGCGCCATCTTCTTCGGCAGGCCGCACTGGTGCAGCTTGAGCTCCGGACCGACCACGATCACCGAACGGCCGGAATAGTCGACGCGCTTGCCGAGCAGGTTCTGCCGGAAGCGGCCCTGCTTGCCCTTCAGCATGTCGCTGAGCGACTTCAGCGGCCGCTTGTTGGCGCCGGTGATGACGCGGCCGCGGCGGCCGTTGTCGAACAGCGCGTCGACCGCCTCCTGCAGCATGCGCTTCTCGTTGCGGATGATGATATCCGGCGCACGCAGCTCGATGAGGCGCTTCAGGCGGTTGTTGCGGTTGATGACGCGGCGGTAGAGGTCGTTGAGGTCGGAGGTCGCGAAGCGGCCGCCGTCCAGCGGCACGAGCGGACGCAGATCCGGCGGGATCACCGGGATCACCGTCATGATCATCCATTCCGGCCGGTTGCCGGATTCGATGAAGGCCTCGACCAGCTTCAGCCGCTTGCCGAGCTTCTTCGGCTTGAGATCGGAGGTCGATTCAGCAATCTCGACACGCAGGTCCGCAGCAAGCTTCTCCAGCTCGAGCGCCATCATCATGTCGCGGATCGCCTCGGCGCCGATCTTGGCGGTGAAGCTGTCCTCGCCATATTCGTCCTGGGCGCGCAGGTACTCGTCCTCCGAGAGGAGCTGACGCTCCTTCAGCGGCGTGAGACCCGGCTCCAGCACGACATAGCTCTCGAAATAGAGGATGCGCTCAAGGTCCTTGAGCGTCATGTCGAGCAGCATGCCGATGCGGGACGGCAGCGACTTCAGGAACCAGATATGCGCCACCGGCGCGGCGAGCTCGATATGGCCCATGCGCTCACGCCGGACGCGCGCCAGGGTGACCTCGACGCCGCACTTCTCGCAGATGATGCCCTTGTACTTCATGCGCTTGTACTTGCCGCACAAGCACTCGTAGTCCTTGATCGGCCCGAAGATGCGGGCGCAGAACAGGCCGTCACGCTCCGGCTTGAAGGTCCGGTAGTTGATCGTCTCCGGCTTCTTGATCTCGCCATAGGACCACGACTTGATCTTGTCCGGACTGGCGATCTGGATGCGGATCTGGTCGAAGGTCTGGACCGGCTGGGCGACCGGATTGAAGATGCTGGCAAGTTCCTGATTCATCGGCAGTGTCTCCCGATGCGGGCGGCAGGAGCGCAAAGGCACTCCGGCCACCGCATGAATGGGTTCAAATTCGTTGCGGCCCTCGGCGAGGGCATCCTCGGCAAGGACATCCTCGGCAAGAGCATGGCGCGGCGGATCACTCCGCCGCGTCCGCGGTCACCCCGTCCCCGCCGGGACCAGCGATCCGCCCCTTGAGATTGTCGAACTCGACGTCGAGGCCGAGCGAGCGCATCTCCTTGACGAGCACGTTGAAGCTCTCCGGGATGCCGGCCTCGAAGGTGTCGTCGCCGCGGACGATCGCCTCGTAGACCTTGGTGCGGCCGGCCACGTCGTCCGACTTCACCGTCAGCATCTCCTGCAGCGTGTAGGCGGCGCCATAGGCTTCGAGCGCCCACACCTCCATTTCGCCGAAGCGCTGGCCGCCGAACTGCGCCTTGCCGCCCAGCGGCT
>CAZAAW010000002.1:0-226301 GCA_964483325.1 uncultured Hyphomicrobiales bacterium
GCCAGTGAATCACCTACCAAAACTCTCCGGAATCACTTCCGTGCATGCCGTAGCCTTCCAGGAGAGGTGGAGCCGCTCCTCAACCCTCGACGCTGATCTCCGCGCTCTCTTCCGTCACCGTGCCGTCGTCGTCGACCCAGGTGAAGGTGAAGGTCCCGGATTCCTTGGCCGTGGCGAAGAACGACATGTAGGGGTTGGCCGAGACGGCCGGCTGCAGCCGGGCGCGGAAGATTTCGACGCCGTTATAGGTGCAGGTGAAGTCGGTGATGATGTGCACCGGCACCAGCTGCTTGTCCTCGTCGAGGCGAAAGCCGGTCTCCATCGGATGCTGGATCAGCGTCCTGATCTCGATGATCTCGCCGCGTTTGGCCGTGGCCGGGACGCGGATGCGCGGTTTCGCCGCCATGGTCAGCCGCCGCCCATCGACGGGAAGGTGATCATCGTCGGCTCGCAGGCGCCGACCGTGACGGTCACTTCCGTCTCGGCCATCCACACCGAGCCGTCGGCCATCTCGGCATAGGCGAGGACGTTCTGCGTGCCGTTGAGGCGGATGCGGGTCGAGAACTCGGCTTTGCCGGCGCCCGCCGCGAAGAACACCTCGATGACGCGTGGGCGTGGATTGCGCTCCGACATCACCAGGATGCGCCTGACGTAATCGACCTCGGTCATCGGGCTATCGACGCGCACCGTCATCGGCACGCTGTTGCCGCTCTCGGCGAGCGGCGGCAGGTCGAGGAAAATCCGTCCGGGCGTTATGGCGCGGCCGCCGAAGGCGCTGTCGATGACGCCGCGCACGGCGAATTCATCGGCCCAGGAGAGGCGCGGCACTGCCACGGTAACGACGGCGAGCGCCATGCCGCGAAGGATATTGCGTCGCTGCAGAAGCATCCGGACACCCCCGAAGGCAAAGGTAGACCGCCGCACTTGCCGCCTCAAGGCACTTGCCGCCTCAAGGCGCCGGCTACCGCAGCGGCGCCGTCTCGAAGCGGATGCTGGCGCTGGTTCCGGCGCCGTCGGCGGCATAGTCGACATCGGTGCGGCCGAAACTGGCCGCCATGGCGCGGATGATGCGGCTGCCGAGACCGGTTCCCTGGATTTCCTCGTCGCCGCCGGTCCAGCCGATGCCGTCGTCGGACACCGTCAGCTGCGCCTCGTCGGCCCCGGTGCGCCGCACCTCGACGCGGATCTCGCCGCCGGCGCCTTCCGGATAAGCGTATTTGAAGGCGTTGGTGACGAGTTCGGTGACGATGACGCCGAGCGACACCGCCTTGTCGGTCGGCACCTGCAGCCGCTCCAGGCTGCGCCGCAGCAGGACGCCATGGGCATGGGGCTGCATCGACGTTTCCAGGTGGCCGAGGAGGCCGCCGAGATATTCGTCGATCTCCACCAGGCTGACATCGCTGGAGGTGTAGAGGCTCTTGTGGATCAGCGAGATGGCGAGGATGCGCGCCTGCGTCTCGGCCAGTGCGTCCTTTGCGGCCGGCTCGCTCACCAGCTTGGCCTGCAGGCTGACGAAGGAGGAGACCAGGCTGAGGCTGTTGGCGACGCGGTGATTGACCTCGCGCAGCAGCGCCTCGGCGCGGTCGCGCTCGGCCCGCACCTCGCGCTCGGCGGCCGCCTTCTCCTCATGCAGGCGCCGCTTCTCCACCGCCTGCTCGATGGCGCTGGTGAGAAGGACGAAGAAATCGTCGCCGACCGTCTTGGGGACGAAATCGGCGGCGCCCGATTTCAGCGCCGCCACGGCGATGTCCATGTCGGCGGCGCCGGTGACATAGACCACCGCCGGGGCGTGCTCGACCGCCTTCAGCGCCTGCAGGACGTCGAGGCCGGTGCCGCTGGCGAGGTAATGGTCGAGCGCCACCACGTCGTAATTGCTGGCGCCGATGCACCGCATGGCGTCGTCGCCGGTGATGGCGTGCTCGACTTCATAGCCGCTCCGCCCCAGCGTTCTCTGCACCAGGCGGAAGAGAGCATCGTCGTCGTCGACATAAAGCAGACGGATGGGCGGGCGCATCGCTCAGTCGGTTTCCGGCACCTGGATGACGGAGAAGAACAGGCCGAGCTGCCGGATCGCGTTGGCGAAGCTGTCATAGTCGACCGGCTTGGTGATGTAGACATTGGCACCGAGATCGTAGCAGCGCTGGATCTCGCGGCTGTCGTCGGTGGTGGTGAGGACGACCACCGGCGAGCGCTTCAGATGCGGGTTGCCCTTGATCTTCTCCAGGATATCGACGCCGGTCATGTCCGGCAGGTTAAGGTCGAGAAGCACCAGCAGCTGGCACCGGGCGCGGATGGCGCCCGTTCCGTCCTCGCCCAACAGATAGGCCAGCGCCTCGGTGCCGTTGCTGAAGGGGATGATCTCGTTGTTCACCCCGGCGCGGCGCACATTGCGCTCGATCAGGCGGGCATGGCCCTCGTCGTCCTCGATCATGATGATCGTGACCGGTTTGATATCCTGGCTCATCTGATGTCCTGACTCACGCTGCTCGACTTCCCAGAACCTGCTGCAGGTTGCGCGGCAGGCTGACCTTGAATGTCGTGCCCTGGCCGGGGGCCGAGGTCACGCTGATGTCGCCGCCGAGATTGCGGACGACGGTCCTAACGAAGGCAAGGCCGATCCCCTCGCCCGGCTGGTCCTGCGATCCCGAGCGGCGGAACAGCTCGAAGACACGCTCCAGATCCTGGGTGGCGATGCCGCGGCCATTGTCGGCGATTTCCACTACCACCCGGTTGCCGCTCTCGACATGGCCGCGCACCGTCAGCCGCAAGGGGCGGTCCGGGGCGCGGTACTTCACGGCATTGTCGATCAGGTTGCCGAGGACCTGTTCCAGCGACAGCCTGTCGGAGACGATCGGCGGGATGGCGATCGACACGTCCACGGTGCCGTCCGCCTCCAGGATCTGGTGCTGCACGGCGCCGGTTGCCGCCGACACCAAATCGGCGATGTTGACCGTTTCAGGGCGAAGGGTGCGGCGGCCCTCGCGCGACAGCCGCAGGATGGCGTTGATGAGGCCGTCCATCTTGCGGGTCGAGGAGCGGATGAAGCCGATCGATTCCGGCAGGCCGCGCGTCGCCGCCTCGTTCGCCTCGCGGGCGGCCTCGTCCTCGCTGCCTTCGGCGGCTTCGGCGAGAAAGGCCTGGATCGGCTTCAGGTCGTTCTCCAATTCGCTGGTGAAGCCCATGATGTTGACCAGCGGCGCCCGCAGGTCATGCGTGACGATATAGGCGAAACGCTGGATTTCCTCGTTGGCGCGGCCGAGATCGACGGTCCGCTCGCGCACCCGCTCTTCCAGGCTGGCATTGGCGGCGGCAACCTCGTCGCGCGCCCGGTTGATCTCGCGCGCATAGCGCAGCACCGTGAAGGCGGCGCCGGCGATGACGAGGACGATGACGATGCCGCCGACGATCGATACCCAGCGCAGCGCCCGGGCATTGGCGCGCTGCACCGTCACGCCGTCGCTGACGCGCTCGTCGGCCGACCGGATGATGGTCGACAGGAAGAGGCGCGCCTCCTCCATCAGGTCCTTGCCTTCGTCGGTATTGATGATGGCGAGCGCCTCGGCGTCGTGGCCTTCACGCTTCAGCGTGATGGTCCGGTCCATTTCGGCGAGCTTCAGGTCGATGGCCTGCTTGAGCCGCGCCACCGCGCCGGCGGTTTCCGGATAGGCCTCCAGGTTCGCCTTCAGGGCCTCGTAGCGCGGCGTGATCACCGGCACGGCGAGGTTGTAGGGCGCCAGGTATTCCTCGCGCCCGGTGAGCAGGAAGCCGCGCTGGCTGGCCTCGGCGTCCTGCAGGGCGCCGCGCAGGTCGATCGCCGCGGCGCGGCTGTCGCGCGCCTCGGAGATCGCGTCGAAAAAGGTGCTGCTGCGCTCGCCGAGCCAGATCGTCATGGCGACGATCCCGACGAGGACGACGAAGCCCGCCAGGATCAGCGCCAGGGTCGTTCCGATGAAGAAGCGATTGGTAATCGGCATGACGGACCTCTGCGATGCTCATGCCTGATTTCCGGCAGCGTGGCGGTACGATTGCATACGATTGCGGTCGGCGGGGAGGGAATTTTCGCCCGTGACGCATTGGCATCCGACAACCCACGCTAAGCGATCTTTGTTGATTACGATTTGCAATTGAGCTTTTATAAAATTGGGCAGCGGTGGGCTCAACGAAGGAGAAATCAAAAACAGGAAGGGCTACAGAATGAAATGGGGTTGGGGCTTGATGACTTGCGCTGCTTTGCTGTCGGCTTGCGCCAGTAAACCAGCGGATATTGCGCCGTCGTATATCTCTCCGACAATGTATCAAAACTTCAGCTGCGCGCAGATTGCGCAGGAAGCACAGATGGTCTCGGCCAGGGCCACGCAAATGGCGGGGGCGCAGGAGCAGCAGCGCAGCAGGGATGCCGCGGCCACAGCTGTCGCCGTCATCATCTTCTGGCCTGCGCTGTTCGCCGTGCGGGGCGATAATCAGACCGCCGCCGAGCTTGCCTCGCTCAAGGGGCAGATGATTGCGCTCGAGCAGGCCTCCATAGCCAAGCACTGCGAGATATCATTCCAAAGGCAATAGCCTAAGCGACCTGGGCGGCGCGTACGTCCGGTTCAACCGGAAGGACGCGCCGCCCAACAAGTTCTCCGTCTTAGCGGCCGGGCTTCGGATTGCGCGGCTCCCGGGCGGGGCGCAGCTTCGTCTTGCCGGCGGGGCCGTAGCCGGCGCCGGGCTTCTTCACTGCCTTGCGGAGGATCTCGTCGCGGCGCGCCTTGGCGGCCTCGTCCGCATCCGCGGGTTTGTCCTTGTCGGCCATGGTGTCGGCATTCCTGTTCCTGTGCAGCGCCTCCTATCGCATTGGCCGCCGGTGCCGGCAAACTGCGTGGACGCGTTGGTTGCGAACAAAACGGGAAATGTGGTCTGCCTTGCGGCGCAGAAGAGGGATGCGATTCGCGGATGCGGACGACGGAGACCGGCTGGCTCGACAGGCTCAATCCCGAGCAGCGGATGGCTGTCACGCATGGCGCCGAGCCGCTGCTGATCATCGCCGGCGCCGGCTCGGGCAAGACCAATACGCTGGCGCACCGTGTCGCCTGGCTGGTGCTGGGCGGCGCCGACCCGACCCGCATCCTGCTCCTGACCTTCAGCCGCCGCGCCGCTACCGAGATGACGCAGCGGGTGGAGCGCATCGGCGCGCTGGCGATGGCCGGCGCCGGCGCCGCGGCGGCGCTTGCCTGGGCCGGTACCTTCCATGCCGTCGGCGCCCGGCTGCTGCGCGACTATGCCGAGGCGATCGGCCTGCCGTCCGGCTTCACCATCCTCGACCGCGAGGATTCGGCCGACCTCATGAACATCGTCCGGCACGAGCTGGGCTTCTCGCGCCACGAAGAGCGCTTCCCGACCAAGGGCACCTGCCTCGCCATCTATTCGCGCGCCGTCAATGCCGAGCTGCCGCTGGCCGAGGTGCTGCGCGGCGCCTTCCCGTGGTGCGCGGCGCTGGAGCCGCAGCTGCGCGATCTCTTCGCCGCCTATGTCGAGGCCAAGCAGGCGCAGGCAGTGCTCGACTACGACGATCTCCTGCTCTACTGGGCGCAGATCATGGCCGAGCCGGCGCTCGGCGCCGACATTGCCGGCCGCTTCGACCATGTCCTGGTCGACGAATACCAGGACACCAACCGCCTGCAGGCGTCGATCCTCTTGGCGCTGCGGCCCGGCGGGCACGGCCTGACCGTGGTCGGCGACGACGCCCAGTCGATCTATTCCTTCCGCTCGGCGACGGTGCGCAACATCCTCGACTTTCCCGCCGCCTTCGATCCGCCGGCGGCGATCGTGACGCTCGACCGCAATTATCGCTCGACGCAGCCGATCCTGTCGGCCGCCAATGCCGTCATCGGCCTTGCCGCCGAGCGCTTCACCAAGAATTTGCGCTCCGAGCGCCCCTCGACCGACCTGCCGGAACTGCTGACGGTGCGTGACGAGGCGGAGCAGGCGCGCTGCGTCGTGGAGCATGTGCTGGCGCATCGCGAGGCCGGCCTGTCGCTCAAGGCGCAGGCGGCGCTGTTCCGTGCCTCGCATCACAGCGCCCTCCTGGAGCTGGAGCTGACGCGACGCAACATCCCGTTCGTGAAGTTCGGCGGCCTCAAGTTTCTCGAGGCGGCGCATGTCAAGGACATGCTCGCCGGGCTGCGCTTCATCGAGAATCCGCGCGACCGCATCGCCGGCTTCCGCCTGCTGCAGCTTCTGCCCGGCATCGGCCCGGCGACCGCCGGGCGGTTCCTCGACGAGGTCGCGGTAGCGGCCGACCCTGTGGCTTCCGTCGACGGTTTCGCGCCGCCGGCGCGGGCCGAGGGCGACTGGCTCCGCTTCCGCGAGCTTTTCCGCAATGTGCGCGACGCAGCGGCCTGGCCCGGCGAACTGGAGCTGCTGCGCCGCTGGTATGAGCCGCACCTGGAGCGTCTTTACGACGATGCGGCGGTGCGGAGCGCCGATCTCGACCAGCTGGCGCAGATTGCCGCCGCCTGCCCGTCGCGCCAGCGCTTCCTCACCGACCTGACGCTCGATCCGCCCGACGCCAGCAGCGGCGAATCCGGCGTGCCGCATCGCGACGAGGACTATTTCATCCTGTCGACTATCCATTCCGCCAAGGGGCAGGAGTGGAACGCCGTCTACATTCTCAACGGCGTCGACGGCTGCATTCCCTCCGATCTCGGCACCGACACCGCCGAGGAGCTGGAGGAGGAGCGGCGCCTCCTCTATGTCGCCATGACCCGGGCGCGCGATCACCTCGCCGTCCTGCTGCCGCAGCGCTTCTATCCGCGCCAGCAGCCGGAGCGCGGCGACCGCCATGTCTATGCGGCCCGCACCCGCTTCATTCCGCAGGCGCTCATGCCGCTGTTCCGCGCCGCGTTCTGGCCGCCGGTCAACGGCGCCCGGCCGCCGCCGCGCGGGCCCATTGCGCCGGTCGATATCGGCGCCCGCATGCGCGCCATGTGGCGCTGATGCGGCGCTAAGGCAGGCGAAGCGTCGACAAAGCCGTCTAACCCGGCCACATGGCTGGCCTGCGCCACCGGCGTGGCTTTGCCTGCCCTGCATGATAGGGTCCCGGCCCAGCTTTGCTGGGAGAGGACATGAACCTCCACGAATATCAGGCGAAGGCGCTGCTGGCCGGTTTCGGCGTGCCGGTGCCGCGCGGCGAAGTGGCGGAAACGCCGGAGGCGGCGGCAGAGGCGGCCGCGTCGCTTGGCGGCACCGTTGCCGTCAAGGCGCAGATCCATGCCGGCGGGCGCGGCAAGGGCCGTTTCCTCGAGCCGGAGGCTGGCGCCGGCGGCGGCATCCGCCTTGCCCACTCGCCCCAGGAAGCGTCCGCAGCCGCTGCCGCCATGCTCGGCCATACGCTGGTGACGAAGCAGACCGGCCAGGCCGGACGGCGCATCCGGCAGGTCTATCTGGAGGAAGGCTCGGCCATCGCCAGCGAGGCCTATCTGTCGCTGCTGGTCGACCGCGCCGCCGGCGCCGTCAGCTTCGTCGTCTCGACGGCCGGCGGCATGGATGTCGAGGAGGTGGCGGCGACGGCGCCGGAGAAGATCCGCACCATCGCCGTCGACGCGGCGACCGGCTACATGCCGCATCACGGCCGGGTCCTGGCGCAGGCGCTGGGCCTCACCGGCGATCTCGCCAAACAGGCCGACAGCCTCGGCCGCGGCCTCCACGCCGCCTTCACCGCCAGCGACCTGACGCTGCTGGAGATCAATCCGCTGGCGGTGACCGAGGCTGGCCGGCTGGTCTGCCTCGACGCCAAGGTGGGCCTCGACGACAACGCCCTCTTCCGCCATCCCGAGCTCGCCGCCCTGCGCGACCAGAGCGAGGAGGACGGCCGCGAGATCGAGGCGTCGCGGCACGACCTTGCCTATATCGCCCTGGACGGCACGATCGGCTGCATGGTCAACGGCGCCGGTCTCGCCATGGCGACGATGGACATCATCAAGCTCTATGGCGAAGAGCCGGCTAACTTTCTCGATGTTGGCGGTGGCGCGCCGAAGGAGAAGGTGACGGCGGCCTTCAAGATCATCACCGCCGATCCGCGGGTGCGCGGCATCCTGGTCAATATCTTCGGCGGCATCATGCGCTGCGATATCGTCGCCGAAGGGGTCGTTGCCGCCGTGAAGGAAGTGGGGCTGCGGGTGCCGCTGGTGGTGCGCCTGGAAGGCACCAATGTCGCGCTCGGCAAGGAGATCCTCGCCCGTTCCGGCCTGGCGATCATTCCCGCCGACGACCTCGACGATGCGGCGCAGAAGGTCGTCGCGGCGGTGAAGGAGCGCGCCGCATGAGCCGCCTCCCCTGCCTGCTGTCCGCCGCTCTCTTCGCTCTGCCGGCCCTTCCGGCCGCTGCGCAGGACTCGGCCGCGGCCGACTGGCGTGTCGAGGCCTTCCGCTCCACCTGCCTGCCGCACCGGCAGGACTTTGGTGCCTTGACGGCGCATGCGGTCGCCGAAGGCTGGGCCGAAGATGCCGGCACCGGCCATCCGGAATTTGCCGAGACGCTGGAAATCGCGACGCCGCTGCCGGACGAGATCGAGCCGGGCATGCAGTTCACCCTGAAGAGCTACGGCCGCAGCATCGACGGCCGCTTCGCCGGGCTGATCCTCACCTATGCGCAATCCGAGGAGATCGACCTCGTCGGCTGCTATTTCTACGATTTCGACGCCGCCGCGCCGGTGCCGCAGGCGCTGATGGATGCGTGGCTGGGCAAGCCGCCCTACGAGGTGCTGGGCGACGGGCAGCCGATGATCGGCCAGCAATGGTCGGCGCCGGAGTCCCTTCCCGGCACCTGGGACGTGCAGAACGCCTATGTCCCGGAGGGTAGTCCCTTCGCGGCGCTGACCGGCTTCACCGGCGTTCTCCTGCGCATCACGGCGGTCGACCCGAAGGACGGATAATGGCCATTCTCATCGACGCCGGGACGCGCGTCATCTGCCAGGGCTTCACCGGCGCGCAGGGCACCTTCCATAGCGAGCAGGCAATCGCCTATGGCACGCGCATGGTCGGCGGCGTGACGCCCGGCAAGGGCGGCAGCCGGCATCTCGGCCTGCCGGTCTTCGATACCGTCATCGAGGCGCGCGAGGCGACCGGCGCCGACGCCTCGGTCATCTACGTGCCGCCGGCCTATGCCGCCGACGCCATCTGTGAGGCGATCGCCGCCGAAATCCCCCTCGTGGTGTGCATCACCGAGGGCATCCCGGTGCTCGACATGGTCAGGGTGAAGAAGGCGCTGGCCGGATCGCGGACGCGCCTGATCGGGCCGAACTGCCCCGGCATCCTCACCGCCGGCGCCTGCAAGATCGGCATCATGCCGGGCGCCATCTTCGCCCCCGGCTCGGTCGGCATCGTGTCGCGCTCCGGCACCCTCACCTATGAGGCGGTGTTCCAGACGACCCAGGCCGGCCTCGGCCAGACCACGGCGGTCGGCATCGGCGGCGACCCGGTCAAGGGCACCGAATTCATCGCCATCCTGGAGATGTTCCTCGCCGATCCTGAGACGCAGTCGATCGTCATGATCGGCGAGATCGGCGGCGCGGCCGAGGAGGATGCGGCGCAGTTCCTGCGCGACGAGGCGGCGCGCGGCCGTGCCAAGCCGGTGGTCGGCTTCATCGCCGGGCGCACCGCGCCGCCGGGGCGGCGCATGGGCCATGCCGGCGCCATCATCTCCGGCGGCCGCGGCGGCGCCGAGGACAAGATCGCCGCCATGGAGGCCGCCGGCATCCGGGTCTCGCCGTCGCCGGCCCGCCTCGGCGCCACGCTTGTCGAGCTGCTCAACGGGCGCGCTGCGTGAGAGCTGGGACAAAAGACCGGCCCTAATGCCGGAAATGGCCAAAAAGCCCGTGATCCGGGCTTGAAGCCTTGAGCTTGAGGCACGAAGTCTCTAGGGATTTCCCCGCCAGTCACCTGCGGCAATACGCCGCGCAATCACGGGGTGAGGGTCTACCCTCACGAAACTCTCCATGTCCCGCCAGCCGGCCAACCAAGCCTTCGCCCTCACCTCCTTCCTGCAGGGCGCCAATGCCGCCTATATCGAGGATCTGCACGCCCGCTATCAGGAGAACCCGGCCGCCGTCGGCGCCGAGTGGCAGGACTTCTTCCGCAACCTGAAGGATTCGCCCGAGGCGGTGCGGGCCGAGACGCGCGGCGCGCCGTGGCAGCGCAACGGCCATCACGACGACGAGGCGGCGCTGGACGGCGAGCTGGCGACGCGGCGGGTCGGCGACCGCCTGCGCCAGGTGGCGCAGCAGCATGGCGAGGAGCTGGCCGAGCAGCATGTGCTGCAGGCGACGCGCGACTCGGTGCGGGCGCTGATGATGATCCGCGCCTACCGCATGCGCGGCCACCTGCACGCCAATCTCGATCCGCTCGGCCTCGAGCCGCCGCGCGACCACGAGGAGCTCGACCCGCAGAGCTACGGCTTCACCCCGGGCGACTACCGCCGGCGCATCTTCATCGACGGCGTGCTCGGGCTCGACTTCGCCACCATTCCGGAGATGCTGGAGATCCTGCGCCGCACCTATTGCGGCACGCTCGGCGTCGAGTTCATGCACATCTCCGACCCGGCCGAGAAGGGCTGGATCCAGGAGCGCATCGAGGGGCCGGACAAGACCGTCTCCTTCACCGAAAACGGCAAGCGTGCCATCCTCAACAAGCTGATCGAGGCGGAGGGCTTCGAGCGCTTCCTCGACGTCAAGTATACCGGCACCAAGCGCTTCGGCCTCGACGGCGCCGAAGCGCTGATCCCGGCGCTGGAGCAGATCATCAAGCGCGGCGGCGCGCTGGGCGTGAAGGAAGTCGTCCTCGGCATGGCCCATCGCGGCCGCCTCAACGTCCTCGCCCAGGTGATGATGAAGCCGCACCGGGCGATCTTCCACGAGTTCAAGGGCGGCTCCTTCACCCCCGACAGCGTCGAGGGCTCGGGCGACGTCAAGTATCACCTCGGCGCCTCGTCGGATCGCGAGTTCGACGGCAACAAGGTGCATCTGTCGCTGACCGCCAACCCGTCGCATCTGGAGATCGTCGACCCGGTGGTGCTCGGCAAGGTACGCGCCAAGCAGGATCAGCGCGGCGACCGGCCGGAGGAGCGTATCTCGGTGATGCCGCTGCTCATCCATGGCGATGCCGCCTTCGCCGGCCAGGGCGTCGTGGCCGAATGTTTCGGCCTGTCCGGCCTCAAGGGCCACCGCACCGGCGGCTCGGTGCATTTCATCATCAACAACCAGATCGGCTTCACCACCAATCCGCGCTACGCCCGCTCCTCGCCCTACCCGTCCGACGTCGCCAAGATGATCGAGGCGCCGATCTTCCACGTGAACGGCGACGATCCCGAAGCGGTGGTGCATGCGACGCGCATCGCCACGGAGTTCCGCCAGCGCTTCCACAAGCCGGTGGTGATCGACATGTTCTGCTACCGCCGCTTCGGCCATAACGAGGGCGACGAGCCGGCCTTCACGCAGCCGATCATGTATGGCCGCATCCGCGAGCATCCGACGACGCTGACGATCTATGCCGAACGGCTGATCGGCGAAGGCCTGGTGCGCGCCGAGGAGGTCGAGGCGGCCAAGGCGCAGTGGCGGGCGACGCTGGAGGCGGAATTCGAGGCCGGCCAGAACTACCTGCCCAACAAGGCCGACTGGTTAGACGGCGCCTGGAGCGGCCTCAAGACCGCCGCCAGCGACGACGATCCGCGCCGCGGCCGCACCGGGGTCGCCCTTGAGACGCTGCGCGAGATCGGCGCCGGGCTCGCCGAGGCGCCGCCCGGCTTCCAGGTCCACCGCACAATCCAGCGCTTCCTCGACAACCGTCGCCGGATGATCGACAGCGGCACCGGCATCGACTGGGCGACGGCCGAGGCGCTCGCCTTCGGCTCGCTGCTCAAGGAAGGGCACCGCGTGCGCCTCTCCGGCCAGGACGTCGAGCGCGGCACCTTCTCGCAGCGCCATGCCGTCCTCTACGACCAGGAGACCGAGGCGCGGCATCTGCCGCTCAACGCCTTCGCGACGCGCCATGCGCGCTTCGAGGTGATCAACTCGATGCTGTCGGAAGAGGCGGTGCTCGGCTTCGAGTACGGCTATTCGCTGGCCGAGCCCAACGCCCTGACGCTGTGGGAGGCGCAGTTCGGCGATTTCGCCAACGGCGCCCAGGTGGTCATCGACCAGTTCATCTCGTCCGGCGAGCGCAAGTGGCTGCGCCTTTCCGGCCTGGTGATGCTGCTGCCGCACGGCTATGAGGGCCAGGGCCCGGAACATTCCTCGGCGCGGCTGGAGCGCTTCCTGCAGCTCTGCGCCGAGGACAACATGCAGGTCGCCAACTGCACGACGCCGGCCAACTATTTCCACATCCTGCGCCGGCAGGTGAAGCGCGACTTCCGCAAGCCGCTGGTGCTGATGACGCCGAAGTCGCTGCTGCGCCACAAGCGCGCCGTGTCGACGCTGGAGGAGCTCGGCCCGGAATCGACCTTCCATCGCCTGCTGTGGGACGATGCCCAGGCGCTGACCGGCGAGGCGATCCGCCTGGTGCCGGACGAGCGCATCCGCCGGGTCGTGCTGTGCTCGGGCAAGGTCTATTACGACCTCTACGAAGAGCGCGAGAAGCGCGGCATCGACGATGTCTATCTGCTGCGCGTCGAGCAGCTCTACCCGTTCCCGGCCAAGGCGCTTGTCGCCTTCCTGTCGCGCTTCCGGCAGGCCGACATGGTGTGGTGCCAGGAGGAGCCGAAGAACATGGGCGCCTGGTCCTTCGTCGATCCGTATCTGGAATGGGTGCTGGCCCAGGTCGGCGCCCGCGTCGGCCGCGCCCGCTATGTCGGCCGCCCCGCCTCGGCGGCGACGGCCTCCGGGCTGGCGTCGCGCCACAGGGCGCAGCTGGAGGCGTTCCTTGCCGAGGCCTTTGCCGATGATTCCGCCGCCTGAGCCGTCCCTGCAACGCGAGAAGAACAAGCGATGAGCACCGAAATCCGCGTCCCGACCCTGGGCGAATCGATCACCGAGGCCACGGTGGGCAAGTGGCTGAAGGGCGTCGGCGATGCCGTTGCCGCCGACGAGCTGCTCGTCGAGCTGGAAACCGACAAGGTGACGGTCGAGGTGCCGGCGCCGGCGGCCGGCATCATCGCGGCGATCGACGCCAAGGACGGCGCCACGGTTGCCGTCGGTGCCGTGCTCGGCACGATGGAGGCGAAGGCCGGCGCGGCGCCGGTGACGCCGGCGCAGACCACCGGCCGCCCCGACCTCAAGACCGATACCGCGGCGCCGATCGCCGCCGCGGCGGAAACGCCGGCGCCGCGTCCCGCCGCTCCGGCCCGCAACGGCGGCAGCGCCGAGGCGCCGCAATCGCCGGCGGTGCGCAAGCTGATCGCCGAGAGCGGCATCGATGCCGCCGCCATCGCGCCCAGCGGCAAGGACGGACGGCTCGCCAAGGCCGATGTCGTGGAGGCCGTGGCGGCGCGCGCTGCGGCTGCTCCCGCGCCGCAGGCTCAGCCGGCGGCCCGCGCCGCTGCCGCCCCGGCGCCGCAGCCGCTTGCCGAAGCGCGGGCGCCGGTGCCGCCCGACCAGCCGGGGCGCGAGCAGCGGGTGCCGATGACGCGCCTGCGCCAGACGATCGCCCGGCGGCTCAAGGATGCGCAGAACACGGCCGCCATGCTGACGACCTTCAACGAGGTCGACATGAGCGCCGTGATCAAGCTGCGCAACCAGTACAAGGATCTGTTCGAGCGCACGCACGGCGTGAAGCTCGGCTTCATGAGCTTCTTCGTGAAGGCGGCGGTGCAGGCGCTGCACGAGATCCCGGCCGTCAATGGCGAGATCGACGGAACCGATATCGTCTACAAGGACTACTACCATATCGGCGTCGCGGTCGGGACGGATCGCGGCCTGGTGGTGCCGGTCATCCGCGATGCCGACCGGCTCAGCCTCGCCGGCATTGAGCGGACGGTCGCCGATCTCGGCCGCCGCGCCCGCGAGGGAACGCTGGCCATCGAGGACCTGCAGGGCGGCACCTTCACCATTTCCAATGGCGGCATCTACGGGTCGCTGATGTCGACGCCGATCCTCAACGCACCGCAGTCGGGTATCCTCGGCATGCACAAGATCCAGGAGCGGCCGATGGTGGTCGACGGCCAGATCGTGGCGCGGCCGATGATGTATCTCGCCCTCACCTACGACCATCGCATCGTCGACGGCCGCGAGGCGGTGACCTTCCTGGTTCGCCTCAAGGAGAGCCTGGAAGACCCGCAGCGCATGGTGCTAGAGCTTTAACCGCCAGCAGGAGGCGCGCCCATGGCCGAGCAGCCACCGCCCGCTCCGATCGAGGTCTATCTCACCGTGCGCGGCGGCGACGAAGCCGTCGCTTTCTACGAGAAGGCCTTCGGAGCCGTCGAAGCCTTCCGCCAGCACGCCGACGACGGCACCGGCCGGCTGCTGCATGCGACGCTCGATGTCTTCGGCGCGCAGATCATGCTGTCGGACGAGTTTCCCGAGCACAGCTCCGACACCGCCGCGCCGCCGACGCGCGGCGGCGCCAGCGTCACGATCCACGTCAACCGCCCCAGCGCCGCCGATGTCGACGCCATCCTGGCGCGGGCGCAGGCCGCCGGTGCGACGATCACCATGCCCGCCGCAGCGCAGTTCTGGGGTGCCTATTACGCCCGCCTGGTCGATCCGTTCGGCCACGCCTGGTCCTTCGGGGCGCCGGCCGGCTGACGGCCGCTTTCCGCGTCCATATCTCTTTTCGCCAATCGCTTTTCAGGAGACCTGCCGTGCCTGCCTTTGATGTCGTCGTGATCGGAAGCGGCCCCGGCGGCTATGTCTGCGCCATCCGCGCCGCCCAGCTCGGCCTCAAGGTGGCGGTGGTGGAGAAGGAAGCCACCTATGGCGGCACCTGTCTCAACGTCGGCTGCATCCCGTCCAAGGCACTCCTGCACACGTCGGAGTTGTTCGAGGAGGCGGGCGAACGGTTTGCCGGCTTTGGAATCGACGTCGGGACGCCGAAGCTCGACCTCGCCAGGATGATGGCGCACAAGGATAAGGCGGTGGAAGGCAATGTCGCCGGCGTCGCCTTCCTGTTCAAGAAAAACGGCATTGCCGGCTATCGCGGCACGGGCTCGATCGCCGGTCCCGGCAAGGTGCGGGTCACCGCGGCGGACGGGGCGGTGGAGGAGCTGGAGACCAAGGCGATCGTCATCGCCACCGGCTCGGAGCCGACGCCGCTGCCCGGCGTGACAATCGACGAAAGCCACATCGTCTCCTCGACCGGGGCGCTCAAGCTCGAGAAAGTGCCGGGCCGGCTGGTGGTCATCGGCGCCGGGATCATCGGCCTTGAGCTCGGCTCGGTGTGGCGCCGCCTCGGCAGCCGCGTCACGGTCGTCGAAGCGCTGGAGCGCATCCTCCCCGGCATGGACGGCGACGTCGCCAAGCAGACCCAGCGCGTGCTGATGCGGCAGGGCCTCGCCTTCCGGCTGGCGACCAAGGTGACCGGCATCACCACGAAGGGCGACAGCCTGGAGGTCGCCGTCGAGCCGATGGCCGGCGGCGGCGCCGAGACGCTGGAGGCGGACATCGTGCTGGTGGCGATCGGCCGCCGGCCTTACACCGCCGGCCTCGGGCTCGAGGAAGCGGGCGTGGCGCTCGACGCGCGCCGCCGCATCATTGTCGACGGGCGCTGGCAGACCAGCGTACCGGGCATCCATGCCATCGGCGACGTCATCCCCGGCCCCATGCTGGCGCACAAGGCCGAGGACGAAGGCATCGCCGTCGCCGAGATCCTGGCCGGGCAGGCCGGCCAGGTGAACCACGACGTCATCCCGGCCGTCGTCTACACCATGCCGGAGATCGCCTCGGTCGGCCGCAGCGAGGAGGAACTGGCCGCCGACGGCATCAAGGTGAAGGTCGGCAAGTTCCCGATGACCGCCAATGGCCGCGCCCGCGCCATGGCCCGCACCGAGGGATCGGTGAAAGTCATCGTCGACGCCGCGACGGATCGTGTCCTCGGCGTCCACATCATCGCCGCCAATGCCAGCGAGATGATCGCCGAAGCGGCGGTGCTGATGGAATTCGGCGGCGCGGCGGAAGATCTGGCGCGCATTTCCCATGCCCACCCGACGCTGTCGGAAGCCGTGCGCGAGGCTGCCATGGCCGCCTGGGCGAAGCCGATCCATCTCTGAGGGCGATCGCGGCGCGGGCGTGTTGCATGGGATATGGGCGTAGGGTGGGCATGGCGAAGCCCTGCCCACGCGGTCGCTACATACGCTTGGTGACGGCCAGCGACACGGCGTGGTTGCTGTAGTCCTGGGCGTCGCTGTTGGAGTCGTTCCACTCGTAGCGGTAGTTGACGCTGAGAGCCGCGTTGCTCGGCAGGAGGTCGAGGAACACGACCCGCGCCGTCGGCGCGACGAGGAAGTCGCGGCGGTGCTCGCCGCCGCCCGGGACGGCGGTCTGATAGAAGCGCTCCGACAGCGAGATACCCGCCCCGAGCGCCAGCCAGGAGGCCACCGGCAGGGTGTATTCGATGCGGCCGCCGATCTCGGTGTACATGCTCGGCGCGAATTCGGTGCCGAACACGTCGAACACCGAGCCCTGGACATTGCTCCACCGCACCCAGGGCGAAAGCGCTAGCGCGTCGCGCCGGGCGATCACGCTGGTGAACGTCGCCTGCGCTACCGCATCGGCGAAGAAGCCGCTGTCGGAGGTGAAGAACGGATCGAAGGCGCGGTAGCCGGCGCGCACCCGCAGCCACTGCCTGGCGCCGCCGGCAAAGGTCTCCAGCGTCGCGCTGGCCACCGCCTCGCCGTAGACATGCTCGAGGTAGTAGGAAACCGCGCCGCCGGCCGCCAGATGCAGCCGGTAGGTTTCGTTGAGGTCGAGCACCGGGCCGGTGTCGAAGCGCAGGTTGGCGTAGGAGATGTCGGTATTGTCGAAATAATAGTCGCCCGCCGCCGCCAGTGTCGTGCGCCAGCGCGTGTCGCTGCCGAGCGTGCGCTCGTCGGTCAGCACCATGCGCGCGAAGGCGATCCAGTCCTCGCCCGCGGTGGCGGCGAGATGGCGCGGATTGGCTTCCCAGCGCAGCCCGCCGGTGAGGATGGTGCTGGTTTCCGGCGGCAGAAGATGGCGCCGCACCCGCAGCAGGCCGCGCCGCGCCGCGGCATTGCCGGGATCGTTGAGCAGGATGCGCTCATAGGTGCCTAGCGCCTTGCGCGCCTCGCCGCGTCCTTCCGCGACCAGGGCGTATTGCAGGTTCAGCTCGGTATTGGTCGGGTCGTCGAGCAGCCGGTCGCGCAGCAGGGCTATATCGCTGCCGGGCAGCGTCGGCTCGCCGGCGCGCACGTCGGCAACGGCGCCGGCGCCGAGCAGCGCTGCCGCCGCGAGAACGACGATTCGTCGCGCCCAGACCATGGCCTCGTCCCTGTCAATCCCGCGCCAGCCTAGTCGGCCCGGCTACGGTAGAGGTATGGCTTTTGCGCCACAGGTTGCCGCAATCTCGCCCTGGCGCGGCCCGCAGGCGGTCGTGGCGGTCCCCGCCGCCGCCGAACGGCGCTTCTGTTCCTGCCGCCCAGGCGCTACGCTTGCCCTTCACATGTCCCGGGGAGACTGGGCAAATGACCGGTCATCGATGGCTTGCTGCTTCGGCCTGCGCCGTGGCCCTTTTGGCTCTTGCCGGCCCGGCGTGGGCGGCGAGCCGTATCGGCGTCGCCGCCGCCGTCGTCAATGAGGTCGAATCCATCAACGAAGGCCGGACGGCGCCGCTGGCGACCGGCGACGGCGTCTTCGAGAATCAGCGCGTGCGCACCGGCGACACCGCCAAGGCGCAGCTTCTCTTCATTGACGAGACGACGCTGAGCGTCGGGCCCCGCTCCGACATCATGCTCGACCGCTTCGTCTTCGATCCCAATCGCGGCACTGGCTCGGTGGTGCTGGAGACCGGGCGCGGCGCCTTCCGCTTCATCACCGGCTCGCAGAATCCGACCAGCTACCAGATCCGCACGCCTGTCGCGACGATCGGCGTGCGCGGCACGATCGTCAACTGGCTCAGCCTTGCCGACGGGACGCTGTTCGCGACGCTGGGCGAGGGCGCCTTCGTCGTCCAGCTCAATGACGGCCGGACCATTACAATCGACCGGCCGGGACAGGGCATCATCATCATGCCCGGCGGCGGGATCGTCGGCCCGTTCGTCTGGAACGACGGCCGTCAGGACCTCGGCGGCGTGCTGGCGCTGCCGCAGCTCGACACCTTCGCGGCGCTGAACATTCCCGACGGTGCCGACCTGATTGCGGAGCTGCAGTCGCACGGCATCGTCACCGAGCTCCCCGAGCAGCCAGGGGAAGGCCCGGGCGAAGGGCCAGGGGAAGGCCCAGGCGAGGGCCCCGGCGAGGGCCCCGGACCCGGCCAGGGCCCCGGACCCAGCGAAGGCCCCGGACCCGGCGAGCCGCCGCCGGAGGGGGAGGGCGAGCCGCCGAACGGCGAGACGTGCCAGCAGTGCTATTTCGTCGACTAGAGGTCGATGGGGCCGAGGCGCGTCAGCCTTCGGAGATGCTGCGGCCGCCGCCGGTGGCGCTGAAGACGTTGGCGAAGACGGTCCTGATGCGGCTGATGATGTCGTCGGCGCTGAGGCGCGGCTGGCCTGCCGCGGCCGCTTCCTTCAGTTCGCCCTGGCGGCGCTCCAGGAGGGCGCCCAGGGTGTCGATCAGCTCCGGCTTCTGGGCCAGCATGCCCTCGAAGGCGACCTTGCCGATCTCCACCACGGTCACCGTGTCCTTCGCCTTGACGGTCGCCACGCGCCGGGCGCCGGTGAGCATCGACATCTCGCCGACGATATCGCCCGGTCCGAGCTCGGCAACGAAGATCGGCCGGTCCTTGCGCGGCTGGATGGTGACCTCGACATGGCCGTGGACGATGGCGAACATCGAGCTGCCGAACTCGCCCTCCGTCATCAGATGGGTGCCGGGCTGGAACAGCGTGACGCGGCTTTTGGCGCCGACGGCGTCGATCTGCTCCGGCGTCAGGATTTCGGCAAAGAAGTCGATTGCGCGCAGCGATTCCTTGGCGTCCACGCTCGTCTCCCTGTCTGGCCGGCTCATGCCGGCAGCCGGGCGGCGACTATAGCGGCCCTTTCCCGGCGCTGCCTAGCCGGGCGTCGATCCAGGCGGCGGTGATGTCGAGCATCTCCTCGCGGACGTCCGCGTCGCGGCGGCCGCTGCGCACCGGGACATGAAAGGAATGATCGGCGTCGGGAAAGACATGCAGCGTCGCCCGGGGGCCGAGACGGGCGCAGAGCGGCTCCAGCAAGGGCAGCGCCGCGAGGTCGTCGCGGGCGCCCTGCAGGAACAGCATCGGCACGGAGACGGCCGGCAGATGCATGGCGCGGCTGTCGGAGGGCTTGACCGGCGGATGCAGCGGGAAGCCGAAGAACACCAGGCCGACGACACCCGGCAGCGGCGCCTCTGCCGCCGCGACGGACGTCATGCGGCCGCCGAAGGATTTGCCGGCGGCAATGAGCGGCAGGCCGGCGCAATGCCGGCCGGCTTCCGCGACGGCGGCGCGAACCGTCGCTGCCGCCACCGCCGGCGGATCGGGCCGCGGCCGCCGCGCTTCCATGTAGGGGAATTGGTAGCGCAAGACCGCGATGCCGCGGGCGGCGAGCCCGGCCGCTACCGCCGCCATGAAGGGATGGTTCATGCCGGCGCCGGCGCCATGCGCCAGCACCATGGCGGCCCGGGCGCCGGCCGGGACGGCCAGCAGGCCGGAGATCGCGCCGCCGTCGAGGCCGGGAACCGCGAAGCGGAGTTCGGCTGCATCCAAGGTTCAGCGCCAGAAGGCGAGGATCAGCGCCATCACGACGTAGCAGACGAGCTGCAGGCCGGCATTGATGGCGAAGAGCCGCCAGCTCCGCCCCTCGAAGGCGACGCTGTTGAGGAGGATCGGCACCACGAAGCCGAGCCAGGGGAAGAAGCCGCCATAGAGGCCGTAAAGGATCGGCGCCGCCGGCTCTCCCGCGGCGCCCCAGGCCGACGGCCGGTATTCGGCGATCAGATAGGCAAGGGCGATGGCGACGAGGATCGTACCGATCAGGTTGATGATGAGGCTGCGCGCCATGACGCCGGCCGGCGGCGCGCCGACCGTCTCGGGCATGCCCATCTCGCGCCGCCAGACGGCACCGAACAGCACCGTGTACCAGAGCGCGCCGATGATGAAGGAGACGATCACTGCAGCGAGGATCGCCCACCAGTTGAGATCGATTACCGGAGCCATAGCCGTTTTCTCCCGTCACAGCCGGCGCGCCGCGAATCGGCGCCGCTCGCGGCAAGACTACACTGCAATATGGCGACAGTTTACTATGCAACGATCTGGCTTTTGCGCCGGGCGCGCGCCGCTGCCTGCTGCAGCGGATAAGTGAAATAGGTATAAAGTGGCCGACGACCGACGACGATCACGCCGATCAGCGGCATGCCGGGCGGCAGGTGAAATCGTCGGGGACGTTGATCAGCCGGCGCTCGGGCGAAACACTGGCCTTGGCATAGTAGATCGGCTCGCTGCGCTGCGGCTCGCTGCCCGAGACCGGCATCGCGTCGGTTGCCACGGTTTCGACGCGACCGTCGAGAGAGTCGTAACGCTGGAAGGGCAGGGCTGGTGAACTTGATGCGCACCGGCGAGGCTTTTGCGCATCGCCTCGATCTCCTGGTGATTAGGCGAAAGCGCCGCAAGGCGTTCGGAAAGGGGGCCGGTTCGGCAGCGTCAGGTCCGGCCATAGGCGTCGGACAGGCGCTCGATATCGTCCTCGCTGAGCAGCGCGCCCGTCTGCACCTCGATGATCTCCAGCGCTTCCGGCCCGGGGTTTTCCAGCCGGTGCACAGTGCCGGTCGGCACATAGACCGACTGGTTCTCGCCGACGAGGCGGACATCCCCGCCGATCGTCACGCGCGCTGTGCCGCGCACCACCACCCAGTGCTCGGCCCGGTGGTTGTGGCGCTGCAGCGAAAGGATGCCGCCGGGCCGGATGACGATGCGCTTCACCAGGTAGCGGTCGCCGCCGGCCAGCGGCTCGTAGCGGCCCCAGGGCCGGTAGACGGCGCGGTGCTGGTCGGCCTCGGCGAAGCCCTCGGCGCGCAGCCTTGCGACGAGCGCCTTGAGCTCGCCAAGCCGGTCCTTGGGACTGACCAGCAGGGCGTCGGGCGTCACAGCGACGAGCATGCCGTCGAGGCCGATGCCGGCGACCAGCATGTCGGCATCGCTGTAGACGATGCTGCCGCGGCTCTCCGACAGGCTGACGCGGCCCTCGGTGGCATTGCCGGCATCGTCCTGCTGCAGCAGTGCGGCGAGGGCGGGCCACTGGCCGATATCGGCCCAGTCGAAGGCGGCGGGCACGACAGCGAGATTGGCCACCTTCTCCATCACCGCGTAGTCGATCGAGAGGCGCGGCGCGGCGCCGAAGGCCGATGCCGCGAAGCGCAGCATGCCGCAGTCACGCCAGCGCCCTTCCCAGGCGGCTTCTGCCGCCTGCCGGCCATGCGGGAAATGCTGCTGCAGCGCCGCCGCCATGGTGTCGGCGGCGAAGAGGAAGATGCCGGCATTCCAGTACCAGCCGCCTTCGGCCAGCATCGCTGCAGCGGCGCCAGGATCGGGCTTCTCGACGAAGGCTTCGACCCGGGCGCCGGTGGCGCCGGCGAGAGCCGTGCCGGCCCTGATATAGCCGAAGGCGCTGCTCGGCCGGTCGGGCACGATGCCGAAGGTGACGATCTCGCCGGCTTCGGCCAGCGGCACGGCGGCGGCGACGCTGCGGCCGAAGGCTTCGCGGTCGGTGATGAGATGATCGGCGGCAAGGACCAGCAGCAGGGCGCCGGGATGGGTTGCCGCCGCGGCTGCGACGGCAAGGGCCACGGCGGCCGCCGAATCGCGGCGGATCGGCTCGACCAGGATGTCGCCGGCGACCGCGCCGGCCTGCTCCTGCACCAGGAAACGGTCGCTCTCGTTGCACAGGACGAGCGGCGGCAGCGCCGGGCCCGGCAGCGCCTCCAGCCGCTCCAGCGTGCGCTGCAGCAGCGACGGGCCGCCGGCAAGGCGCAGCAGGTGCTTGGGCATGGCGGCGCGGGACAGCGGCCACAGGCGTTCGCCGCCGCCGCCGCACAGGATGACGGGAAGGATCCCGCCGGTCATCCCGCCGGCCGTCAGCCGGAGCGGGCGAGGGTGGCGCTGATGGCCAGCCGCATCTGGTCGGCCGCTGAGGCGGCAGCGCGGTCCTCCGCGTCGCGGCGGGCGCGGACATTGGCGAAGGCCTGGTTGGAGCGGTCGTAATCGGCGACGCCGAGCGCCGTTCCGGTCGTCACCGGCTTGTTGGTGGCAAGGTTGACCAGCGTATAGCGGACGAGGAGGCGCACCGCATAGACCGGCGACGTGCCGGCCGGATCGATGCCGAGGCCCTGCTCGGTCACGGCGGTCGAGAAGCGCAGCTCGTAAAGCGGCGATGCGGCGCCGCTGCCGCCGGTGAAGGCGAAGATGAGGTCGTTGCGCAGCTGCTGGCCGACGCGGTCGCCCACCGGCGGAATGGAGATGGCGGCGAGTTCGGCCACCACGGCGTTGCCGCTCGGCGCCGGCCCGTAGAGCGGCTGCATGGTGCAGGCGCCCAGCGCCAGGGCGAGAAGGGCGGGCGCCAGTGCCCGAAAAGCCAAGCGGCGATGCTGCGAAGCGGACGACATCGACGATCCCGTGCGTGCGGGCCTTGCCCGCCAGGGTTTTGATCCACCGCCGTTATCGACGCGATCCGCGCCGTTGGCAATGGACTCGCCGCTTATCGCGGCGGAAGCAGCGGCAGCGGCCTGTGCTAAAGGATGCGCCATGACAGGCGGGAAAGCGATGCGGCGTCTTGCGGTGCCGGCAATGCTGGCGGCGCTGATGTCCAGCGCTTGGAGCGCCGAGCGGGCGCTCGGTGATGCCGGCTGCGCGCCGGTCGCCGGCGAGCAGGGCGTCGTCGCGGCCGTTGCGGAGGCCGGGACGCTGGTGCTGGCGGACGGGCTCACGGTGCGGCTGGCCGGTATCGACATGCCGTCCGGCGAGACCGGCCGTGCCGCTCTTGCCGCGCTGGCGCTGGGGAAGACGGTGGAGCTGCGCTATGGCGGTCCGCAGCGCGATCGCTACGGCCGCGCCATGGCGCAGGTCTGGCTCGCCGGGGCTGCCGGCAGGCCTGCGCCGGACGCATGGCTGCAGGCGGCGCTTGTCGCCGACGGCCAGGCCCGGGTTGCCGGCTTCGCCGACGACCGCGCCTGCCTGGCGACCTTGCTCGGCTTCGAGCGCGTCGCCCGCGCCGCGGGGCGGAACCTATGGGCGCAGCCGGTTTTTGCAGTCCGTGACGCGCAAGACCCTTCGCTTCGGGCCATTGACGGCCTATATCTCCTCGTCGAGGGGCGCGTGGTCGGGATCGGCCGTCGGGCCCGGACGGTTTATGTCGATTTCGGGAGAGAGTGGTCGACCGATTTCACCGTCAGCATGGACAAGGCGACCGCCGACCTGATCGACTCCGGCAGCGACCCGCTGTCGGGCCTCGAGGGCCGGCGTGTCCGCGTCCGCGGATGGTTGACACAACGTTCGGGGCCGTGGATCAGAGTCGATCACCCGGAACAGATTGAAGTGCTGGATGGCGGTGATGGCACAGTTGCGGGCCAATAGGGGATCACGGCGCTTCAGGGCGCTGCTAGCGGCTGCGGCCGGCCTGGCGATCCTGGCCGGCTGCAATACGGTCCTTGATTCGGCGGCGGTGACGCCGGCCGCCGTCAATGCGCCGGCGCCCCGCGCAACGGCCGCCACGGCGGCGGGCAATCGCCAGCATGAGCAGATCGTCGGCGCCTATGGCGGCATCTACCGCAATCCGGAGCTGGAGAAGACGCTGGCGCGCGTCGTCGGACGCCTTGTCGCCGCCTCGGACGATCCCAGCCGCTCTTACCGCATCACCATTCTTAACGCCGCGGCCATCAACGCCTTCGCCCTGCCGGACGGCTATCTCTATGTGACGCGTGGCCTTCTCGCCCTTGCCAATGATTCGTCCGAAGTGGCGGCGGTGCTGGCGCATGAAATGGGCCACGTGACGGCCAATCACGCGTCGGCGCGGCAGGACCGGGCGCGCACGGCACAGATCGTCAGCCGCGTCGTCACCGACGTGCTGCAGGACGACGATGCCGGCCGCCTCGCCCTGGCTTCGAGCCAGCGCTCGTTGGCCGGCTTCTCCCGCCTGCAGGAGCTGGAAGCCGACGCCATCGGCATCCGCACCATCGGCAAGGCCGGTTACGATCCTTTCGCGGCGGCGCGCTTTCTCGGCCAGATGAGCCGTTTCGCCGCCTATCGCGCCTCGCTCGGCATCCAGCAGGACCGGCGGCCGGAATTCCTCGCCTCGCATCCCAACAATCCGGAGCGCATCGACGCTGCCACCAAAGCGGCGCGCCAGTTCGGCGCCCCGGGCATCGGCGAGACCGACCATGAGCGTTACCTGCAGGGCATCGACGGCATGGTGTTCGGCGACGACACCGCCCAGGGCTATGTGCGCGGCCGCAGCTTCCTGCATGCCGGGCTGGCGGTCGGCTTCACCGCGCCGGAAGGATTCGTAATCGACAATACCAATGATGCGGTGCTGGCGACCGGCACCGACGGCACGGCGCTGCGCTTCGACGCGGTCAATGTCGGCGGCCAGAGCTCGCTGAGCGACTATCTCACGTCCGGCTGGGTCAACGGCCTCGACCCCGACAGCGTGCGGACGCTCGACATCAACGGCATGCAGGCGGCGTCGGCGACCGCCGAGGCAAAGGGCTGGAAGTTCCGTGTCACCGTCATCCGCGCCGGCACGGCGACCTACCGCTTCATCTTCGCCAATGAGAACGACAGCCCGGCCTTTGCCGTCGCGGCGACGGCGACGGCCGGCAGCTTCCGCCGCCTGTCGCCGCAGGAGGTGGCAGGCCTGCGGCCGCTGACGATCCGGGTGGTGACGGTGGCGGCGGGCGACACGGTGCAGTCGCTGGCAGGGCGCATGCGTGGCGTCGAGAAGCCGCTCGATCTCTTCCTGACGCTCAACGAGCTGACCGCCGGGTCGCGCCTGACGCCCGGCACCAAGGTCAAGATCGTCAGCGACGGCGGCTAGCGTCGGCTTAGACGAAGGCGGCCGGATCCGGCTGGCGCTCCAGCAGCGCCTCCTTGAGCTTCTCCAGCGCCCGGCTCTCGATCTGGCGCACCCGCTCCTTGGAGATGCCGAGGCTCTCGCCCAGCGCTTCCAGCGTCGCGGCATCCTCGCGCAGGCGCCGTTCGCTGACGATGCGCAGCTCGCGGTCCGACAGCACCGCCATTGCCGAGCGCAGCCAGCCGAGGCGCCGGTCGCCGTCGATCGAGCCGAGCACCGTCTCGTCGGGCAGAGCCGCCCCGTCGACGAGATAGTCCTGCCGGTCGCTGGGCGATTCGCTCGTCTCGCTGACCGGGGCGTTGAGCGAGGTGTCCGGGCCGGAGAGGCGCGAATCCATGATCGCCACGTCCTCAGCCGACACGCCGACCGCTTCGGCGATCTGCCGGTAGATCTCGCCCTGCTGCATGCCGTGGTCGCCCTTCAGCAGCTTCGCCCGCAGGCGGCGCAGGTTGAAGAACAGCGCCTTCTGCGATGAGGAGGTGCCGCCGCGCACGATGGACCAGTTGCGCAGCACATAGTCCTGGATGGAGGCGCGTATCCACCAGGTGGCGTAGGTGGAGAAGCGCACATTGCGCTCCGGATCGAACCGCGCCGCCGCCTCCAGAAGACCGACATGGCCCTCCTGGATGAGATCGCCGACCGGCAGGCCGAAATTGCGGAAACGCCCGGCGATGGCAATGACCAGCCGCATGTGGGCGGCGGTCAGGCGGTGCAGCGCCTCCTGGTCCTTGCACTCGCGCCAGCGGACGGCCAGCGCATATTCTTCCTCGCGCTCCAGATAGGGTGCGCGCATGGCTGCCACGACGAATGCGCGGCGAAGCTCACCGGAAGCCTTGGCCAAAGCGATCTCTCCCTCGCGCCCCCTTGCCTCAGCCCGCATACGAAATGTGGACCCCGGTCCGATCGCGTCACAGCCACATTGCCGTGATCGCCCGGTCGCCGATCTTCAACGCGCGAGCGCCCCAAACGGACGCATCACGCAGGCGGGAATGCGCCGTGTCAGCGCGGATATCGGACGAGGCCGAAGCACATCGGCACCACGTCGGATTGTGTCACGATAGGGAAGGACGGCCGGCGACAAGCGTCCGCGCCATGCAGGTGCAATGAGGCACTCGGGCTGGATGATTCGCAGTGCCTCGGCGGCGCCGGTTCAGATGGTCCGCGGCGACAGCTTGCGCAGGATGCCGCGCGGCTCTTCCGGCGTCAGGGCGAGCGAGGCGCGCAGGCCCGGGCTGGTGACGACATCGGCGATCGTGTAGCGGTCCAGCACCTCGAAGAAGGCGACGACCGCCTGCTCGAGCGCGCAGTTGAGGCCGCAAACGGCGCCGATCGGGCAGCTATGCTCCTCCGGGCCGGGACAGTCGCTGAGCTGAACCGGACCTTCGGTCGTGCGCACGACTTCGCCCAGCGTGATGCTGGCAGCCGGCTTGCCGAGGCGGATGCCGCCATTGCGGCCGCGCAGCGTTTCGATCAGGCCATTGCTGACCAGCACGTGCATGATCTTGAAGAGATGCAGCTCGGACATGCGATAGGCGCGCGCGATGTCACGAATCCGGCTCGGGCCAGTCTGATTCGTGGCGCAATACATCAGCGTCTGGATCGAATAGATCGTCTGCTGCGTCAGGCGCATGGACATCCTGCAATAATAATGCCGCCCGAACCCATATAGGCCATCGCCGCCGGCCAGTCACGCAAATGGTTGCGGCCAGCGGCGAGAGGTCAGCGCCGCCGGCGGGTCAGGCCCCGCGCCAGCCCGAAGGCGAAGGAGGCGGCGACAGTCGCCAGCCCGGCCGGGCGGCCCTTGATGCCGAACTCTTCCTGCATCTCCATCGCCGCCAGGCCCTGGCGCGGCTCCGCTTCCGGCCGCTCGCGCATCGCCGCCACGACGATCAGCACGAGGCCGAGCACCAGGAAAATGCCGGCGACGATCAGCTGAGCCGGGATGACGCCGAGCTGGCCGGCGATCGCCGTGTAGAGCGCCGCGGTCAGGAAACCCAGCGCCACCAGCAGCATCAGCCCGCCGACGACATAGAGGGCGACGAGCCGGGCCATGCGGCCGAGGCTCTTCTCGGCCTGCCGCGCCGCGGCGTTGCCGATCGCCGAGAGGAACGACATCATGACGCCGCCAGCCCCTGTGGATTTGGTGGATAAGGCGGCGGTCAGCGCCGGGTGATGATCCCCAGGAGGTAGCCGAGACCGAGCGCCACCAGGACCGCCGTCAGCGGATTGCGGCCGATCATCGCCTCCATGTCGCGCGCCACCGCCTCGCCCCGCTCGCGCGCCTGGCCGGCCGTCATGCGCACCGATTCGCCGACCGAATCGACGGCATCGCGCAGCCCCGCCGCCATGTTGCCGGCCTGCTGGGTGCCGGTTTCCTTGAGCGTCTGGATCAGCGAGGCGACATCCTCGCGCAGCGCCTTGAGGTCGGCACCGATATCGGCAGCGGATTCTTCCGGGGTCTTGGCCATGATGTGCTCCTTGCTGGAACGGCAGACGGGGCTTTACCAACGCGGCCGAACCGCGCCGGTTCCGTCGCGACTGTTGCCAACATAACACGCTGGCCGCAAAAGAGCCGCATTCTGTTCCGGTGGGCTCTTGTCCGGGCGGCGATCGTCGGTATCATCGCCGCTATCGAACGAACGCGCTTTGCGTGCCGGGAGATTGAACGGGAGCGTCAGATAGAAGAGCCCCTTTTTGGAGGGCTCCGGGCACACCCTTTATGATATGCAATCCGGGCACTTTGACCCGGAAATCAATGATCTTCGGTTAATGTTCTAGGTTTTCCTTTTTTTACCAGCCGGCCCTTTGGCCGGCTTTTTTGTTTCCGGGCCGTTTATGGCATGAGGCTGTCCCGCCTTCGCGATCCGGATGACGCCGATGTTCACTGCCCTGCGCCGCATGCTCGCCGACCTTGCCGCCCCGGTGCCTGTTCCGGAGGGACCGGCAGACGAGAAACTCGCCGCCGCGGCGCTGCTGTTCCATCTCATCGGCGTCGACGGGACGGTGTCGCCGGAAGAGCGGCAGCGCCTGCTGGTGGTGCTGATGGAGCGCTTCGACCTTGACGCGGAGGCCGCCGAGGCGCTGATCGCCGCGGCGCGGACGGCCGATCTGGAAGCGGTCGACTTCTACGGCTTCACCAGCCTCCTCAAGACGCGGCTCGACGAGGAAGGACGCCAGCGCGTCGTCGGCATGATGTGGGAGATGGTGTATGCCGACGGCGTCGTGCATGAGTTCGAGGCCAATCTCGTCTGGCGCGTCGCGGAGCTCCTCGGCGTTTCGACGCGCGACCGCATCCGTCTGAAGAAGGCGGCGCAGGACAAGGCGGGTGGCGCAGCCTGAGCCGGGTGCCGTCCCGGGCTTGCAGGCTGCGAGGGGCGCTGCAATTTGCAATGCAGTTTCTGTTAAGCAAGCCCTAATCGTCTATCGACAGTAGCTATCGCGCATCGGCCGCCCCATATGTTGTATGGCCCACTTGGCAGGCAGCTTGCCAAGGAAAGGGCAGGCCGATCTTTCGGGTTATGCGTGTTCGGCCAACTCGGACGGGGGAAGACGGCCTGACGACCCCTGGGACGTCTTCCCCCGTTCTCGATATCGCGCCTGTCTCGCGCGCCTCCCGTCCGCCATGTTTGCCGCGTCATGATCGCCGCCTTGAATTGGTTCGGCAACCTGATCATAATGGCGGAACGATTTCATCCATGGTTGCATTTCGGCCAGACCGCCCGCCGAGCCTGACGCTCGGGGCGGTCGTTTTTGCGCCTGACGGCGGCGGGGCCTGCCGGGCAGACGGCGGCATCGCAAATGCATCCGGCCAGACGGACTGAGGAGACACTGCTTGGCGACGACCGCGACCCTGCCGCCGGAAAGCGAACAGCCGCACCAGCCGATCGCGCTGATCATCGGCGCCCTGATCCTGGTGGTGGCGCTGGCGATGCTCGACCAGACCATCGTGTCGACGGCGCTGCCGACGATCGTCGGCGATCTCGGCGGCCTTGAGCACCTTTCCTGGGTGGTCACCGCCTATCTGCTGACCAGCACCGCCGTGACGCCGATCTACGGCAAGCTCGGCGACATGTTCGGCCGCAAGATCATCCTTCAGGCGGCCATCGTCATCTTCGTCATCGGCTCGGGCCTGTGCGGCATCGCCCAAGACATGGTCCAACTCATCCTCTTCCGCGCCGTGCAAGGCATCGGCGGCGGGGGCCTGATGGTGGTGACGATGGCGGCGGTGGCCGATGTCGTGCCGCCGCGCGAGCGCGGCCGCTATCAGGGCTATTTCGGCGCCACCTTCGGCGCGGCGACGATCCTCGGGCCGCTGCTCGGCGGCTTCTTCGTCGATCATTTCAGCTGGCACTGGATCTTCTTCATCAACGTGCCGCTGGCGGTGGTCGCCTTCGTCGTGCTCGGCATCGCCTTCCATGCCCCGCCCGGCACCACCGGCCGCAAGATCGACTATGCCGGCTCGGTCCTCCTCGCCGCGGCGCTGACGGCGACGATCCTCTTCACCAGCCTCGGCGGCCATACGCTCGGCTGGGATTCGCCGCAGATCATCGGCCTGATCGCCCTTGCCGCCGGCGCCACCCTCGCCTTCATCTGGGTCGAGAGCCGGGCGGCCGAGCCGATCCTGCCGCTCGGCCTCTTCCGCAACGGCATCTTCACCGTCTCCGCGGCGATGGGCTTCATCGTCGGCCTGGCGCTGTTCGGCGCTGTCACCTTCATGCCGCTCTACCTGCAGGTGGCGAAGGGCGTCAGCCCGACGGCTTCCGGCCTGCAGCTGACGCCGATGATGGCCGGCTCGCTGATCATGTCGATCGGCAGCGGTCTGCTCATCACCCGCACTGGCCGCTACCGCATCTTCCCGATCATCGGCACAGTCATCATGGCGGGCGCCATGCTGCTGCTGTCGCGGCTCGGGGTCGAGACGCCGTCCTGGGTGGCCTCGCTCGACATGCTGATCCTCGGCTGCGGTCTCGGCCTCACCATGCAGGTGCTGATCCTGGCGGCGCAGAACGCCGTGCCGCCGGCGCAGGTCGGCGTCGCCACGGCGGGTGCGACAATGTTCCGGCAGATCGGCGGCTCGATCGGCGTCGCGCTGTTCGGCGCCATCTTCACCAACCGCCTGACGGCGGAGATCGCCGCCATCATGCCGCCCGGCGTCACGCCGCCGACCGCCGTCAACCCGGCGATGATGGAAGCCCTGCCGGAAGGGCTGCGCGGCAGCTTCCTCGTCGCCTTCACCAATGCGCTGGCGCCGGTCTTCATGACCGCGGCGGCGATCGCCGTCATCGCCTTCATCCTCAGCTGGACGCTGCGCGAGACGCCGCTGCGCGGCCGCGGCCCGGGCAGCCGCAAGAGCGACACGCCGCCGCCAAGCGCCGAGGAAGTCCCCGGCCTCGTCGGCTGAGCCACCGCGCCCGGGCTTCCCAAAGCATCGCCGGATGGCCATCATCGCGCCATCCTTGCGGCGGGCGGAGAAGCGATGCGGGCGCGGGCTGGGCGGCTCTATCTCCTTCTCGTCGGGCTGTTCCTCGCCGGCGGCGTCACCCTGCGGCTGGCCGATCCGTTCTTCGTCGAGGCGCTGCGGCTGATCGCCTTCGATTCCTACCAGCGCCTCAGCCCCGGCACCTATGACCCGGACCTGCCGGTGCGGGTTGTCGACATCGACGACGAATCGCTGCAGCGCATCGGCCAGTGGCCGTGGCCGCGCACGGCGATGGCCGACCTGCTCACCCGCCTGCAGCAGGACGGCGCGGCGGTGGTCGCCTTCGACGTGCTGTTTTCCGAGCCCGACCAGACCTCGCCGGAGGAGGTGGTGAAGCGCCTGCCGGAAGCGCTGCGGCCGCGTCTCGGCGATATCCTCGCCGGCAGCACGCCGAACGACGCCCGCTTCGCCGCTGCCATCGCCGCCGGCCGGACGGTGCTGGCCTCGGTGCTGACCAATGGCGCGCCCGGCGGCGTTCATGCCGAGAAGGCCGGCTTCGCCGTCGCCGGCGATGATCCGCGGCCCTTCATCGCCGCCTTCCCCGGCCTTGCCGCCAACCTGCCGGCGCTGGAGGCAGGCGCCGCCGGTGTCGGGGCGATCAACTGGGTGCCGGATCGCGACCAGATCGTCCGGCGCGTGCCGCTGGTCTACCGGCACGGCGAGGAATTCGTGCCGACGCTGTTCATGGAGGCGCTGCGCGTCGCGCAGGGCGCCGGCACCTATGTGCTGCGCGCCTCCAATGCCTCGGGCCAGACCGCCTTCGGCGCCGCCACCGGGCTCAACGCCGTGCGGGTCGGCGATGTCGACGTGCCGACCGACGCCGATGGCGGCATCTGGCTGCGTTTCCGCCCCTCAAACCCCGCGGCCTTCATCCCGGCGTGGAAGGTGCTGGCCGGCGAGGCCGACGCGGCGGAGATCGCCGGCCGCATCATCCTGGTCGGCACCAGCGCCGCCGGCCTCGTCGACCTGCGCGCCACGCCGCTCGATCCGGCAGCCGCCGGCGTCGAGATCCATGCCCAGGCGCTGGAGCATATCCTGAGCGGCGCGGCGCTGACGCGGCCGGACTATGCGCTCGCCGTCGAGCTGGCGCTGACAGTAGCGCTCGGGCTGCTTCTCGGCGCGCTGCTGCCGCGCCTCTCGGCGCGGCGGGCGGCGCTGTCGGGGCTCGTCGCCATCGCCGTCCTGCCGGTCGCCGCCTTCCTCGCCTTCGACCGCGCCGGCCTCCTGTTCGACCCGACCTGGCCGATGGTGACGCTGGGCCTGCTGGTGGCCGGGGCCACCTTCTATGTCTATCGCCGTGTCGAGCATCAGCGCGGCGAGATGCGCCGCGCCTTCGGCCACTACGTCGCCCCGGCAGTGGTCGACGAGATCATTGCCGATCCGCAGCGCCTGCAGCTCGGCGGCGAGATCCGCCGCCTGACGCTGATGTTCTGCGACGTGCGCAACTTCACCGCGATCTCGGAACGCCTCAGCGCCACCGAGCTCACCAGCTTCATCAACGAGCTGCTGTCGCCGCTCAGCGAGATCATTCTCGGCGAGCGCGGCACGATCGACAAATACATGGGCGACGCCATCATGGCGTTCTGGAACGCCCCGCTGGACCATCCCGAGCACGAGGCAGCCGCCTGCCGCGCCGCGCTGGCGATGATCACCCGCATGGACGGCATGAACGCCCGCTGGCGGGCCGAGGCCGAAGCCGCCGGGCGGCCGTTTGCGGCAGTGCGCATAGGCATCGGCATCAATTCCGGCGATTGCTGCGTCGGCAATCTCGGCTCGGCCTACCGCTTCGACTATTCGGCCATCGGCGACGAGGTCAACGTCGCCTCGCGCCTGGAAGGGCTGTGCAAGGTCTATGGCCTGCCGGTCGTCGTCGGCGAGGCGACGGTCGCCAGCCACCCAGCCCTGGCGGCGCTGGAGATCGACCGCGTGCGCGTCAAGGGCCGTGCCGAGGCGAGCCGTATCTTCACCCTGCTGGACGCCTTTCCCGGCGCGGCTGAGATGGCGGCGGAGCTGACGCAGCGCCACGCGGCGATCCTTGCCGCCTACCGGGCTCGCGACTGGGAGGACGCCGAGGCGGCGATCGACAAGGCGCAGGCGCTCGGCATCGAGGGTCTTGGCGGCCTCTATGCCGTCTACCGGTCGCGCGTCTCGTTCCTCCGCAGCAATCCGCCGCCGCCGGATTGGGACGGGACCTTTACCGCCACCGCCAAGTAGACTGTGCGAACGCCGCGGCACGGGCTAGCATCCATCGCGTCGGGGGCGACGGGGCTGTGTTGAGAATGGATGAGCTGACGCGCCTGGCGCTGCTGACCCTCGTTGTCCTGGAGCTGAAGCATTTCGTCTTCGATTTCATTCTCCAGACGCCCTACCAGCTGCGCAACAAGGGCACCTACGGCCACCCGGGAGGCATCCTGCATTCGGGCCTGCATGTCGCAGGGACGCTGCTCGCCTTCCTTGTCATCACGCCGTCGCCGTGGCTGGGCGTCGCCATCGTCGTCGGCGAATTCGTCGTGCACTACCATATCGACTGGGCCAAGGAGCAGATCGGCCGCCGGCTGCGGCTGAAGCCGGACAGCGGCGGCTTCTGGACCGCCCTCGGCGTCGACCAGCTGCTGCACCACCTGACCTATGTGGCGATCACCGCCATTCTTGCCGCCAACGCCGCCCAGGCCTGAGCGTTTCACACGGTTTGTCGCGCTGCGACATCAACTCTGACTTGCCCGCCGAATCGCGCCGGTCCATGGTCCGCACGCTTTCAGATCATGGCTGGCGGAGGCGCGGGACGCGTTGCTGGAAAAGGTTTTGACGGCGGAAGCGCCGGTCCAGGCTGACATTCCCTTCATCGACCTCAAGGCGCAGCGCCGCCGGCTCGGTCCCGCCATCGAGGCGGCCGTGCTCAAGGTCGTCGACCACGGCCAATACATCATGGGGCCGGAAGTCGCAGCGCTGGAGGGGCGCCTCGCCGCCTTCTGCGGCGCCCGCCATGTCGTGAGCTGCGCCAACGGCACCGACGCGCTGGCAATGGTGCTGATGGCGCGCGGCATCGGCCCCGGCGACGCGGTGATCTGCCCCAGCTTCACCTTCGCAGCAACCGCCGAGGTGATCGCCTGGATGGGCGCCACCATCGTCTTTGCCGATATCCGCGAGGACACCTTCAACCTCGACACCGACAGCATCGCCGCCGGCATCCGGCTGGCGCGGCAGCAGGGCCTGCGGCCGGCGGCGGTGATCGCCGTCGACCTGTTCGGCCAGCCGGCCGACTATGACGCCATCGAGGCGCTGTGCGCCGCCGAGGGCCTGTGGCTGCTCAGCGATGCGGCGCAGAGCTTCGGCGCTACCTATCGCGGCCGCAAGGTCGGGACGATCGGGCTCGCCACCGCCACGAGCTTTTTCCCGGCCAAGCCGCTCGGCTGCTACGGCGACGGCGGCGCCATCTTCACCGACGACGACGATCTCGCCGAAACGTTGCGCTCGGTGCGCAATCACGGCCAGGGCGCCGACCGCTACGACAATGTCCGCATCGGCCTCAATGGCCGGCTCGATACGATGCAGGCGGCGGTGCTGATCGAGAAGCTGCGCATCTTCGCCGACGAGATCGAGGCGCGGAACCGCGCCGCGGAGCGCTACAGCGCGGCGCTCGCCGATGTCGCGACGGTGCCGTTCGTCGCCGCGGGCTGCGTCTCGGTGTGGGCGCAATATACGATCCGGCTGCGCGACACCGACCGCGACGCCTTCCGCGGCTTGCTGCAGCGGCGTGGCGTGCCGACGGCGATCTACTATCCGAAGCCGCTGCATGTGCAGCCGGCCTATGTCGCGCACGCGCTTGCCGGCACCAGCCTGCCGGTGACCGAGCGGCTGGCCGGCGATGTCGTCAGCCTGCCGATGCACGCCTATCTCGATGGGCCGGTGCAGGACCACATCATCGCCGCCGTGCGCGACGCCATCGCGGCCTGAGGCTCAGCCCTCGCGGGCCGGCGGCCTCGGCGTCAGCAGCCGGTCGGCGAGGCCGATCGGCAGCAGGCTCAGCAGCCGCGCCGCGAAGCGCACCGAGAACGGGAAGGCGATGAAGCGCGAGCCGCGCGACAGGCCGGCGACGATCGTCTCGGCGGCGCGCTCCAGCTTCCACATCGGCCTGAGGGTGACCCCCTGCGTCAGTGGCGTCTCGACGAAGCCGGGACAGACCACCGACACGGCGACGCCGTGTGGGGCGAGCAGCCGGCGCAGGGCGTCGCCATAGGTCCTGACCGCCGCCTTGGAGGCGGAATAGGCCGGCGCCTGCGGCAGGCCGAGATAGCCGGCGAGCGAGCTCATGATGGCGATCTGGCCGCGCCGCCGCGCCACGAAGGCCGGCACCATCGGCGTCACCGTGTTGACGACGCCGAGGACATTGGTGGCGAGGATGCGAGCGGCCGTCTCGCCATAGTCGTCCTCGGCGATGTTGGCGTCGTCGCCGCCGATGCCGGCATTGGCGATCAGCAGATCGATCGGCACCAGGGCGTCGCGGCGCAGCAGCCAGGCGCGCGTCGCCATGGCGTCGGTGACGTCGAGGACTTCGAGGTCGAGGGACGGCGAGGCGGTGCAGCTGGCGCCGATATCGTTGAGCCGGTCGGCATTGCGGCCGGTCAGCGACAGTACCGCGCCGAGCCGCGCATAGTGCTGGGCAAGGGCGGCGCCGAGGCCGCTGCTGGCGCCGGTAATGGCGACATGGCGCGGCGGCGACGGCACCGTCACGCGGGCCACGGATGCCGCTCCGCCTAGCGGAAGAAGGAGATCGGCGCCCCGCCGGTATCGGTCTGGCCGTCGAAGCGGGCGCCGCCGGCGGAATAGAGCCGCGCCACCGGCGTGCCGGCCGCCGACGACAGCACGACCTGCTTGCCGTCGAGATTCCAGGCCGAGATCGACGACAGCGCCTCCGACGAGCAGCCCTTGGTGGAGGCGCGGTAGCCGCCGGTCCACGAGGTCAGCGTCATGAACAGCTGGCAGGTATCGCCGGAAGAGGTGACAGTCCAGCCGCCGAGAAGGTCGGTGCGGCCGACATCCGGTGCGTTGGCGGCGAGCTGCGGATTGGCCGCCCGGGCCGGCACCGGCTCGCCGGACGGATCGCCCGGATCGGCGAGAAGATCGGCGGTCTGCGGATTGTTGAGGTCGGCGCGCGGGCCTTCGTCATAGCCGGCCTCGGGCGGCGGCATCTCGGCCACTGGGGGCAGGGCGCGCGTTTCGACCGGCTGGCTGGGGGCTGCCATTGTCAGGTCCTGCGGCTGCGCCGGTGCCCGGTCTCGGCCCATCGGCAGGCCGATGGCGCCGATGGCGCCGCAGCCGCCCAGTCCGACCGCCAGGGTCGCCGGAACGATCCAGCGGTGAAGCCGCGCGCGACGGAGCTCTGGCAGCATGTTCCGTATCCCTGCAATGCTGCGGGCCGCCCGCCCGTCAGCGATCCTCTCGCTCGGCTACGCGCTAATTGCAGCCGCTTTCAGGCAACATCGGCAAATCGCCTCATCTTGTCCGCTTTGTCCAGCCGCGATCTGCAATCGGGAGTCATGACCAACCGAATCAGACCCGCCGCTCGACCATCATCTTCTTGATCTCGGCAATCGCCTTGGCCGGGTTGAGCCCCTTCGGGCAGGTCTGGGCGCAGTTCATGATGGTGTGGCAGCGATACAGCCGGAACGGATCTTCCAGATTGTCGAGACGCTTGCCGGTCGCCTGGTCGCGGCTGTCGATCAGCCAGCGATAGGACTGCAGCAGCACCGCCGGCCCGAGGAAGCGCTCGCCGTTCCACCAGTAGCTGGGGCAGGCGGTGGAGCAGCAGGCGCAGAGGATGCACTCGTAGAGGCCGTCGAGCTTCTCGCGCTCCGGCACGCTCTGCCGCCATTCCTTCTCCGGCTCGGTATCCTCGGTCTGCAGCCACGGCTCGATCGACCGCAGCTGGGCGTAGAAATCGTCGAGATTGGGGACGAGGTCCTTGATCACCGGCTGGTGCGGCAGCGGGTAGACCTTCACCGGCCCCCTGATGTCGTCCATCGCCTTGGTACAAGCGAGCGTGTTGCCGCCGTCGATGTTCATGGCGCAGGAGCCGCAGACGCCCTCACGGCAGGAGCGCCGGAAGGTCAGCGTCGGGTCGATCTCGTTCTTGATCTTGATCAGGGCGTCCAGGACCATCGGCCCGCAATCGTCGAGGTCGATGTAATAGGTATCGAGCCGCGGATTGGCGCCCGCTTCCGGATCGTAGCGGTAGATGCGGTATTCCTTGAGGCGCGTCGCGCCCGCGGGCTTGTCCCAGACCTTGCCGGCCTGGATCTTGGAATTCTTGGGGAGAGTGAAGGCAACCAAATTCTACCTCATGGAGCAGCAGGCTCTTCCGCCCCGAGGCGGAAGCATGGCGCAGGGGCGCGGTACGTATCGTCCGACATGCATTCGAAGACCTCTCCCCGGTCCTCCGCATTCTGCAGCACGTAGACGGTCAATTCGACCTCGCACAGGTGAACCCTATAGACGCCGCGTATCTCGAAGTCACCGCTGCCGACGAGCTGCGGCAGCGACATGTCGGTCTTCGACCATTCGACCGGCGCCTCGGGATTGATACTCCTGACGCAGTCCTGCGTCTCCGGCGTTATTGCCACGCCGGCCCGGGCCGGCGCCGCAGGCACCGCGAGAGTCAGCAGACCGATGGCGGGCAGGAGGGCGGCAAGCAAAGCGGGTCGCAGCATGACGGGGCTCCACGATAGCGGGCTCAGCCGGGCCGGCGCAGCTCCTTGCGGATCACCAGCTTCAGCCCGGACCAGACGGCGTCGACGGCACAGACTTTCACATCCACCAGCCCGGTCGGCAAGGCGATGGCGCGGATGGCGTCCTCGCCGAGATCGGACGCCATCCGTGCCGCCTTCTTGGGCCACGAGATCCACAGCATGCCGTCCTGGCGCATGGCCTGGCGGAGCCCCGGCAGCGCCACGGCAAGCGCGCCGGTGCCGGTGAAGAAGGCGTGCACGACGTCGCGGTCCGCCAGCGGTTCCGGCGCGTCGGCGACATCGGCAAAGGCGGCGGCGCTGCGCAGCCAGAGGAGCGGGGCCGGCAGGCCGAGAAACAGCACCTTCTGCCCGTCGCGAAGGCCGAGCTTCTTCACCAGCGGCGTGCCGGAATATCCGGCGGGTGGCGGGGAGGGGACTGGCATTTTCGCAACGCAGCCACGGGTTATATGACGGGTCGGCTGACACTGTCCGCGACTTCGGCTAGAAAATCGACAATCCTGCGTCCTTTCGGCGGCGGCCCCGCGGTCGCCCGTGCCGGAGAAGGGCGCATCGCCCGCACAGCCCGAACCCCGAAGGTGGATTGTCTGCGCCATGCTCGCAAACGCTCACAGCCGTATTCCCGTGCCGACGCCTGAACCGCTGCGGCCGCCCCGCAGAAGCGGCGCCTCGCGGCTGGGAGGTCCTGCCGGCGCGATGGCGGCGCTGATGCTGGCCGCGTTCCTGCCCGGCGATGCCATTGCGGAGGGCGGCGCCTTTTCCGGCTTCGACGGCTCGTGGACCGGCGGCGGCTCGGTGACGCTGGCCAGCGGCACGCGCGAGAGCCTGCGCTGCCGGGCGCAATATCTGGTGCGCAACAACGCCAACAACCTGCAGCAGGCGCTGCGCTGCGCCAGCGACAGCTACAAGTTCGAGCTGAACACCTATATCGACCAGAAGGACGGGGTCATCAGCGGCAGCTGGAACGAGCTGACCAACGATGTCAGCGGCCGTATCAGCGGCCGCTTCGCCAACGGCCGCATCGACGCCAGCGTCAACGGCACCGGCTTTGCCGCCGTCATCGCCGTGTCGACCCGCGGCGACCGCCAGCAGGTGTCGATCCGGCCGGAGGAAAGCGACGTCCGGGAAGTGACGATCGAGCTGCGGCGCCGCTGACGGCGGACGCCACGGCCGCGGAGGCTACTCCGCCGCGGCCGTCCGCGGCTTGCGGAAGCGCCGGATCAGCCGGCGCAGGAAAGTCACTGTCGCCGGCAGGATCAGGAGGTCGCCGACCAGCGCCGCCAGCAGCGTGAAGGCGCTGAGCCAGCCGAACATCTGCAGCGACGGCAGGTCCGAGAACACCGTCACGGCGAGGCCGCAGGCGAGCACCAGCGATGTCAGGATCAGCGCCGGGCCGACAAGCACCGTCGCCCGCTTGACGCCTTCCGCCGGGTCTTCGGCGGGATTGTCCTCCAGCCGCAATCGGTTGAGGAAGTGGATCGTGGCGTCGAGGCCGAGGCCGAAGGCGACCGTCAGCGCCACGATGCTGGCGAATTGCAGGCCGTCGCCCAGCAGGTAGAGCGCGGTGCCGGCCATGACGATCGGGAACAGGCCGGGCAGGATCGCCACCACCATCACCAGCACCGACCGGAAGGCGAGGCCGATCAGCGCCGCGACGAAGACCATCTCGTAGGTCAGGCCGGAATTGAGCTGCTCGATCATCGAGGCGCTGTTGCGCGCCGCGATCGCCGACAGGCCGGTCACCGCCATCTCGTAGCCGGCATGGGCGGTGCGGACGGCGTCGAGCGCCTTCTCGAGGCCGTCGATCACCGGCAGCAGCTGCGCGGAATCGCGGTCCGGCACGCGGCCGGAAATGACCACCGCGTTCTGCTCGGCGGAAATGAAGCGGCCGGTGAGGAAGGTCGGCAGCGCGTCGACATATTCCTTGAGGAGATCCGGATTGGCGCCGCCGGTCTTCTCCATCAGCCAGCGGCGCAGCGTCTCCAGCGACCAGACATTGGCCACCGAAGGCTGGTTCTCCACCGCCGTGTGGACGGCGCTGATCACCTCCAGCGTCTCGGGGCTGTAGAGTGTCTGGCCGGCCGGCAGCTTGACATAGACGTCGATCGGATTGGCGCCTTCCAGCTTGGCGTCGACGCTGGCGCTGGCCGCCACCGCCTCCTCCTTGTCGGGCACCTGCTCGGCGAGCCGGTATTGCGGCGTCAGGCTGGCATAGACCGCCAGCAGGCCGCCGACGATGACCAGGCTGACGAGGCTGTAGAAGCCGGGACGCCGCACCATGTGGCCGGCGATCCAGGCGCAGATGCGCCTGAGCGCATCGACGGCGACGTCGGAGCGGCCGGACGTCTTGCGCGCCATGCTGTCGTCGGAGCGCAGCAGCAGCATGCCGGCGAGCGGCACCAGCAGCACGACGGCGAGAAAGGCGATGAAGCAGGTCAGCGCCCCGGCGATGCCGAAGGTGCGGATGAGGTCCGACTCGGAGAAGATCAGGGCGCAGAAGGACAGCGCCGCCGTGATGTCGGTGATGACGACCGCCGGGCCGACGGTCAGCAGCGCCCGCTTCAGCGCCTGGGCCTTGGTGTCGCCGTCGAGCAGCCTGTCCCGCGCCGCGAAGGTCAGCTGCATGGAATCGGAGAAGCCCATCACCATGATGAGCGGCGTCATCACGTTGAGGAACATGTTGAGGCGGAAGCCGAGCCAGCCGAGAACGCCGAGCGACAGCAGGATGGCGAGCAGCGGCGGACCGGCGGCCATCACCATGAAGGGCAGGCGCCGGAAAAACACCATGGCGATGACGCAGCCGGCGATGAAGCCGATGGCGTTGTAGATCAGCCTGTCGCGCTCGACGGCGTTGCGCACTTCCAGCTGCATCACCGGCACGCCCGACAGGCGGCCGGTCAGGCCGGTGCCGGCGAGATCCTCCTCGGTGTACTGGCGGATTTCGTCGACGATGGTGCTGAGACCGTCGGTCTCGACCGCCTTCGGGTCGAGCGCCAGGACGATCAGCGCCAGCTCTCCGTCTGCCGACAGCAGCTTGCCGCTGATCACCTCGTTGCTGTTGATCTGGTCGATGAGCTTGTCGAATTCGGGCCCGTCCGGCGGCAGCGGATCGGGGATCAGCGGTTCCGGCAGGTGGTCGCCTTCCGGCGCCTGGCGGGCCGAGAACAGCGAGATGATGCCGCGCGTTCCCTCCACAAGCTGCAGGTCCTGGACCAGCGTGCGCAGCCCCTCCAGGGCGTCGCGCGTCAGGACATTGCCCTCGACGATGACCAGCGTGTCGAACTCGGCCGACGGGAAGCGGTCGGACACTTCCTCGAACATGCGGAATTCGGGGGTGTCGCTGCGGAAGAGCTGGCTCAGCGAGTCGTCGACCCGCAGCTGCATGACGCCGAAGGCAGCGATGATCGAGACGATCACCAGCGTGATCAGCGCCACGATCGGGAAGCGCAGCGACAGGAGGCCGATGCGCTCGACGCCGAACGTCACGCGCGGCGGCTCGGCATCCCGGTTCTCCCTGGCTTCGTTTTCCTTGGCTTCGGGATTATTGACGTCCACGGAACACCGCCTGCGAATCGGGGCCAGAGCATAAAGGCCATCGAACCGGCGCCCAACCCGCGAACGCCGACATATGCCTACCTTATGGTTGCGCTGTGGATAAGCCGCCCCTTATCCGCGCGCAACCGTGCGGCTGCGGCAAACGCGCCGCTGGCCTAGCGCCCGGGCTTGACGATGACAAGTATCAGGCATACGTGCGAATGGTTCTTATTTGCATTTGAGGGACGGCGATGCTCGAGCGCGCCGAGGATGGCTTCGCATCGGATACGCTCGCCGGCTGGCGGCAGCCGCGCGGCGAGGCATCGATGTCCGATGTCCACCGCAGCATCCGCGTGCGGGAAGCCGGCCCGGTGTGGCGCAAGGCGCTGGCCTTTCTGGGGCCGGGCTATCTTGTCGCGGTCGGCTACATGGACCCCGGCAACTGGGCGACGGCCCTCGCCGGTGGCTCGCGCTTCGGCTATGCGCTGCTTTTCGTCGCGCTCCTCTCCAACATCATGGCGGTCATCCTCCAGTCGCTGGCGGCGCGGCTGGCGGTCGGCAGCGGCCGCGACCTGGCGCAGGCCTGCCGCGACGCCTTCCCGCGGCCGGTCGCCAATGTCCTGTGGGCGCTGGCGGAGCTGGCGATCATCGCCACCGACCTTGCCGAGGTGATCGGCACTGCCATCGGCCTGCAGCTGCTGTTCGGCATTCCGCTGCAGGCCGGCGTCCTCATCACCGCCGCCGACGTGTTCCTGGTGCTCTACCTGCAGAACAAGGGCTTCCGCTGGATCGAGGCCTTCGTCATGGCGCTGCTCGGCGTCATCGCCGTCTGCTTCCTCGGCCAGATCGTCCTTGCCGATCCGGACTGGGCGGCGGTGCTCGGCGGCTTCGTGCCGCGCTCGGAGATCGTCACCAATCCCGACATGCTCTACCTGGCGCTGGGCATCCTCGGCGCCACCGTCATGCCGCACAATCTCTACCTGCACAGCGGCATCGTGCAGACGCGCGCCTACGGCGCCAGCCTGCCGGAGAAGCGCGCTGCGCTGCGCTATGCGACGATCGACTCGACCGTGGCGCTGACCTTCGCGCTGACCATCAACGCCTCCATCCTCATCCTTGCGGCCGCCGCCTTCCATGCCAGCGGCAATGTCGGCGTCGCCGATCTCGACAAGGCGCATGCGCTTCTGTCGCCGCTGCTCGGCTCGGTCCTGGCACCGACGCTGTTCGCCATCGCCCTGCTGGCCTGCGGCCTCAATTCCACCGTCACGGCGACGATGGCCGGCCAGATCGTCATGGAGGGCTTCCTCAATATCCGCGTCGCGCCGTGGCTGCGGCGGCTGATCACCCGGGCGGTGGCGATCGTGCCGGCGGCGGTGGTGGTGCTGCTCTACGGCGCCGACGGCGCAGGTCAGCTGCTGATCTTCAGCCAGGTGATCCTCAGCCTGCAGCTCTCCTTCGCGGTGGTGCCGCTGGTGATGTTCACGGCCGATCGCAAGAAGCTCGGCGCGCTTGTGGCGCCGCGCTGGCTGACCGCTGTGGCGATCGTCATCGCCGTGGTCATCATCGTCCTCAACGGCAAGCTGGTGCTGGATTTCATCGCAAGCGTGTGAATTTACTCGGAGTTTTGCGCCGCCATTTCCCCGCCCACCAGCGTCATGGCCGGACTTGTTCCGGCCATCGACGCGAATACGGATCACGCCGAACGAAGCGACGCCGGCGCAGCTTCATCCGGCGCCGACGGTGTTCGCGTGGATGCCCGGGAACAAGCCCGGGCATGACGCTTGAAGGGACGCGTTCGTTTTGCGCTGTCGGCTTCAGCAAGCGCCGGACTCAATTCGTGCGCTCACCGGCGACGGAGATCGCCGTTTGACATCGCCGGCCGTGGTCGTACCTTCCGGCGCCGCAGCCGCCCGCCCGGCTGCGCGTTCAGCGGGAATTCGTCATGCATCACGGCTATCAGTGGCTCGACAAGCGCGATACCTGGATCACCGGCCATGTCCGGTCGCTGTTCTATGGCAATCCGCACATCACCTTCCGCGTCCAGACCGAGAAGGACGGCGTCTGGCTGGTCGAGAGCACCGATGTCGTCGGCGCCGAGCTGGTGGGCTTCCGCTATGACACGCTGAAGCCGGGCGACAAGGTCACCGTCTACGGCCATGCCTCGCGCGATCCGAAGGACAGGCGCATGCGCGGCGACAAGCTGCAGACCGCCGACGGCAAGACCTACGTCTTCTTCTCACGCGCCATCTTCGGGCTCTGACGATTGCTCGAAACCTGGCTGCTGGCGCTGCAGGACGCGCCCTTCGCGCGGGCGCTGCGCCTTTCCTATTACGCCTATCCGATCGTCAACGCCGCCCACATCCTGTCGATCGGCATCATCCTCGGCTCGATCCTGCCGCTCGACCTGCGGCTGCTCGGCGCCTTCCGCGCCGCGCCGATCGGCGTCCTCGCCCGGGTACTGGAGCCGGTCGCCGCCGTCGCCATTGTCGGCGCGCTCATCACCGGCTTCCTGCTCTTTTCGGTGAAACCGCTGGAATATATCGAGAATCCGGCGCTGTGGGTAAAGCTGGCGCTGGTGCTGGCCGGCATCGTCAACGCCGTGGCGCTGTTCCTGGCGCCGTCCTTCCGCGCCGCCAAGGCCGGCGCGGCGCCGGGCCTGCGCATCCGGATGGCGGCGCTGCTCTCCGTCCTCCTGTGGACCGGCGCCATCTTCGCCGGCCGCTTCATCGCCTTCGTTCACGTCGTCTGAGAATGAATCCTGCATGAAGCTTGGCCGGTGCCGGCCGGCGCGGCTATGCTTGCGGAAGTCCAGGGAGGGATCGGCGTGGCGAGGCGCGCAGTCATCGGCGAAAGCAGCGATACCGACCCGCGCCGCGAGCGCCTCGCCTATCGTACCTTCGGCTATGTGATCCGCTTCATGATGCTGATCGCCGTGATGGCGACCTTCGTCGTCGCCGCGGCGCTGCTCATCTACGGGGCGTTCGAGACCTACCAGCTGGTTGCCGAGCTGGTGTCCGGCCACGCCCCGGAAGGCCGCGACAATGTCATGCTCGAGGCGATCGAGATCGTCGACGTCTTCCTCGTCGCCACCGTCATCCAGGTCGTGTCGATCGGGCTCTACCAGCTCTACATCAACAGCCGCGTGCCGCTGCCGCACTGGCTGCGCATCACCGATATCGAGGACCTGAAGGCGAAGCTGACCGGCGTCGTGGTGACGGTGCTCGGCGTCTTCTTCCTCGGCGAGGCGCTGTCCTGGAGCGGCGAACAGAACCTGCTGCCGCTCGGCGTTGCCGTCGCCGTCGTTATGGTCGCCCTGACCTTCTTCCTGACCACCCATTACCGCTACCACAAGGGCAAGGAATAGCGGGCAAGGAATAGCGGGCCAGAAGAGGGTGCAAGGAACAGGCTGGCCGATCTTGCCATCGGCGCGGCGCGCCGTTACGCAAACGCGTGTTCCTTCCCGCCTGTCTTTCCGGCCTTTTCCGCGAGGTTTCCGATCGTGACCACCGCTTCCCGCACGCTTCTTCTCCTGCCCGGCGACGGCATCGGCCCGGAGGTCATGGCGGAGGTGAAAAAGGTCATTGCCTTCTTCAACGAGCGCGGCGCCGGCTTCACCTTCGATGAGGACCTCGTCGGCGGCGCCGCCTATGACGCCCATGGCGTGGCGATCTCGGAAGCGGCGATGGCCAAGGCCCTGGCGGCCGACGCGGTGATCTTCGGCGCCGTCGGCGGCCAGAAATGGGACCCGGTGCCCTATGACGTCAGGCCGGAAGCCGGGCTGCTGCGCCTCCGCAAGGATCTCGGCCTCTTCGCCAATCTGCGCCCGGCGATCGTCTATCCGGCGCTGGCCGATGCCTCGTCGCTGAAGCGCGAGCTTGTCGACGGCCTCGACATCCTCATCGTCCGCGAGCTCACCGGCGGCGTCTATTTCGGCGAGCCGAAGGAAATCCGCGACCTCGGCAACGGCCAGAAGCGCGCCATCGATACGCAGGTCTACGACACCTACGAGATCGAGCGCATCGCCCGCGTCGCCTTCGACCTGGCGCGCACCCGTCGTGGCAAGGTGACGTCGATGGAAAAGCGCAACGTCATGAAGTCGGGCGTGCTGTGGAACGAGGTGGTCACCGCCGTCCACCAGCGCGAATATGCCGACGTGGCGCTGGAGCACATGCTCGCCGATGCCGGCGGCATGCAGCTGGTGCGGCGGCCGAAGCAGTTCGACGTCATCGTCACCGACAATCTCTTCGGCGACATGCTGTCGGACGTGGCGGCCATGCTCACCGGCTCGCTCGGCATGCTGCCGTCAGCCTCGCTCGGCGCGCCGGATGCGGCCACCGGCCGGCGCCGGGCGCTCTACGAGCCGGTGCACGGCTCGGCGCCGGACATCGCCGGCCAGGGCATCGCCAACCCGATCGCCATGATCGCTTCCTTCGGCATGGCGCTGCGCTATTCCTTCGGCATGGGCAAGGAAGCCGACTGGGTCGACGCCGCCATCGCCGCGGCGCTCGCGGCGGGCCTCAGGACCGGCGACCTGTGGTCGGAGGGCATGCAGCGGGTCGGCACCGCAGAGATGGGCTACGCCATCGTCGCGGCGCTGGGCCAGCAGGCCGGCTGAGCGGGGTCGCTCGCGCAGCAGGAAACTACATCGGAAGGTTCGCACCCATCCCTCCTCGCGAAGCGGGGAGGGTACTCGCCGCAGGCGGGGTCGGGTGGGGAGCGCCGGTGCAGGATAGAGTGCCGCCGCTGGTGCACGAGGCCCGGCGTGGTTCCCCACCCGTCACGCGCTTCCCGAGGCGGCCGCCGGAAAAGCGGCCGCCACCATGGCGGGGCTCAGCTCGCCAGGGCGGGGGCCAGCTTGACGCAGGTGTCGATGAGGCCGTTCACGGCCGCCACAGACTTGTCGAACATCTCGCGCTCGCTGCGGTCCAGGTCGATCTCGATGACGCGCTCGACGCCGCCGGCGCCGATCACTACCGGCACGCCGATGAAGCGGTCCTTGATGCCGTATTCGCCCTTGAGATGGGCGGCGCAGGCCAGCACCCGCTTCTTGTCGCGCAGGAAACTCTCCGCCATAGCGATCGCCGCGGCGGCCGGGGCGTAGAAGGCCGAGCCGGTCTTGAGGAGGCCGACGATCTCGGCGCCGCCATCGCGTGTACGCTGGATGATCTCGTCGAGGCGCTTCTTGCTGGTCCAGCCCATGCCGACGAGGTCGGGGAGCGGAATGCCGGCGACCGTGGAGTAGCGCGGCAGCGGCACCATCGTGTCGCCATGGCCGCCGAGCACGAAGGCCGTCACGTCCTCGACCGAGACGTTGAACTCGCTAGCGAGGAAATAGCGGAAGCGCGCCGAATCGAGCACGCCGGCCATGCCGACGACCATGCTGGCGGGCAGGCCGGAGAATTTCTGCAGCGCCCAGACCATGGCGTCGAGCGGATTGGTGATGCAGATGACGAAGGCCTTCGGGGCGTATTTGGCGATGCCGGCGCCGACCTGCTCCATCACCTTGAGGTTGATGTCGATGAGGTCGTCGCGGCTCATGCCGGGCTTACGCGGCACGCCGGCGGTGACGATGCAGACATCGGCGCCGGCGATGGCGGCATAGTCGGAGGTGCCGGACAGGGCAGCGTCGAAGCCGTCGACCGGCGACGACTGGGCGAGGTCGAGCGCCTTGCCCTGCGGAATGCCGTCGGCGATGTCGAACAGCACGACATCGCCGAGTTCCTTGAGGCCGATGAGGTGGGCGAGGGTGCCGCCGATCTGGCCGGAGCCGATCAGGGCGATCTTGGCACGGGCCATGGACCGTCGATCTCCGTTGAAGGACAGGGAAAAGGCAGCGTCACCGCGGCGGCGAAGCGCCACGGCTTGCTAGCGGGGAAGAGAAAGGCGTGCAAGCCGCGGCAGCGTTCAATAGACGCGCGCCTTCGGCTCGATATAGGCGACCTCGTTGGACAGCGTGTAGGCGTGGACCGGGCGGTCGCTGATGCGCACCGTCCGCTTCGTCGGATCGGCGAAGGTCAGCGTGTGCTTCATCCAGTTGACGTCGTCGCGCTCCGGATAGTCCTCGCGGGCATGGGCGCCGCGCGACTCGGTCCGGTTGGCGGCGCCTTCCATCGTCACCACCGCCTGGGCGATGAGGTTGTCATATTCCAGCGTCTCGATGAGGTCGGTGTTCCAGATCAGCGTGCGGTCGGTGACATGGATGTCGTCGCCGCCGGCCCACACTTCGTGGATCAGCTTCTTGCCCTCGGCGAGCGTCTCGCCGGTGCGGTAGACGGCGCAGTTGTTCTGCATCACCCTCTGCATGCGCAGGCGCAGTTCGGCGGTACCGATGCTGCCACTGGCGTGGCGCAGCCTGTCGAAGCGGGCGAGGGCGTCGTCGCCGGCATTCTTCGGCAGCTCGGCATGGCGCTCGGTGGGGTCGATCGTCTCGGCGCAGCGCTTGCCGGCGGCGCGGCCGAACACGACCAGGTCGACAAGCGAGTTGGAGCCGAGCCGGTTGGCGCCGTGCACCGAGACGCAGGCGGCCTCGCCGATCGCCATCAGGCCGGGCACGATGCGCTCGTCGCCGCCGGGCGTCTTGGTCAGCACCTCGCCGTGGAAGTTCGTCGGGATGCCGCCCATGTTGTAGTGCACCGTCGGCAGGATCGGGATCGGCTCCTTGAGCACGTCGACATTGGCGAAGATGCGCGCCGTCTCGGTGATGCCCGGCAGGCGCTTGTGGATGATGTCCGGGTCGAGATGCTCCAGGTGCAGGTGCATGTGATCCTGGAGCTTGCCGACGCCGCGGCCGGCGCGGATCTCCATGGTGATGGCGCGCGAGACGACGTCGCGCGAGGCGAGGTCGAGGGCATGCGGGGCGTAGCGCTCCATGAAGCGCTCGCCTTCCGAATTGGTGAGATAGCCGCCCTCGCCGCGGGCGCCCTCGGTGATCAGGCAGCCGGCGCCGTAGATGCCGGTCGGGTGGAACTGCACGAACTCCATGTCCTGCAGCGGCAGGCCGGCGCGCAGCACCATGGCGTTGCCGTCGCCGGTGCAGATATGGGCCGAGGTGCAGGAGAAATAGGTGCGGCCGTAGCCGCCGGTGGCGAGGATCGTCTTCTTGGCGCGGAAGCGGTGCATGGTGCCGTCGGCCATGCACAGGGCGATGACGCCGCGGCAGGCGCCATCCTCCATGATCAGGTCGATGGCGAAATACTCGATGAAGAACTCCGTCGCGTGGCGCAGCGACTGGCCGTAGAGCGCATGCAGGATGGCGTGGCCGGTACGGTCGGCGGCGGCGGCGGTACGCCGCGCCTGCTCGCCGCCATTGTGCATCGTCATGCCGCCGAAGGGGCGCTGGAAGATGCGGCCGTCCTCGGTGCGCGAAAAGGGCACGCCGTAATGCTCCAGCTCGTAGACGGCGGCCGGCGCCTCGCGGCAAAGATATTCGATGGCGTCCTGGTCGCCGAGCCAGTCGGCGCCCTTGACGGTGTCGTACATGTGCCAGCGCCAGTCGTCCTCGTGCATGTTGCCGAGGGCGGCCGAAATGCCGCCCTGCGCCGCCACGGTGTGGCTGCGGGTCGGGAACACCTTCGACAGGCAGGCGGTCTTGAGGCCGGCCTCGCTGGCGCCGAGCGCGGCGCGGAGGCCCGCGCCGCCGGCGCCGACCACAACCACGTCGAAGCTGTGGTCGATCAGCGAATAGGCGCGGCCAAGCGTGGCCGGCTGGCCGATCATGTCAGATCCGTCCACGTTCAGCCTCCGAAGGACAGGCGCAGGAGCGTGAAGATCGCAACGCCGGCGACCGCCACGCTGAAGCCGATATTGCCGAGCGTCGCCAGGAGCTTGAGCGCTGGGGCGTGGATGTAGTCGTCGATGACTTCCTGCATGCCGATCTTCATGTGCCAGGCGGTGAGGGCGAGCAGCGCCAGCAGCGGCACCGAAATCCACGGATTGCCGAGCGCCGCGGCGACCGTTGCCTGATCTTTGCCGGCGAGGGCAACAACGACGACGACGGCAAACAGGCTGAGCGGCAGGATGGCGAGCGAGGTCAGCCGCTGGCGCCAGAACTGCATCGTGCCGTCGCGGGCCGAGCCGAGCCCGAGGATGCGGCCGAGCGGCGTCTTCATGGAAGGTTCGCGCAGGGCCATGGTCAGCGCACCAGGAACACGACGGCCCAGACCAGCAGCGTCAGCGCCGCGGAGCCGGCGAGCGTCAGCCAGGCGAGGGCGTCACGGGCCGGCCGGCCGAAGCCGTAGCCTAGGTCCCAGACGAAATGGCGGACACCGCCAAGAGCATGGTGAAGCAGCGCCCAGGTGAAGCCGAAAAGGACGAGCAGGCCGAACCACGAGCCGGCGATGCGGCTGACGAAGTCGAACGCGGCGGGGCTGCCGGCCGCGGCGGCGAGCCACCAGACGACCAGCGCCGTCCCGAAATACAGACCGACGCCGGTGATCCTGTGCAGGATCGACATCAGCATGGTGCCGTGCCAGCGCCAGATCTGCAGGTGCGGGGAAAGAGGGCGCGACTCAACACGCCTGGTCTCAGCCATGGCGACTCCGATCAACGCTCTCCCGCCGGCTTTCTATCGCACTGCACAATGCTGCTGCAATGGGTTGTGACGCAATTGCGGCAGGCTGTGGAAGAACTCCAGAAAACCTAGGAAAGCGGCGGCGCTGCTGCACGGCCGGCAACGACGAGATCGGCGAGGTAGCGGCCATACTCGGTCTTCAGCATGGGTTCGGCCAGGGTCATCAGCTCGGCATCGCTGATGAAACCCATGCGCCAGGCGACCTCCTCCGGGCCGCCGACTTGCAGACCCTGGCGGTGTTGGATGGTGCGCACGAACTGCGCCGCCTCCAGGAGGGAATCGTGGGTGCCGGTGTCGAGCCAGGCGAAGCCGCGGCCGAGCGTCTCGATCTCCAGCGCGCCCTGCTGCAGATAGGCATTGTTGATGTCGGTGATCTCCAGCTCGCCGCGCGGCGACGGCTTCACCGCCGCGGCGATGTCGACGACCTTGTCGTCGTAGAAATAGAGGCCGGTGACGGCGAGATTGCTGCGCGGCTGGCGCGGCTTCTCGGCAATGTGCACCGGCCGCCCGGCAGCGTCGGTCTCGACGATGCCGTAGCGCTCCGGATCGGCGACCGGGTGGACGAAGATCGTCGCGCCGGCCGCCTGGCTGGCGGCGCGCTGCAGCTGATGCGACAGACCGTCGCCGAAGAACAGATTGTCGCCGAGGATCAGCGCCGAGCGGTGGCCGCGGACGAAATCGCCGCCGATGATGAAGGCCTCGGCGAGGCCGCGCGGCTCCGGCTGCTCGGCATAGGAGAGGTTGATGCCCCACTCGCCACCGTCTCGCAGCAGGCGCTGGAAGGCTGGTAGGTCGTGCGGCGTCGAGATCAGCAGGATATCGCGGATGCCGGCCAGCATGAGGACCGTCAGCGGATAATAGATCATCGGCTTGTCGTAGACAGGCAGCAGCTGCTTGGAGGTGACGCGCGTTACCGGATGCAGCCGCGTGCCCGCCCCGCCGGCGAGAATGATGCCCCTCAGCCCCTTTTCCTTCAGCCCCGTGCCGCTCATGCCGTCGCCGCCTCCCTGGCAGCGAGGCCGAGACGCTGGCCGTCATAGCCCCGGGCGCGCACCGCCTCGCACCAGTCCTGGTTGGCGAGATACCAGTCGACGGTGCCGGCGAGCCCGGTCTCGATCGTCTCCTGCGGCGTCCAGCCGAGCTCACGGCGGATCTTGGCGGCGTCGATGGCGTAGCGCAGGTCATGGCCCGGCCGGTCGGCGACGAAGGTGATCAGCCCCGCATGCGGGCAGCTCGCCGCATCCGGCCGCCGCTCGTCGATGAGGGTGCAGATCATGCGCACCAGGTCGATATTGGCCATCGTGGCGTCGCCGCCGACATTGTATTTCTCGCCCGGCCGGCCGCGCGTCAGCACTAGCCACAGCGCCCGCGCATGGTCCTCGACATGCAGCCAGTCGCGGACATTGCCGCCGGTGCCGTAGACGGGCAGCGGCCGGCCCCTGAGGGCGTTGGTGATCATCAGCGGGATCAGCTTTTCCGGGTGCTGATAAGGCCCGTAATTGTTGGAGCAGTTGGAGAGGACCATCGGCAGGCCGAAGGTGTGATGCCAGGCCCGCACGAGATGGTCCGAAGCGGCCTTGCTGGCCGAATAGGGCGAGTTCGGCGCGTAAGGCGTCTCCTCGGTGAAGGCGCCCTCGGCACCGAGCGTGCCGTAGACCTCGTCGGTCGAGATGTGGTGGAAGCGGAAGGCCTCGCGGCGAGCCGGCGGCAGGGCGTCGTAATAGGCGCGCGCCGCCTGCAGCATGCGGAAGGTGCCGACGATATTGGTGTCGATGAAGGCGCCCGGGCCGTCGATGGAACGGTCGACATGCGACTCGGCGGCGAGGTGCATCACCGCGTCCGGCTGGTGGTCGCGGAAGATGCGCTCCAGCGCCGCGGCGTCGCAGATGTCGGCCTGCTCGAAGGCATAGCGCGGGTTGCCCTGCAGCATCGCCACCGCCTCCGGCGAGGCGGCGTAGGTCAGCCGGTCGACATTGACCACGGAGGCGTCGGTCTGCCCGACAAGCAGGCGGCAGACCGCAGATCCAATGAACCCGGCGCCGCCGGTGACGAGAACCTTCATCTGTCCCTTTCCGCTCTTGCCGTTGGGCTATGGGCAGGCACGCGGCGCGGACCATAACGGGCGGCGCGGCGCGAGGCCAGCCGGGCGCTTCAGTCCTGCGGCGGCGCCACCGGGCCGAGGCGGCAGAAGCGGTCCGGCGACACGACATAGACGTCGAGCGGCGCGGGATCGGCGGAGGGCTGCGCATAGGCGATCCAGCCGATGTCGCGGTCGAGGCCGAGCGGCAGGGTGAGCTGTCGCTCGCTCAGCCAGTCATAGCCGGGCGGCAGGAGGCGCGGGTCAAGGCTGCGCCCCACGCCGGTCGGCCGCACGGCGAAGCCGCCGATGCCGGTGATGGTGCCGGCGCCGACAAGAGCGATGACATCGCCCTGGAAGCGGCTGCCATAGCTGTGACGAAGCGCCCAGCCGGTCACCGAGAGGCCGCCGTCGGGCGTCGTGGCCGGCTCGTTGATGCGGCCGGTGCAGGCGCCGTCGTCGCGCAGGCCGGCGCTTACGGCGGCCCAGGGCTGGCCGAACAGCACGCCCGGCCGCCGGCCGAAGATATTGTAGCCACGGTCGCGTAGATAGCGGCGGCCGACGTCCAGGAGGCGGGGGTTGCGATGGAGCAGGGCGGCGGCCGGATCGGTGAGATTGCCGGTCACGACGGCGTAGGAGAACCACTCTGCGCGGGCCATCGCAAAGCCGAGGGCCGGCAGGTGGCGCACCTGGTCGGCCCACATCAAGGCGCCGGCGGCAAGGAAGACGAAGGCGAGCGGCAGGGCGGCGGACAGGCGCCGTAGCAGCGGCCGCAAGAGCGCCGCCAGAACCAGCAGTGCCCCGAGCCAGGCCACCAGCTGCATCTGGAAATAGCGCGGCGCGAAGTCGATCAGCAGCGGATTGCCGTCGAAGCGCAGCACCGCGACGAGGATGCCGTTGCCGATGCCGGCGAGCATCAGGCTGCCGCCGACCAGCAGCAGCCTGTCGGTGAGGTGGCCGCGGTCGCGCATGACGCGCAGGATGGCGGCCGCGACCAGCAGCCAGATCGGCAGGGCGAAGGCGGCGGCGCGCCATACCGAGGTCCACGGCTCGGCTGCCGTAGCTCGGAAGAGTGGCACGAACACCCCGCCGGGATAGGCGAAAAGGGTGAGCACGGCGCCGCCGGCCGAAACCGCTTCCCGGCCATCGGCGACGGACGAGAGGTCGCTGTTGACAAGCGCGATGGTGACGAGCGCGCCGTAAAGGACCGCCACGACCGGCAGGATCGCCGTTAGCAGGCGCCGGGGCTGCGGGTGCAGCAGGGCGGCGATGACCACCCCGCCCCACAGCGGGTGCGAGGCGCTGGCGGCAAGGCTCGCGGCGATGCAGACGGCGAGTGCCAGGGCGAGCCGGCCCGGCCGCAGTTGTGCGGCGCCGTCCGGCGTCAGGACGGCGGTACTGAAAAGGGCGAGGCCGAGCACGGTGAGGCCGGTCGACAGGGCAATGGCATTGCCATGTGCCCAGACCGGGAAGAAGGCATAGCCGTCGAACCAGATCGAGGCGGCGGCGAAGATGAGCGCCCCGGCGGCGATCGGCGCTTCGCGCAGGCTTTGCCACAGGAAGGCGGCAAAGAGCAGGAAAGCCGCGAAATGAAGGACGAGCCCGGCCAGGATGGTGAATGAGCTCTGATAGCCAAAAAAGAACTGATCCAGCCGCTCGAACAGGAACGTCCAGACGAAGAAATGCGGCGAGTCTGGGAAGAACAGCGACGCAAGGAAGCCATTCCTCTCGAAATTATAGACGACATAGCGCCATTCGTCGCGCTGCAGGACGCTGGAATGGAGCGCCCAGTAGGCGGTGAAGAGCAGCGCCAGCAGGACGACCGCGAGGATCGCCAGGGCGACGCCGAGCCGGCGCGCGTGGATGCTCGGGGCAGGGACGGCAAGGCCAGTGATCATGGCGGCGAGGCCGGTTTGGTGCAGCCCATGCGGTAGTAGCCGACGCCGAGGAGATCGGCGCGTTGCTCGGCCCAGAAGGCTCCGCCGAAATGCTCCTCGCAGTAGAGGCGGATCATGTCGATGCGGACGTCGCGGACGATCACGGGGATGCCCTCCGGCTCGGTGAAGGCGCGCAGAATGGAGGCTGACCCGCCCGGCCAGACGGCCTGGAACTGCGGCACCCATTGCATGCTTGCCAGCCAGAAGAAGCGGAAGGGAACTGTCCGGTAGGGCATGAGGGCCGGATAAAGGCTGCTGAGGTCGAGCTCGGCGCCGACCATCAGCGGGATGTCGCCCGCCGGAACCTGCTGCAGCGCCGCCGTCAGCCGCTCATGGGCATGAAGGGCGGCGCGGCTGCGATAGTGCAGCGGTTCGGCGGCCAGCCACACCGCCACGGCGAGGAGGATTGCGGCGGCGAGCGCCAGCCAACCGCCGTTCGGCCGCAGCAGGGCGAGGACGATCAGGAGCACCATCGCGGCGTGGAAGACGCGGTCCGGCAGGCCGCGGCCGGTGATGGTGAAGACGACGAAGACCGCCATCAGCATGACGGCGCCGGCCAGCGCCCCCAGTCTGTCTCGCCAGCGGCGCATGGCAAGGATCGTCGCGGCGAAGGCGACCAGCATCGCCACGTTGAGCGGCGACAGGACCTGGCGCGCCGCAAGGCGCAGGTTGTTCCAGTCGAAATAGCTGCCGACCAGGTCGACCTTCCGCCACATCGCCAGCAGCATCTGCGGATCGGCGAGACGAGTGTCGAGGAACCACCAGTTGAGGATCAGGCGCACGTCGTTGGCAGTGATGCCGAGCGCGGCGAGTGCCGCGGGATCGTCCATCAGGACGTAACCGCCGCGGAAATCAACGATCGGCGTCTTGGCCCAGATCTGCCGGATGACATAGGTCCATTCCGGGCTGCCGGAGAAGGCGAGATAGTCGGCGCCATAATTGACGGCGACGGCGAGGAGGCCGACCGGCACCGCCGCGAGGAGGCGGCGGCGCAGCGTCTGGTCGGCGAAGAACAGCAGCGGCGCGACGAGGATCGGAGCGAGGTAGACTGACTCGATGCGGGTGATCGCCGCCAGCAGCAGGAAGATAAAGCCGAGCCCGATGCGGAGGGCGAGGCTGGGCGCGCAGGTGAGGGCCACCGTGCCGGCCGTGAAGCAGAGCATTGCGGTGGTAGTGAATTGCGGTAGCAGGAGCGGCTTCAACAGGATCGCCGTTACCGCCAGCGCCAGGACGGGAAAGCTCGTGTGCCGCGGCAGCAGGAAGAGGATGGTGGCGGCGGCCCCGAACAGCGTCAGGAAGGTGAAGAGCGTGTAGCGGCTGATGCCGAACGGGTCCGGCAGCAGGGCGACGAGCACGCCGCGCAGCGCCCCTGCGACATAGATCAACGGCGTGGCGTAGCCCGCGGCGCCGTAGCCGCTGGCGCTCATCGACATCGCCACGTCGTCATTCGTCTCGAAATAGATGCCGAACCGCCAGGCATAGGCGCTCCAGCCGGCAGCCAGCAGGACGAACAGCAGGAGGCGCGGCGTCAGGGCCGCCGCGACGGCATCTGCCCGCGGAGCCATAGCTGTCGGAGGAGCCATGCGGGATGATCCGGGCACGGAACCGCTGGTGGCCCGGGAAAAACGAAATGGCGGGCGAAAAGCCGGGGGCCGGCCGGCATGAAATGTCCATGCACGGCGCCGTCAGGCCGCGCAAGCCCCGGGAAGGGGCCAACCCTGCCGAAGGCCTAGACCAGCGCTTCCAGATGGAAGCTGACGCGCTCGATCACCCGGTCGAGGTCGGAACCCATGCCGGGATAGAGCGGCAGCCGCAGCAGCCGGGCGCTGAGGTCGTCGGTGTGGGTCATGGCCCCGGCGGTACGGCCGTAGCGCCGGCCGGCCGGGGCGCTGTGCAGCGGCACGTAGTGGAACGGCGCGACGATGGCGTCGGCCTTCATGCGGGCGATCAGCTCGCTGCGCAGCTCCAGCGTCGGCAGGATCAGGTAATAGAGATGGGCGTTGTGCTCGCAGGCATTGGGGATCACCGGCATGGCGACGCCGCGGGCGCGGAACGGCGCCAGCGCGTTGTCATAGGCGAGCCAGCTGCGCCGCCTGTCCTCCTGGATCGAAGCGATCTGCTCCAGCTGACCGTAGAGATAGGCGGCGACCAGCTCGCCGGGCAGGAAGGACGAGCCGATATCGACCCAGGTATACTTGTCCACCTGGCCGCGGAAGAAGCGCTTCCGGTTGGTGCCCTTCTCGCGGATGATCTCGGCCTGCTCGATCAGCTCCGGATCGTTGATGACCAGCGCCCCGCCTTCGCCGGAGGGAAGAGATCGGCGAGCGGCAGGACATAGGGTGTGTTGGCTGGCGTGCCGTCGACCCAGCGCTGCTTGGGATCGTCGGCGTGGCGCAGCCAGGCGAGATTGCGCGCCGGCCGTGCTCCGGCACGCAGCCGGGCGCGGCGATGGCCGTGCCGCGCCTCGAAGCTGTCGCGCATGATGCGGTCGATGCTGCGGCCGAATTCGGCGCAGAACGCCTCACACGACACCCGGAAGGACGACAGCTGCGTGGTGAAGCCGCTGATCGAGCCGATGTGCCAGATGGAATGGATCTGCGAGGCGAGGGCGGCCAGCCAGTTGGTCTCCGGCAGGACGATGATGTTGGAATGCTGGCCGATGCACCAGGTGAGCACGCTGGTGCCGGAGCGCGGGGCGCCAATGACGAAGACGGGGCGCGGCTCGGCCGCGGCCGGCGCAGGCATGGCTTCGAGAATAGCGCGCGGCAGCGTGGCGGTCATGCGGCACCGCCGAGATGCGCCACCATGACGGAGGGAAAGCCGAGCAGCGAGGCGTCCGGGCGCCAGGTGACGGCAAGGCCCGCCCCGGCGAGGACATCGCCATAGGCCTCGTGCATCGGCGGCGGCAGCGGCTCGGCCGTGCGCTCGGCGAAGGGCGCCCGCATCTCGTAGCCAGCGACCGAGCCGACGAGGCGCGGCGGCGCGAAGACAAGCGTGGCGTGGCCGCCGGGGGCCAGCAGGCCGGAGATCCGTTGCGCCAGGGCGGCGACGCCCGGCCGGTCGGTCGCATCGACGATCGCCGCTACAGCGTCATAAGGCCCGGCACCGGCGTCGGCGACGACGTCCCAGCCCGGCACCGGCGGAACGATGGCCGAGGGCGGCAGCAGCAGGCCCCGCCGCGGCCCCACGGCGTCGCCATGCGCGGTGATGGCGAGGGCCGCCAGATGGCCGGGGCTCGTTACCTGCGGCGGCGAGCCGACATAGGACTGGTCGCCGCGCATATCGAGATGCGGCAGGCCCATGCGGCCCAGAATGTCGGTCAGGATGCGCATGCCGGCGGCGCGGGAGGTGGTCCTGGCGACATAGTCGAGGCCGGCTTCGCTGAGCCGGCGCCACAGCGCCTCGTCCTGGTAGAGCTGCACGACGGAATCGGCGAAGGCCTCCGCGCCGTCGGCGACGAGGACATGCTCGCCCGGCGTCAGGGCCATGCCCTCGGCGCCGATGCTGGTGGTGACGACCGGCAGGCCGCAGGCCATGGCGCTGACGATCTTGCCCTTGAGGCCGGCGCCGTAGCGCAGCGGCGCCACCATGACGCGGGCGTTCATCAGCGGCCCCTCGATGTCGGGCAGGAAGCCCGGCACCCTGATGCGCGGCCCGGCAAGGCCGGTCACCGACGGCGGCGGGTTGCTGCCGGCGGCGATGAAGGAAACGCCCTCCAGGCGATCGGCGAGAAGCGGCATGATGTCGGCGGCGAAATACTCGACGGCGTCGACATTGGGATCGTGGCGGTAGCTGCCCACGAAGATCAGGTCGCGGCGCTGGGAGAAGGAGCGGCCCTTGCCGCGCGGCTCGTAGATCCACGGGAAGACGGCGACCGGCGCCTGCGGCAGCGCCGCGGCGATGACATCCTTCTCGTGATGCGAATGGACGATGGTGATGGCGGCGGCAGCGATCGTCGCCAGCTCCGCCTCGCGCGTCGCGGCGGCGCGGCTGCGTTGCCCAGCATGCAGCTCGGTCGCCCGTTCCTCGCGCAGGAAATGCAGGTCGGAGGTGTGGAAGACGAGCTTCGCCTGCGGCGCATATTGCTTGACGGTGCCGAGATAGTCTCGGGCCGTCGAGACGCGGAAGATGACGGCGGCGTCATAATCCTTGCCGAAGGTGGCCATGTGCTGCCGGAACGAGGCGACCCCCGGATAGAGGATCGATTCGATGCCGATCGCCGCCAGAAGGTCGCTGTAGTTCGGGATATAGGCGAAGTTGCTGCACGGCGCGAAGGTGATCTTGTAGCCGAGGTCGCGCAGGCCGCGCATGATCTCGAAGGCGGTGACGGAGCCGGCATCGCTGTCCGGCTCCGGCGTGATCTGATCGATGACGAGGATGCGTCCGAGGCGGCCGCGGTCGGCCGCCAGCTCGGCATTGACGCCGGGGCTGCCCTGCAGCGGCAGGACCGGCGCCCAGCGCGCCGCCAGCTTGCGCGCATTGTCGACCTGGTAGGCCTTGGTGCCGGTGGAGACGTCCGTGCCCGACGTCACGCCCTCATAGTGAACGACGCGCGACAGCGGCTGGTAGATCGTGCCGAGGCCGAGGGCGCGGATGCGGAAGGCGATGTCCGAATCCTCACCATAGGCCGGGGAATAGAGGGTGTCGAAGCCGCCCAGCGACCGGAACAGGGCGCGCGGCACGACGATCGAGGCGCCGGAGCAATAGTCGGTGAGGCGCGCATAGTTGAAGCGCGGGCCGTTCTGGTCGCGCATGCGGCCCCAGTTCCACCCCGAGCCGTCGTTCCAGATCAGCCCGCCGGCTTCCTGCAGGTGGCCGTCCGGATAGATCAGCTTGGAGCCGGCAAGGCCGACATGCGGCATCAGTTCGAACGTATTGACCAGCGCCGACAGCCAGCCCGGCCGGACCTCGGTGTCGTTGTTGAGGAAGCAGAGATAGGTGTTGCCGGCCTGCTCGGCGCCGCGATTGCAGGAGGCGATGAAGCCGATATTTGTCTCGTTGCGCAGGTAGATGACGCCCGGCCAGCGATTGACCAGCGCGGCGGTCTGGTCGGTGGAACCATCGTCGACGACGATCACCTCATGAGCGATGTCGCCGGTATGCGTGGCGATCGCCTCCAGGCAGCGCAGCGTGTACTCGACCTTGTTGAAGACCGGGATGATGATCGAGACGCTGCGCGGCGGCTGGCTGACCGGCCGGCCGGTGCCCATCCGCGCCAGCTCCAGGTAGCGCTCGCTGTTGGGTGCGAAGAGCGGTCCGCCGCTGGTGGCGAAATTCGACAGCCCGACAAGCGGCCCGACGCTGCGCAGCAGCCGCAGCTTGATGCGCCCCTTGGTCTCCGCCGAGACCGGCAGGCGGTTGATCACGGCATGGCCGGCGCGGCGCGCGAACGGCCCGATGCGCTGGCGCGCCGTGCCCATCCGGTCGGAGAGCCGGCGCAGCGGCGGCCGTCGCGCCGCGTCGAGATCCGCCGACAGCGCCGCCACCTGCTGCTGCAGGGCGACGACCGCCTGCTCGGCGGCGGCCGCCCGCTGCATCGCCGGGGCGCTCCGGCGCTCGGCGGCATCGGCGGCGAAACGCTCGGCGATCAATTCCATGATGGCCCTGGCATCGAGCCCGTCCGGCAGGGGCAAGGCGAAAAGCTGGATCAGGGCGCGGGTGCGGCGCGGCACGGCCGAACCGGCGGCGAGGACGCCGAGGCCATGGCCGAAGAGGAACTGGGCAGCCGTCCGGCGCTTCGAGACTTCGGCCCAGAAGCGGTGGACGCCGAAATCGCTGGTCAGCACCGCCGTGTCGTGGAACAGCACGACGGCGCGGCGCGACAGCTTCGGCCGCCAGCTCTCGAAGTCCTGCCGCACGGCGTCATAGGTGTGGTAGCCGTCGATATGCAGGAGATCGACGCTGCCGTCGGCGATGTCGACGCGGGCCTCGTCGAAGGTCTTGCGCAGCAGCGTCGAGAACGAGCCGAAGGCGGGATCATGCACGGCCCGCAGTTCGGAGAGGATGGTGCTGCCGTCATAGCTGCCGGCATGCGGGTCGCCGACCCAGGCATCGATGCCGAATGCCTGTCCGTCGACGCCGAGTTCAGCCATGGCCGAGCACATGGACATGTAGGAATCGCCCTTGTGGACGCCCAGTTCGACAAGCAGCCGTGGACGGTGGACGCCGATGAGCGCCCAGGCGAACGGCACATGCTTATGCCAGCTCGGTATGTCAGACAGATAACGGCCATGCGCCCGCAGCGCGTAGCCGAACGCCTCGGTCAGCAGGGCGCCGTCGCCGGCCGTTGCGGGGCCTGTGTTTTCATCCTTGCCGGCGGCCGGCGGCGAAGTCCTGGCGCGCGTTCGGTCAGCCATGTTGCACCGTTTCGTTCAGGCCATGACGGGCCGGGAGCGGCGGCCTTTCCGGCACCGGCGCAGCCATGGCGGGTTCAAGTCATTGCGCCGGCAAGAAGCGGCGCCACGGCATCGCGCAGCGAGCCGCCAGCATAAAGATAGCCGGGGATGCCGGCATTGGCAGCGGCGCCGAGATCGCTGTCGCGGTCGCCGACGAGAAGCGACCGCGACATGTCGATGTCGAGATCGCGCGCCGCGCGCATGAGCATGCCGGCGCCAGGCTTCCTGTCCTCGTGGCGGACGGCGTAGCCCGGCACGCTGCCGTCGGGATGATAGGGCGCATAGTAGAAGGCATCGATCTGGGTGCCTTCGGCGCGCAGCAGCCGGTTCATGTGGCGGTGGAAGACATGCACCGCCGCCTCGCCGTAATAGCCATGGGCGACGCCGGCCTGGTTAGAGACGACGACGGCGAGATAGCCGGCGGCGCGGACGGCACGGATCGCCTCCACGGCGCCAGGCTTCCAGGCGAAATCCTCGACACGGTGGATATAGCCGCCGTCCTCGTTGAGGACGCCGTCGCGGTCGAAGAAAACGGCGGGCTTACGCAGATGCTGCGGCAGCTCCGTCTGGGCGCGGCTATAGGTCTCCGGCAGGCCGATATCGATGAAATAGCCGTCCTCTTCGACGGCGAAGAGCGTCCCTTCCGCGGCAAGGCGCGGGTAGATGTCGGCTTCGATCGAGCTCGGGATATGCGCCACGCGGGCCGCGACGCTGCGGTCCAGCACCGACAGCCCGGCATTGATGAGGCCCGGGCCGGCGGTGCCCTTCTCGTTGAAGGAAAGGACCCGGCCGCCCGCCGCGACGATGCTGCCGTAGCGGCCGGCATCCGGCGCCAGCCGGACAGTCAGCAGCGCCGTTCCCGCTGGCGCGGCTTCGCCGGCGGCCAGCACGGCGGCGAGGTTGCAGTCGAAGAAGGTGTCGGCATTGACCAGCAGGAAGCGCTGGTCCAGCCGGTCGGCAAGCCCCACCAGGGCGCCGGCGGTTCCTGCCGGGGCGGGCTCGCGGATCTCGCTGACGGCGATCGCCTCGCCATAGGGGTCGCGCCAGCTGCGGCCGGCAAGGAACGCCGTGAAGGCGTCGGCGAGATGGCCGATGGAGAGCAGCACCTGGTCGATGCCGTGCCGCGCCAGGAAGGCGAGCACGATGTCGAGGAACGGCCGTCCGGCGACCGGCAGCAGCGGCTTCGGCGTCTCGGCCGTCAGGGCGCCGAGGCGCGTGCCCTTACCGCCGGCCAGCACGACCGCCTGGCGGATCGGCTCAGCCATGCGTCTCGCCGAACAGCGCCAGCTCGGCCCAGCCGCAGAGGAAATGATACGAGACGAGGTGGCATTCCTGGATGCGCGGCGTGGCGTCGGCCGGCGCGCACAGGCAGATGTCGCAGAGCGCCTTGAGGTCGCCGCCGCTGCGGCCGGTAAGACCGATGACCGCCATGCCTTTGTCGCGCGCCTTGGCGGCGGCGGCGAGGATGTTGGCCGAACGGCCGGAGGTGGAGAGGGCGATGAGGAGATCGCCCTCTCGGCCGAGGCCGTCGATCTCGCGCGCGAACACCTCGTTATAGCCGTAGTCGTTGCCGATCGCCGTGATGCCGCTGGTATTGGCGCCGAGGGCGATGACCGGCAGGCCCGGCCGGTTGAAATTGAAGCGGCCGGCAAGCTCGGCGGCGATGTGGAGGGCGTCGGAGGCGCTGCCGCCATTGCCGGCGACGACAACCTTGCCGCCGGCGCGCAGCGTCGCGGCGAGGCGCTCGGCCGCCGAAGCGAGCGCGGCGCGGTAGCCGGCATCGGCGACCAGGGCGTTGATGGCGCCGGCCGAGCCGCCGAGCTGGCTGTCGAGGAAGCTCTCTAGCGAATCCGCCACGCGCTGGCCCCCCGGTCGGTGAAAACGGCGTTGAAGATCTGGCCCGCAAAGCCGGCAAGGCGATGGATGACGGCCGGCCGCCGCTCCGGCGGCACGGCGATCATGATGAAGCCACCGCCGCCGGCGCCGGAAATCTTGCCGCCCAGCGCGCCCTCCTCCATGGCCGCATCGAGGATCGTGTCGATCTCGCTGCTGCTGATGCGGTGCGCCATGTCGCGCTTGGCCGACCAGCCGCGCCGCAACTCGGCGCTGAAGGCGGCGAAATCGCCCAGCAGCAGGGCCTCCTTCATGGCGCGGGCCTGGTCCTTGAGGACATGCATGGCGCCGATGGAGCGCGGATCCTCATTGAGGACGTTGTCGACCTGCTCGGCGATGATCGCCGCCGAGTCGCGCGAGCGGCCGCTGTAGAACAGCACCAGCGAGGCCTCCAGCTCCGACAGGATGCCGTCGCGCAGCCGCAGCGGATTGATGATGACGCGATTGTCCGCGTAGAACTCCATGAGGTTGAAGCCGCCGAAGGTCGCCGCATACTGGTCCTGCTTGCCGCCGGCGAGGCCGAGGTCGACCCGCTCCACCTCGTAGGCGAGATGGGCGATCTCGTATTCGCCGAGCGCCAGCCGCAGCAGCTCGGCGAAGGCGGCGATCACTGCCACCACCATCGTCGACGACGAGCCGAGGCCGGAGCCCGGCGGCACGTCGGCGCTGATCGACAGGGTGACGCCGAAAGGCTCGCGGTCGCAGTGGTCGCAGACGATGCGGTTATAGACCTGGCAGGCAAGGCCGAGCGGGTGATCGACCGGCAGCGCCGTTGCGGCCTCGCCCTCCCAGCCGACGCCGAGATCGGGCGCCTCCATGACGACGCGGCCGTCGTCGCGCAGTTCGGCGGAGCATCGGGCGTAGAGCGAGATGGTGGCGTTGAGGACCATGCCGCCGAAGCGGTCGCAATAGGGCGCCACATCGGTGCCGCCGCCGGCAAGGCCGAGGCGGAGGGGGGCGCGCGACCGGACCTTGGGCAACGTCGTCACGTCACAAAGCCTCTCGCGGCACGGACCTCATATGTCGGCGTCATTGCGGAAGGGCGGGTTCGCCGGATTGGCCGCCCGCAGCGTCTTCTGGTCGTCGCGATACTGGTTGAGATGGAGGCGCGTCTCGCGGCCGGGCTGCTGCGTCGAAGGCAGGCGGCCGCCGGCAGCGATCTCCGCCGCCGGGCGCTTGCGGATCACCACCTCGATGCCGCTTTCGCCGGCCGGGGTCAGGGTCTGGTCGAAGCGCGGCAGGCTGTAACGGTAGGTCGAATCGAGGAGCTCGATCTTCTCCACCGCGGCTTCCGGGCCGAGCGAAGCGAGCAGCGCCAGAACATTCACCGAGCGCGGTGACCACGAGGCGGTCTTGCCGATGGTGAAAGTGTTCTTGTGGTCGCGGTTGAAGGTGCTGGGAAAGACGCCCTGCTCGTAGAGATCTTCCTCGGGAATGGCGAAGACGACGTAGCCGTTCGGCTTCACCACGCGCAGCCAGTTGCGCAGCCCTTCCGCCGGGTCGTTGAGATGCTCCAGGCAATGGCTGGAGAAGACGAAATCGAAGCTGTCGTCGGCGACGCCGGCCATGAACTGGGCATCGCCGTCGTCGAGATCCCAGGTGCGGATGTCCTCGACCAGCGGAAACAGCTCCTTGTAGAGCGCCAGCGGATCCGGCGCGCCGCCTATGTCGACGCCGCGGCCGCGGAAATAGCGGCGCACGAAGCGCGAATCGGCGAGGCGGCGGGCAAGGGATTTGCTAGCTTCTTTCATGCGGGCTGCTGGTCGGCTCTCGTCGGTTTCGATCCCGGGTACTTAGCGTGGCTTGCGCCACCAGACGCCTGTCCAGTCGACCGTTGTCAGCGGTTCGGAAATGCCGTGCGCGGCGCGGAAATCCTCCACGGCGCGCCGGCAGGCCGGAATGGCTCCGTAGTCGTCGATGATCGCATATCCCCCCGGCGACAGGCGGTCATAGAGGTTGTCGAGCGCCTCGATGGTCGACTGGTACATGTCACCATCGAGGCGAATAACGGCAAAACGGCGATTCCTCACCGTCGGCAGGGTGTCCTTGAACCAGCCTTCGAGAAAAACGACCTGGTCGTCGAGCAGCCCGTAGCGGGCGAAATTGTCCTTCACCGTCTCCAGCGGGATGGCGAGCTCGGTGAAGGTGTGATGGGTGTCGTCGCGGTCGGCGGGGAAATGCTGCGGATCGGCGACCGGCAGGCCGGCGAAGGAATCGGCGACGACCACCTGACGCCCCGTCTCGCCATAGGCGGCGAGGATGCCTCGCATCAGGATGCAGGCGCCGCCGCGCCAGACGCCGGTCTCGATGAAATCGCCGGGAATGCCTTCCGCCAGCGCCCGCTCGCACAGCTGGCGCAGATTGGCGAGCCGCTTCAGGCCGATCATGCTGTGGGCGTCGGAGGGCCAGTCGCGGCCTTCGTCACGCAGGGCGTCGGCATAGGCGCCGCCGGACCACGGGTCCTGGGGCGGATCACGATAGATGACATTGGCGACGGAGCGAACGAGCAGGTCGAGATAGAGCTCGGTCGCCCGGCCGCCGGTGCCGTCCGTCAAGTGCCGCCTCCCCGTCGCCCGACGACCTGTCATGGTCGGGGCGGTCTTCGTCGTGCTAGAGCTCGCCGCAGCTCCCGCGAGGCGCAACCCTATAGACATGGCCCTGCCGTCTCAAGACAACCCGCGCGCGGCAGCCTTCGGCGATCGGCTGTCGGTTACCGTTCTGTGTGCGACCTTCAACGGCGCCGGCTTCCTGCCGGAGCTCGTGGCGAGCCTCGACGCGCAGGTGCATCGGCCGCGGACGCTTGTCTTTCGCGACGACGGCTCGACGGACGCCACCCGCGATGTGCTGGCGGCGCTGGCCGCCTCCCGGCCGGATGTCGTTGTCGAGACCGGCGCCCATCTCGGCGTGACGCGCGGTTTCCTCGCCCTCCTCGCTACGCATGGGCTCAGCGCCGACTGCACTGCCTTCGCCGACCAGGACGATGTCTGGCTGCCGGAGAAGCTCGCCCGGGCGACGGCGGCGCTGGCGACGGTGCCGGACGGCGTGCCGGCCCTCTGGTGCTCGCGCGCCACGATCACCGATGCCGGCCTCAAAACCATCGGCACGACCCCCCCCATCGTGCGGCCGGCCTTCGGCAATGCCCTTGTCGAGAACGTCGCCATCGGCTGCACGATCGTGCTCAACCGCGCCGCAGTGCTGTGGCTTGCCGACCCGCCGGTGGAAGGAATCCTTTACCATGACTGGTGGTGCTACCTGGTATGCAGCGCCTTCGGCAGGGTGATCGCCGACGACCGACCGTCGGTCCTCTATCGCCAGCATGGCGGCAATAGCGTCGGGGCGCCGGCCGGCCGGACGGCGTCGCTGCTGGCGCGGCTGCGTCGCGGCGGCCAGCTTGCGGCGCGGCGGGCGCAGGCGCTGGCCTTTCTCGGCCGCTATGGCGAGGCGCTCGACGACGAGCGCCGGCTGCTGGCGGCCCGTTTCGCGGTCGGCGGCCGCCGGCTTGCCTTCGACGGCGACCTGTTCCGCCAGCGGCGCGGCGACGATCTCCTGCTGCGCGCCGCCCTCCTCGCTGGCTTCTAGGGCGACGGCGGGTAGTTACGGTAGACGAGGTGCGGGAAGGCCTGCTCGGCAAAGCGCCGGTCGCGCTGCACGACATATTCCTCGACGGCCTCGGTGGCGCCGAGGCAGCTCGAGTAAAGGGCGTCGTCGAAGGCCCAGTAGCCGCCCTCGACCATGAACGGCCGCGTGACGTCATAGGTGTAGGCGACGGCGCTGTAGATGTCGCAGTCGATATGGGCGAGGCGGACGCCGCCGATGTCGCGCAGCTTGTCTTCCGCCGTCTCCTCGAACAGGCCGCGCACCAGGATGAGATTGTCGAGCTTGTGCTGGTCGATGAGCCGCCGCAGGTCGTCATAGGCGGCGTCGGCGAAATCGCCGGGGCGATGCGCGTCGCGCGCCGTGTCGACCTCCGGCATGCCGCTGAAGGTGTCGAAGGCGTAGACATTCATCCCGGGATGGAGAACCTGGCAGACCTTGGCCATGAACAGGGCGTTGCCGCCGCGATAGGCGCCGAACTCGACGATGTGGCCGGGCGGCAGGCCGGCGAAGCCGAAGCGCAGGATGAGATAGAGGTTCATCCTGTTCATCTCCGAAACGACGGTGCGTCCCTTGGCCAGCCGGAAGGCCTGGTTGTAGAGATCGTCGCGGTCGATCTGCCCCTTGAGGTCGCCGAATTGCAGGCCCCAGCCGCGGGCATAGCCGGCGCGGACATTGCGCCCGCGCGACAGCTCGGCGGCGTCGGTGAAATGCGGCATGCGGATTTCGGACATCGGGGGTTTCCGGCTGGCTCTTGTGTGAGGGCTCCCGCCTCTATGCAGGCTGGCGCGGGCAGGATGCAAGGCTGTCCAGCCGCGCCAGTGGATGCTAGCCTGCAGCCCGCATCCGTCCGGAACGGGCTTCTGCCATGGTTTTTCGCCTCTCTCTTCGCCTTGCCATGCTGACGGCGCTGCTGGGTTTCGGCCTTGCTGCTCCGGCGCATGCCGAGGACGTGTTCCCGTGGTCGTCGGAGGATCAGGTGACCGACGACGATCTCAGCCGGCTCGACTGCGACCAGCTCTGGCATGCCCGCAACGAGATCTACGCCCGCAACGGCAAGCGCTTCCAGACAGCGCGGGCGCGGGCGGTGTTCGGCAATGGCGGCTGGGTGGACAATCCGCGCCTGACGCCGCTCGAGCAGCGCAACGTCGCCAGCATCCAGTCCTTCGAGCGCCGCTACTGCCAGTAGGACGGCGGCGCCTGCCGGAATCGGCACGCGCGTGTTGATTTTGCTGGCCGTTTCTGCTGATCGTCCGCCCGGGTGGCCGCTGGCGGCCGCCGGCCCTTTCCCCGGAACGATGAAGACCCAGGATCATGGCGACGGAACGATATAATCCGCGCGAGGCGGAGCAGCGCTGGCAGGCCGTCTGGGCCGAACGCGGCGTGTTCGCCACCCTGACCGACGATCCGCGGCCGAAATACTACGTCCTGGAGATGTTCCCCTATCCGTCGGGGCGCATCCATATGGGCCATGTGCGCAACTACACGATGGGCGACGTCGTCGCCCGCTTCATGCGCGCCCGCGGCCACAATGTGCTGCACCCGATGGGCTGGGACGCCTTCGGCATGCCGGCCGAGAACGCCGCCATGCAGAACCAGGTCCATCCGAAGGCGTGGACCTACGACAATATCGCCGCCATGCGCGGCCAGCTGAAGCTGATGGGCCTGTCGCTCGACTGGACGCGAGAATTCGCCACCTGCGACCCGGACTACTACCACCAGCAGCAGAAGCTGTTCCTCGATCTCCTCGCCGCCGGCCTTGCCTATCGAAAGAACTCGAAGGTCAACTGGGACCCGGTCGACCACACCGTGCTCGCCAACGAGCAGGTCATCGACGGCCGCGGCTGGCGCTCCGGGGCGCTGGTCGAGCAGCGCGAGCTGACGCAGTGGTTCTTCCGCATCACCGCCTTCGCCGAGGATCTCCTGACGGCGCTGGACGGGCTGGACCGCTGGCCGGAGCGGGTGCGTCTGATGCAGCGCAACTGGATCGGCCGATCGGAAGGCCTGCGCATCAATTTCGTCCTCGACGATCCGCCGGCCGGCGCCGGCGAGACGGTGGAAGTGTTCACGACGCGGCCCGACACGCTGTTCGGTGCCAGCTTCGTCGCCTTGGCGCCGGATCATCCGCTGGCGGCGCGGCTGGCGGTCGGCAATGCCGAACTCGCCGATTTCGTCGCCGACAGCCGCCGGGGCGGCACCAGTGCCGAAGCGCTGGAAACGGGCGAGAAGCGCGGCTTCGATACCGGCCTCAAGGTGGTCCATCCGCTCGATCCGGACCAGCGGCTGCCGGTCTATGTCGCCAATTTCGTGCTGATGGACTACGGCACCGGCGCCATTTTCGGCTGCCCGGCGCATGACCAGCGCGACTTCGAGTTCGCGCGCAAATACGACCTGCCGATCCGGCCGGTGGTAGCGCCCGTCGACCGCTTCGACAGCCCCGCCGACCTCGTCGCCTGGCTGGAGCAGTTCGCCAGCGCCGACGCCGCCTATGTCGACGACGGCCAGCTGATCAACTCCGCCTTTCTCGACGGCCTCTCCGTCGCCGAGGCCAAGGAGGAGGTGGCACGCCGCCTGTCGGCCGCCACGGTCGCCGGCAAGCCGCAGGCCGTCCGCCAGGTCAATTATCGGCTGCGCGACTGGGGCGTCTCGCGCCAGCGCTACTGGGGCTGCCCGATTCCGGTCATCCATTGCGCCAAATGCGGCGTCGTGCCGGTGCCGGAGAAGGACCTGCCGGTGCGCCTGCCGGAGGACGTCCGCTTCGACCAGCCCGGCAATCCGCTCGACCGCCATCCGACCTGGAAGCATGTCCGCTGCCCGACCTGCGACGGGCCTGCGACGCGCGAGACCGACACCATGGACACCTTCGTCGACTCGTCCTGGTACTATGCCCGCTTCACCGCCCCGCATGCGCCGACGCCGACCGACCGCAAGGCGGCCGACAAGTGGCTGCCGGTCGACCAGTATATCGGCGGCATCGAGCACGCGATCCTGCATCTCCTCTATTCGCGCTTCTTCGCCCGAGCGATGACGGCGACCGGCCATCTCGGCATCAGCGAGCCCTTCGCCGGCCTCTTCACCCAGGGCATGGTGGTGCACGAGACCTACCGGCGCGCCGACGGCCGCTGGGCGAGCCCGGCGGAAATCCGCATCGAGGAAACCCCCGGCGGTCGTGTCGCCTATGAGCGCGCCACCGGCGAGACGGTCGAGATCGGCCCGATTGAGAAGATGTCGAAGTCGCGCCGCAATACGGTCGACCCGAGCGACATCATGGAGGGCTACGGCGCCGACACGGCGCGGCTGTTCATGCTGTCGGATTCGCCGCCGGAGCGCGACGTCATCTGGACCGAGGCCGGTGTCGAGGGCGCCCATCGCTTCGTGCAGCGCGTCTGGCGCCTGATCGGCGAGGCGGCGCGGCTGGAGGGCGTGCCGGGGCCGGGCGTCCCGCCGCCCAATGCCCTGTCGGTGCCGGCGGAGGCGTTGCGGCGGCAGTCGCATCGCGTCCTGCAGGCGGTCGGCGACAATTTCCAGGCGCTGCGCTTCAACGTGGCGGTCGCCCGTCTCTACGAGCTCGTCAATGCCATCACCGGCGCCGTCGGCGGCCTGTCGGGGGCGGAGGTCGACCGGTCGCTCGGCTGGGCGGTGCGCGAGGCGCTGGAACTGCTGACGCTGATGATGGGCCCGGTCATGCCGCATCTGGCCGAGGAGGCCTGGGCGGCGCTGGGCCATGACGATCTCGTCGCCCTGCATGCCTGGCCGGTGGCTGATCCGGCCCTGCTGGTCGACGACGTCATCGTCCTGCCGGTGCAGATCAACGGCAAGAAGCGCGCCGAGCTGACCATCGGCGCCGATGCCGCCGATGCCGATGTCGAGGCGGCGGCGCTAGCGCTGGAGGCGGTGCAGAAGGCGCTGGAGGGCAGGGTGCCGAAGAAGGTCATCGTCGTGCCGAAGCGCATCGTCAACGTCGTCGCCTGAGGCGGGGCGATGCCGTGCTGATCAACAAGGCGGCGGAGATCGAGCGCCTGCTGGCGAGGCCCGATCCGGCGTTGCGCGTCGTGCTGTTCTTCGGACCGGATGCCGGCCTCGTCGTCGAGCGCGGCCAGCGCCTGGCGCAGGCCGTCGCCGGCGACGATCCGCTGGCGGTGCAGCGCTTCGAGTCCGACGAGCTTGCCGCGACACCCGGCCGCCTCGCCGACGAGGCCTATGGCGGCTCGCTGTTCGCCGGCAATCGCGCCATCCGGGTGCGGGTCGGCGGCCTGCGGCAATTCCTGCCGTCCGTCGAGCCGCTGCTGGCGCAGCCGCCGGCCGACGCCTGGGTGATCCTCGAAGCCGGCGACCTCAAGAAGACGGCGCCGCTGCGGCGAGCCTGCGAGCAGGCGAAGACCGCCGCCGCCATCGGCTGCTATGGCGACGGCGATGTCGGCCGGCTGATCGACGAGGAGATGGCCGCCGCCGAGCTGCGCATCGATGCCGACGCGCGGCAGGAACTGGCTGGCCTCCTCGGCGACCGGATCGCCAGCCGGTCGGAAATCCGCAAGCTCGCCCTCTATGCGGCCGGCACCGGGACGGTGACCGTCGCCGATGTCCGCGCCGTCGTCGGCGACGGTGCCGCCGTGGCGGTCGATGAGATCGTCGACGCTGCCGCGTCCGGCGACATGGCGACGGTCGATCTCGGCCTGCAGCGCCTTGCCGCGGCCGGTACGGCGGCCTTCACTGCCGCCAGCGCTGCCGAGCGCCATTTCCAGAACCTCCACCGGGCGCGCAGTACGATCGACGGCGGCGAGCCGGTGGCGGCCGTGCTCGGCGCCTTCCGGCCGCCGCTGTTCTTCAGCCGGCGATCGGCGGTTGAGGCGCAGCTGCGGCTGTGGCCGCGGGCCGGCCTCGAGTGGGCCATGGAGCGGCTGCATCGTGCCGTCATCGACACGCGGCTGCGGCCCGCCAACGACCAGGCGGTGGTCGGCGAGGCGCTGGGGGCCATCGCCGTGCAGGCGGCCCGGCTGCGCGCCCGCCGCTAGGCTGCCAGCTCCTCCAGGAGAGCCGTGACGCGCTCCGGCGCCAGCTGGTTGAGGCAGTTGGTGTGGCCGAGCGGGCAGGTGCGCTTGAAGCACGGCCGGCAGGACAGCGACAGCTCGGCGATGCGCGCCTTTGCCGACAGCGGCGGCGTCATCGCCGGCGAGGTCGAACCATAGACGGCGACGAGCGGCCGGCCGAGAGCCGCCGCGACATGCATTAGCCCCGAATCGTTGGTGACGACGGCCGCCGCGCGGCTGATGAAATCGACCACCTCGAGAAGGTCGGTGGCGCCGCAGAGATTGCGCACGCCGGTGCCGGCAAGCGCGACGATGTCCTCGCCGACCGCCTTGTCGCGCGGCGACCCCACCACCGCCACCTGCCAGCCGCGCGCCAGCGCGGTGCGGGCGACGGCGGCGAAATGCCGGGCCGGCCATTGCTTCGCCGGGCCGTATTCGGCGCCCGGGCAGAGAACGAGTATGGGCAAGTCGGGCGAAAAGCCGAAGCGGGCGGCAAGGGCGGCGGCACGGTCGCTATCGGCCGTCAGCACCGGCGGCTGCACTGCCGGATGGACGTCTCCGGCCCCCTCGCCGAGCGCCACGAAGCGGTCGACAGTGCGCGGCAAGCTTGTCTTGTCGAGCGAGCGCACGTCGTTGAGGAGGCCGTAACGCATCTCGCCACGATAGCCGCGCCGCCGCCGCGCCCCGGCGAAGAAGGGCACCAGTGCCGATTTCCACGAGCCGGGCAGCACGATGGCGAGGTCGTAGTGCTCGCGGTGCAGCGCCCGTCCCAGCCTGACGCGGAGGCCGAGATCGAACCGGTCATGCGCCGTGGCGAGCGCAATCGTGCGGCTGACGCCGGGCATGCGGGCGCCGAGCGCCGCGGTGAAGGGCGGCGCGACAAGGTCGATGGCGGCGCCGGGGTGACGGGCTGCAAGGCGCGCCACCAGGCTCTGCGCCATCACCATGTCGCCGACCCAGGCCGGAGCGACGACCAGAATGCGTGTCACCGAAGTTTCAAGCAGCTGCCTCTCCCAGCGTCGCGTGCACGCCGTCTTCGACGGAGGTGAAGCCGGCATTGTAGCCGGCGGCGCGCAGCCGCGTCAGGTCCGCCTCGGTGAAGGCCTGGTAGGCGGCACCCAGGTCGCCGGGAAAGGGAATGTATTCGATGCTGCCGCTGCCATGATGGGCGATGACGGCGCGGGCAACGTCGTTGAAGCTGCGCGAGGCGCCGGTGCCGACATTGTAGACGCCGGAGCGCGGCCGCGCGTCGATGGCCCACAGGTTCACCGCCACCACGTCGCCGACGAAGACGAAATCGCGCCGCTGCTCGCCGTCGGCATAGCCGTGCGAGCCCTCGAAAAGGCGCACCTTGCCGGTCTCGCGCAGCTGGCGGTGAAAATGGTGCACGACGCTCGCCATGCGCCCCTTGTGGCCCTCGCGCGGCCCGTAGACGTTGAAGTAGCGCAGGCCAATGACGGGCGCCGCAAGGTCGGCAAGCCGCTTCGCCAGCCACTGGTCGAAGACCCATTTCGACCAGCCGTAGACGTTGAGCGGCTGCTCGAAGCCGGCGAATTCGGCGAAGCCGCGCCCCGGTCCGTAGACCGCCGCCGACGAGGCATAGACCATCGGCACGCGGTGGGCCTGCGCCCAGGCGAAGAGTTCCTTCGACGCCTCGAAATTGACGTCCATCATGAAGGCGCCGTTCCACTCCGTGGTGTCGGAGCAGGCGCCCTGGTGGAAGATGCCCTCCACCGGGCCGAGATCGGCGCGATCGCGCAGCAGGGCGCGGAAGCGCTCGCGGTCCAGATAGTCGGCGATGCGGCAGTCAGCGAGATTGGCGATCTTGTGGCCGTCGGCGAGATCGTCGACGACGAGGATGTCGTCGCAGCCGCGCCCGTTCAGCGCCTTCACAATGTTGGAACCGATGAAGCCGGCGCCGCCGGTGACTATGAACAAGGGCACTGATCCGCTTATAGGGTGCTGCTTCATGCCGGTGCGGGCGGCCCGGGGTCAAGGCGCCGCCACGAGGGAGAGGGAAAGCGATGGGGCCAGACGACGGAACGCCGACCGCCGGCGGCGATCCTTTTGCCGACCTGCGCCGGGAACTCGCCCGCTTCGGGCCGCCCATCGTCGTCTTCAACAAATCGCATTCCGGCAGCCGTGTCCTGGCGCAGCTGCTGCTCGACCAGGGCGTCTATCTCGGCTCCGACATCAACGAATCGAACGATTCGCTCGACATCCTGGCGATCTTCCAGTCGGTGGTGCTGCAGCATTATCCCGACTACCAGGGGCTGTTCCGCAATCCCGATCCGGCCCTGGTGGCGCTCATCCGCGAAAGGCTGCTGGCGCATCTTTCCGGCTTCCCGGGCGGCCGCTGGGGCTGGAAGCTCTGCGAAACGACCTACATCCTGCCGCTGATCGCCCATCTCTTCCCGGAGGCGCATTACCTCCATCTCGTCCGCGACGGCCGCGACGTCGCCTTCAGCAATCACGTCGCGCCCTACACGCCCCTGTGGCGCAAGGTCTATTTCAACACCGATCGCCTCAGCCGCTGGCACGGTCTGCCGCTCAGCCGCGGGCCGTATCGGGTAATGCCGCCGCTCTACAATGCCCGCCACTGGGCCAACATGGTGACGATCGGCCGGGCCTTCGGCTCGATGATGGGCCGGCGCTACATGGAGATCCGATACGAGGACCTGGTCCTCGACTTCCGCGCCGCGGCGGCGCGGGTGCTGGCTTTTCTCCAGATCACCCCCGACGAAGCCGGGCTTGCGCGCCTGGAGGCGACGCTGCGGCCGGCGGTGGGGAAATACCGGCGCAAGTCCAAATTCATGCTCTGGCTGGCGATGCGCGAGCTGGAGCCGACCCTGGCTTCCTTCGGCTACGGCCCGCGTGGGGGTGGAGAACAATCCTGACCGGAACGACGGACCTTCGGGCGCGCTATCTCGACCTTCTCGAGAAGAGCGTCGGCAACGCCATCTATGGCGAGAGCGTCATCGAGCGGCGCTGGCGGGCGCTGCTGCAGCGCCTGCGCCATCCCTATCTGACCCGCCGCGGCGCCTTCAAATGGCCGGGCAAGGCCCATTCGATGATCGGCCCGAAGCGCCTGCGCAATGTCCGCTTGCTGGCGGAACAGGCGCTGCAGGACGACGTGCCGGGCGATTTCATCGAGACCGGCATCTGGCGCGGCGGCGCCTGCATCCTGATGCGTGGGGTGCTTGCCGCGCATGGCGATACGGTGCGCAAGGTCTATTGCGCCGATTCCTTCAACGGCCTGCCGCCGCCCAAGCCCGGCGAATTCCCCAAGGACGCGAGCGACCGCCTGCATGCCTTTGCCGAGCTCGCCATCCCGCAGGAGGTGGTTCAGCGCAATTTCGCCGCCTATGATCTCCTCGACGAGCAGGTCGTCTTCGTCCCCGGCCTCTTCCAGGACACGCTGCCGAAGCTCAGCGTGCCGCGCTTCGCGCTGATCCGCCTCGACGGCGACATGTACGAATCGACGATCGTCGCGCTGGAGAATCTCTACCCGCGGCTGTCGCCGGGCGGCTTCGCCATCATCGACGATTATGGCGGCATCGCCGCCTGCCGCGCCGCGGTGCATGACTATCTCGACGCCCACGGCCTGAAGCCGGAGATCGCCGTGATCGACCAGACCGGCGTCTGGTGGCGGAAGGACTAAACGCCCGACAGAGACCGCCAGGCGTTGGCGTCGGCCGCCGCCTCGATGAGGTCGCAGGCGCGGTCGAGGCCGGAGAAGAGCGCCGGGTCGTCGCCGAAACCGGCGAGCGCTGCTGACCAGGCGGCGCAGGTGGCGGCATCGGCCCGCCGCGCCATGGCGTCGAAGGCCGGCTGGGCGAAGGGCTCCGGGATGGCGAGGCCGCCGCCCGAGGCCGCCACGTAAGGACTGTAGCCGCAGGCGGCGCTGGCGATGGCCGGCAGGCCGTTGACCAGCGCCTCCAGGATCACCGTACCGGTGACGTCGGCGCGCGCCGGGTGCATCAGCACATCGGCAAGGGCAAGGAGGCGCGGCAGCTCCTCCGGCCCGGCAAAGCCGGCGAAGCGGATGCGGCTGAGTGTGCCGTTCCGCGACGCGGCGACGCGTATGGCGCGCAGCGACGGCGCGGCCGGCTCGGGCCCGACGACGAGCAGCGTCGCCTCCGGGACGGCGGCCAGTGCCTCCACGACGCGGTCGAGCCCCTTGATGCGCGGCTGCAGGCCGATCCACAGCCAGACCGGCCCGTCCGGCAGGCCGCGCTCGGCACGGAGGCGCCGGCGCGTGTCCGCAGCGCGGAGGCCCGGCTGGTGGCGGCGCGGCTCGACAGTCGGCGGCAGGATGGCCAGCCTGTCGCGTGGCGTGCCATGGACGGCCTCGTAGGTGGCGATCTGCGGGGCGCTGAGGCCGATGATGCGCGTCCCGCTGCCCCTGCCGAAACAGGCGCGCTCCAGCGCCGCGAAGGTGCGATAGCGCGGCGACAGGCGGGCGAGCGGCGACCGGTGGGTAGCGATGAAGCTCGGGTCGGCGCAATAGAGGACGTCGAGCCCCGGCATGCGCTTGAAGCCGACGACGCGGTCGAAGCGGCCGGCCGTCGCGGCGGCGAAAGCGGCGGCGAACTGCGCTTCGCGGCGATGGTTGGAGGCGCCGGATGCCGCCAGGCGGACCGTCGCGATGCCGGCCGGGGCCGTGGCAAGGCCGGCCGAAGCGTAGAGCGTCACGGCATGGCCGCGGCCCTCGAGGCGTTCCGCCAGGGAGAGGCAGTTCTGCTCCAGTCCGCCGGCCGGTACCAGGCGCGGTATGCCGAGGGCGATCCGCATCGCCGCTCAGGCGAGGCCCATGGCGGCGAGATAGGCTTCGATGCGCGGCACGTCCTCCGGATTGTTGAGCTCCCAGAACGACCGGCCGCGGCTCTCCACCTCGACGGTGCGGATCTTCCAGCCGGCTTCGAGAAAGCGCAGCTGCTCCAGGCCCTCCAGGGTTTCCAGCGGCGACGGCTGCCAGCCGGCATAGGCCTCCAGCGCGGCGGGCCGGTAGGCGTAGAGGCCGACATGGTGGAACACCGGCACTTCGCCGCCGACGATGGCGCGGCCATTGGTGAAGGGGATGACCTCCTTGGAGAAATAAAGCGCGTCGCCATTGCCGGCGCGTACCGCTGTGGTGGCGCCGACCCGGCCGGCTTTCCGGTCGTCGAGGAAATGGCGGAGGCTTGCCTCGTCGCAGCGGAGGACCGGCGTCGCCACCTGGATATCGGGATCGCCGGCCATGGCGGCGATCAGCGCCTCGACGAACCAGGGCGGCGTCAGCGGCGCATCGCCCTGCAGGTTGATCACCGTCCGGCTGGTGATGCCGAGCCGGCGCACCGCCTCTGCCACCCGCTCCGTACCGTTGCGGCAGTCCGGGGAGGTCATGACAGTTTCGGCGCCGATACGCTCCGCCTCTGCCGCGATCCTGTCATCGTCGGTGGCGACAAGGATGCGCCCGACGCCAGGGACGGCGCGCGCCGCCGCAACGCTGCGCGCCAGCAGCGTCTGCGGCACGCCGCCGGCGCCCCTGAGCATTGCCAGGGGCTTGCCCGGGTAGCGGCTCGACTGGTAGCGGGCGGGGATAACGATGGTGACGGACATGGCAGCAGTGGACATGGCAGAACTGCGCGACAGGAGGAGCACCGGCAGCGGAGACCGCGCAATTGCGCCGGCTTCGGTCTATGATGACGGCCCCGTTCCGGAGCATCTAGCATGAACCGCCCGCAAGTGCCGCCGGCCATTGTGCCGGCGCTCGATCCCGAAGACGCCGTCCGCCGGGCGCGCGATATCCTCGCCCAGGAAAGCGAGGGCATGGCGCTGCTGTCGGAGGCGCTCGACGGCTCGCTGGCGGCGGCGATCGAGGTGATCGAGGCGCGCACCGGCGACGGGCGGTCCGGGCGCCTCGTCGTCACCGGCGTCGGCAAGTCGGGCCATATCGGCGCCAAGCTGGCCGCGACCTTCGCCTCGACCGGGACGCCGTCCTTCTACGTGCATGCCGCCGAGGCGGCGCATGGCGATCTCGGCATGATCGTCGCCGCCGACGTGGTGCTGGCAATCTCCAATTCCGGCGATACGCGCGAGCTGTTTCCGGTGCTCGACTATTGCCGCACCGTCGGGGTGCCGGTGATCGCCATCACCACCCAGCGCGACAGTCGCCTCGGCAAGCAGGCGACGGTGCTGCTGCGCCTGCCGCGCGTCACCGAGGTGTGTCCCAACAATCTGGCGCCGACCACCTCGGCGCTGATCACCATGGCGCTCGGCCATGTCCTCGCCGTGCTGCTGATGGACAGGCGCTCCTTCGCCGACACCGACTATGCGCAGTTCCATCCGGGCGGGAAGCTCGGTCTCAGCCTGGCGACGGTGAAGCGCTACATCGACGAATACGGCGCCGACGTGCCGTCGGTGGCGCCGGAGACGCCGATGCGCGACGTCATCGGCGCGGTGACGCATGGCCGCAAGGGCTGCGTCGTCGTCCTCGGCCCGGAAAAGACGCTGCGCGGCCTCATCACGGAGGGGGACCTGCGCCGCGCCTATGACGCCGACATGTTCAGCAAGCGCGCCGCCGACATCATGACGCCGCGCCCGGTGACGGTGACGCCGCAGGACCTGATGCGCGACGCCATCGCGCTGATGAAGGACCGGCGCATCGCCAATATCATCGTCGTCGACGGCGAGCGCGTCATCGACGTCCTCGACACCAAGGACCTCATGCAGCGCGGCTATCTCTAGCCGCCGGAAGAGACCTTCACCGGTCGCACCCGCAGGAGCCGCTCATGACCCTGGCTGCGACGTCTGCCGTGCCGCAGCATGCCACCCGCCGCGGCATCGGCGCCTGGCTGCTGTTCGACTGGGCGGCGCAGCCCTTCTTCACGCTCATCACGACCTTCGTCTTCGCGCCCTATTTCGCCTCGGCGGTCGCCGCCGATCCGGTCGCCGGCCAGGCCATCTGGGGCTTCGCGGCCGCCGCGGCCGGGATCGGCATCGCCCTCCTGTCGCCGGTGCTGGGCGCCATCGCCGATGCCAGCGGCCGGCGCAAGCCGTGGATCGGCGCCTTCTCGGTGCTGCTGGTGGCCGGCGCGGCAGCGCTGTGGTTCGTCGTGCCGGACGGCGGTCCGGCGGTCGTCGCGCTCGCCCTCGGCGCCTATATCGTCGCAGCGCTCGGCGCCGAGTTCGCCACAGTCTTCAACAACGCCATGATCCCCGACCTCGTGGCGCCGTCGCGGGTCGGTCGCCTGTCGGGAACCGGCTGGGCGGTCGGCTATCTCGGCGGTCTCGTCAGCCTGGTGGTGACGCTGGGGCTGCTGGTCGCCAGCCCGGAGACCGGCCGGACCCTGCTCGGCCTGCCGCCGCTTTTCGGCCTCGACCCGGCCAGCCATGGCGGCGACCGCGCCGCCGGGCCGCTGACGGCGCTCTGGTACGTCGTCTTCGTGCTGCCGCTGTTCCTGTTCACGCCCGACACACCGCGGCGCATGGCGGTGCGCCCGGCCATCCGCGCCGGCCTGGCGCAGCTGCGGGCGACGCTCGCCGACCTGCCGGGGCATGCCAATGCGGTGCGCTTTCTCCTGGCGCATATGGTCTATGCCGACGGGCTCGTGGCGCTCTTCGCCCTTGGCGGCGTCTATGCCGCCGGCGTCTTCGGCTGGTCGACGACCGAGCTCGGCCTGTTCGGCATCCTGCTCACCGTCACCGGCACGATCGGGGCGCTGATCGGCGGCCGTCTCGACGATCGGCTCGGCCCCAAGCCGGTCATCCTTGGCGCGCTGGTGGTGCTGGCACTGGCAAGTGTCGCGGTGCTGTCGATCGACCGCGGCCATGTCGGCTTCGTCATCCCGGTGGCGCCGCCGGCGGATGGCGGCGGGCTCTTCGCCTCGCTCGGCGAGCGCGTCTACTTGGCGCTGGGCGCCGTCATCGGCGCCGTCGCCGGCCCGCTGCAAGCGGCCAGCCGGACGATGATGGTGCGCGTCGCGCCGCGCGAGCGCATGACGCAGTTCTTCGGCCTGCAGGCCCTGTCCGGCAAGATGACGAGCTTCATCGGTCCGCTGTCGGTCGGCGCCCTGACGGCGCTGTCCGGCAGCCAGCGTGTCGGCATCGCCGCGCTGGTGGCGTTCTTCGTGGTCGGCGCGCTGCTGCTCCTGCCGGTGCGCGCCGGCAGTGTCAGTGCAGGAAGTGCCGCATCCCGGTGAACACCATCGCCAGGCCGCGCTCGTCGGCGGCGGCGATGACATCGGCGTCGTTAACCGAGCCGCCGGGCTGGATCACCGCCGTGGCGCCGGCTTCGGCGGTGGTGATGAGCCCGTCCGGGAAGGGGAAGAAGGCGTCCGAGGCGGCAACGCTGCCGCGCGCCAGGCTGACCTCGCTGCCGGCCGCCTTGGCGGCTTCCATCGCCTTGCGGGCGGCGATGATGGCGGCGTCGACGCGGCTCGTCTGGCCGGCGCCGATGCCGACCGTGGCGCCGTCCTTGGCGTAGACGATGGCGTTCGACTTCACGTGCTTGACGACACGGAAGGCGAACAGCATGTCGGCGATCTCGGCCGGCGTCGGGGCGCGCTTGGTCACCACCTTGAGCGAGGCTTCGCTCACCGCGCCGGTGTCGCGGTCCTGTACCAGCAGGCCGCCGGCGACCGAGCGCACCAGCACGCCGCGCTCATGCGGATCGGGCACCGCGCCGGCGAGCAGCAGGCGCAGGTTGCGCTTGGCCGCGATGATCGCCTGCGCCTCCTCGGAGGCGTCCGGGGCGATGATTACCTCGGTGAAGATCTTGACGATCTCCGTCGCGGCTTCGGCGTCGAGCGGCCGGTTGAGGGCGACGATGCCGCCGAAGGCCGATGTCGGATCGCAGCGCAGCGCCTTGACATAGGCCTCGGCGAGGCTGGCGCCGGTGGCGACGCCGCAGGGATTGGCGTGCTTGATGATCGCTACCGCGGCGGTCTCGGCCGGGTCGAACTCGGCCACCTGCTCATAGGCGGCGTCGGTGTCGCCGATATTGTTGTAGGACAGCTGCTTGCCCTGCACCTGGCGCGCCGTGCCGACGCCGGGACGCTTGTCGCCGGTGGCGTAGAAGGCGGCCATCTGATGGGGATTCTCGCCGTAGCGCAGATTCTCGCGCAGGTAGCCAGTGAAGGACCGGCGCTCCGGCATGACGTCGCCGGTCATCCCTGCGAACCAGTCGGAAATGGCGGTGTCATAGGCGGCGGTGCGGGCGAAGGCCTTGGCGGCGAGCCGGCGGCGCAGCCCGAAGGGAAGGCTGCCGTCATGCTCGGCGAGGGCCTGCAGCACGGCGTCGTAATCGGCCGGATCGACGACCACCGACACATAGGCGTGATTCTTGGCGGCGGCGCGGATAAGAGCCGGACCGCCGATATCGATATTCTCCACCGCCAGCTGCTCGTCGGCGCCCGACGCTACGGCCTTCTCGAACGGATAGAGGTTCACCACGACGAGATCGAAAGGCGGAATGCCGTGCTCGGCGATGGCGGCGGCGTGCTCGGCGTCGTCGCGGATGGCGAGAATGCCGCCATGGATCTTCGGGTGCAGGGTCTTGACGCGGCCGCCGAGCATTTCCGGAAAGCCGGTGACGCTCGCCACCTCGGTGGCCGGGATGCCGGCATCGGCGAGCGCCTGGCGGCTGCCGCCGGAGGAGACGATCGTCACGCCGCGCGCCACCAGGCCGCGGCCGAGCTCGATCAGGCCGGTCTTGTCGGAGACCGAGATCAGGGCGCGGCGGATGTGGATTTTTTCGGGAATGGGAAAGGATTTCGCCAAGGCGACCATGTGCGAACCCGGGTCGGGGGAGAGAATGGCCGCGCGATAGCACGAAATCCGCCCGGCTTCTATCCGGCCGGATGCCTCAGTCGCGATATCCCGGTGGACGGCGGCCGGACAGGCCGACGCGCTGCACCGACCAGGCGACTTCCGGCAGCTCGGCGGCGCGGCCGGCAAGGACGATCTGCTCGGTGCGCCGGTTGCCGTAGGTGTCGGAGAAGAAAATGCTCTCCTCCAGGAGGATCGGCGGCCCGTCCGAGACGAATTCCCACGATTCGCCGTCGGGAAGCGTCAGCAGGACCTTCTGGCCGTCGTCGGAGCGCGTCGGCCGCACCCCCGGATGCAGGTGGAAGCGGATGGCGTAGCCGTCCTTGATGCCGCCGCGCGGCGTCCGCCGGCCGGCGGAGAGGAAGCGGTCGACGCCCTCGATCCGGTGGCCGGTCTGCGACAGCCGCAGCTCGCGCTCGTGCAGGATGCCGAAGCGCTCGGCATAGCCGTCATGGCTGGCGACGACGGCGGTGAATTCTTCCTCCGGGACCTGCTCGACCGGGACCTGCGACGGGCCGTCGACGATGACCTCGCCAAAGCGCCGCGACAGGCCGGTGCCGATGAGGAAGCGGCTCGACGAGCTGTCATTGATTGTGGCGGTGCTGTGCGCGGCGGTGGTGCGCGACAGGCGGCGCAGGCGCGTCGCGCCGGGATTGGCGGCGCCGCAATTGACGATGATGCGGTGGCGGCCGGAGGAGAGCTCGAAGGACAGGCATCCGGCATGGGCGTTGCCGCTGACGGCGATGGGCGGCGGCTTGCCGAGATCGGCGAGGACGACGGTCGTTCCCGCCGCCATGCGCTGATAGCCGCTGTGCGGCGCAAAGGAGAGCGGCGTGCCGCGGGCGTCGTCATAGGCGAGCACCGTGGCGACAAGGTCGACGGGCGTGTCGCCGGTGCCGTTGAAGCGCCCGAAGGAGCCGTCACCATGACGGAAGAAGCGGACCATCGGCATCATGCGGTCGATGCCGGCCATCAGGGCGGGCGAGGGCTGGACGCCGCGGGCGATGAAGGCCTGCCGCAGCGGCAGCAGGTCGGCGAGAAGGTCGAGGATCGCCATCGGGTTGCGGCTGACATGGCCGCCGTCGGGCAGGATCTGGCGCTCCAGCTCGGCATCGAGCCAGCGCACCGCCTGGCGCACGAAGCGCTCCTGGTCGGGCAGCGCCACCGAGGCGGCGGCCAGCGCCACCATGATGCGCAGGCGCGGCGCGCCGGGCGGCCCGTCCGGCGCGATGCGGCGCAGGAAACGGATCTGGCTGGTCAGCGACCGCATGAAGCGGCGGTAGAAGGCGTGGTCGCAGCCGTCCAGCACCAGCGGTGACTGGCTCAGCCAGGCGAGGATGCGGCGCGCGACGATTTCCGGCTCGCCGGCGATCGGATGGTTGCGGCCGCCCTGGCGGATCCAGTCGCTGACCAGCGAGCGGGCATTGGCGCGCGACACCGCCATGTCGGAGGCGCGCAGGTGGCGCAGCCAGCCGAAGGCATGCAGCTGCCGCGCCCATTCCTCGCTCGGGGGCGCCAGCGTGAACACCGACAGGCCGTCGGCGTCGATCACCTCGCCGTTGAAGATGAAGCGGCCGGCATAGATGTCCTGGGCGATCGTCGGATCGGTGGTGCGCAGGTCCGTCGGGGCGATCAGCAGCCGGTCGGGCGTCGGCCCGGCATAGCGCGGGCGGTAGATGAGGCTGCCGTGAAAACGCAGCGTCGCCGACCGCCAGCTCTCGGTGAGGGCGAAGCTGAGAAGCCGCCCCCGGCCCGAGGTGGTTCGGTCGGTCATGCGATGCCCTCTCCCGATTCTGCCGCCGCGCGACTCATGCGCGCCCGCCGCGGAGCGTCAATCTAGCTGCCGAGGCGGAAAAACCAATGGCGGTCGCCGGTTCCGCCCGGAGCGTAGGAAATCCGCGTGTCGTTTCATATGGATGATGCACGTTGGCGGCAAACGCCCTGTGGATGATCAGAGGCGGCGCAGGCGTGCCGCGAAGAAGCCGTCCATGCCGCCCGGCGCGCCGGGATCGTCGCATGGACGGGTACGCAGCATGCCGTCGCGCAGGCACTCCCCCGGCAGACCGGGAACGTCGCCCGGACCGATGGGAACGAGCTCGAGCGGCAGGCGCTGCAGGGCGGCCCGTACCTGCTCCTCGCCCTCGGCCGGCTCGAGCGAGCAGGTGGCGTAGACGAGTGTGCCGCCGCGCGCGGTAAGCGCCGCGGCGCGGTCGAGGAGCTTCGCCTGCAGGTCGCCGAGGGCGCTCACGTCGGCGTCCGATTTCAGCCAGGGAATGTCGGGATGGCGGCGGATGGTGCCGGTGGCCGAACAGGGCGCGTCGAGAAGGACGGCGTCGAAGCGGCGCTCCGGCGCGAAGCTCAGGGCGTCGGCGGCGACGGCTTCGGCGGCAAGGCCGAGGCGGCGGAGATTGTCCTCCAGCCGGGCGAGGCGGGCCGGCGCCAGGTCGATCGCCGTCACAGCGGCGCCCATCAGGGCGAGCTGGATCGTCTTGCCGCCCGGCGCGGCGCAGAGGTCGAGCGCCGTGCGGCCGGCGAGCGGCTGGCCGGCTGCCGGGCTGGCGAAGAGGCGGGCCGGCAGTGCCGCGGCGCAGTCCTGTACCCACCAGGCGCCCTCGGCGAAGCCGTCCAGCGCCTCGATGCGGCCGCGTGCCGCAAGGCGGACGGTGCCGGTCGGCAGCAGGGCGCCGCCGAGCCGCTCGGCCCAGCCGGCCGGGTCGTCGCGGATGCTGAGATCGAGCGGCGGCTCGCCGAGATGGGCCTCGGCGATGCGGCGCGCTTCGGTCGCGCCATAGGTCGCCGTCCAGCGCTGCCATAGCCAGTCGGGTGTGTTGAGCCGGGCGGCGTCCTGCTGCGCCAGGATCGCCGTCCGCTCGCGCGCCAGGCGGCGCAGCACGGCATTGGCAAGATCCTTGAAGTGCCGGGCATCGGGGTCGCCGGAAGCCTGCTCCACCGCCAGGGACACGGCGGCGTGGTCGGCGACCTCCATGAAGAGGATCTGGGCGGCGGCGCCGGCGAGAATATGCGGCAGGATGCCGGCCCGCTTCGGCAGCTTGCGCGGGATGAGGCCGTCCAGCGCGGCGCCGATCTGGCCGTGGCGGCGCAGGGCCGTCGTGGCGATGGCGCGGGCAAGGGCGCGATCCTGATCCTCGAGGCGAGTAAAGGCCGGGAGGCCGCTCCTGGCGTCGAAAAGGGAATCGAACGGCCGCCTGTCGTCGAGGACGGCGGCGAGTAGGGCGGTAGCCGCCTGGCGCGCCGGCAGGCCGGGAATCAAACGCCGCGCTCCGGTGGGGGAGCGCGGCGGACGTTCGCGGTTCGGGGATTGCTGTCGGTTCAACCGCGGCGGCCCCAGGGGCCGTAGGACCGGCCCGATCCGCCGAGATCGGGCAGCGTCATGCCGCGGCTGAAGCCGGCCGGCGCGCTCGCCTGCCGGCCGCCCATCTGCCGCTCCATCTCCAGGAGGGCAGCGATGCGGTTCTCCGGCGCCGGATGGGTGGAGAACAGGTTGTCCATGCGCTGGCCCGACAGCGGGTTGACGATGAACATATGCGCCGTCGCCGGGTTGCGCTCGGCGTCCATGTTCGGGATATGCGCCGCACCGACGGCGATCTTGGAGAGCGCCGAGGCGAGGCCGCGCGGGTCGCCGCTGATTTCCGCGCCCATGCGGTCGGCGGCGTATTCGCGCGTCCGGCTGATGGCGAACTGCACCAGCGCCGCGGCGATCGGCGCGACGATGGCGGCGATCAGGACGCCGACGAAGCCGAGCGGGTTGTTGTTGTCGCGGTTGCCGCCGAAGAAGAAGGCGAAATTGGCCAGCATCGAGATGGCGCCGGCGATCGTCGCCGTCACCGTCATGATCAGCGTGTCGCGGCTCTTCACATGCGCCAGCTCGTGCGCCATGACGCCGGCCAGCTCGTCGGGCGTCAGCTGGGCGAGAATGCCGGTCGTCGCCGCCACCGCGGCATGCTCGGGGCTGCGGCCGGTCGCAAAGGCGTTGGGCTGCGGATTGTCGATCAGATAGACGCGCGGCATCGGCAGGCCGGCATTGGCGGCGAGCTGCTGGACGATGCCGTAGAGCTGCGGCGCCGTCCGCGCATCGACCTCGACGGCATGGTGCATGCGCAGCACCATCTTGTCGCCGTTCCAGTAGGTGAACAGGTTGAGGCCGGCGGCGACGATAAAGGCAATGACCATGCCGCTGGTGCCGCCGATCAGATAGCCGACGCCCATGAACAGCGCCGTCAGCGCCGCAAGCAGCATGCCTGTCTTGAGGATGTTCATGACCTCTCTTTTCACACCCCGTGTCCCGTCGCGCCACCGGGCGCGCTCGGGCTGCCATTATGATGGGAATGCACCGGCCGCGCTGCAAGATTCCCACGCTGCGATAGGCAAATATTCCTTGTCCGCTTCAGGGCGGCATAGTAGCAAGGAATATATACCTATAACGGAGAGTCCCCGGTGCTGTCGCGGTCGGTCTGGTTGGTTGTCGCCTGCGGTCTCGCCCTCGCGGCGCCGGCACGGACGGAGGAGATGCCGGGGCCGGTGCGCGCCGAGGTTCTGGCGGTCGTCGACGGCGATACGCTACGCGTGCGGGCGCATGTCTGGCTTGGCCAGAGCATCGACGTTCTCGTCCGCATCCGTGGCATCGACACGCCGGAGCTGCGGGGTGCATGCGCCGGCGAGAAAGAGCGGGCACGTGCGGCAGCTGTCGGGCTGGCGGCCGCCCTGGAGGGCGACAGCGTCGTTCTGACCCGCATCGCCGGCGACAAGTATTTCGGCCGGGTCGTGGCGGATGTCGCGACGGCGGGCGGCGCCGATCTCGCCACCGCCCTTCTGCGCGCAGGCTTCGGCCGCCCCTATGAAGGCGGGCGCCGCGCCGGCTGGTGCGGCTGACGCCGCGGTGGGCTGCCGTCTGGCCAGCTCAATCCTAGCCATGGGCGGCGACGCCTCCGAGAAGGGCGGCGGACAGGCCCGGACGCTCGGGGGCGCGGTGCGCGGCGTGCGGATCCTGGACGACCATGAAGAAGATCAGGGTCGTATGGCAGGCGAGGCAGATTTTCTTGAAGCGGGACATTGGACCCCTGCAGCGGAAGGCGTTTCGCTGGGGGCGGTAATGGCGGGGAACGGCTGAGCCGGGACTGAAGCGGCCGTTCAGATGTCGTTCACGGCCGGCGCATGGTCTTCGCCGGCGCCGCGGCCTGGAGACCTGTTACCGCTCCGGGTGTCCCGATCTGATCGATTGTTGTGCAGTTGCCGGTTCTGCTGGCACCATTGGCGCCGTGAGTCGCCCTTCGTGCGGCCCCTTCAGCGCCGTGCCCGGGCCGGCGACAACAAAGGAAGCCCAGTCATGAAAGCTGTCGACATCATTACGCTGATCCTGGTCATCATCGGAGGCATCAACTGGGGCCTGATCGGCGCATTCGAGTACAACCTTGTCAACGCCATCTTCGGCGGCGTTCCTGTTCTCGAGCGTATCATCTACATCCTGGTCGGGCTGTCGGCGCTGTGGCAGCTCATTCCGCTCGGCCGGCTGCTCTCCCGCTAGAGCGGCAGGGCCCAGCGCGTTAAGCCCAAGCTCCGTTTCGCCAGGGCAGCGGCCGCCGGCCTCCCCATCGGGGCCGTCGGCCGCTTTCAGAACAGCCGTCAGTCCTTGACGGCGTGATTGAGCCGGTTGGCGATGAGGTCGTCGACCACCGCCGGGTCGGCGAGGGTGGAGATGTCGCCGAGACTGCCGTAATCGTCCTCGGCGATCTTGCGCAGGATGCGGCGCATGATCTTGCCTGACCGGGTCTTGGGCAGGCCCGGGGCGAACTGCACCAGATCCGGCGCCGCGAACGGCCCGATCTCCTCGCGCACCCAGTTGCGCAGCTCGGTGCGCAGGGCTTCGTCGGGCGCCTCGCCCTGCATCAGCGTTACGTAGACATACATGCCCTGGCCCTTGATGGCGTGCGGATAGCCGACCACGGCCGCCTCCGACACCTTGGGATGGGCGACGAGCGCCGATTCGATCTCCGCCGTGCCGATGCGGTGGCCGGAGACGTTGAGCACGTCGTCGACGCGGCCGGTGATCCAGTAATAGCCGTCCTCGTCGCGGCGGCAGCCGTCGCCGGTGAAATAGAAGCCGGGATAGGTGGAGAAGTAGGTCTCGACGAAGCGCTGGTGGTCGCCATAGACCGTGCGCATCTGGCCGGGCCAGGAATCGGTGAGGACGAGATTGCCCTGTGCGGCGCCCTCCAGGACCTTGCCGTCGGCATCGACGATCGCCGGCTTGATGCCGAAGAAAGGCAGCGTCGCCGAGCCCGGCTTGAGATCGATCGCCCCCGGCAGCGGGCTGATCATGATGCCGCCGGTCTCCGTCTGCCACCAGGTGTCGACCACCGGGCAGCGGCCGTCGCCGGCGACGCGCCAGTACCATTCCCAGGCTTCCGGATTGATCGGCTCGCCGACCGAGCCGAGCAGACGCAGTGAGGCGCGTGAGGCCTTCTTCACCGGCGCATCGCCGAGCGCCATCAGGGCGCGGATGGCGGTCGGCGCGGTGTAGAAGATGTTGACCTGATGCTTGTCGATGATCTGCCAGAAGCGGCTGGCGTCGGGGTAGGTCGGGACACCCTCATACATCACCGTCGTGGCGCCGTTGGCGAGCGGGCCGTAGACGATGTAGCTGTGGCCGGTCACCCAGCCGACATCGGCGGTGCACCAGTAGACGTCGCCGTCGTGGTAGTCGAAGGCGTATTGATGCGTCATCGCCACGAAGACGAGATAGCCGCCAGTGGTGTGCAGCACGCCCTTCGGCCGGCCCGTCGAGCCTGACGTATAGAGGATGAAGAGCGGGTCCTCGGCGTTCATCGGCTCGGCCGGGCAGTCGGTGGCGGCCGTCTCGCGCAGCGGGCCGTATTCGACGTCGATGCCGGCATTGGACAGCATGGTGTCGCCGAGCCCGCCGGTATGGCGGACCACCAGCACCGTTTCGACCTCCGGGCAGCTCTTCAGCGCGATGTCGACATTGTGCTTCAGCGGTACCTTGCGGCCGCCGCGCAGGCCCTCGTCGGCGGTGATGACGATGCGCGAGCCGCAGTCGCGGATGCGGCCGGCGAGGCTGTCGGGCGAGAAGCCGGCGAAGACGACCGAATGGATGGCGCCGATGCGGGCGCACGCCAGCATCGCGAAGGCCGCCTCCGGGATCATCGGCAGGTAGATCGTCACCCGGTCGCCCTTGGCGACGCCCTGGCCCTTCAGCACATTGGCGAAGCGGCAGACTTCCTCATGCAGCTGGCGATAGGTGATCGTGCGCGACACGGACGGGTCGTCGCCCTCCCAGATGATCGCCACCTGGTCGCCGCGCGTCGCAAGATGGCGGTCGGTACAATTGGCGGCGACGTTGAGGCTGCCGTCCTCGAACCAGCGGATCGATACCTCGCCCGGCCCGAAGCTGGTGTTCTTGACGCGGGTGAACGGCGTCAGCCAATCGAGGCGCCGCGCTTCCTCGGCCCAGAAGGCCTCGGTGTCCTCGACGGACCGGCGGTACATGGCGTGGTAGGCGGCGTTGTCGACATAGGCCCGCTTTGCCCATTCCGGCGTCACCGGATGGATTATCTCGTCGGCCATGGTTCCTCCCAAAGGCATGCGGCATTGTTTGCCTGCATTATGGGAAGAGCAGCCGGGCGCGTCCACAGAGGGGAAGCGGGTAGGAAAGGCGCGGGCAGTCCGGCGGCGTGAGCCGCCGGCCCTCTGTTACTCGGCGGCTTCCGGATAGGCGACCGGCGGCGTCCGCGGCGGGATGGCAACCACGTCGGTGGCCGGTGCGTCCGCCTCGTCCTCGTCGTGCGGCGCCTTCGGGAAGAGATTGCGCAGGAAGTGGCCGAGCCGGTCGAGATAGGTGACGATCACCGGCACGACGACGAGGGTCAGCAGCGTCGAGCTGATGAGGCCGCCGATCACCGCATGCGCCATCGGGGCGCGGAACTCGCCGCCTTCGCCGAGGCCGAGCGCCAGCGGCAGCATGCCGAAGATCATGGCGAGCGTCGTCATGATGATCGGCCGGAAGCGCGTCTGGCCGGCCAGCACCAGCGCCTCGCGCAGCGGCATGCCTTCCCGCACGTGCTGGTTGGCGTTGTCGACCAGGAGGATGGCGTTCTTGGTGACGAGACCCATCAGCAGGATGAAGCCGATGGCCGACATCATGTTGAGCGTCGAGCCGGTGACCAGGAGGCCGATGAGCACGCCGACCAGCGACAGCGGCAGCGACACCATGATCGCCAGCGGCTGCAGGAAGCTGCCGAACTGCGAGGCGAGCACGAAGTAGATGAACAGCACCGCCATGATCAGCGCCGAGCCGGCATAGCCGAGCGATTCGGCCATCGCTTCGGCGTCGCCGCCGAAATTGACGCGGTAGCCGGCCGGCAGGTGCATGCCGTTGATGACGGTCTGCAGTTCCTGGGTGATCTCGCCGATCGGCCGGCCGGTGGTGTTGGCCGTCACCTGCACCTGGCGCGTCATGTCCTGGCGCAGCACCTCCGAGGCGCCGACGGAATTGGTGATGGTGGCGATCTGGTCGAGGCGGATCGTCTTCGGCGTGCCGTCGGCGCCGAGCACCGTCAGCGGCAGGGCCGCGACCGCGGCGAGGTCGGCGCGCTGGCCTTCCGGCAGCCGCACGACGACGTCGTAGTTCTCGCCCTGCGGCGAGGTCCAGCTCGTCGCGGTGTCGCCCGACAGCATCGGCCGCAGCGCCGCCGCCACCTGCTGCATGCCGACGCCGAGATCGCTGGCGAGGTCGCGGTCGATACGGATGCCGAGGATCGGCCGCCGCTCCTGCAGCGTCGTGTCGACATCGGCGGTGCCGCGGATGGCGCGCAGCTTGTCGGCGAGATCGTCGGAAATCGTCTTCAGCGTATCGATATTGTCGCCGAGCACGTTGACCTGGATCGGCGCCTCGCTGCCGGCGATGCCCGGCTGCGACAGCGACACTTTGATGCCGGCAATGCGGGTGAGCTTCTCGCGCACCTCGACGGCGACGTCGTTGGCCGACCGCTCGCGCGCCTCGTGCGGCACCAGCTTGACGTAGATGCTGGCCCGGTTGGTGCCGCGGCTCTGGCCGCCATTCACCTGGGTATAGACGTCCTGCACCTCCGGCACGGCGTGGAGCACGGTCTCGACCTGCCGGACCTTGGCGATGGTGTAGTCGGTCGCCGAGCCGACTGGCGTCGACATGTCGAGCTGGAACTCGCCCTGGTCCTGCTGCGGCGCGAACTCGGCGCCGATGCGCGGCACCATCATGACGCTGCCGACGAACAGCACCAGCACGGCGGCCAGGGTGAGTAGCCGGTGCCCCAGCGCCCAGCGGATGAGCCGGGTATAGAGCCGGGCGATGCGCTCGAAGCCCTTGTCGAACAGCCCGACGGTGCGGCCGATGATGCTGCGCTTGGCGTTGGGTTGCGCCGCCGGGTCGTACCAGACGCTGGACAGCATCGGGTCGAGCGTGAAGCTGACGAACAGCGAGATCATCACCGCCACGGCGATGGTGACGCCGAACTGCAGGAAGAAGCGGCCGATGATGCCGCCCATGAAGGCGACCGGCAGGAACACGGCGACGATCGACAGCGACGTCGCCAGCACGGCGAGGCCGATCTCCTTGGTGCCTTCAAGCGCGGCGCGGCGGTGGCTCTTCCCCATATGCAGGTGGCGCGTGATGTTCTCGCGCACGACGATGGCGTCGTCGATGAGGATGCCGATGGCGAGCGACAGCGCCATCAGCGTCAGCATGTTGAGGGTGAAGCCGAGGAAATAGACGGCGCTGAAGGTGCCGATCACCGACACCGGCAGGGTAAGGCCGGTGATGACGGTCGAGCGCCAGGAATTGAGGAACAGGAAGACGATCAGCACCGCCAGGACGCCGCCCTCGATGAGCGTCGTCTGGACGTCGTCGACGGAATTGCGCACCGGGATCGAGCCGTCGCGCACGACATTGAGGGTGATGGTGGAAGGCAGCTCGCGGCGCAGCTCGTCCAGCGTCTTGTCGATGCCGTCGGCGACGGTGATCGTGTTGGCGCCGGGGATCTTGACGATGTCGATGGCGACCGACTGGGCGCCGTTGAAGATGGCGCGGCTGGTCTCGTCGGCCTGGCCGTCGACGATGCTGGCGACCTGCCAGAGATAGACCGGCTGGCCGCCGCGGCGCGCCACCACCAGCTTGCGGAACTCCTGCGGGTCCTCGATGACCCCCTCGACCTCGATGTCGCGCTCGCTGACGCCGACCGTGACGGAGCCGGCCGGAATGTTGCGGTTCTCGTTCTGCAGCGCGCTGATGATGTCGTTGACGCCGACGCCGAGCGACTGCATCGCGTCGTTGTCGGCGAAGATGTTGATCTGGCGCTTGACGCCGCCGACCAGCGTCGCCGAGCCGACGCCCGGCACCACAGTCAGGCGGTCGACGATCAGCTGATCGGCAACGGTGGTGAGATCGCGCAGCGGCAGGCCGTCGGAGCTGACGATGACCGACATGATCGGTATCGCCGACGGGTCGAAGCGCATCACCTGCGGCTTGCCGGCGGCGTCCGGCAGGTCGGCCTCGATCGTCGCCAGCTTGTCGCGCACATCCTGCGCCGCCGTCGCCGAATCGACGTCGAGGTTGAACTGGGCGATGACCACCGAGATGCCCGGGTAGGACCGGGACCCGAGCTTGTCGAGGCCGCTGACGGTGTTGACGACGTTCTCGATCGGCCGCGTGATGTCCGACTCGACGGCCTCCGGCGTGGCGCCAGTATAGTCCGTCTGCACCACCACCACCGGGAAGTCGATATTGGGGAACAGCTCGACCGGCGTGCGCTGGTACGAGAAATAGCCCAGCACGGCGATGGCGAGCATGATCATCGTCGCGAAGACGGGATGACCGACGCTGATGCGAGTGAGAAACATGGCGGTCGCCTGCGGCTAGCTCTGTTCGACGGTGACGGCTTCGCCCGCGGCGAGCGTCGGCAGCGGCGCCGTGACGATCGTGTCGCCGGGCGCGACGCCCGTGGCGATCTCCACCGTCTGGCCATTGTTCCAGGTGCGCGCCGTCGTCACCGCGCGCCGCTCCAGCTTGCCGCCGGTAATGGCGAGCACGAAGCTGCCCTGGTCGTCGGTGCGGATCGCCGTCGCCGGCAGGGCGATGGCCCCGTCCTTGCTCTCGGTCGTCACCTCGCCGGAGGTGAACATGCCGCCCTTGAGGATGCCGCCCGGATTGTCGAGCGTCAGGTAGACCGGGATGGTGCGGGTTGCGGCAAGCGCCACCGGGCTGATGCGGTCGATGCGGGCGGGAAAGGTCTGTCCCTCGATGCCGTCGACGCGCAGGTCGGCGGTCTGGCCGACCTCGACCGAACCGATGACGCTGGACGGGATGACGACCTCGACCTCGAGCTGGCTTGTGTCGACGAGGGTCAGCAGCTGCGTGCCGATGGCGACGGTGTCGCCGGGATCGACGCGCCGCTCGGAAACGACGCCGTCGAAGGGCGCGACGATCGTCGCGTAGCCAAGCTGGGTCTCGGCGGATTTCAGCTGCGTGCGCATGCCGGCGACGTTCGCCTCGGCGGCGGTGACATCGTTTTCGGCCTTGTCGAGGGTGTTGCGGGCGCTGACATTGCGCTCCACCAGCCGGCGGGTGTTGTCCAGCGTCGTCTGGGCGAGCTTCAGCTGCGCTTCGGCGGAGGCGAGGTTGCTCGTCGCCTGGTCGACCTGGAGCTGCAGCTGTGTCGGGTCGAAGCGGATCAGCACGTCGCCTGCCTTGACGGTCTGGCCGGCCTTGACCGTCACTTCCATCAGCGGCGCGGCGACCTGCGCGGCGAGCACGGAGCGGCGCGTCGGGTTGAGCGTGCCGGTGAGGCGGATCGTCGATCGCAGGTTCTGCGGTGCCACCACCGCCACCTCGACGGGGCTGAGGGCCATCGGCGCCACCGCCGCCGTCACGCTGGTGTCCGGCGCCGGCGGCGGCGTGCGGCCGAACAGCCACCAGCCGGCGCCGAGCGTCACGACGACAAGCACGATCCAGCCGATCCAGCCGCGGCTGCGCCGCGCCTTGGGGCTTTCGCCGGCCGGCGTGGAGGCGGCGTCGGTGCCGGACTTGGTCGTCGGCTCAGGGGCTTTCACGGACATGTATCCTTTCAGGCGCGCTCGGCAGAAGCCGTGTAGCGGCGCACGAAATCGGCCAGGTTCTCGGCGGCAGCCTGCTGGAATCGGGCAAATTCCTTGAGGCGCGCAGCAGCTGCGGCATTGTCGGGGCCGACGCGATCGGCAATGCCGTTGATGATCTCGCTGGTCCGGCGCATGCGGCCCATGAGGATCGCCATCATGCGGGCGTAGCGGTTGGGGGACAGGCGGTAATAGTCCTGGCGGTCGCCGGGAACGGCGACGCGCTCGAGAAAGCCGAACTGCGCCAGGTTGCGCACATTGGTGCTGACGCTGGCGCGGCTGACCTGCAGGCGCTCCGCCAGCTCGCGCAGGCCCATGACGCGGTCTTCGGCGAGGAACAGGCCGACGATGCGGCCGCTGATGCGCGGCTGGTTGTCCTCCTGCGCAAACAGGCCCATCTGCTCGACGAATTCGTCGAGCGGATCGCGGGCCGCGTCCTGGGCGGCGCGTTGCGGGGAGACGTGTTCCATGCCGATTCCTTCTGGCCGGTTCCCTTCAGTCGGCCGATGACGTAGGGAGCGCACATCGTTCAGTCAAGACTGAACAGAGTGACAATTTGTTGCGACGCACAAAATGGTGAACGCCGTATTGGCCCTGGCCCCTGGGGCAGGAGCGGCCGCTATGGGCCGGGCGGCGCGACGGTGAAGACGATATCCGTCGGCTGGAAGCCGTCGCGCTCGACGAGGAGCTGGTAGGCGCCTTCGGCGGTGCGCATGGTGACGGTCGCCGTCGCCGGCGCCTTGCTGCGGGCGTCGACATAGCTTGCCGTGAAGGACAGCGCATCGTCCTCGGCGACGGTTCCGGCGAGAGCCGCCTCGGTCTCCATCTGCGGCGTCGCCAGGGCGCCGCTATAGGTTCCGTCTGGCTCGGCGACGATGCGGCCGGATATTGTCGCGGTGTTGTTGCCGACGGCGCAGCGGCCCTTCTGGGTCAGGGTGGTCCCGGCTTCGTCGAGGCTGTTGGTGACGCGGCAATAGACGCGCTCCGGCGCCGCTTCGGCGTTCTGGCGCATCATGCCGCGGCCGACCCATTCGCCGGCCATCTGCGCCAGCCGGGCATCGGCAGCGGCAACCGCCGGGGCGCTCAGCCCGATGGCGACGAGGGCGAGGACTGCGGCAGCGCAGGCCCTGCTGCGCCGGTTTCTGGATCCTTCCGAGTGCTGCCGCCAAACCATCGCCGTCCCGGTCCTGCTATCAGCGCCGGCAGGACGATGAGATCGCCCAGGACGCCGACGGCAAGGGTAATCATCACCAGCTGCCCGAACAAGAAAGCGCCGGGCAGGCTGCTGGTTGCTGTCGTCGAGAGGCCGGCGAGGATGACCATCGTGGTGCCGATGATCACCGGCCCGATGCGCCGCGCCGTCGCCTGGACGCGCTCGTTGAGGCTGCCGCCGCCATGTTCGCCGCGCAGCAGCGCATTGAGATAGTGGACCGTATCGTCGACGGCGATGCCATAGGCGATGGTCAGCGACACGACGGTGGTGAATTGCAGGCCGCGGCCCTGGACGTAGAGGAGGGCGCCGGTCGCCAGCAGCGGCAACAGGTTGGGCACCAGCGCCAGCCAGCCGATGGCCGGCAGGCGAAAGGCGATCACCATCACCAGCAGCGCCGCGACGATGTCGCTGGCAAGGTTCCAGTTGAGCGCCGAGATCGTGCGCGTGCTCTCGCGCGCCGTCACCACCGTCGCGCCGGTGACGATGGCATCGGGCGCCGCGGCGTGGGCCGCCGCCTCGATGCGCTCCGCCAGCGCCTCCGTCGCCTCGGTGGAGGCCTCGTTGACGGTGACGGTGATGACCGCCCCGGCCGCGCCGGTGAAGCGCTGCCCGGCGGCGCCGATGGAATCGTTGAGGAGCGCGTCGACGCGCCGGCTGGTATCGGCCGCGTCGGCGCCGCCGATCCAGTGGGCGATGCTGGCGACCGACATCGGGGCGTGAACGCCAGGGATCGCTGTCACCGCGTCCTGCACGGCGCCGATCCGCGCCAACCCTTCCGGGGAAGTCGGCGCCGCGCCGTGCAGCGGCACGATGATGTCGACCGGGAAGGCGCCGCCGAGCTTCTGGTCGATGCGGCCGAGGGCGGCATTGGCGGGATTGTCGCGCGGCAGGTGCTCGCGCACCGAATGCTCCACCGGCAGGGCGAGATAAGCGGCGCCGAAGACGAAGACGAGCAGCACCGCGGCGATGCTGATCGGCCAGGCATGGCGGGTGGAGAAACGGCCGATGGCGGCGCTCGGCCCGGCAAGCCAGCCGAACAGGCTGTCGGTCAGCGAGCGGTCGACGCGCCAGCGGTCGCCGAGCAGCACGGCGATGAAGGCATGCACGGACAGGACGATGGCGGCCCCGGCCATGCTCGCGGCGGCGCCCAGCCAGCCGAATTCGCTGATCAGGCCGATGTCGGAATAGGTCAGCGACAGGAAGGCGACCGCCGTGGTGATGGCCGTCAGCATGCAGGCCGGCGCCACTTCCAGCAGCGCCAGCCGCTCGGCCTCGCGGGCCGAAGCGCCCTGGTCGCGATAGCGCCGCCAGGCATAGTTGAGATGCATCGTGTCGGCGTAGCCGATCACCATCACCAGGGCCGGGATGACATTGGTGATGACGGTGATGGGAAGGCCGAGCGCGCCGGTCCAGCCGAGGACGATGAGGCCGCCGGCGGCTCCCGGAACGGCGGTCATCAGCGAGGCGGTGCCGGAGCGGAAGAGGATCAGGCTGATGATGAGACCGATGACGAGGCCGACGCCGTTGAGCACGAACTGGTCGCGCAGCAGAAGGTCGACGACGCCGTAGCGGATGGCCGGAAAGCCGGTGACGGTGACGTTGACGCCGCTGCCTGCCAGCGTCGTCCTGGCCGCCTGTTCGACGGCAGCGCTGAGGCCGCGCTGTTCATCCAGCGTCGCCCGCGGCTTCGTCGGCGTCACCACGAACAGCATGGCGCGGGCATCGGCCGACAGGAGGCGCTCGCCGAGCAGCGGGTGAGCGCGGATGGCGGCGACGAGATCCGGCGACAGGCCGGCGGCGGGATCGGCGATGAGCGGCGGCGGCGTGTCGCCGTCGGCGGCCGGCGGCTGGCGCAGCGAGAACAGAGAGAAGACGCTGGAAACGCCGTCGATCAGCTGCAGCTCGAACTGGAAATCCTGCAGCCGCGGAAAGGTCGCCGGCGACCCGAGGTCGCCCTCGGCGAGGACCAGCAGCTCGTTCTCCGGATCGGCGAGGTCGCCGGTGGCGGCGACGAAGGTGCGGTAGGTCTCGGTGTCGCCGCTGAAGACGTCGCGCATCTCCTGGTCGAAGGAGACATGGAAGAGGCCGTAGATGGCCACGGCGGCAAGCACCGCCAGGATGGCCGCCATGAGCCGCGGCCGCTCCAGCGTCAAGAGGCCGACGCGCTCGAGCCCGAAGCCGAGGCTGAAGCGCGGGATGCGCAGGCGCCAGGCCAAGCCGCTCTCCTAGCGGGTGCCCGGCGATAGCCGGCGGAAGGCTGCCCGCGTCATTTGCTGTTCCTCCCCGGCACGGCGCGCGGTCCGGCTTAGCCGAGGTGCGCCGGCGAAGTCAAAGACCGGCCGCCGCCCGGGATCGCGGCTTGACGCCGGCGCCAGCGCCAGGGTTGGCTTTTGCCGCTGCCGCCCGCCGGGCGGGACCGGAGCCGCGGCCGTGGATCACCCTTTCACCAACGTCCAGTGGTTCATGTCCGGTCAGCGCAACACGGCCTATTTCGGCGCCTTCACCGCCCGGCCGCTGTCGCCGGACGACGTGCGCGAGACGGTGCGGCGCATGCTGGCGCTGGCGCCGCAGTTCAACTGGCGCGAGGACCGGCGCGGGCAGCGCCACGTCGATGCGCGGCCTTTCGCGCTGGACGATATCATCCGCTACGAGACAGTCGAGACGCTGGACGGTCTTCCCGACATGGCGCTCGGCGCCCGGCCTGAGATCTTCGACGATTCGCGCCTGCCGGCGCTGCGCGTCGCCTGCTGGACGCGGCGCACGCCCATTCCGGACGGGCCGAACGCCTTCCTGCTGCTGCAAGCCTCGCATGCCCTCGGCGAGGGCGCCGATACGGCCGCCATCCTGCGCGGCCGCCCGGTGCTGCGCGCCGCCGCCGCGGCGCCGCAGGGCAGCCGGCTGATGCGCCTGCTGGCGCTGCCGCTCGCCTTCGTCATCGCACCGCTGCATCTCGTCGCGGCGCGCTTCCGGCGCCGCCATCGGCGACCCCTGGTGTTCCGCACGCTGGTCATCGACCGCGGCAGCGTCAAGGCGGCGGCGCGGCGGCTGGGCGTGCGCCAGAGCGCCCTGCTGTTCGGACTGGTGCTGTTCGTCCTGTTCGTCGGCCGCCGTGGCCTTGCCGGCCGCAAGCCCATCGTCTTCGGCCATTCGCATCTCCCGGCGGCGCCGCAGCCGGGCGACGACGGCTTCATCCGCATGCGCATGCGTACCGGCATGGCGTGGCCGAAGCGCGATGTCGCCGCCTTCGTCCAGGCGCTCGGCCGGCGCCTCGCCCGCACCCGGCGTCCCGACGGCGGCGGCCAGGTGCTGCAGATGGCGGCGCTCGGCGTCCACCGGCGCCTCGCCCGGCTGCTGCCGTTCCTCTACGGACCGCGGTTCTTCGCCTATGTGCCCTACGACTTCATCCTGGCGGTGCTGCCGCCGCATCGCCGTACCGGCGCCTTCGCCGATCTCGCCTTCCGCGATGTCTATGCCGGGGCGCATACGCCGGGCATCGGCAGCTGTGTCCTGGTCCCGCAGGGCGACAGGATCAGCCTGAACTTCCTTCTGGATGGGGAAGGCGTGGCGCGTTTCGGGCGGCTGACGCCGCTCCTGGCGGCGTTCGGCATCACCACGTGCGATCCGCTGGCGGCCGATCCGGCGCTGCGGACGGATGCCGCCTGACACCGGCCGTGAAAAAGCCGGCCCGCTGGGCGGGCCGGCTCTCCGGATCAGTACCGGTAGTCGTACCGGCGCGGCGGATCATAACGCCGCGGTGGGTCGTACCGGCGGGGCGGCGTATAGCGCGGCCGCTCGTAGCGGCGCGGCGGCTCATAGCGCTGCCCGCAGCTGCGTGCGACGTAGCTGGCGGCGACATAGCCCTGATAGCCGCGATAGCTGACCGTGCACCAGCCACCGCAATCATAGGCGTCGATCGTCGCGCCATACGGGATCGTATAGATGACGTCGTAATAGGTTCCGGGGCCGGCGCGAAGGTTAACATCCGCCGTAACGCAGGCGGCGTAGGCATTGGCGATGGCTGGAACAGCAAGGGTTGCTGCGAAGGCAGCAGCCCCAAGAACAGAACGCATCGTCATGGGAGTCCTCCTAGACGTTTATTCAAAAACGACTGGCAGGAGCGCGGCGTGCGCCACGATCCCGTTTCCTTACAGGATTATGTCTCACAACGAGCGCCCCACTGACACATCCCGGGCTTCAGCTTAACATGCGACAAGTCGGCCTGCCAGAATTTTGGCGATTTGGGACTGGATCCGGGCCGCTCTCGATGACCGCCCCGGCGTCGTTCGCGGCGCTTGCAATCGCCTGGCGCATCGGCGATATAGGCGCCCAGCCGCAAGGCGCGTGAGCGGGTGTAGCTCAGGGGTAGAGCACAACCTTGCCAAGGTTGGGGTCGTGGGTTCGAATCCCATCGCCCGCTCCAGTTTTCCCGGAAGAAATCAAAGGCGTAGCGGATGCCCTTCGGGGCATGTCCTGCCCGTTATCTGTACCCCCTCGTGTCGGCCGGCTTGCCGGCTTCCTGGACCTCGACGATGTAGCGCCAGGCATCGGGGCGCGAGCCGTCGAGGTCGGTGAAGCCGTAGACCTGCGCCAGGCCGCCGCTCGACAGCGACTGACCGTTCCAGCGCGCCCGCTCCGGATCGGCGGCCAGCGCCGCGACGGCGCGGCCGGCGAAGCGCGGCGTCTCGGAGATCGCGAAATGCGGCTCCCGCACCGTCGCGTCGCGCCAGGTCTCTTCCGTGACGCCGAAATGCTCCAGCATCATTTCCGAGCGCAGCCAACCGGGCGTGAGCGACAAGGCGGTGGCGCCGTGCTGTTCGAGATCCTTGGCATGCGCCCAGGCCATGCGGTTCGCCGCCACCTTGGCGAGGTCGTAGAAGGGCGACAGCCTGTAGTGGTCGGCATTGTAGGCCGCCGTGCCGTCCGTCACCTCGACGAGAAGGCCGCCCGGCCGCTCGATCAGCAGCGGCAGGGCGAAATGTGCGGTGATGAGATGGGTGTCGATGCCGAGCCGCAGCAGGCGCAGGCCGTTGTCCAGGTTGTGGTCCCAGACGGGCTTGTTCCACTCGAACAGCTGTTCGCCGCCCCAGATGTCGTTGACAAGGATGTCGAGACGACCCTGCTCGGCGCGAATGCGCTGGATCAGCGCCTCGACCTCGTCCGGCACGAGATGGTCGACCCTGACCGCGATACCGGTGCCGCCGGCGACCGTCACGAGCTCGGCGGTTTCCCCGATCGTCTCCGAGGAGCGGCCATAGTCGGACGGCTGGCCACGCGTGGTCCTGCCCGTGACATAGACGGTGGCGCCTGCCGCCCCCAGCTCGACGGCGATGCCGCGCCCCGCCCCGCGCGTCGCCCCGGCGACCAGCGCCACCTTGCCTGCCAGTGTCGTCACCGCATCCTCCTTTCCAATCCTGCCTGTGGCGACGCGCTATACAACGAAAGCGGGAGGGTCGAGCCTTTCGTCTTGCGCGGCGCGCTGTTGCTGGATATACTACTGGATATATCCGGAGACCTGCCTTGGGAACTTCGCAACGCCGTGCAATCCAGACTTATCGCGCCCGCCTTGGCGAGAAGGGCCTGGCGCGTTTCGAGGTGCTCGGCCGTGACTCGGACCGCGACCTGATCCGTTCCCTGGCCAGGCGTCTTGCCGAAGACACGCCTGAAGCGTCGCAGCTTCGGGCGGCCGTGAGCAGAAGCATGGCCGGCGACCGATCGAAGAAGGGCGGCATCCTCGCCGCGCTCCGCCGGTCGCCGCTGGTCGGTGCCGATCTCGATCTCACGCGCTCACGCGAGGCTGGGCGCGACGTCGATCTCTGATGCGCTACCTGCTCGACACCAACATCATCAGCAACGTCACCAAGCCGTCGCCCTCGCCATCCCTTCTTGCCTGGATGGCGGAGCAGAGCGACGAGGATCTCCACATCAGCACCCTGACCGTCGCGGAGATCCGGCGCGGCATTCTCGAGAAGCCGGCCGGCAAACGACGAGACGCGCTGGAAGACTGGTTCGTTGGCCCCGAGGGACCGCAGGCACTTTTTGCCGGCCGCGTCCTTCCCTTCGACGAAGTCGCCGCCCTGATCTGGGCGCGCCTGATGGCCGCCGGGAAAGCCGCCGGCCGGCAGAGAAGCGCGCTCGACACGATCATCGCTGCCGTGGCGGAAGCCAATGGCTGCGTCGTCGTCACCGACAATGAGGCGGACTTCGCCGGCGTCGAGATCATCAATCCGCTGCGCGGCGCCGGGGAATGACAGGCGCCGGAGCCTTCATTTCCCATATCGCCGCCGAGCCTTGTCCCTGGCTGCGGCTGGGCCGTTCGGTCAGCGTCAGCCTGCCGCAATTTCAGGCTATACAGCGAAGGCGAGGCGGGCCGGTCGAGTTCGCCGTGCTTCATTTTCAGATCAGGGAGAAGACCCCAATGTCAGGGCAAGCGACACGGAAAATGCATGCCGCGTGGGCCATACCGGCCTCCATGGTTATCGGCCTTGCCGGCCTTTCCGCCGCCTCGGCGCAGCAGGCGGTGACGATCGCCGGCGAAAAGACCTTTCCCGAGAGCGTGACGTCGACATCGGACGGCACGCTCTATACCGGCAGCCTCACCTTGGGTGCCGTCTTCAAGGCGGCCCCGGGCGCGGCCACGGCCGAGCCGTTCATCGAGAAGGATGCCAACGGCCTGCGCATGGTCCTCGGCGTTCTCGCCGACGAGGCATCCGGCTCGCTGTGGCTTTGCTCGTCGCTGTTCGGCGACCCCAATGCCCCGCCGGCCGATCTGAAGACGTTCGACCTTGCCTCTGGCGCTGCCAAGGCCACCTACACGTTCCCGGCCGGCAGCACCGTCTGCAACGACATCGCCATCGGTCCCGACGGCACGGCCTATGCGACCAGCACCACCGACGGCAAGATCTTCGCCGTGAAACCCGGCGCCACGGAAGTCGCCGAGTGGGCGTCCGATCCAGCCTGGGCCGGCGGCCTTGACGGCATCGCCATCGCCACCGACGGCAAGATGTATGTCAACCACGTCGGCAACGGCACGCTGTTCAGCGTCGAGATGAACGCCGACGGTTCGGCCGGCGCGGTGACGCAGGTCGAGACCTCGCAGCCGCTGCAGGGTCCCGACGGCATGCGTCCGGCCGCCAATGGCGGTCTGTGGGTCGCCGAGAACGCCGGCGGCCGCATCTCGCATGTCGGCACCGACGGTGCGGTCCACGTCATGAAGGAGGGCCTCGAATCGCCCACCGCCATGACCCAGGTCGGCGACACCGTATGGTACATCCAGACCAAGTTCGCCTATTTCATGGGCGACAAGAAGGACCAGGATCCGGGCCCCTTCACCATCGACCCGATCAGCGCCGGCGGCATGTAAGCCGGCTAAATCCGCGCCATATCCGTAGCATGGAAAAAGCCCCGCAGGCCCAGCCTGCGGGGCAAGTCTTTTAAGGAGAGAAACTCAAGCGAAAGGAACCAACACGGGCTCGGAGGAGCCCGCTTGCAATGGCTGGGTCAGGTAAGCTTCTGGACGTAGAGCGTCACCACGCCATCCTCGTTGACGTCGATGGCGAGGACGTTTTCCAGCTTGACGTCATGGGCGTCGAGAAGCTGCTTCAGGCCGGCATTGGCGCCGATCGCCGTCCGCATGGCATCGATGTCGGCCTTATGCTCTTCCGACATGGCGGAGAGGGTCTTGCCGTCGGCATCGGCCGGATCGACGACTTCCTCGACCGGGACGACGCTGACCTTGCTCAGCGAAATGCCGCCCAGTGCTTCGGTGCTGGTCTTCAGGTTGCCCATGGCCTCCAGCGCGACGCGGAAGTTGGAGTCGGCGTTCTCGACCTCTTCGAACGTCACCTCGTTGTTCTCGGGAACAACGCGCTCATTGATGGAATCCTCCGGCTTCGGCGCCGGCGCGGCGTCCTGAGCCACGGCAACGCCCAGCGGCAGGGCCAGGGCGAAGCTCGCGGCGGTGGCCGTTACGAGCAGTTTCCTCATTGGTCATGTCTCCCTAGTGTTGCACCGGGGAGCAAAGTCTCGAGCCTCAGATTGGTTCCGCGTCAGGCGGGAACTGAGCCGGCAAAAGCCGGGCAGCGATTTCAGGCGTAGCGGGCTGCCGAGCGGGCGCGGGCCTTCATCGCTTCCTCTTCGCGATTGCGCGGCGGGCTGCTGGTCACCAGGTCGTCGAGCAGGCGCCGGGCGACCTCGGTCACCTCGTCGACGGCGCGGTTGAAGACCTCCTCGTTCGCCTTCGACGGCCGGGTGAAGCCGCTCAGCTTGCGGACGAACTGGAGCGCCGAGGCGCGGATCTCGTCTTCGGTGGTCGGCGGATCGAAATTGAACAGGGTGCGGATATTACGGCACATGTCGGCCTCCGTGCGACAGCGACATCGCGGCCAAGGATATAGGCCCATGCCCGGCAAGGCCAACCCGGCAGGCGCAGGGCGGTAGACGCTCTGCCGCCCCGCTGTTGCCTGCCCGGCCTATTCGGCCGGCACGTTCTCCGGCAGCGCCTCCGGCTCGCGATAGATGTACTTGGCGCCGCCGAGCCAGGAGGCGAGGCCGGCGATCAGATAGAGGATCAGCGAGAACACGAAGGCGATGGCAAGGCCGTGCATGAACGGCCCGGAGATGAGATCGGGGAAGAAGGTCTTGCCCGTCACCGTCGCCACAGTTTCCGGCGGCAGGGTCTGCATCACCGCCGGCGGGATCAGCTCGGCCATCGGGTTGTAGCCGAGGAAGGCCGCGAACAGGCTGGCGACCGGCGGAGCGCTCGCCACCTGGTGGGCGATGTCGGGCGGCACCTGCTCGGCGATCAGCCGCGCTTCCATCGTCTGCGGCAGCGTGCTGGCGAGGCCGACGATCATCAGGCTGAAGAAGATGCCGATCGACAGCACCATGCCGGCATTCATCGTCGTGGCGCGCAGGCCCGCCGCCTGGCCGCGCTCGCCGGCCGGGACGGAGTTCATGATCTGCGTGCTGTTGGGCGCGCTGAAGAGACCCGAGCCGAGGCCGTTGAGGAAGATCAGGAAGGCGAAGAGGCCGTAGGGGAAATCGGCCGGCAGCAGCGCCAGGGCGGCGAAGCTGATGGCGCCGATGATCATGCCGCCGGTGGCGAAGGGCCGGGCGCCGTAGCGGTCCGACAGGTAGCCTGAGACCGGGCCGGCGAGCAGGAAGCCCAGCGTCAAAGGCAGCATGAAGATGCCGGCCCAGAGCGGCGTCGATTCGAAGCTGTAGCCGTGCAGCGGCAGCCAGATGCCCTGCAGCCAGATGATCAGCATGAACTGCAGGCCGCCGCGGCCGATCGACGACAGCAGACTGGCGAGATTGCCGGCGGTGAACGGCCGGATACGCAGCAGCGACAGGTCGAGCATCGGCCGCGGCGTCCGCTGCTCGACCAGCACGAACAGGACCAGCAGCACCAGGCCGCCGATCAGCAGCGACAGGACTGTCGGGCTGGTCCAGCCCATCACCTGGTCGCCATAGGGCTGGATGCCGAAATTGATCCCCATCAGCACCATGATGAGGCCGATGGCGAAGGTGGCGTTGCCGAGCCAGTCCAGCCGCTCGCGGCGCGGCGGCCGGCTGTCGCGCAGCTTCCAGAAGGCCCACACCGTGCCGATGACGCCGAACGGCACGTTGATCCAGAAGACCAGGCGCCAGTCGATGTCCGCCAGCAGGCCGCCGATCAGCAGGCCGATGAACGAGCCGCCGATGCCGGCCATGGTGTTGATGCCGAGCGCCAGGCCGCGCTGGTTGGTCGGGAAGGCGTCGGTCAGGATGGCGGTGGCATTGGCCATCACCATGGCGCCGCCGATGCCCTGGATGATGCGGGCGATGATCAGGTAGAGCGCTGCCGTGTCGCCGCCGGACGGCAGGAAGCTGAGGGCCACCGAGGCGAGCGTGAAGATCAGGAAGCCGATATTGTAGGTCTTGGCGCGGCCGTAGACGTCGCCGAGGCGGCCGAAGGTCACCACCAGCACCGCCGTCGCCACCATGTAGCCCATGATGGTCCACAGCAGGTAGTTGATGTTGGCCGCCGCCAGCGGGTTGAGGCCGATGCCGCGGAAGATCGCCGGCAGGCTGATGAGGAGGATGGAGCTGTTGATCGTGGCGGCGAGGACGCCGAGCGTCGTGTTGCTCAGCGCCAGCCACTTGTAGCTGGAATCTGGTTCGGACAGAGACATCTGAAACGGGCCTGAAAGGGGGCGAAACGAAGGGTGCGGGCAGCTTCCCGACCAATTACTAAGGCGAGCATATAATTTGGATAGTGTGACAGCGCAATAACGGAATGCTGCTACTTTTCGTCCGGGCAGCGTTTTTTCCGCGAGGGGCGCCGGCGGACCCTGCCGCCGCCAGGGCGGGGCGCCTTTACATAACTTTACGCAGGCGAGAAGCGCCCGAAACGATGGGCTCCCAGATTGTCGTCATCGGGCAATGACGCCCGGCCAGACAGCAAGGAGACCACCATGTCCGACGACATTCATGCGTCACCGGCCGAGGGCCACGAAGAGACGATCGCTCCGCGCCGCAGCAGCGTGCGCACCCCCCTCCTCATTGCCGGCGCCCTCGCCCTCGGGCTGACGGCCGGCGCCGCGGCGACGGCGTTCGGCAACGGTCCCGGCCACGGCGGCTGGGGTTGGGGCGGTGGCTGGGGCCCGCGCGGCTTCGCTGCCGGCGAGATGGATCCGGCCCGTGTCGACCAGTTCGTCGAGCGCGGCATCAAGCATCTCGCCGTCGAGATCGACGCCACCGACGAGCAGCAGACCCGCCTCGTCGCCGCGGCGCAGTCGCTTGTCCACGACCTGATGCCGATGCGCGAGGACATGAAGGGCGCCCGCGAGGAGCTGCGCACGCTGCTGACGGCGCCGACCGTCGACCGCACCGCCATCGAGGCGTTCCGCGCCGAGCAGATCGCCAATGCCGACGCCATGAGCAAGCGCGTCGCCGAGGCCGTCGCCGACGCGGCGGAGATCCTGACGCCCGAGCAGCGCAAGGAACTCGGCGACATGGCAGTCCGCTTCGGCGATCGCCGCGGCCCGTTCCACTAGGGCGCCGTGGACGTCCAAGCGGCGATGAGGGCATGCTGCCCGACGACAGGGACGGCCGGCACAGCCGGCCGCTCCATCACAGGCTGAGGGGCAGGCGTGGCAGAGCGCATCCTTCTGGTGGAAGACGAGCCGCGCCTCGCCGCCATGATCCGCGACTATCTGGGCGAGGCCGGGCTCCTGGTGAGCATCGCCGGCACCGGCGAGGCGGCGGTCGCGGCGCAGGCGCGTGACGGCTTCGACGCCGTCGTCCTCGACCTGATGCTGCCCGACATCGACGGCCTCGAGGTCTGCCGGCGCATCCGGGCGCGGTCGGAGGTGCCGATCCTGATGCTGACGGCGCGCGGCGACACGATGGACCGCGTTGTCGGCCTCGAGCTCGGCGCCGACGATTATCTGCCGAAGCCGTTCGAGCCGCGCGAATTGCTGGCCCGTCTGCGTGCCATCCTGCGGCGCGAGCGCGGCGGCAGCCGCCGGTCGGAGATCATGCGCTTCGGCCGGCTGGAGATCGACCTCGGCGCCCGCCAGGTGCGCCTCGACGGCGAGCCGAAGCCGCTCACCGGCCACCAGTTCGCGCTGCTCGCCGTGCTGGCCGAGAATGCCGGCCGGGTGATGTCGCGCGACGCGCTGATGGACCGCATCAGCGGCACGTCGCTGGAGCCGTTCGATCGCTCCATCGACGTCCATATCTCGCGCATTCGCGCCGCCATCGAGGACGATCCGAAACAGCCGCGCCGGGTGATCACCCTGCGCGGCGCCGGCTACGTCTTCGCCAAGGCGCAGGACTGAGCGCGACATGGGCGCGATCCTCCGCCGCCTCAGCCGGCAGATCTATTTGACGATCATCGCCAGCCTGGTGCTGGTGGTCCTGTTCACCGGCTTCCTGTGGCGCATCGGCGGCGAGAATCCGCAGATGCGCCAGACATTCGGCCTCGCCGGCGATCTCGCCGCGGCGGCGCTGCCGCCGCCGGACGCGCCGCCGGCGGCGCAGCAGGCGGCGCTGGGCCAGCTTGCCGAAAGGCTGCATACCGACCTTGCCCTCTATGCCGGCGACGGCCGCCTTATCGCTCAGGCCGGCCGGCCGCTGCCGCATCCGCGCGATGCCGGCCGGACACGCTGGATGGGCGGCCCGGGCGGGCCGTCGGTCGTGGTGCCGCTGCAGGACGGCGGAGCGCTGGTGATCCGCATTCCCGGCGGACCGCCGGGCAGCGCCTACGGCCTTGTCGCGCTGCTGGCGGCGATTGCCCTCGCCATCGCCCTCGGCGCCTATCCGGTGGTGCGCGGCCTTACCGGCCGGCTTGAGCGCCTGCAGCGCGGCGTCGAGAAGCTCGGCGCCGGCGATCTCGGCACGCGCGTCAAGGTCGAGGGCCGCGACGAGATTGCCGGCCTTGCCGCCAGCTTCAACCGTGCTGCCGAGCGCATCGAGGGGCTGGTCGGGGCGCACCGGCTGCTGCTCGCCAATACCTCACATGAGCTGCGTACGCCGCTGGCGCGCATCCGGCTCGGCATCGAGCTGGCGAAAGGCGGCGTCGATCCGGCCCGCCGGGCGGAGCTGGAGCGCGACATTGCCGAGCTCGACGGGCTGCTCGACGAGATCCTGCTGGCGAGTCGCCTCGATGCGGTCCAGGCGCCGGACCAGATCGAGCCGGTCGACCTTCTCGGCCTCGCCGCCGAGGAGGGCAGCCGCTACGACGATTGCCAGGTCGAGGGCGAGGTGGCGGTGGTCGACGGCGATGCCCGCCTCCTGCGGCGAATGCTGCGCAACCTCCTGGAAAACGCCGTTCGCCACGGCGCCCCGCCGGTCACCGTCACGGTGCGCGGCGAGGGCCGGAGGGCAATCGTCGAGGTGGTCGATGCGGGCAAGGCCATCCCGCCGGAGGAGCGCGAGCGCATCTTCGACCCCTTCTACCGCCGCGCCGACAGCACGGCCGCCGGCACCGGCCTCGGCCTGTCGCTGGTGCGCCAGATCGCCCGTCTGCATGGCGGCGACGCCGTGGTGGTGGCGCGCGCCCCCGGCAATTGCTTCCGGATCAGCCTGCCGCGCGCCGGCGCCTAGCGCGCGGCTCTGGCCTCGCCGCCCCATTCGCCGCCGATGCGGCGCAGCACGTAGCTGGTGGCCGGCTTGCTGTCGAGCAGATCGGCGACAACGCGGCGCAGCGCGCGACTGTTGGGATCGGGCCGGCCGAGGGCCGATTGAGCGCGCGTCCAGTCGAGAATGGCGGCGCCGACAGGGCGGCGTTCGGCATCATAGAGATCGAGGCTGGCGGACGACGCCTCGCCGCGCAGCACGGGCGGCAGCAGGCGGCCGAGGGCGGCGGCATCGCCGAGGCCCTGATTGAGACCCTGGCCGCCGGCGGGTGAATGGATATGGGCGGCATCGCCGGCAAGCAGCAGCCGGCCCTTGCGGTAGGTCTCCACCTGGCGAGCGGCATCGGTGTAGCGCTGCGCGAAATGCAGGCGCCCGATGCGGAGCGGCCGGCCGACGACGCGGGTGAAGCTGTCGGCGATTTCGGCGAGGGAGACGGGGGCGGTGCGATCGACCGGCGGCGCGCCATATTCGACGATGTGCAGGCGCCCGATCGGAGCGTGCAGCCAGGTGCCGCACGGCGTTTCGATCCAGTCGCCGACCGGTGGCGCATCGTCGTCGGCGAATTCGACAAAGGCGATGCGGCCGGTGAATTCGGCATCGGTGCCGGGAAATCCGATCCCCGCAGCCTTGCGCAAAAGGCTGCGGCCGCCATCGCAGGCGATGAGCCAGCGGGCATGCTGCGGACCGGCGCTGGTCTGAACCTCGATGCCGGCAGCATCCTCGGCAAAGCCGGTGACGGAGGTGCCCATACGGATCTCGACGCCGGCGGCCGCCGCTGCTGCGTCAAGCGCGGCGATGATGTCGGCCATGGCCACGGCGCCGCCACCGAAGCCCGGATCGCCCAGCGTGGCAGGGTCGAGATTGGCAGCCTTGAGACCGAGACCGGAAAAGTGGCCGATGAACCCCGCGATGATCGTGCTGCCGGTCGGCGCTTTGGCATCGGGATCAAACCACCACAGGGCGTGCGAGCGCATGGCCTCGAGCACGCCCAGCCGATGCAGCAGGCGAGCACTCGCCACGTTGATGGAACGGGCGCCGAGCGGACCGGCAGGCACGGCGAGGCGATCGGGCTGGGCCTCCAGCACCAGGACGGCAGAGCCGGCGCGAGCCAGCTCGAGCGCCAGAGCCAGTCCCACCGGGCCGCCACCGGCAATGATCACATCATGTTCGCGCATTGGCATTACCCGATAACGATGTTCGCAGTATTGTCGACATAACAATTGTGTACGATGTTCGCAATAGGGGGGATACGCATGGCGGCGCACAAGTCCGTGCCTTCGGTGATTTGGATGCGGCCGGCGCGCGGCAGCCGCGGGCCGGAACCGTCGCGCGACCGCGCTGCCATTGCCCGAGCCGCCATCGCCGTGGCGGATCGCGACGGCCTGGCGGCGGTGTCGATGCGCCGCGTCGCGGCGGAAATCGGCACAGGGGCAAGCGCGCTCTATCGCTATGTGGCGCGCAAGGACGATTTGCTGAACCTGATGGTCGACGGCGTTCTGGCGGCCGGCGAATTGGTGCCGTCCGGCGACTGGCGCGCCGATCTGCGACAGGTAGGGCACGCGTTGCGGGCGGTGTTCAAGGCGCATCCGTGGCTGGCGACGGCGCTGGCCGGGCGGCCGACGCTGGGACCGAACAGGCTCAAGGCACTGGAGGCGATGCTGGCGCTGCTCGCGCCGAGTGGGCTGGCGCTTGGCGAGCGGCTGTTGCTGATCGACGTGCTGACGTCCTATGTGCGCGGCTTCGTCGCCTCCGAGCTGGCGGGCGAGGAGGCAATTCGCCAGTCGGGCCAGAGCCCGGCGCAATGGGTCGCCGACCAGGCAGCCTACACGGAGGCGATCCGGCAATCCGGCGCCTATCCGCTGGCGAGCGCGCTGTTAGACGAAGCGCAGCAGACGGGCGCCGCAGATCAGGACATCGGCTTTGCGGCCGGGCTCGAGATCGTGCTCGACGGCATCGCCGTGCGGATGCCGGACTAGCCCTTGCGGCGGCGCAGCTGCCGTGTCTTCGTGCCGATGACGCGCGACGGATCGGTGTCCGGCGGCACCTGCCGGACGATCCTGGCGGGGACGAGGATGTCGATGCCGGCGGCCTCCAGCTGGCGCCGCGTTGTCTCGATCAGGGTGCGCTGGATATCGGCGAATTCGGTGAAATTCGCCCACAGGCGCAGGATCATGACGATGGTGTCGTCGGCATAGGAATCGACGAAGGCGAGCGGCGCCGGCTGCTTCTGGATGCGCCCGTCGCCGGCCGCCATGTCCTCCAGGATCTGGCGCGCCCGGCCCGTGTCGGCATTGCCCGGCAGGGTGATGGCGAGCGTCAGAAGCCGGCTCGGATTGCGGCTGTGGTTGCGCAGCGCGTAGTTCCAGATCGTCGAGTTGGGCGCCATGATGAAGATGCCGTCATAGGTCTCCAGCTGGCAGACGAAGAGGCCGATCTCGCGCACGCGGCCGGCCATGTTGTTGACCTCGATGAAGTCGCCGACCCGGAACGGCCGCAGCCACAGCAGCATCAGCCCGGCGGCGATGTTGGTCAGCGTGCCCTGCAGCGCCAGGCCGATGGCAAGCCCCGCGGCGCCGAGAATGGCCAGCAGCGATGAGGTTGCGACGCCGAGCCGGTCGAGGGCGAGGATGACGACGAAGACGAGGATGCCGTAGCGGACGATCGCCGCGGCGACCGGCGTCACGGTCTCGTCCACCCGGCCGCTGCTGTTGATCAGCAGGGCGACGCCGCGGCCGGCCCAGCGCGCCGCGAAGGACCCGGCAATGACGATCAGGACGGCGCCGAGCAGGCGCGGCAGGAAGGCGACCGCCCAGGCCCAGAGCATGGCGGCGACGGCGTTCAGTTCCTGCGGTGTGTTGGGGATGGCATCCATGGATGGCGCTCGCGGGGATCGGCCGCGCCAGTCTCGCCGCAGCGGCATGGCGGTCAAGCGTGGTGCGGCCGCAATTGTAATTGCGCCCGACAGGGGCCATTTTTGCGGCACTTCATCCGGCCCTGGCCGGCAAACCCGTTCCACGCCTCGACAAGGCCGCCTGGACAAGAAGCAGGATCGTCATGAGCGACGCTACGACTGGCCTCAGCGCGACGCAGCCGGCCGGCAGCCCCGGACCGCTGGTGCGCGACACGACAACCCAGACCTTCGCCCGCGACGTGCTGGAGGAATCGCGGGCGCAGCCCGTTCTGGTCGATTTCTGGGCGCCGTGGTGCGGTCCCTGCCGCGCCCTGTCGCCGATCATCGAGAAGGCCGTCACCGAGGCGCGCGGCGCCGTGAAGCTGGTCAAGATGAACATCGACGACCACCCGGCCATCGCCAACCAGCTCGGCATCCAGTCGATCCCCGCCGTCATCGCCTTCTCCAACGGCAAGGTGGTGGACGGCTTCATCGGCGCGTTGCAGGAAAGCCAGGTCAAGGCGTTCATCGAGCGCGTCGGCGGCCCGGTGCCGGACGGCATCGGCGACCTTCTCGAGGAGGCCGACAGGCGCCTTGCCGCCGGCGAGCTTGAGGGGGCGGCGGAGCTCTACAATGCCCTCCTGGCCGCCGAGCCGGAGAATGTCGCCGGCATCGCCGGCCTGGCGCGCACGGCGATCGCCAGTGGTGATCTCGAAAGCGCCCGCCAGGCGCTCGACGCCATTCCACCGGCCAAGGCCAGGGAAGCGGTCGTCGCGGCGGCGCGGGCCGAGCTGTCGGTCGCCGAGCAGACGGCGTCGCTCGGCGAGGGCGGCGACCTTGAAGCCCGCATCGCCGCCAATCCGCGCGACCATCAGGCGCGTTTCGACCTGGCGCTGCTGCGCAATGCCGCCGGCGACCGCGAGGGCGCTGCCGATCTCCTCCTTGAAATCGTCCGGACGGACCGCAATTGGGAGGATGACAAGGCGCGCAAGCAGCTGGTGGAGTTCTTCGACGTCTGGGGCCCGAAGGACGAAGCGACGCTGTCCGGCCGCCGCCGCCTGTCGTCGCTGCTGTTTTCGTAAGGACGCCGTCCATGAAGGCGGGCAACCGCAACTACCGTGGCCCGGAAGATCTGCCGGACGCCATTCCCGTGTTTCCGCTGTCGGGTGCCCTGCTGCTGCCGCGCGGCCAGATGCCGCTCAATATCTTCGAGCCGCGCTATCTCGCCATGGTCGATGCGGCGCTCGCCGGCGACCGCATCATCGGCATGATCCAGCCGCTCGCCGAGGCGAACGGCGCCGGCACGCCGGACCTGCAGGCAGTCGGCTGCGCCGGCCGCATCACCTCGTTCAGCGAGACCGGTGACGGCCGCTACGCCATCACGCTCACCGGCATTGCCCGCTTCCGTCTCCTGGAGGAGCTGCCGCCGGAGGACGAGGTGCCCTATCGCAGCTTCCGCATTACCTCGGGACCCTTCGCGCCGGATTTCTTCAATGCCGGCGAGAACGAGGTCGACCGCGAGACGCTGCTGGGCGCCTTCCGCGCCTATCTCGACGCCCACAACCTGGAGGCGGACTGGGAGAGCGTCGACAATGCCTCCAACGAGGCGCTGGTGAACGCCATCGCCATGATCAGTCCTTACGGGCCGGCGGAGAAACAGGCGCTTCTGGAGGCGCCCGACCTCAAGACGCGCGCCGAGACGCTGGTGGCCCTCACCGAGGTGACGCTGGCGCGCGAGGCGAATGCCAACCGGACGCTGCAATAGAATGAGCGATACCCCCCGGGCCGCCGGCCAGATCGATCCGAAGCTCCTGGAGATCCTGGTCTGTCCGCTGACCAAGACGACGCTGACCTACGACGCGGAGCGGCAGGAGCTTGTCAGCCGCGCGGCGCGCCTCGCCTATCCGATCCGCGATGGCATTCCGATCATGCTGCCCGACGAGGCGCGCGTCCTGGAGGACTGAGGTCAGCCGTTCCGTCCGGAGAGCAGCGTCTTCGGCGCCCGGCGCCGCCAGGCGAGCGTGAGGGCGCTGCGCACTGTGGCGGCGTCCGCTGCCTCTAGGCTTATGTTTGTGGAGCCTTTTCTGCCCCAGCCGCCGGGCACCGGCGCGAAGATCGCCGGCTCCGCCGTCACCAGCATCTCCTGCTCGTCCGGCGTCAGCAGCGCCACGCCGCGGTTCTCGTCCGGCCACAGCGTGGCGAAGATGCGGCCGCCGACGCGGAAGTCCGGATGGCCCATATGGGCGCTCTCGCTGGCGCCCGGCAGCGCCAGGGCGATGGCGCGATAGTCGTCCGGCGTCACAGCGTCTCGCCGCGCAGAAGCCGCGGCGTATCCCCGGCAAGGCCCGCCGCCTCGCGGATGAACCGGCGCTTCAGGCCGGGCAAGCGGTCGACCAGCCCGAGGCCGACGTCGCGGACGGCGCGCAGCAGTGGATTGTCGTTGGAGAAAAGCCGGTTGAGGCCGTCGGTGACGACGCTCATTTCCAGCGTGTCGAAGCGCCGCCAGCGCTCATAGCGCTGCAGCACCGGCAGGCTGCCGATGTCGAGCCCCAGCCGGGCCGCCTCGACGATCGTCTCGGCGAGCGCCGCGGCGTCGCGCAGGCCGAGATTGAGCCCCTGACCGGCGAGCGGGTGAATGCCATGGGCGGCGTCGCCGAGAAGGGCGAAGCGCGGCCGCACGAAATCCCGCGCCAGGGTCAGCGACAGCGGATAGCTATGGCGACCGCCAATGGCATGGAGACGGCCGAGATGGCGGCCGAAGCGCCGCGCCAGCTCGGCATCGAAGGTCGCGTCGTCGGCCTCCATCAGCGCCGCGGCGGTCTCGGCGCGTTCCGTCCACACCAGCGACGACCGGTCCTGTGCCCCGTCGGGGCCGCGCAGCGGCAGGATGGCGAACGGCCCGGCCGGCAGGAAATGCTCCTCGGCGCGCCCGCCATGCGGCCGCTCATGCGTCACGGTGGTGACGAGGCCGACCTGGCCGTAGCTGTGCTTCAGCGTGCGGATGCCGGCAAGATCGCGCAGGCGCGAGCGGACGCCGTCGGCGGCGACGAGCAGCCGGGCCGTCGCCGTTCCGTCCTTCAGCGTCACCCGCATCGCCTCGCCCTGGTCGGCGAAGGAGAGAACCGCATTGCCGGTGATGAAGCGGACGCCGGCGGCCTCGGCAGCGCCGGCCAGCGCAGCCGTCAGGGCGTTGTTGGGCACCATCTGGGCGAAGGGTTCGCCGCTGGCGACGGCGCCGTCGAAGGTCAGGAACAGCGGCCGCACGGCATCGCCGGTGCGGCTGTCGGTGACGATCATGTCGACGATCGGCTGGGCGACGCCGGCAAGCTCGTCCCAGACACCGAGCTGCTCCAGCATCCGCCGCGCCGCCGCGGCGATGGCCGAAGCGCGCCCGTCACTACGGCCACCGCCCGGGACGCCGGCGTCGACCACCGTGACGGCGAGGTCGGGCACCGAGCGGCGGAGGGCGAGGGCCAGCGTCAGGCCGGCGCCACCGCCGCCGGCGATCAGGATATCGGTGCGATGCTCGGCCATTTGCCCTGTCCTTTATGCCGACACATAGTCCGCCCCGGCCCGGACTGGAAGCCGTCGACCCGGTGCCGCGTCAGCGTGACGGCAAAGGGGCGGGTCCGCGATGCCGACCGAAATCGACAACCTTCTTGCCATCCTCGATCTGGAGCAGCTGGAGGTGAACCTCTTTCGCGGCAACAGCCACAGCCCCGGCTGGCAACGCGTCTTCGGCGGCCAGGTGATCTGCCAGGCGCTGGTCGCGGCGACCCGCACCGTCGACGGGCGCGGCGCGCATTCGCTTCATGCCTATTTTCTGCGTCCCGGCAATCCGGCCGTCCCCATCGTCTACGAGGTCGACCGCATCCGCGACGGCAAGAGCTTCACCACCCGGCGCGTCGTGGCGATCCAGCAGGGCGAGGCGATCTTCTCCATGTCGGCCTCGTTCCAGGTCGAGGAAGGCGGCTTCGAGCACCAGGCGCCGATGCCGGACGTGCCGCCGCCGGAAGAGCTGATGAGCGAGACGGATCTCATGCAGCAGTTCATGGCGGTCGCACCGGAGCCGATCCGGCGCTACTGGCAGCGCGAACGGCCGATCGAGATGCGCCCGGTGTCGCTGCAGCGCTATGTCGGCCGGCGCGGCCTGCCGCCGGTGCAGAATGTCTGGGTGCGGACCAAGGGGCCGCTGCCCGACGACATGGACGTGCATCGCTGCGTCCTCGCCTATGCCTCCGACCTGCTGCTGGTCGATACATCGCTGATGCCGCATGGCCGGCACGTCTTCGATCCGGACATGCAGGTGGCGAGCCTCGACCATGCCATGTGGTTCCACCAGCCGTTCCGCGCCGACGACTGGCTGCTCTATGCGCTCGACAGCCCCGCGGCCGCTGGCGGCCGCGGCTTCAACCGTGGCAGCCTTTTCACCCGCGACGGCCGGCTCGTCGCCTCGGTCGCTCAGGAAGGGCTGATCCGGCACCGACCCTAGCCGCCGCCGATGTGGCCGCCTATGGTGAGGTCAGCCGCTGTGCGGCCACCGCCTTCTCGATAGGCATCCGCCTCCTTTGTCATCACGCCGATGGCGGAATGCCCTGTCGCGACGGCGTTGCCCGGCATGCGGCCAGCTTGGCACGCCGCTTGATTGTACTGCGGTCGCGGCCGCCAGCGTTCCCGCCGCGGGGCCGTGCCGAAGCGAGAGAGGAAGCGAAGCATGAAAATCGTCATGGCGATCATCAAGCCGTTCAAGCTTGACGAGGTGCGCGACGCCCTCACGGGCATCGGCGTACAGGGCCTGACCGTCACCGAAGTGAAAGGCTATGGCCGCCAGAAGGGGCATACGGAAATCTACCGCGGCACCGAATATGCCGTCAGCTTCCTCCCCAAGCTGAAGATCGAGGTGGCGGTGCCGACCGAGAGCGTCGACCAGGTGGTCGAGGCCATCTGCTCCGCGGCGAAGACGGGCCAGATCGGCGACGGCAAGATCTTCGTCTATTCCATCGATCACGCCGTGCGTATCCGGACCGGGGAAACCGACGCCGACGCGCTGTAAGCGCCTACCCCGGAGGGCGCCGGCCTTGCCTGACGGATAGGCCGGCGAAAACCTCCTGAAAGCCGCTGCAGTGGCGGCCACGCCCATCATTATCGTCGCTCCACCTGCGCCAGCGGTCGCCGTTGCGGCGGCAGGCCCTCGCCCCGTGCCCGGCGCCTCGTGCCTGCGGCGGCACGCGCCTCCATCCCCTCCAAACCGTCTCCCCTCGCCGCCGACGCCCCCGCCGGCGGCGCTGGTCTGTCTGCCTAATTTCCAGGCAATGCTCGCGACGGCCGCCCGCGCCCTGCGGATCGGCGCCCCGGAAACTCGCCGCCGGCCGGCTGGCACATGCCTTGCTTCGGCCCTTCCGCAGAGACGGGCGATGCTGCCGTTTTTTCGTGCATGTCGGAGCGAGGATAAGAAACCATGGTTCGAATGACACTGAGGCCGGTCCTGCTGGCGGCTGGATTATTGTTCACAGCCGCCGGCGTAGCGGTCGCACAGGACACGCCGACGCCGACGCTCGACACCGGCAACACTGCCTGGATGCTGACGGCGACGGCGCTGGTCCTGATGATGACCATCCCCGGCCTGGCGCTCTTCTATGGCGGCATGGTGCGCAAGAAGAACGTCCTCGCCACCGTCATGCAGAGCTTCGCCGTCACCTGCCTGATCACCATCATCTGGATGGTGGCCGGCTACTCCCTGGCCTTCACCGACGGCGGCTCGCTGCAGGCCTATGTCGGCGGCCTCGGCAAGGCCTTCTTCGGCGGCGTCGGCGTCGATGCGCTCTCCGGCTCGATCCCCGAGACGGTCTTCGCCACCTTCCAGATGACCTTCGCCATCATCACCCCGGCGCTGATCTGCGGCGCTTTCGCCGACCGCATGAAGTTCTCGGCGCTGCTGTGGTTCATCGGCCTGTGGAGCCTCATCGTCTACAGCCCGATCGCCCATTGGGTATGGGGCGGCGGCTTCCTTTCCGAGCTCGGCGTCCTCGACTTTGCCGGCGGCACCGTCGTCCATATCAATGCCGGCGTCGCCGGGCTCGTTGCCGCCATCGTTCTCGGCAAGCGCATCGGCTACCGCCAGGACAACCTTGCCCCGCATAACCTGACGCTGTCGGTGATCGGCGCGTCGCTGCTGTGGGTGGGCTGGTTCGGCTTCAATGCCGGTTCCGAGCTCGGCGCCGACGGCCGGGCGGGCATGGCCATGCTGGTCACCCAGATCGCCACGGCCGGCGCGGCGCTCGGCTGGATGTTCGCCGAGTGGGTCGTCAACCGGAAGCCGGGCGTCCTGGGCGTCATCTCCGGCGCTGTGGCGGGCCTCGTCGCCATCACCCCGGCCTCCGGCTATGTCGATCCGGCCGGCGCGCTGGTTATCGGTGTCGTCGCCGGCGTCATCTGCATGTGGTCGGTCGCCTGGCTGAAGCCGCGCCTCGGCTATGACGACTCGCTCGATGCCTTCGGCGTCCACGGCGTCGGCGGCTTCGTCGGTGCCATCCTGACCGGCGTCTTTGCCCGCGCCGCCATCACCGGCGGTCCGGCCGGCCTGCTCGACGGCAATCCCGGCCAGATCTGGACGCAGTTCCTGGGCACCGTCGCGACGATCGTCTGGTGCGCGCTGGCCACCTTCGTGATCCTCAAGGTGATCGACGTGATCATCGGACTGCGCGTCTCCAAGGAAACCGAGGTCGAGGGCCTCGACATCAACCTGCACGGCGAAGTCGTCCAGTAGACGGCCGCCCGTCCGATCTTAAAACGCCCCGGCCGATAGCCTCGGCCGGGGCGTTTTCCTGCCGCCGGGCCTTGGTTAATGCCGGCTTTACCAAAGCCGCGTAGCGTCGGCCGCAACGTTCCGTGAAAGCGAACCTTGCAAGGACCGACTGATGACCGGCGTGCCGGCTAAGCCTCTTTCTGCCTGCCGATTCCTGATTTTCTTCCGCCCGGCTGTCGCCATACCGGCCTGTCAGGCTGGCGCCGCCTTGGCGAGGGAAGGAGCGGGATCGTGAGCATGCGCAGCGCAGCCCGGCCGGCGGCGGCCGCCTATGACGACGAGGACAGCGGGCTCCGCCGCTTCGTGCGCCGCAACCTGATGGCCCTGCTCGGCCTCGGTCTCCTGGCGGCCGTCGTGGCGGTGGGACTGAGCCTCGGCACCTGGACCGTCGAGGACCCCAGCCTCAGCAATGCCGTCGACCGGTCGGCGACCAATCTTCTCGGCTATCCCGGCGCCATCCTTGCCGATCTGCTGATGCAGTTCGTCGGTATCGCGGCGCCGCTGCTGCTGCTGCCGCCGGCCGTCTGGGGCCTGCGCCTCGTCCGCGGCCTGCCGCTGCGCATCGGCCGCTGGAGCGTTCCGGCCTGGCTGGGCAGCGCGGCGCTGGCGGCGACGGCGGCCGCGACGCTGCCGGCCCCTTCCACCTGGCCGCTGCCGACCGGGCTCGGCGGCGTCGGCGGCGATCTCCTGCTGCAGCTGCCGGGCGTGCTGCTCGGCGGCATGCCGGGCTGGATCGGCGTCCTTGCCGGCCTCGCCTTCGCGCTTCTCGCGGTTCTGCTCGTCCTTGCCGCGACCGGTGCCACCCTGTGGCGGCGGTCGACGGCCGAAAAGGATGCCGCGCCGGCTCCGGCGCGCGCTGCCGCCGCATCGCGCCGGGCGAGCCGGATGCCGGAGCCCGACGACGATGACGACTACGAGGAGGACGACGGCGGCGGCCGCATGGCGGCCTTCCTCGGCCATGTCACCCATACCGCCTACAGCCTGCGGGCTCTCTTCCGGCGCGCCACGCTGGCAGGCGGCCGCATCGCCCAGCGCCTGTCGGGGGATCGCGAGGCGCCGGCGCCCGACCGACGGTCGCGCGTCGAGCCCGGCTTCGGTGATCGGCCGCGGCGCGATCTCGCGGAGCCGGAGGACGACCTCGGCTATGACGACGAGGGCGCCTTCGCGGCGGCTCTCTACGGCGAGGACGAAGACGACGCGCCGCCGCCTGCTCCGGCGCCGCGCGCCGCCCGGAAAGCCCGGCCGGCCCCGGTTGCTGCCGCTGCGCCGGCATCGCGCAAGGGCCGCAAGGGCAGGGCGGGCGCCGATGCCCCGTTCGAGCTGCCGACGCTCGACTATCTCGTCATGCCGCGCCAGGACCGCCGCACGCCGGCGATGAGCGCCGATGCGCTGGAGGAGAATGCGCGCCTCCTGGAATCGGTGCTCGACGATTTCGGCGTGCGCGGCGAGATCATCCATGTCCGCCCCGGCCCGGTCGTCACCCTCTACGAGCTGGAGCCGGCCCCCGGCATCAAGTCGTCGCGGGTCATCGGCCTTGCCGACGACATCGCCCGCTCCATGAGCGCCATCGCCTGCCGCGTCGCGGTGATACCGGGCAAGAACGCCATCGGCATCGAGCTGCCCAATCCGCGCCGCGAGACCGTCTATCTCAGCGAGCTGCTGGTCGCCGACGACTTCACCGACACCAAGGCGCGGCTGCCGCTCTGCCTCGGCAAGACGATCGGCGGCGAGCCGGTGGTGGCGGACCTTGCCCGCATGCCGCATCTCCTTGTCGCCGGCACCACCGGCTCGGGCAAGTCGGTGTCGATCAACACGATGATCCTGTCGCTGCTCTACCGGCTGACGCCGGCCGAGTGCCGGCTGATCATGATCGACCCGAAGATGCTGGAACTGTCGATCTATGACGGCATCCCGCATCTGCTGACGCCGGTCGTCACCGACCCGAAGAAGGCGGTGGTGGCGCTGAAATGGACGGTCCGCGAGATGGAGGACCGCTACCGCAAGATGTCGAAGGTCGGCGTGCGCAATATTGACGGCCTCAATGCCCGCATCGCCCAGGCCAAGGCCAAGGGCGAGACGCTGTCGCGCACCATCCAGACCGGCTTCGACCCCGACACCGGCGAACCGATCGTCGAGCGCGAGGAACTGGCGCTGGAGCCGATGCCCTATATCGTCGTCATCATCGACGAGATGGCCGACCTGATGATGGTCGCCGGCAAGGACATCGAGGGCGCCGTGCAGCGCCTGGCGCAGATGGCGCGCGCCGCCGGCATCCACGTCGTCATGGCGACGCAGCGCCCGTCGGTCGACGTCATCACCGGCACCATCAAGGCCAATTTCCCGACCCGCATCTCCTTCCAGGTGACGTCGAAGATCGACAGCCGCACCATCCTGGGCGAGCAGGGCGCCGAGCAACTGCTCGGCCAGGGCGACATGCTCTACATGATGGGCGGCGGCCGCATCACCCGCGTCCACGGGCCCTTCGTCTCCGACGACGAGGTCGAGAAGATCGTCGCCCATCTCAAGACGCAGGGCATGCCGGAGTATCTGGAAGCCATCACCGAGGACGACGGCGAGGAGATCGGTGGCGGTGACGGCGGCGACAGCGGCGGCGAAGGCGGCGAGTCGAACGATCTCTACGACCAGGCCGTCGCCGTCGTGCTGCGCGACCGCAAGGCGTCGACCAGTTACGTCCAGCGGCGGCTGCAGATCGGCTACAACCGCGCCGCCTCGCTCATCGAGCGTATGGAGAAGGAAGGCGTCGTCGGCCCGGCCAACCATGCCGGCAAGCGCGAGATCCTCGTCGAGCGCGAGGAAGAGCGATTCTGACGCGAAGGGTGGAGCCGCTGGCCGGCTCCGCCGTTGACCCGGCGGACGGTCGCGAAATCGCCATACCGCGTGCCTAGCGCTGCGGGACGTCACGGGGGTGATCGTCGCCGGCCGCAGGCTTCCGCCGCGCCGCTCCTCATGGCAGGGATAGCACCATGACCAACGCTTTCGTTCCCGCCCGCGCTGCGGGCCTCGCCATTCGCATTGCCGCGTTCTGCATGGCGGCCGTGCTCGGCGCCCTGTTCGCCCTGCCGGCCTCGGCGCAGTTCTCGCCCGAGCAGGCCGACGCGCTTGCCCGGATCAACGCCTATTTCAACAGCGTCCGCACCATGGAGGGCGAGTTCATCCAGGTCGGGCCGAACGGCGAGCAGTCGGAGGGCGTCTTCTTCCTGGCCCGTCCCGGCAAGGTGCGCTTCCAGTACAAGCCGCCGGTGCGGCTCCTGGTGGTCTCCGACGGCCGCAGCGTCGCCATCGAGGACAACACCGCCAACACCCAGGACATGTATCCGCTGTCGCGCACGCCGCTGCGGCATCTTCTCGCTGACCGCATCGATCTCACCTCGGCCGCCATCGTGCGCGAGGTGCGCATGGAGCCCGATCTCATCTCGGTCGTGCTGCAGGAGGAATCGATGGGCGACGGCTGGCTGACGCTGATCTTCGACGCCAAGACCTACGAGCTGCGCCAGTGGATCACCACGGACGCGCAGGGGCTCAATACCTCCGTCGCCGTCTTCAACGTGGCGGTCAACAAGCCCGAGGACCGCTCCAAGTTCCGCATCTATCTGCGCAACCAGCAGGCGCCCCAGTAGGCGCGGTTGATCGGCGGCCGGCGGATCGCTAGCTAAGGGCGCCCCGTCCTTCCCAGCCGCCGTCAATGTCCCTTTCCGTCGCCACCTGGAACATCAATTCGGTTCGCCTGCGCCTCGGCCTGGTGACCGACTTCCTCAAGGCCTACCGGCCCGATATCCTGTGCCTGCAGGAGATCAAGTGCCAGGAGGACCGTTTTCCCTTCAAGGACTTCCGCCGGCGCGGCTACAGCCACATCGCCGTCAACGGCCAGAAGGGCTATCACGGCGTCGCCATCCTCTCGCGCCGGCCGTTCCTCAGTGAGGCCGGCCGCGGCTTCTGCGGCAAGGATGATGCCCGCCACATGGCGGTGACCGTCGAGGACGGCGGCGCCGACATGACGATCCATAATTTCTATGTGCCGGCGGGCGGCGACGAGCCCGACCCGGAGATCAATCCGAAATTCGCCCACAAGCTCGCCTTCCTCGACGAGATGAAGACGTGGCTGACCGGGCCGGAGACGGAGCGCCCGGCGATCATGGTCGGCGACCTCAATGTCGCGCCGCTGGAGCACGACGTCTGGTCGCACAAGCAGCTGCTGCGCGTCGTCAGCCATACGCCGGTCGAGACGGAGCGGCTGGAGGCGATCCGCGCCGCCGGCCTGTGGACCGACGCCGTGCGCCATTTCGTGGCGCCGCCGGAGAAGCTCTACACATGGTGGAGCTACCGGGCGCGCGACTGGGCGGCCGCCGACAAGGGCCGGCGTCTCGACCACATCTGGGTAACGCAGCCGGTGGTGCCGCGCCTCGCCGGTTTCGAGATCGTCAAGCCGGCCCGCGGCTGGGAGCGGCCGAGCGACCACGTGCCGGTGATCCTGCGCCTGTCGCCGCACGAGGCGGCGTAGAGCTAGCGGCCCAGCGGATCGATGGCGAGCAGCGCCTGGCGGACCTTCTGCATGTCGCCGACGGTGCCGCGTAGGCGGGAGGCGAGGCGGTCGCGCAGGCGGATGGCGACATGCGGATATTCGGTCAGCATGCGGCGGAAGAGCGGCCTGCCGAGCTCGACGACGCTCGCCGATGCGGCGACAGTCGCCGTCGCCCGGCGTTTGGTTTCCATGAACAGCGCCAGCTCGCCGATGAGGCAGCCGCGCTGGCAGCTTTCCACGACGCGGCGCGCGTCGCCGGCGCCGGCGGAGAGCTCGATGACGCCGCTGCTGACGACGAAGGCGGAAGCCGCCGCATCCCCCTCGCGGAACAGCACGGCGCCGGTGTCGTGCTCGGCGCGGTTCAGACTGAAGGCGAGAAGGCGCAGCTGTTCGCCGGTCAGGCCCTCGAACAGCGGCACCTGGCCGAGAAGTTCGATATCGCTGTCGAGCTGCATGGCCGGTCAGGGAGCGAGGCGGTAGCCGCCGCCTTCGGTGATCAGCAGTTCCGCCATGGCGGGACGGCGCTCGATTTTCTGGCGCAGCCGGTAGATATGGGTCTCCAGCGTGTGCGTGGTGACGCCGCTGTTGTAGCCCCAGACCTCGTGCAGCAGGATCTCGCGCGTCACGACCTTGTCGCCGGCGCGGTAGAGATATTTGAGGATGGCGGTTTCCTTCTCCGTCAGCCTGATCTTCTGGCCGCGCTCGTCGACCAGCAGCTTGGCGCTGGGGCGGAATGTGTACTGGCCGACGGTGAAGGTCGCGTCCTCGCTCTGCTCGAACTGCCGCAGCTGTGCCCGGATGCGGGCGAGGAGGACGGCGAAACGGAATGGCTTGGTGACATAGTCATTGGCCCCGGCCTCCAGGCCGAGGACGACGTCGGCGTCCGAATCCTGCGCCGTCAGCATGACGATCGGCGCCTTGAAACCGCCCTTGCGCAGCAGCTTCACCGCCTCGCGGCCATCCATGTCCGGCAGGCCGACATCCATCACCACCAGGTCGGCGCGGTCGCCGCGCGCCTTCTGCACGCCAGTGGTCGCGGTCGGCGCCTCCAGGACGCTGAACTCCTCATAGAGGGTGAGCTGCTCGACAAGGCTTTCGCGCAGCACGTCGTCGTCGTCGACAATGATGATCTTGCGGGCGGTCACGCTCATGGGTTCATCTCCACCGAAATGGCGGATTCCTCTACGACTTTGCCCGCGAATGTGATGCTTGGGGCGCCGCTTCGCAAGGCAGCGGCGGTTTGGCCGCCTTCGCCTTTGCCGTATCCGAGCAGAAATGACTGAAGATTCCCTGATGCGGCGGGCGCTGCCCTTCCTGGAAGTGACGGCCCTGGGAAGCCGGACGACCGGTCTCCTCGTCGGCGCCGGCCGGCCGCAGCCCTGCGCCCTCGGCCGCGCCGGCATTGCGCCGGGCAAGCGCGAGGGCGACGGCATCACGCCGGCGGCGCTGCTGCGGCCGGTGGTAATCTTCTACCGCCCCGACCGCGAGCGCCGGCCGGTCTCCGGGCTGCCGGCCTCGCCGATCGGACCGCACGACGGCTGGTGCGACGATCCCGGGCATCCGGCCTACAACCGGCCGGTGACCCTGCCGTTCCCGGCGCGTCATGAGCACCTGTGGCGCGCCGACGGCGTTTACGACCTCGTCGTCGTACTCGACTGGAATTTCGAGCATCCGAAGAAAGGCGCCGGCAGCGCCATCTTCATGCATATCGCCCGGCCGGACCTGGCGCCGACCGAAGGCTGCATCGCCCTGCCGCGCACCGCGCTCCGCCGCCTGTTGCGGCGGCTGGGGCCAACGACGCGGATTCGCGTCCGGATCTGAAGTGCTCCGTAGCGTGGGCATGCGCCGCAGGCGCCTGCCCACGCGGTCATACCCCGCCGTCGCATTGACAGCTGGGCAAGGCTTCGCCATGCCCACGCTACGGCGTGCCGCTCGGGCGCTCGCCGAAGATGGCGCTGCCGAGGCGCACATAGGTGGCGCCGAAGGCCACTGCCGTCTCGAAGTCGGCGCTCATGCCCATCGACAGCGACGGCAGGCCGAGTTGCCGCGCCAGCTTGGCAAGCAGCGCGAAATGCGGGCCGGGCGATTCCTCGATCGGCGGGATGCACATCAGGCCGTCGATGGCGAGGCCGTGCTCGCTGCGGCAGCGGGTGACGAAGGCGGCCGTCTCTTCCGGCAGGACGCCGGCCTTCTGCGGCTCGGCGCCGGTATTGACCTGCACCAGCAGCCGCAGCTGCCTGCCCTGCTTCGCCATCTCGGCTGCCACCGCCGCGGCGATGCGGTCGCGGTCGATGGTGTGGATGACGTCGAACAGCGCTACCGCCTCGGCGGCCTTGTTGCTCTGCAGCGGGCCGATCAGGTGCAGCACCAGCTCGGGCGTCTCGGCGCGCAGCTCCGGCCACTTGGCCTTCGCCTCCTGGACGCGGTTCTCGCCGAAATGGCGCTGGCCGGCGGCGATGACCGGCCGGATCGCCTCGATGCCGAAGGTCTTCGACACCGCCACCAGATGCGCCGAGCCGGGCGGGCGGCCCGCTTCGTGCTCGGCGGCGGCGATGCGGCCGCGGATTTCGGCGAGATTGTCGGCGGCTGTGGTCATGGCGATCGGTCCCAGGAGAGGGCCGCCGGTTCCCATCCGGCCGGCGGCTTGTCAAGCGGCGCCGGAGCGCCGACGCTGCGCCGAAAGCGGAGGAGCGCATGGATATCCTGGTCAATATCGACGTGCCCGACCTTAAGGCAGGGCTCGATTTCTACACGCGGGCCTTCGACCTCTTGCCCGGCCGGCGCTTCGAGGGCTTCGCCGAGCTGCTCGGCGCCGGCTCGGCGATCTACCTCCTGGAAAGGGCGGCCGGCTCGCGGGCGACGCCGGCAGGCGGCGAGCGCAGTTATGGCCGGCACTGGACGCCGACGCATCTCGATTATGTCGTTACCGGCATCGAGGCGGCGATCGACCGCGCTGTCGCCGCCGGCGCCGTGCCGGAAGGACCGCTGCGCAGCTGGCCCTGGGGCCGCATCGCGCAGTTTTCCGACCCGTTCGGCAACGGCTTCTGCATCCTGGAATTCGGCGAGCGCGGCTATGACGCCATCGCGCTGCCGACCGCGCCGGGCTAGGCCTTCACGCCCGCCATCTCGCAGACGATCTGCCACTCCTCGTCGGTCACCGGCTGGACGGACAGGCGGGCATTCTTCACCAGCACCATCTCCTTGAGGCGCGGCTCGGCCTTGATCTCGGCTAGCGTCACCGGGCGCTTCACCGGCTTCACGGCGACGAGATCGACGCACTCCCAGGCCGGGTCCTTGGATTCCGGATGCGCCTCGTTCAGCACCTCGACGATGCCGACCACCGCCTTGACGTCGCCGGTGTGGTAGAAGAAGCCGCGCTCGCCCTTCTTCATGGCGCGCATGTGGTTGCGCGCCTGGTAGTTGCGCACGCCGTCCCATTCCTGGCCCTTGGCGCCCGCCTTCGCCTGATCCTCGTAGGACCACACGTCGGGTTCGGATTTGTAGAGCCAATGTGCCATTGCGCGCCTCCCGCTGGTTCCGCCGGAGCCTAAGGTTTCCCGCCGGCGCCGTCGAGTTCAGTCGGTCTCGCTGCGCAGCGGCCGGTTCATCAGGCTGTCGACCGCCTCCTCGACCGACAGGGCGCGCTCCAGCACGGCGGCAACGGCATCCGTCACCGGCATCGCGATGGCGTCGCGCCGAGCGAGATCGCGGGTGACGGCGGCCGTCGCCACGCCTTCCGCCAGCGCCTCCGGCCGCGGTGCGTCGGCGCCGATGGCGAAGCCGAGGGCGAAATTGCGCGATTGCGGGCCGGAGCAGGTCAGTACGAGGTCGCCGAGGCCGGAAAGGCCCATCAGCGTTTCCGGCCGGGCGCCGGCCTGGTCGGCGAAGCGGCGCAATTCGGCGAAGCCGCGGGCGATCAGCGCCGCCTGGGCGCTGGCGCCGAGCTGGCGCCCGGCAACGATGCCGGCGGCGATCGCCAGGATGTTCTTGAGCGCGCCGCCGAGCTCGACGCCGATGACGTCCGTTTCCGCATAGGGCCGGAAGGTGGGGCCGCCGAGGATGTGGCAGAGCTCCAGGGCGAGGCCGGCGTTCTCGGCGGCGATCGTCACGGCGGTCGGCAGGCCGCGCGCCACGTCGGCGGCGAATCCCGGCCCCGACAGCACCGCCACCGCCGCCTGCGGCGCTGTCTCATGGAGGATCTGCGACAGGCGGCGGCCGCTCGCCCGGTCGATGCCTTTGGCGCAGATCACCACCGGCGTCCCGGGGGCCAGCAGCGGCGCCAGCGAGGCTGCGGCGTCGGCGACGGCCTGTGCCGGGACGGCGAGGAGGACGATCCGGCAGGCCGCCGCCTCGGCGAGATCGCCGGTGGCGCGGACATGCGGGCTGAGCTCGGCGCCGGGAAGGCGGGCGGGGTTCTCGCCGGCTCGGTTCATCACCGTGACCGCGTCCGGATCGCGGGCATAGAGCCGGACGCTGCGGCCGGCGCGCCCCGCCACCATGGCCAGCGCCGTGCCCCAGGCGCCGGCGCCGACGATGCCGACCTGCTGCCGCGTCTCGGTCATGCCCGTGCTCCTTTCATGCCGCCGCCGATGCCGGCGATGTCGGCGTCGAGCGGCCAGCGCGGCCGTGCCGCAACCGTGAGGGGATCGGTCCGGCCCAGCGCCAGCCGCTCGGCGCCGGCCCAGGCGACCATGGCGGCATTGTCGGTGCAGAGCGCCAGCGGCGGTGCGACGAGCCGGAACCCGGCCTCCGCCGCCGCGGCAGCCAGCACCCCGCGCAGCGCCTGGTTGGCGGCGACGCCGCCGGCGACGACAAGAGCCGGGCCGTCCGGCGCCCCCTCGTCGCGAAAACGCTGCAGCGCATTGCCGACGCGATCGGCGACGACGTCGCCCACCGCGGCCTGGAAGCCGGCACAGAGATCGGCGATGTCGCGGGCGGCGAGAGGCGCGGCCGCCTCCGCCGCCTGCCGCACCGCCGTCTTGAGGCCGGAAAAGGAAAAGTCGGCGCCGGGGCGGCCGAGCATCGGCCGCGGCAGGGCGAAGCGCGCCGCATCGCCGCCGCGCGCCGCCTGCTCGACGGCCGGGCCGCCCGGATAGGGCAGACCGAGCAGCTTCGCGGTCTTGTCGAAAGCCTCGCCGAGGGCGTCGTCGACGGTCGTGCCGTAGCGGCGGAAGGCACCGACGCCGTCGACGCGCACCAGCTGCGTATGTCCGCCGGACACCAGCAGCAGCAGGTAGGGAAAGGCGATGCCGTCGGTGAGGCGCGCCGTCAGGGCATGCGCCTCGAGATGGTTGACGGCGACCAGCGGTTTCCGCGTCGCCAGCGCGATCGCCTTGGCGGTGGAGAGGCCGACCAGCAGTCCGCCGATCAGGCCCGGTCCGGCGGTCGCCGCGACAGCGTCGATGTCCGCGACGGTGGCGCCGGCCTCGGCGAGCGCGCTCGCGATGACCGCATCGAGCGCCTCGACATGGGCGCGGGCGGCAATCTCCGGGACGACGCCGCCGAAGACGGCATGGGCGTCGACCTGGCTGAGCACGATCGACGACAGGATGCGGCCTCTGCGGTCGGCGGTTCGCTCGACGAGGGCGGCGGCCGTTTCGTCGCAGCTCGTCTCGATGCCGAGAATGCAGATGGCGGACGGCGTCACGACAGGCATGGGCGGTGAGGTCAGGACCCGCTCGGCTTGATTTCCGGCCGTCAGCGACATGCTGACCAGCTTGCGCCCCGGCCGTCAGCCCCTATAAGCGGCCCCAGACCGGCATGACGCCCTAACACCTGGACCGATATCGTTGCAAACGGGACCACTCCGGATCGGCACGCGCGGCAGCGCGCTGGCGCTGGCGCAGGCACGCGAGACCGCGTCCCGGCTGATCGCCGCCCACGGCCTTGCCGAGACCGATATCAGCATCGTCACCATCACCACCACCGGCGATGCCATTCGCGACCGGCCGCTCTCGGAAGCCGGCGGCAAAGGGCTCTTCACCAAGGAGATCGAAGAGGCGCTGCTGGATGGCCGCATCGATCTCGCCGTCCATTCCGGCAAGGACATGCCGACCTGGCTGCCGCCGGGCCTCGTCCTGACGGCGTTCCTGCCGCGCCAGGACGTGCGCGACGTCTTCCTGAGCCTCAAGGCGAAGACGCTGTTCGATCTTCCCGAGGGCGCCGTGCTCGGCACGTCGTCGCTGCGCCGCAAGGCGCTGGCGCTGCGCCTGCGCCCCGACCTGCAGGTGGTGAATTTCCGCGGCAATGTCGAGACGCGGCTGCGCAAGCTTGCCGACGGCGTCGCCGATGCGACGATGCTTGCCGCCGCCGGGCTGAACCGGCTCGGCATCGCCGACCGCGCCACGAGCTTCCTGCCGGAGGACAGCTTCGTCCCGGCCGTGTCGCAGGGCGCCATTGCGCTGGAGACGCGGGGGGATGCCGGCGAGATCCGCGCCCTGCTGGAGCCGCTGAACGATCCGGCGACGGCCGTCTGCGTCGCGGCCGAGCGCGCCTTCCTGGCGGCGCTGGACGGCTCCTGCCGGACGCCGATCGGCGGCCTCGCCCGCCTTGACGGCGACAGGCTCGCCTTCCACGGCATCATCGTGACGCCGGATGGGCGCCAGGCGCATGAGACGACCCGCGACGGCCCGGCGCGCGACGCCGTGGCGCTCGGCCGCGATGCCGGCGAGGAGCTGCTGCGCCGCGGCGGGCCGGATTTCTTTACCGCGGTCTGACGCCGATGCGGCTGTGGGTGGCCCGGCCCGAGCCTGACGCGGCGCGCACCGCCGAACGCCTCAGCGCGCGCGGCCACGTGCCGCTGGTAGCACCGCTGATGCGGACGGAATTGCTGCCCTTCGCGCTGCCGCCGGACCCGCAGGCCCTGCTGCTCACCAGCCGCAATGCCGTGCGGGCGCTCCAGGCTGCCGCCGTGCCGGCCGGCTGGAGGAAGCTGCCGGTCTTCGCCGTTGGCGACGGCACCGCGGCCGCGGCGCGCGACGCCGGCTTCGCGGAGGTGCATTCGGCGCGCGGCACCGGTGCTGATCTCGCCGTGCTTGTGGCGGCATCGCTGCCGGCGAGCGGCGGCGCTTTCTTCTATCCGGCGGCCGAGAAGCGCTCGCCGCGGGTCGAGGCGGACCTCGCGGCGGCCGGTTACGATGTCGAGACCGCTATCGCCTATCGCATGGTGCCGGAGCCGGAGCTGCCGCCGGCGGCGGCGCAGGCGCTGCGCCGCGGCGACCTGGACGGCATCGTCCTGACCAGCCCGCGCCTGGCGGCAACATGCCGCGACCTCGTGCTCAAGGCCGATCTCGCCATGGCGCTCGGCGGCGTGCACGCCTATGTCCTGTCGGAAGCGGTAGCGGCGCAATTGGCCGATTTGCCCTTCGCCGGCGTTGATACGGCGGAGCGGCCGGATGAAGAGAGCCTTATGGCGCTGGTCGGCGATGCGGAGACGTAGGCACTTTCGTCAGGAGTTGGCCCTAGGCTGACGGCCGGAAGGTGTCGGACGGGCAAGATGAGGGCGTCCAGATGGCCGGGGAAGACAGTCGTCCTGAAGGCGCAGCGGGCGCCAAGCGCCCGGGCCGTCCGGCGCCGCCGGTGATCGATCTGCCGGCGCAGCGCGTCGAGCCTTCGCCCTCTGCGGCAAAGCCCGACGAGGCGGCCAAGCCGGCCCAGGATAGGCCTGCTCAGGACAAGCCGGCCCAGACGGAAAGCCGCCCCGCCGGCCGCGCCGAAACGACAGCGGAGCGTCCGACGCCGCCTTCGGCTTCGCCGCCGCGGCGCCGGAGCGGCATCCTCGGCTTCCTGGCCGCGGCACTGATCGGCGCCCTTCTGGCGCTCGCCATCGGCTATGGTCTCCAGGCCGGGGGATTGCTGCCATCGCCGGGCCTGTCGACGGCGACCACGGCGCTCGGCGAAGCACGCAAGGCTGCGGCCGATCTTACCGCGCTGTCCGCCACGGTCCCGGATACGGCGCCGCTCGCGGCGCGTCTCGACGATCTGGCGCAGAAGCTGGCGCGCCTCGAGGCAACGAGTGTCGAGCTCCGGCAGGGGGCGGCGGATGCCGAGGCCGGCCGCAGCCGCCTCGACAGCCTTGCCGCCGATATAGACACCCTGCGGCAGCAGCTCGCGGCCTTGCCGGCCGCGCCGCCGGCAGCAGGCGGTGACGCGCCATCCACGCCGGGCCTGGCGGCGCTGGAACAGCGCATCGCGGCGCTCGAAGGCCGCAGCGCGGTGCCGGCAGCGCCGGTCGACATGCAGCCCGTGCAGGACGCGGTGGCGCGGCTGCAGGCCGAGGTCAATGATCTCACCAGCCGGGTGGACGGCCTTGCCGGTCTCGGCAACCGCCAGACGCAGATGCAGACGGCGGCTCTGGCGATGGGCTTTTCCGCGCTGCGCACCGCTGCCGAGCGCGGCGAGCCGATCGGCAGCGAACTGCAGATGCTCGGCCAGCTCGGCGCCGATGCCAAGGATTTGGCGGCGCTGCAGCAGCTGGCGGATGGGGCGCCGACCGTCGCCAGCCTTCAGGCGCAGTTACCGGCCGTGGCCGAGGCGGTGCTGGCGGCCGGAGCGGCGACGCGCGACGAAGGCGGGTTCTTCTCGCGCCTGTGGGGCAATGCCAGCTCGCTGGTGACGATCACGCCGACCGAGCCGGTCGAAGGCGACAGCGTGCCGGCGATCCTGTCGCGCATGCAGGCGCGGGTGAAGGCCGGCGATCTGGCCGGCGCTCTGGCCGAGCGGCAGGCGCTGCCGGAGGCGGCCGCCGCTGCCTCGGCCGACTGGGCTGCCGCGGCGGGCCGGCGCGTCGACCTCGACCGCGCCATTGCCGAGGTAATGGCAGCGCCGGGGGCCTCCGACTGATCATGGTCCGCATTCTCTTCTACGTCGTCCTCGTCTTCGCCATCGCGGCGGGATTCGCCTGGCTGGCCGACCATCCCGGCTCGCTGACCCTCGCCTTTGCCGGCTACGAGATCCGCACCAGCGTCCTCGTCGCGGCCATCCTGCTGCTGCTGGCGCTGCTGCTGCTCGGGCTCGTCTGGCTGGTCCTGCGCGGCCTGTGGCGGTCGCCGCGGCTGTTCGGCTCCTATGTCGCCGGGCGGCGCCGCGACCGCGGCTACCGCGCCCTGTCGCGCGGGCTCATTGCCATCGGCACCGGCGACCGCGCCGCTGCCGAACGCTTCGCGGCGGAGTCGCGCCGCCTGCTGCAGCGCGAGCCGCTGACGCTGCTGCTGGCCGCCCAGGCGGCGCAGCTCGCCGGCGACGGCGATGCGGCGCGTTCGGCCTTCGAGGCGATGCTGGCCGATGGCGAGACGCGCATTCTCGGCCTGCGCGGCCTGTTCGTCGAAGCGCGCCGGCGCGGCGACCTGGCGGCGGCACGGCATTTCGCCGAGCGCGCCATGAACGAGCGCCCCGGCGTCGGCTGGGCCGGCGTCGCGCTGCTCGATTTCCAGTCGGCGGACGGGGACTGGGCCGGGGCGCTCAAGACGCTGGCCGCCAATGCCGAGGCGAAGGTGGTCAGCAAACCGGCGGCGCAGCGCCTCGAGGCGGTGCTGCTGACCGCCCGGGCCATGGAGCTGGAGGGCAGCCAGCCGGAGAGCGCCCGCGATCTTGCCTTTGAGGCGCACCGGCTGGCGCCGGAACTTGTGCCGGCGGCGGTGCTGGCAAGCCGCCTCGCCAGCCGGCTCGGCGATATCCGCCGCGCCTCCAAGATCATCGAGACGACCTGGAAGATCGAGCCGCATCCCGACCTTGCCGCCGCCTATACCGCCGTACGCCCCGGCGACGGCGTCCGCGACCGGCTGAAGCGCATCCGGGCGCTGACGCGGCTGCGCGCCAACCATCGCGAGGGCTCCTTTGCGCTGGCGCGCGCCGCCATCGACGCGGCCGACTGGCCGCTGGCGCGCGAGAGCCTTTCCGGGCTTGTTGCCGCCGGGCCGACGGAACGCGCCTGCCTGCTGATGGCAGAGATCGAGGAGCGCGAGCATGCCGATATCGGCCGCGCCCGCGACTGGCTGGCGCGCGCCGTCACGGCGCCGCGTGATCCGGCCTGGATCGCCGACGGGGTGGTGTTCGACCGCTGGGCGCCGGTGTCGCCGGTCTCGGGGCGCCTCGACGCCTTCGAATGGAAGGTGCCGGATGAGCGTCTGATCAGCCGTCGCGCCGATATCGAGGCCGCTGTCGGCCGCCTCGGCGGTGCTGCCGCTGCCGCGCCTGCCGCGGCGCCGGCGATCGAGCATGAGCCTGCACCGGCCCAGCTGGAAGCCGCTCCTGTCAAAGTCTCCCCGGCTGCGGCAGAGGCGTCCGCGGCACCGGCGCCGGAACCGCCGATTGCGGCGGGTGATGCGGCGAAGCCAGAACCGCCGGCAAGCGAGCCGAGACCTGCCGATCTTGCCGGCAGCACCGCGCCGGAAGACGCGCGGCTGCCGCGCCAGCCCGACGATCCCGGCCCCGATCCGGATCCGCTGGAGCCGGCGGCGAAGAGCTTCCGTCCCTTCTTCTGAGCGGGCGCCGGAACTCGCCGGCGGTCCGCAGCGTTGCCGGGCCGACGCTTACGGGTTGCCTCCATGCTCGACATCACTGCCACGCCGCGCCCGGCCAGCCTTGAAGACGCGCGCCTGAGCGCCGCGCAGTGCCGACGCTGCGACCTCTACCGCAACGCGACGCAGACGGTTTTCGGCGAAGGTCCGGAGCGCGCCCGGGTGATGCTGGTCGGCGAGCAGCCCGGCGACCAGGAAGACCGGCAGGGGCATCCCTTCGTCGGACCGGCGGGGCGATTGCTGCGCCAGGCCATGGCGGAGGCCGGGCTCGACATGGCGGCCGTCTACGTCACCAACGCCGTCAAGCATTTCAAGAACGAGCCGCGCGGCAAGAGACGCCTGCACAAGCGTCCCGATGCCGGCGAGATCGAGGCCTGCCGCTGGTGGCTGGAGGCGGAGCGGACCTTCGTGCGGCCGAAGCTGATCGTGGCGCTCGGCGCGACGGCGATCCGCGGCGTGCTCGGCAAGGCGCAGCCGGTCGGCAGCCTGCGCGGCACGGTCCAGCCGCTCGCCGACGGCAGCCGCCTGTTCGTCACCATCCACCCTTCGGCGCTGCTGCGCCTGCGCGCCTCCGGCGACTATTCGCAGGAATACAGACGCTTCGTCGGCGACCTGCGCCAGGTGGCGGACCTGGCGCGCAACCTGCCGTAGGGCGGGCCTGCGCCGACAGGCGCTCGTAGGCTTCGCCGCGCCCACGCTACAGGCGCAATAGAACCCTGTCCTTGGCAGTCCCGGCGCCGCCCCCTATAAGCCGGGCCGACAATCCTGCCTTTCCGGAGCCTCCCATGTCGGACGTCAAGAAGGTCGTGCTTGCCTATTCCGGCGGGCTCGATACCTCCATCATCCTCAAGTGGCTGCAGACCACCTATGGCTGCGAGGTGGTGACCTTCACCGCCGATCTCGGCCAGGGCGAGGAACTGGAGCCGGCGCGGCGCAAGGCCGAGATGCTCGGCATCCGCGAGATCCATGTCGAGGACCTGCGCGAGGAATTCGTCCGCGACTTCGTCTTCCCGATGTTCCGCATGAACGCCCTTTACGAGGGCGTCTACCTGCTCGGCACGTCGATCGCCCGGCCGCTGATCGCCAAGCGGCTGGTCGAGATCGCCGCCGAGAGCGGCGCCGACGCCATCGCCCATGGCGCCACCGGCAAGGGCAACGACCAGGTCCGTTTCGAGCTGTCGGCCTATGCCCTCAATCCCGACATCAAGGTCATCGCGCCGTGGCGGGAATGGGAGTTCAAGTCGCGCACCGATCTTCTCGACTTTGCCGAGAAGCACCAGATCCCGGTGCCGCACGACAAGCGCGGCGAGGCACCTTTCTCGGTCGACGCCAACCTCCTGCACTCCTCCTCCGAGGGCAAGGTGCTGGAAGATCCGTGGGAAGAGCCGCCGGCCTATGTCTTCCAGCGCACGATTGCGCCGCAGGATGCGCCCGATGCGGTGACGGAGATCGAGATCGCGTTCCGCAAGGGCGATGCGGTCGGCCTCAACGGCAAGGCGCTGTCGCCGGCCGCGCTGCTGACCGAGCTCAACGCGCTCGGCCGCGACAACGGCATCGGCCGCATCGACCTGGTCGAGAACCGCTTCGTCGGCATGAAGTCGCGCGGCATCTACGAGACGCCCGGCGGCACGATCCTGCTCGCCGCCCATCGCGCCATCGAGTCGCTGACCCTCGACCGCGAGGCGGCGCATCTCAAGGACCAGCTGATGCCGCGCTATGCCGAGCTCGTCTATTACGGCTTCTGGTTCTCGCCCGAGCGCGAGATGCTCCAGGCGCTGTGCGACAAGAGCCAGGAGCGCGTCGAAGGCACGGTGCGGCTGAAGCTCTACAAGGGCAGCGTGACGGTCGTCGGCCGGAAGAGCCCGCAGTCGCTCTATTCCAACGAGCTGGTGACCTTCGAGGACGACCGCGGCGCCTACGACCAGAAGGATGCCGCCGGCTTCATCCGCCTCAACGCCCTGCGCCTGCGCACGCTGGCGGCCCGCCGCCGGTCAACCTGAGCGGCGCCTACGGGCGCCGCCGTGTCCGGCACGGCGGCCTCTCGGCAGTCATTATTTCGATTTCGGCAAGAGCCTAGGCAGGCTCGTTTTCGTTGATCAGCGCCTCGCGCATGGCGAGCAGCCCGGCATGGATGCGGTCATACTCGGCAGCGCCCATGGCGCCGAGGGCGCCGGTCCGCACCTCGGCGGCGATTGTCTCGATCCGGTCCAGGTAAGGCTTGGCGGCCGGAAGCAGGCAGACGATCTTGGCGCGGCGATCCTTCGGATCGACCACACGCTCGACGAGGCCGCGCGCCTCCAGTCGGTCGAGGAACCCCACCAGCGTCATCGGCTCGACATTCATGCGCTCCGCCAGCTGCGCCTGGCGCAGGTTGGGATGGCCGTTCACATGGGCGAGCGTGCGCGCCTCGCCAGCCGTGAGGCCGAGCCCGGCGCCTTCCAGCGAGGCTTCGAAGCGGCGGCGCATCAGGCGGGCGATCTCCGTGATGAGGAAGGTAATGGCCTGAGGACTGGACGACATCGACTATCTCGTGTTCGGGGCCTGTATTGCGTGGCCGGGATGGCGCGGGATCATCATATCGATGAAGGTTCTTCCGATCCTTCAACAAGATAAGGCCGCCATAGTGCTGATTTCCCTGGAACCAGTCAAGGAACTTTTATGGGAAGGAAGAAGAAATTTATCGGCGCGGTAGCGCACCTTTTGAAGCTGCTGACATTCCGACCATTGACAGGTGCGACCTATTGCCACATATGAATTGCTATTCGGCTGTGGCGGCCGGCCGGCGGGCATCGCTCCGGCGAAACCCGCCTTCGGCGAGGGCCGCTCCGGTCTGTCGCGAATGGGAGAAGCGCCATGACTCCGACGAACATGATCACGCCGACGGACATGATCCGTCGCACCGAGGCCCCCCTCATCGTTTCGACCGATGAAGCGCGCGAAGGGGTGACCGGCCACGGTGTCCGCTATGTTCTGGGGATCAGCCTGGCGGCGGTCGTCGGCATCTTCGCCGTGCTGCTGATGACCGGGCCCTGGGGCGCCTGAGGCCGCTCCGCCGGCGGCAGGGACTGCAAAAAAACAAAAACGGAAGCGCGTGACGGTGCGCCGCGATTGCGCATGGCGGAGCCATGCATATATTGCGGCGCAATAATCCCGCCCGTATCGCTATCCGGATCCGCAACGATGCCGCTGCGCAATATCGCCATCATCGCCCACGTCGATCATGGCAAGACTACCCTTGTCGATCGCCTGCTGCAGCAGTCCGGTGCCTTCCGGGAAAACCAGCGCGTCGCCGAACGCGTCATGGACTCCAACGATCTGGAGAAGGAACGCGGCATCACCATTCTTGCCAAGGTGACGTCGATCCTCTGGAAGGACACCCGCATCAACATCGTCGACACGCCCGGCCACGCCGATTTCGGCGGCGAGGTGGAGCGCATCCTGTCGATGGTCGACGGCGCCATCGTCCTCGTCGATGCCGCCGAGGGCCCGATGCCGCAGACCAAGTTCGTGCTCGGCAAGGCGCTGAAGATCGGCCTCAGGCCGATCGTCTGCATCAACAAGGTCGACAAGCACGACGCCCGGCCGACCGAGGTGGTCAACGAGGTGTTCGATCTCTTCGCGGCGCTCGACGCGACCGAGGAGCAGCTCGATTTCCCGATCATCTACGGTTCGGCCAAGCAGGGCTGGATGAGCGACGCACCCGCCCACGACCGGCAGGACATGGCGGCGCTGTTCGACCTGGTGCTGCGGCATGTGCCGGAGCCGACGGTCGAGGAGGGCGGCTTCCGCATGCTCGGCACGCTGCTGGAGGCCAACCCCTATCTCGGCCGCATCATCACCGGCCGGATCTTCTCCGGCAGCGTCCGTCCCAACCAGGCCGTCAAGGTTCTCGACCGCCACGGCAAGCTGGTGGAGCAGGGGCGCGCCTCGCGCATCCTCGCCTTCCGCGGGCTGGAGCGGCTGCCGATCGACGTCGCCGAGGCCGGCGACATCGTCGCCATTGCCGGGCTGGAGCATTTCAACGTCGCCGACACGCTCTGCGCGCCGGAGATCGTCGAGCCGCTGCAGGCGCAGCCGATTGACCCGCCGACGCTGTCCATGACGTTCCTCGTCAATGATTCGCCGCTCGCCGGCACCGAAGGCGACAAGGTGACGAGCCGCGTCATCCGCGACCGCCTGCTGAAGGAGGCCGAGGGCAATGTCGCCCTGCGCGTCGATCAGGCGCCCAATGCCGACGCCTATATCGTCTCCGGCCGCGGCGAGCTGCAGCTTTCCATCCTCATCGAGACGATGCGCCGCGAGGGCTTCGAGCTCGGCGTCTCCCGCCCCAAGGTGCTGATGCGCCAGGACGAGACCACCGGCGCCCTGCTGGAGCCGATCGAGGAGGTGGTGATCGACGTCGACGAGGAGCATTCCGGCGTCGTCGTGCAGAAGCTCTCCGAGCGCCGTGCCGATCTCATCGAGATGCGGCCGTCTGGCGGCGGCCGCCTGCGGCTCGTCTTCCATGCCCCGACGCGCGGCCTCATCGGCTATCAGGGCGAGCTGCTGACCGATACCCGCGGCACCGCCGTCATGAACCGCCTGTTCCATGCCTATGCGCCCTACAAGGGCGAGATACCGGGCCGGCGCAACGGCGTCCTCATCTCCAATGACGATGGCGAGGCCGTCGCCTATGCGATGTGGAAGCTGGAAGACCGGGGGCCGATGATGATCGACCCCGGCGCCAAGGTGTATCGCGGCATGATCGTCGGCGAGCACAGCCGCGACAACGACCTCGAGATCAACGTCCTGAAGGGCAAGCAGCTGACCAATATCCGCGCCGCCGGCAAGGACGAGGCGGTCAAGCTGACGCCGCCGATCCGCATGACGCTGGAGCGGGCCCTGGCCTGGATCGAGGACGACGAGCTGGTCGAGGTGACGCCGAAATCCATCCGCCTGCGCAAGTCGATCCTCGACCCGAACGATCGCAAGAAAGAGCAGCGGGCGCGCGCCGGCGCGGCCTGACGTCGCGCAGCCGGCCGGCGGGCCTGGGCCACCTCGGCAGCCGAGTTGATCTTGCTGCACTGCAAAGTAAATCGTGTTGCAGTGCGAAATGAGCGATCACGCAAAATTTTTGCTGCGCCGCACCGTGCTGCCGAGGGGCTGAGCCCAGGCGCCAACCCTAACGCAACGCTGGGAAAATCCGGCGCCGCATGGCGTTGACAGGGCGTATTCTGGCGGAGGCGGCATCGGAAAAAACGCGCCGCCCGCAGCGGTTTGGCGAATATGAATTTTTCATGTTGACGCCACCGCGGCGATCTCGCATCGTGGGCGCAGGGGAGAATAACAAAGTCCGGGCTTCGGTCCGGGGCGTCTGCGCATAGAAGCAGTGCATTCGCTGGGAGGAATTTAGATCATCGAAAACGTCTGGTCTACTGATCAGAAGGTCTCATGATCTTTTTCGCCGCGCGGCGAACCTTTCAGGCACTGTTTGTAGGCGAGGGATGCAACCCTACGGTCGGGTGCGCGCAAGCCTGATCGGTAATGCACTGCGGTCGCCTGTGGCGACTGCGGAAATGGAAAGTCAGGGCCGCGCACGACCTGGTTAGGGTCGAGGAATGCAAAGTCCGCCGGAAGACAAGAATACCAAAGGGAACCCCAACAACACTGAGGAGGGTACTCAATGTTAAGCGAAGGAAAACAGCTCGCAACCGCTACGGCCGAAGAAGGCCGTAAGACCGGTGCCAATCGCAGGACCTTCCTGAAGGGTCTTGGCGGCGCCGCTGCCGGTGCGGTGGCTGTTGCCCAGGCCAGCAAGGCCATGGCCAACAACGGCTGGGGCTGGACGACCGATACGCCGGACAGCGCGCTGATGGTCGACATGTACCGCAAGATGCTGCGGTCGCGTGAGTGGGAAGACGCCATCAAGGAAGCTTTCCTGGCCGGCAATGACGGCCTCTACGGCGCGTTCCACATGTATATCGGCGAGGAAGCCGTTGCCGTTGGCGCCATGGCGGCGCTGAACGACGACGACTACATCGCCTCGACCCATCGTGGTCATGGTCACCTCATCGCCAAGGGCGGTGACCTGAACAAGATGTCGGCCGAGATGTTCTTCAAGTCGACGGGCTACAACAAGGGCTTCGGCGGCTCGATGCATCTGACGGATGTCAGCAAGGGCATCCTGGGCATGAACGGCATTCTTGGCCCGCAGTACCTGATCGCCGCGGGCGCTGCCTACGGTGCCAAGGTCCGCGGCACCAAGCAGGTCGCGGTTGCCTTCGGTGGCGACGGTTCGACCGGCCAGGGCTGGTACTACAACGGCCTGCGCAACGCCGCGAACTACAAGCTCCCGATGATCTACGTCATCGAAAACAACGGCTACCAGATCTCGATCCCCTTCGAGAAGGTGTCGCCGATCAAGGACCTGGCCGACTACGCCGTCGGTCTGCATATCCCTAGTGAAGTCGTTGACGGCATGGATGTTCTGGCCGTCTACAATGTGATGAAGCGCGCCGTCGAGCGGGCTCGTGCCGGTGAAGGCCCGACCCTGATCGAGGCCAAGACCTACCGCTTCATGGACCACGCCGGTCTCGCCGGTGCCAAGCCGGGCGTCCTCGGCGCCTTCGGCCTGCCCTACCGCGCCGACGCGGAAGTCCGCGCCTGGATCGCCAAGGACCCGATCCCGCGTCATCGCAACTTCCTGATCGCCAATGGCGACCTGACGGAAGAGCAGGCGACGCAGATCGAGAACGAGGTGAAGCAGGAAGTCGCCGACTCGCTCGAGTTCGCTCGTCAGAGCCCGTACTCGGCCGATGATGCGGCGCTGGAGCACGTCTACGCTTCGGGCAAGGTCGCGGCGAGCCAGTTCATCGCCTGAGCCAGAGCAACCAGATCACACAAGAATTAGGGAGCTATTAGGAAAATGGCACCGAAACCCGGTAATTACGCCATTCTGGAAGCCCTGCAGCAGGAGTTCCGGAACGATCCTCACCTGACGATGCTGTACGAGTACCAGCGTCCGACGGCCGTGTCGCCGACCGGCCAGGTGATCGACCTCTTCAAGGAGTTCGGCCCGGTTCGTATCCCGGATTGGGGTCCGCTCGACGAAGAATGGTTCGTCGGCGGCGGCATGGGCATGGCCATGACGGGTGTGCGTTCCATCGCCCACCTGCCGTCCATGACCACCCTGCGCACCTTCGAGCTGGTGTTCAACCAGATCGGCAAGCTCCGTCACATGACGGGCGGCCAGGCTTCCATGCCGATCACGCTGTGGATCGACGCGGCCGGCCGTGGCGCCGGCTCCGCCGGCCAGCACTCCGACGCCGGCCAGGAGGCGCAGTACGCTGCTCTTCCGGGCACGACCGTCGTCATCCCGTCCGATCCGTATGACGCCAAGGGCCTGATGACGGCCGCTCTGCGTTATCCGGACCCGGTGATCTTCTTCCACTACGGCGCGATCAACAACGTTCAGGTTGACGTTCCGGACGGGGAAGTGCTCATCCCGATCGGCGAAGCTGCCGTCCGCCAGGAAGGCACCGACATCACGATCGTCGGCGTCGCCCCGGCCACGCTGGAGATCGCCAAGGCCCTCCCGGGCCTCAAGGACGCCGGCATCTCGGCGGAGTTCATCGACCTGCGGACGATCAAGCCGCTGCCGATGGAGCAGATCCTTGCCTCGGTCCGCAAGACCGGCAAGCTTCTGGCCGTCGACCATGGCCACGAGACCCTGGGTACCCCGGCCGAGATCATCGCCCGCGTGGCGATGGCTGTCCCGGGCGCCAAGCTGGGCCGCGTGACGTTCCCGGATGCGCCTCCGCCCGGTGCGCGCAACATGATCACCTGGATGACTCCGGACGCTCCGAAGATCGTCGAGGCTGCCAAGAAGCTCGTCGCCTAAGCGACGGCATCATCAGGGGGAGGCGGGCCAAGGCCCGCCTCCCCTTTGTGTCTCTGGAGTTTCGGTACCCATTATGGTTGAACAGGCTGCAGACGATAGCCTCCGTTGCGAAACATGCGGTGGGACTGCTCGTCCGACCGAAGTCCAGGTCACAATGTGGAATGGCGGACAATTGGTGCTGATTGAGTCCGTGCCCGCTATGGTATGCGAGAGCTGTGGGGAGCAGTTCTACGAGGAGAACGTGGCAACGGGCATTCGCAAACTCGCCGAGACCGGCTTTGCGGGCGCCAAGGCCACGCGCGAGATAACGGTTCCCGTGTTCCGTCTCGACAAGGGTCGGGACCAATAGCAAGAGAGGGCATACGGCTCATGATCGGAAAACTCATTGAAGCAACCAAGGTGAAGCGCACGCTGGCGGCGCTGGCTGCCGTTGCAGGCATTTTTGGCGCCATGACCGTCGCCGAGACGCCGGCGCTGGCGCAGGGCCTCGACATCGACAAGGTCTTCTGGTGCACCGAGGGCAATATCGGCGACCAGAGCGTCGATCAGTGCACGGCTTCGCGTGATCTCATTCTCAACAATTGCACGGCCTGCCACACGATCGTGCCGATCGTGAAGGCGCAGAAGGACGAGGCGGGCTGGAATGCCACCCTCCAGGTCCATCGCACGCGCGTGCCGGAAGTCTCGGACGCGGATTATGAGCAGCTCGGCAAGTTCCTGACCGCTCACTTCAATCCGCAGAATCCGGTGCCGGAACTGCCGCCGGAGCTCGAGGGTCTGGGCAATAACCAGGCGTTCTAAGACAGAGGCGCGGCAGGGAGAGGCCGCGCCAGGTCTTGACGTCAGACTGGAGCCGTGCTCCGAAAGCCATTAGCCTATGATGGCTGCATGGGACGCCTGAAAATGAGACGTTTGCATATTCTCTTCGCTTCTCTCCTGCTTGTCGCAGGGTTCGCCGTCGTCGGGGCATTTGTCGGCCAGCAGCCGGCTCGTGCGCAGGACGGCGTAGAAGGCCTCGACATGAACGAGATTTTCCGTTGCTTCCAGACCGATCCGGAAGGCGTGGCCAAGTGCGACGAAGCGCGCAGCCTTATCCTGGGCAATTGCGTGCTCTGCCACATGTTCGTGCCGATCGTTCTGCAGCAGTTCGACGCCGGCGGCTGGCAGAGCCTGATCGACCGGCATCGGATCGGCAATCGCGTCGATGCGCTGAGCGACGAGCAGGTCAAGACCATCCAGGACTACCTGACGGCAAACTTCAATCCGGAGCATGAGCCGCCGGAGCTGCCGAAGGAGCTTCTCGAGAACTGGACCTCCTACTAAGAGTCACGGGCATCGCGTCGGCATAGGGAAAATTCCCTGTGCGCGAGGACGTGGCGGGAGCATTTGCTCCCGCAAATGCCGGTGACAATCCGGCCTACACCCGATATGCGGATGAGGACCCCGTCAGCGCCGTGATGGCTGGCGGGCAACCGGGCGCCAAGCCCCGGGCGGGGGAACCCACGTGCTTTTAAACTCGTTCAGCTTCCTGGGCTTCTTTGCCCTCGTCGCCGTCCTTTACTTTATCGTCCCGCATCGCTGGCGATGGGTCCTTCTCCTCATCGCCAGTTATTATTTCTATTCGACTTACAAGGTCGGATATCTCTTCCTGCTCGCCTTCTCGACCCTCGTCGCCTATCTGGCGGCGGTCGGCGTGCGGGGACGACAGCAGACCGGCGCCGGCCGCACCATCCTCACCGTCGCGGTGGTGGTCGAGGTGCTGCTCCTCGTCGTCTTCAAGTATTTCGACTTCTTCTCCCAGTCGATCGAGCAGGGGCTCGGCCTTGCCGCCGGCACGCTGCCGCGTCTCAACGACGTGGCGCTGCCGGTTCTGGAGCCGATCAGCAACGCGCTCGGCCTCGGCGCGCCGGGCGACATCGTCCTGCCGGCCGGCCTGTCGTTCTACGTGTTCTCGTCGATCAGCTACATCGTCGACGTCTACCGCAAGAAGATCGAGCCGGAATATCACCTTGGCAAGCTCGCCCTCTATGTCTCGTTCTTCCCCAAGCTGCTCGCCGGCCCGATCGAACGCGCCGGGCCGTTCCTGGAGCAGCTGAAGAGCCCGACGACGCTGGACGCGGTGCGCATCGCCGCCGGTCTCCAGCTCGTCCTGTGGGGCCTGTTCAAGAAGGTGGTCATCGCCGACCGGCTGGCCGCCTATGTCAATGACAGCTTCCGCACGGCCGCCTTCGAGGCGCCGGTCAAGCTGGTCATCGCCATCTATTTCTACGCCTTCCAGATCTACTGCGATTTCTCCGGCTACTCGGACATCGCCATCGGCCTCGCCCTCATCCTCGGCTTCCGCCTGATCGAGAACTTCCGCCGGCCCTATTTCGCCAAGAACATCTCCGAGTTCTGGAGCGGCCGCTGGCACATCTCTCTGATGATGTGGTTCCGCGACTATCTCTACATCCCGCTGGGCGGCAACCGCGTGTCGCGGGTGCGCTGGTACCTCAACCAGATCATCGTCTTCGTGACCAGCGGCCTGTGGCACGGTTCGAACTGGACCTTCGTCATCTGGGGCGGCCTGAACGGCTTCTACCAGGTCGTCTATTTCATGATCGTCGGCGATCGGAAGAGCGATCCGGTTGCCCTGCGCCGCAACGTCCTGGCGACGGGCGGGCTGCTGGCCGTCGCGGCTGCCGTGCTGGCGGTGGTGGCGGCGACCGTCGGCACGTTCCCCGGCCTTGTCGGCGAGTCGCTGATCGGCGGCATCGTCGCGACGATCTTCCTCTTCGCCGGCGTCCTGTTCTTCGCCGAGGGCCGCACTGTCGCCATCGCGTCGCTGATCGTCGCCGTCGTGCTGGCGGCGCTGTTCGGCTACACGCTGGCGCTGCCGATCGCGATCGCCCTGGCGGGCTTTGCCGCCATCTTCCTGCTGGCGCCGCTGAAGCCGTCGCGCATCTTTCCGCGCTGGCTGTGGAGCCTGCTCAGCTCGCTCGTCGTCTTCCACGTCGTGCTGCTGTCGTGGGTCTTCTTCCGCGCCGAGTCGGTCGGCAAGGCGTGGACGGTCATCACGCGCATCTGGAACGGCATTCCGATGCTGCCGCAGCAGTTCGCGGCTTATGACTACAACAGCCACTTCCTCATTTCGGTCGGGCTGATCGTCGTCCTGCTGCTGATCGAGGCGCTCGACGAGTTCCGCGGCATGTGGGCCTGGATCAACCAGCGCTCGGTGGTCGTGCGCTGGGGCTTCTATTACCTCCTGCTGGCGGCGCTGGTCCTGATCGGCCAGTGGGGCGTCAGCGAATTCGTCTACATGCAGTTCTGAGGAGGCAGCGATGAGCGTGACCGCCGATGCCGGCCCCGCGCCGGCGACGCCGCAGCCCGCCGCAAGGCGCCATGGCACCCTGCGCCGCTGGCTCGTCTTCATCCTCCTGGGCCTGGTCCTCTACCTCGCGCTCTATGTCATCGCCGAGGTCCTGGTGCAGACCAACGGCCAGAAGAACCGCTTCTTCATGATCCACAATGCGCCGTCGCAGCCGGCCTACGACTTCGTCGTCCTCGGCGCGTCGCATGCCATGCCGTTCGGCTTCGACGACACCAACGAGAAGCTGGAAGAGGCGACCGGCGCGCGCATCATCAACCTTTCCATCGAAGGCGCCGGCGTCCTGCCCAACCGCTTCGTGATGGACTATTTCCTGCAGCGGCACAGCGCCAAGAACGTCGTCTACATCCTCGATTCCTTCGCCTTCGACTCGGCGCAATGGAACGAGGAGCGCCTTAACGATGCCGGCCTCTTCAAGCGGGCGCCCCTCGACCTCGACCTGGCGCTGACCATGTGGCGCTATCCGTGGATGCGCGGCATGCTGCCGGAATATCTGTCCGGCTTTGCCAAGATCAACAACGAGGACCGGTTCGCGCCCGACCTGCCGGATTCGGAGATCAACAAGTTCGACCGGACCTACCGGTCTGTCGCCCAGATCGACAGGCAGCGCATCGCCTATCTCTATCCGCCGGACGTGCCGCCGGAGACGACCGACCGCTACATGGCCGAGTTCGAGGCGTTCATTGGCTTCCTCAAGGAGCACGGCATCGGCATGATCGCCGTCAAGCCGCCGATGCCGCAGCGGGTCCGCGACAAGCTTCCGGGCGAGCCGGCCTATGACGTGCGGATGCAGGCGCTGCTCGCCCGCAATGGCGTGCCCTATTACGACTATTCCCACGTCAACAATGACGATCCGTTCTTCTACGACACGGACCATCTGAACCGCACCGGCGTCACGGCCCTCAACGAGGCCTATCTGGTGCCGATGCTGAAGGAATATGTCGGCAAGGAAGCGAGCGCTCCGCCGGATGCGCCGGTGCTCGTCATCCCGCAGCCGCCGCCGGCTGAGGAGCCCGCGGAAGCGCCGGCTGAGCCTGCCCCAGCGGCAGCACCTGCACCGGCAGCGCCCGCACCGTAGACCCTAGCCGTAGGGTGGGCAGGCGCGAAGCGCTTGCCTACGCGGTCGTGCAACCGATGTTGATTGATCGCGTGGGCAGGGCTTCGCCATGCCCACCCTACGGAAACCGCCGTCGCGCCTAGCGCGCCACCGTCTCCAGCATCGCCACGTCGAGCATGAACGAGCCGTCCGGCTCAATGGCGTAGTGGCTGCGGATCTCGGCCGGGGCGCTCTCCTGAAGGCGGCGGATGGTTGCGGCGTCCGCCTCCGGCGTGCCGATGCGGGCGACCCAGCTGGCGAAATCGAGGCGGAGGCGCCAGGTGCGGATGCCGGTCGCTGTGAAGCCGGAGCGGGCCAGCGCCGCCAGCCATTCCGGCACCGTATAGTCGCGCACATGCGAGCCGTCGCGCAGCAGTTCGACCGCCTGCAGGTGCGTGTCGAGCAGCGCCCAGTCCGGCGCCACGGCGTCGATGAAGATGGCCGGCGCGCCGGGCTTGACGACGCGGTGCCCTTCGCGGAGGCCGGCCTCGAAGTCGTGCCAGTGGTGCGCCGTGTAGCGGCAGGCGAGGAAGTCGAAGCTGCCCGCCGGGAAGGGCAAGTGCTCCACGGGCGACTGCCGCGTGGCGATATTGGCAAGGCCACGCTCCTGCGCGCTTGCGGCGACGGCGGCGAGCATCTCGGACGACAGGTCGACGGCAGTCACGGCGCCGGCATGGCGGGCCATGAGGTAGGAAACATGGCCGCCGCCGCAGCCGAGGTCGATGGCGTGGCGGGGGCCGGCGGCCACGACGATGGCTTCCAGCGCCTCGAGATCGGCGCCGCGGGCGTGAACGCTGCTGTCGACATAGGCCTTGGCACGCGGTCCGAACTGCGCCTCGACCACGGTGGCGTGGGATCTTTCCATTTGAGCATGTCTCTGCATCGGGGAGAGCCGCAGCATCGCGCCGCCGGCGGCGGAAGGCAAAGAAAAAGGCGGAGCCGAGCCCCGCCTTCAAGCTGCTGCCCATGCGTGCTGGGCTATTCGACGACCTGGTACTCGACGCGGCGGTCGAAGGCGAAGATCTGGTCCTCGCTGTACTTGCTGGCGTCGTCGGGCGTGAACGGCTCCGACTCGCCGCGGGCGCTGATCTCGATCGGCATCCGGTAGCCGAGCTGCTTCAGGTAGTCGGCGACGCTGCGCGCCCGGCGGTCGGAGAGGTCGAGATTATACTGGTCCGAGCCACGCGGGTCGGTATGGCCGATGATCACCAGCTTGGCCGCCGGCACATCCTTGACGTAGTCGAAGATGTTCTGGACAGCGGCAATGCCGGCCGAGGTCAGGTCCGCCGATCCGGTATCGAACTGCACCGGCACCGGCACGGAGGTGGCGGTGAAGGTGCGGAAATGCGGGTCGGCGAGGCCGCTGACGCGGCCGCGGAAGGCACGGCTGGCGATGAAGGTCGGCGCCAGAGCGCGTGCCTGGACGGCGCGCTTGTAGGTCCGCTGCTCGACATCGGCGGGCGGCGCCTGCGGATTGGCGGCCGTGTCGCGCATGTCGTCGAGCGCCTCCTCATAGGTGGCGACGGCGCTCGCCCATTCCTCGCGGTCGTAATAGGCGTCGCCGAGGGCGACGAGCACCTGCCACGGCCGGCCATAGCGCGTCACGGCGCTGATGTCGGCCGGGGCAACGTCTGTTTGCAGCTCCGTCAGGGCGATGCGCGCCATCATGCGGCCGATCTGGCTGCGGAAATTGGCGTCGCAGGTGGGATCGCCCTGCATGGTCTGGAAGAGGCCGTCGAAGCGCTCGATGGAGCGCGACTGAAGCGCCGAGGTGATGTCGTCGTTCAGGGCGGCGCATTCGGCAGCCGCCGGACCCGCCGACAGCGCCAGAAGCGCCATCGGCAGGGCGGCGGCCGCCCACAGGCGGGCAGCGCGCATCTTACTGCACCTGCAGCTTGATCGCCGAGCGCACGACGATGTCGTCGGCGGCCGGCGGGGCCGGCGGAGCCGCAGCGGGGATCTGCTGCTGCTGGGCGGCGGCCTCGATGATGATCTGGCGGGTGCGGGTCACCTGCTGGGCAATATGCTGCTCATAATTGCCGATGTCGGTGAACTGCGCCTGCCGGAAGTTGTGCTGGATGTCGTCGACCGGCTTGTTCAGCACGCTGCATACCGCGATCACCGTCTCCTCGCCATGATCCCGGAAGCGGAACTGGTAGGGAGCGCCGGCCGCCGGGAACTGGAAGTCCCTGCCGGCGACGATGGCATTGTTCTGCTCGAAGCTGTTCGGGTACAGCACCGTCGCCGTGCCCTTGCCGTCGACATTGATCAGCGTCAGGTAGCAGTCACGCTTGGTGCTGATGGTGAACACCGGCAGGTCACCGACGCGGTAGGCGGCGGCGTTGGCGGTGATGGCGAAGTCGAAGTTGTGCGCGACGTCCGGCGCGGCGATCTGCGCGACGGTGACGACCGGCACCGGCCCGACCTCCTGCTTGAGGCTGGCAAGGTCCAGCATCTCGTCGTCGGAGACGCGCTCGACGAGGGCCGAGAACAGCCCCTCGAGATTGTCGCGCGGCACCAGGCCCTGGTCGAGACGCCGCTGCAGGCGGACGGCTTCGTCGGTGCCGGCGGTGGCCAGCGAGGCCTCGAACTCCTCCAACGGCTGGCCGAACTCGGCAGCCACGAGACGAAGGTCGACGGCGCTTTCGAACTTGTTCGACAGCGCGTTGATCATCTCGACGCCGTTGAGTTTCAGCGTCGGATCAAGGCCGGCGGCCCGCATCGCATTGATGAAGCGCTGCGTGTCGCCTTCCAGCAGGGCGTCCATCCTGTCATGGGGCGGATAGAGCGCCGCCACGGCCTCGCGTGCCGCCCGCGGGAAGGTGCGGCTGGCGAGAACCTGATCGCGGACCTCGTCGCGCGCCTTGCGGATGCCCTGGTCGTGGCAGCCCATGCAGGAGATGCCGTTGGTCACCGTCAGGTCGCGCCGCGAGATGTCGCGGACGATCGTCGTCGGACCCTTGGGAATGTGCGCGCCGGCCGACGTGTTCAGGTAGTAGCCCTGGAAGCCGTTCGGCAGGGAGAAGATCGACTCGCCGCCATCATGATGGAAGGCGAACTCGCCGTCGCCCGGCCCGAGCGGGAACTCGAACAGGCTCTGCCGCTCCCTGTTGCCGGCGAAGTCGTAGGAGGTCCAGAGGTAGCCGGTGCTGATCGGATGACGCTCGATCAGGCGGTTGTTCTGCGACACGCCCGACTGCTGGAAGGCGGCGCGCTGGGCGATGAACCGGTTCAGATTGCCGGCGATATCGACATTCAGGTAGCGCTCGAACTCGGAAAAGTCGCTTGCCACGCCGTTGGCCGGCAGCCCGAGCAGCTGTTCGTAGAGCGGCGGCTGGGCGGCGGTGAAGGCGAACCAGTCGCCCCGGATATAGGGCAGCAGCGTCAGCGTCGCCGACGACACGAAGTCGAACATCGGGCTGTCGGGCTTGCTGGCATAGGGATAGACCGAGATGAGCTTGTCCCAGTCGGTCGCCGACCAGCCGACATCCTTCAGATTGAAGCGGATGATCGTCCCGGCGTCGTTGATGGCCTCGAGGCGCACGACGTCGGAGACGCGCGACAGCGAGTTCAGCAGCTTCACGACGGCCTGGCGATAGACCTCCATCTCCTGGTCGCTGGAGCAGGCATTGTAGAGATGCGTCAGCGTGATGTAGCGCGTGTCGGCAATGCGCGTCGGCGGCAGGTTCTGGATGTCCCGGGCCATGGCCTCGGTCTCCATCACCGGCGTGATGAACTCGCGCGTGCTGCAGGCGGCCGCAACGTTGGCGCCGAGCGATTCGACCCAGGTGCGCAGGGCCGCGACATCCGCTTCCGTCGGCGGCTCGCCGCTGAACTCGTAGAAGACATCATACGGCATTTCCTGGTTGAGGATCTGCTGGATGAGCTTGGAGCCGTCGGGATTGCCGGGGGCGATGCGCACCGGGTCTGCGGCGATCTCGTCGAGATGCAGGATATTGCCGAAATTCTTCGCCGGCTTGGCACGGCCGCCGAGCATGCCGTCCTGGTGGCAGCGGGCGCAGTGGCGGTCCAGCACGTCGAAGGCGGCGGCGGCGATTGGATCGGCCGGGCGCTCGATGCCCGGCGGCAGGGCTGCCACGTTAACCGGCGCTGCCGGGGCGGCCGGTGCTGCCGGAGCGGCGACCGCGGGCGGCGCGTCCGCCGGGCCGACGACGCCCGGGATCTCGATGCCGTCGAGCGGATCACCGGCCGGCGCGGCCGGCTGCTGCGCGATGGCCGGCGGAGCGGCAGGCGCATCAGCCGGCTGATCGATAACGCCGGGAATCTCGATGCCGGCGAGCGGATCGTCGTCCGGCGCGTCAGGCTGCTGCGCAATCGCCGGCGGAGCGGCGGGCGCATCGGCCGGCTGGTCGACGACGCCGGGGATCTCGATACCGGCCAGCGGGTCGTCGTCCGGCGCATCGGCGGCCGGTCCGTCGACGACGCCGGGAATGTTGATGCCGGCGAGCGGATCGTCGGCGGGGGCGGCGGAGGCGCCGGGCTCGACCGTCAGCTGGCGCGGCGGCTGGGCGCCGTTCGCCGGCGGGTCGTCCTGCGCCAGCACCGCCGTCGCGGTGATGGCGACCGTGCCGCTGAGCAGCAGCGCGGTGCAGGTTATCTTTGCGTATCGGGCAAACATCGTCGCCTCCATTCGGCTCAAGCAGATTTGAGGCTCAAGACCTCTGTTGCGGGGTCCGCATGGCTCGGTTCGTTCTTCTATTTTATTTCATAGCGCAGCACGGCCACCGACCAGTCATGCGAAACCGTCGGCTCGGTCACGGCTGCCGTCTGGGCAGGTGCGTTGAGGGCTGCGGCAATGGCCGGCAGGAACTCCTGCGTCGCCTCCTGCCGCGGAATGACCTCGATGCTGCGGGTCTTGACGGTCGGCGGCATCTCCACCGGGCCGTTGGTAACAAGGGCGATCAGCGTGCCGCGCGACGGCGAGGTGGCATCGAAGCTGATGCCGTAATAGGCGTCCGGCACGGTGATCGGGCTGTTCGGCAGGATGACGCCAACGCGGCCGTCGCGGCGCGTGTGCTCGTTGGGGAAGAGCTGCACCAGCGTGCCGTCGTCCGACAGGTCGAGCAGCACCAGGTCGCCCTCGACCGGGCTGGTGACGGTGAAGCGGATATTGCGCGTGCCGAGCCGCACCGGCGACGGCGGGTCCTGGCTGAGCGTGACGTTGAGCGTGTTGCCCTTGCCGAAATAGTCGAGGATCTGGTCGGTGGTCAGCATCGGCGGCTCCGCCTGCGCCACGGCAACCACCGGCGCCGGCGCGAGAAGCGTGCTGCCGGCCGCGGCGGCGGGGCCGAGCGTCGGCGTCAGGCCGAGCGAGCAGCCCTCGACCGTCGCGCAGGCCTGCTGCGCCTGGTCGCGCAGATAGGCCAGCACTTCGGCATTGGAGACGGTGCCGTTGCCATTGGCGTCGGCGCCGGCCTGGGCGAGGGCGGCAACGAAAGCCGCGGTGAAGACACCCTCGCCGTCGGCGACGAGGGCCGTCTGGCCGCCGGCGGCGGCGGTGAAGACGGCGACGTCGCCGGACAGGCGATCGGTATCGAGGGCCGGACCTTCCGCCTTCTGCGCCTGCGCCGCCGGCTCGACGACGATCGAGCGGGTACGGTTGGCGATGATCGGGGCGCGGAAAGCGGCGCTCGGCGTGAAGGAGGTTTCCGCGTCGGCGGTCACGACGCCGGAATAGCCGGCATCGATCACCACCGACACCTTGCGTCCAGTCATGGCGTCGATGAGCAGATTGAGCTCGTCGTCGCTGATCATGCCGGTGACGGCGCTGCCGACCACCTTGGCGTCGAAGGGCACCAGCGTCTCGTCGAGGCCGTCGGCCTCGTCGCCATCGTCGTCCGGCTGGAAGTAGCCGTAGCCGGAATAATAGAGAAAGACCCGCTCGCCCGGCTTGGTGCCGCTGACCAGCCAGTCGGTGATCGCCGACTTGATCCCCTCCAGCGTCGCCTCCTCGTTGGCGACGACGCGGATGTCGCTGTCGCCGTAGCCCAGCGTCTCGGTCAGGAGGCGCTGCACGGCGGCGATGTCGCGGCCGGCCGTGCCGAGCCCGGCGCTGCCCAGGGCGCTGTCGGCATAATGGTCGATGCCGATGAGAAGGGCGCGGTCGGCAAGGGCCGGCACGGCGGCCGCCGCCAGCATGGCGGCCGCTGCCGCACCCGAGAGGAGGAAGCGCCGGAGCGACATTACTGGTCTCCCGAGGTGTAGATGCCGACAAGGCCGACCTGGAACTTCGTGTCGCCGAGGACCGTCGCCAGCGTCGAGGCAAGACCGGTGGCGCGGTCGGCGGTGCCCATCGTCCGCAGCGCCGCATGGAGGGCCGTGGCCGGCTCGGCGGTCAGGATGGCAACCAGATGCTCGGCGCCGAAGGGCGGATCCTGGACGCGCAGGCGCTGGCTCATCTCCTGGCCGGTCCAGTCGGTCAGCGTCTCCTCGCGGTTCTGCGGGATGAAGAATTCCACCCGGCCGTTGGGCGGCAGGTTGAACAGCGTCAGGTAGGGCAGCGTCGCCCCGCTCATGCGGAACTCGACGATGTCGCCGCGGCGGTTGACCTGGTTGCCGCTGGTCAAGGTCAGCGACAGCGGGTCGGCGGCGGCATGCGCCTTGAGATAGGCCAGTGCCGACCATTTCGAGAGCACGGCGGCAATGCCGTCGGGGCCGATCTGCTCGGCGACGCGGCCGCCGATGCGGTGGTCGACAGTGCCGGCGGCGACGTCCCAGATGAGGTCGGCCTCGGCTTCGTCGGTCGTCTGGGCGACGCCGGTCATTTCCGGCAGCGCCGCGTCGCCGCGGACGAGGACGCGCACCAGGATATCCTGCGGCGTCGTGGCGACGGTCGGCGCCTCGATGCTGCGATTGATGCGGATGACGGGCTTGGCGTCGGCGCCCAGCGGCAGCACGGACGGGATCTGCTGGTTCTCGGCCTGGGTCTCGACCGTCGGCACCAGATAGGACAGCAGCTCCTGCTGGCTGAGGGCGCCGTCGCCATCCTTGTCGGCGGCGCCTTCGAGGGCGCGCGAGAAGGCCCAGCTGAGGGCGCCGCGCGGCTTGCCGTCGATCGTCAGCTCCGGCGTCAGCCGCCCCTCCTGGGTGGCGCCGATGAAGGTGACGGCCGAGAAATCCTCCTCGCCCATCTGGGCGAATTGCGGCCCGGGCAGCCGCAGCAGGTCGTCGGTCAGCGACGGATCCTCGAACGTGCCGGTGCGGTAGCGCACGGTGCGGCTGGAAATGTCGCGATACATCGTGCCGGAATGGCAGGAATCGGCGACGAACACGACCTCCAGGCCCTTGTCGTCGCCGGCCTTCAGCCACTCGAACATCTCGTCGTCGACGATGCGCTCCAGCGAGCCGGGGCCGCTCGGCGTATAGCCGCCAAGGAGGAAATTCTCGTTGAGGCCGTCCTCCTCGAAGTGCTGGCCCGGCGGCTCCGGCTCCTGGCTGCCATGACCGGCATAGGAGAAGATGACGGTGTCGCCGGGCTGCGCGGCATTGATCAGCCGGAACCAGTTCTCCTGGATGGCGGCCTTGGTGGCCTGTGCGTCGGTGAGCAGCACGACTTCGGAAGCGCCGGCCTTGCGCAGCGTCTCGGCGATATCCTGCGCGTCGTTGACGGCGCCGAAGAGATCGTTGGCCGTGCCGACATAGTCGTCGATGCCGATGACGAGGCCGTAGGTGGCCGCCGCTGCCGGGAGAGCCGGAAGCGCCGCCGCGGCGAGACCGGCAAAGCCGATCAGCGGCGCGGCCCTTCGCATCCTGCGCAGCGATCCCATTAGCGTCGTCATGGACATGGCGATCCGTACCGGTTGAGGTGCCAGCGGATTACGGCCGGCACCATGAACGCGTGCTGAATAGGCGGGAGCCGTCGCCGGCGCCCGGACTTACTGCGCCTGCGCCGCTTCCGGCTCCGCCGCTGCCGCGGCCGGCGCCGAGGTGATCGGCGGCCGGCTCATCAGGTAAGCGACGATGGCCTTCTGGTCCGCCTCCGGCAGGGCCTGCAATTCGCGCAGCACCTTGCCCATGCCGCCGCTGGAGATCGGCTTGCCGTCGGCATTGAGGCCGAACATGAAGACGTTGAACATGAAGTCGTCCAGCGTCAGCTTGCCGATGCCGGTTTCCTTGTCCGGCGTCAGGTTGGGAACCGAACCGCGGCCTTCCAGCGACGGTCCGCCCGCCAGCTCGCGGCTCTCGTCAGGGCCGAGGATGAGGTTGCGCGGCGTATGGCACTCGCCGCAATGGCCGGGACCGCGCACCAGATAGGCGCCGTGGTTGACCTCCTCGCTGGCATCGGGGTCGGGCTCGAAGGTCTTGCCGTCGATATAGAGGAGCTTCCACAGGCCGACGCCGCGCCGGATGTTGAACGGGAACGGCAGGTCGGTTGCCGGCGGCTGGTTGGCGACCGGCGGCAGCGTGTCGAGATAGGCCTTGAGGTCGAGAATGTCTTCCAGCGTCATGCGCTGGTACGAGTAGTAGGGAAAGGCCGGATAGAGATGCGTGCCGCCGGGGGCGACGCCGAACTTCACCGCGTTGACGAAGTCGAGCGTGCTCCAGTTGCCGATGCCATGTTCCTTGTCCGGCGAAATATTGGGCGCATAGAAGGTGCCGAAGGGCGAGCCGAGCGCCAGGCCGCCGCCCATTTCCGTCGCCTTCGACGTATCCGTCAGGCTGGGATCGGCGTGGCAGGAGGCGCAGCCGCCGATGCGGAAGATGTACTCGCCGCGCTCGAGATCGGCCGTGTGCTGGGGCAACTCGGCGGCCGAAAGGGTCCTTGGGGTGGTCAGAAACCAAAAAGCGGCGCCGCCGATGATCGCCAGCACGATCAGCGCCACAACAATCCTGCGAATCATTCCAGCCTCGCCCGTCGCCTTCCCCGGCCGGGACTTATCGCCGCGGCTCCAGGGGAGCGCCACCCCCGTTTGGTATCATGATGGTCCGGGCGCCGGGGAGCAAGAGGGGGCGGGACAAGGAGTGTACCGGCGGCCGCTGCGGGCCTCTTCCCAGGCGGCAGCGGATGGCGTTGAAGGGAGGCCTCGCCATGCCGAGGTGCACCTCAGATGCCCGCGCTTTTCGCCAATCCCTATGTCCTGCCGGTCGCGCTGCTGATCCTCTCCAACGTCTTCATGACGGCGGCCTGGTACTGGCACCTGCGCTTCACCAGCGTGCCGCTGTGGCAGGTGGTCCTGGTCAGCTGGAGCCTTGCCTTCATCGAATATTGCCTGGCCGTGCCGGCCAACCGCATCGGCTACCGCGTCTACAGCGCCGCCGAGCTGAAGACGATCCAGGAAGTCATCACGCTGACCGTCTTCGTGATCTTCTCGCTTGTCTATCTGAAGCAGGCGCCGACGCTCAATCATCTCATCGGCTTCGCCTTCATCGCCATCGGCGCGGCCTTCATCTTTCGCGGCAGCGCGGCGCCCTGAGCCGGCGCAACTGACGCGAGATCATTGTCCGTGCTAGCCTGCACGCTTCGCGGAGCTTGATCATGCCGGGCGAAGGCGGGGCAGCAGCGGTGCCGGCGCGGACCGGGGCTTTCGTCCTGATGGCGACGATCCTGGCGTCGGCGCTCGGCTTCATCGACGGCTCGGTCGTCAATATCGCCCTGCCGGCCATCCAGGCCTCGCTCGACACGTCCTTCCAGGCCGTGCAATGGGTGGCGAACGCCTATGGCCTGACGCTCAGCGCCTTCATCCTGGTCGCCGGCGGCCTCGGCGACCGGTTCGGCCGTCGGCGCGTCTTCCTGATCGGCATCGCCGTCTTCACAGCCGCCTCGCTTGCTTGCGCCATCGCCCCGACCGCGGCGCTGCTCATCACGGCGCGCGGCGCGCAGGGCGTCGGCGCGGCGCTGCTGATCCCGCAGAGCCTCGCCATCATCACCGCGACCTTTCCGCGGCAGGGGCGCGGCCGGGCGATCGGCACTTGGGCGGCGGCCTCGTCGATCACCACGGCGCTGGGACCGCCGCTCGGCGGGCTGCTTGTCGATGCGCTGAGCTGGCGGGCCGTCTTCTGGATCAACCTGCCGCTGGCCATCGCGGCGGTCTGGCTGACGCTGGCGGCGGTTCCCGAAAGCCGCGACGAGAGCGCCGCTGGCGCGCTCGACTATGCCGGAGCGGTGGTGGCGGCGCTCTCCTTCGGCGCTCTCGCCTACGGGCTCAGCGCCTATGCCGACGAAACCACCGCCGGCCTTCTCGCCTCGGGACTGGTGGCGGCGGGCGTCGCGGGTCTCGGTCTCTTCGTCTGGATCGAGAGCCGTGCCGCCAATCCGGTGATGCCGCTCGACCTCTTCCGCTCGCCGGTCTTCGCCGGCACCAACATCATGACCGTGTTCCTCTATGGCTGCCTGTCGGCGGTGCTCTTCCTGATCCCGTTCGAATTCATCGCCCGCCGCGGCCTGACGGCCGGCGAGGCCGGGCTGGCGATGGTGCCGATGGGCCTCGTCATCGGCATCCTGTCGCGCACCACCGGCTCGCTGTCGGACCGGATCGGCCCACGCCGCTTCCTCATCGTCGGCAGCGCCATCGTGACGCTGGCCTGCGTCCTGCTGGCGCTGCGGCTCGACAATTTCTGGCTCGGCGGCCTGCTGCCGGTGATCCTGGTGGCGCTGGGCATGGGGATTGTCGTGTCGCCGCTGACGACGGCGGTGATGAATGCGGCGGACGAAAGCCGCTCCGGCGCCGCCTCGGGCATCAATAACGCCGCGGCGCGCGTCGCCGGCCTGCTTGCCGTCGCCGTCTTCGGGGCGATCGCCAGCCTCATCTACCACGCCGCGGCGGGGCCGGCCGGCGGCCGCTTCGGCGTGCTGCCGCCGGTCGGCGATCCGGCGCGCCCGGCGCTCGAGGCGGCGTTCGGCACCGCCTATGGCAGCGCCATGTGGCTGGCGGCCGGCTGGGCGGCCGCGGCAGTGCTGACGGTGGTGCTGATGATCCGCGATCGGCCCGCCGAGGCGGCGGGCAAGGCCTAGGCGATGCCCAGCGGCTTCAGGCCCGCCGCCATCGCCAGGCGATGGTCGGGCGTCTCGAAATCGTGCAGGGGATGCGGGGCGAGGGCGTGCTCGCGGATGCAGCGGCGCTATCAGCGCTCCGGCGTTTCGCCGGCGCGGAAGAGAACCTCGACGGCGGCATAGTCGCCGGACGCAGGGTCGCTGCGCCGGCTCCAGGCGATGACGCCGGCATGGGCCGGTGCGAGGCTTTCGGCGAGCTTGCGGGCCGCTCCGGCATCGGCGCAGGCGCGGCGCGCCACGCGCCGCAATTCGCCGTCCTCGCGTTCGAAGGCCTCCACGACGAAGATGGGCGGCAGGGCGAGAATCTTGGGCATCGTGCTGCCTCTTCAGGTCCCGGTGCGGCTTCAGGTCTTCGGTCGCGGCGGCGCTTCGCCCAGGCGCAGCAGGATTTCCGGCGGGCCGAACGTGCCGAGATCGGGATCGCCGAAGGCGGCCCAGGCGAGGGCGCCGTGATTGGTGGCAGCGAGCTTTTCGGCCTCGTGGCAGGCGGCGGCGGCCGAATAGCAGAGCCGCACCGGGCCAGGCTCCAGGCCCTTGCTGCCGCGGCGGAATGCCTGAACGAAATAGGACTTGGCCGCGACCAAGGCATTCTCCCGTGCAAACCCGGCGCCCGGCACGTGATGATTGTGGCGTCCGCCGGTATCTCGTGCAGAACTATACATTCTTGGGCCGCAAAGCGGCGGTCGCCCGCACAAGGTCAAAACTTCGCCCAATTCCGGACCGTTGTGTGCCGTAATCGTCAGCTTCCTCTTTCTTATGCTCGGGGGTTGTCGGAACTGAAGGGGACGACATGCGTCAGTCTTACGCCCGGGCGGCTTTTCTGCCGCTCCCAACGGATACGGTCACAGACGATGATGCCGACGATGTTGTAACGCGCGTCGGCGAAGTTCTGTCCACCGGGCCGGGCGAGTCGGCGCCGGTCAGCGCACCGCGGTGGGCGCGGCGCGATCTTCAGGATCTGCTGGAAGCGGAAATCGGCGCGCCGCCGCCCCGGACGGCCCCGCTGCCCGCTGCCTGGGCATATGACGAGGACGACATCGAGGATATCGTCTTCGAGGCGAGCTCCGAGTCGGAACCCGATCCGGTCGAGGACGAGCCTTCATGGCCTGGCCGCGGCTTCGTTGAGGACCCGGAGCCCGTGCTGGCTGCGGCGCCGCCCGTCGATCTCGACGCCGGCCGCCGGCCGCTGCGCCAGCGCCGTGCGCGGCTCGATGTCGGCAGCGACTATCAGTCTCCGGCAAAGGCGGCCCAGCCGAAACGCCGCCGCCATCCCGAGGAAGCTGAGGCGCCCGCCAAGGGCAGCAAGGTCTGGCCGGTGCTGCTGCGGGCCTTCCTCGTCCTGGCGCTTATCGGCGGCGCCGGCTTCGGCGCCATCATGGGCCTGCGCTCCGCTCCCGAGGATGCCGCGACAAATGTGGCTTCGGCGGCGGACAGCCGCCGCGCCGCCAGCGCCGATGCGCTCGATGCCATCGCCGCGGCGCAGCGCGAGGTTCCGGTGCCGCCCCGCAGCACGGCGCGGGCTTCGCTCGCCGCACCGGCACCGACCCGCCAGACGGCGCTGTCCCGCCCCGCGACGACGGATGCCAATCAGACGGTCGCCGAGCGCGTCCGCCGCCAGCCGGAGCGCGTGGCGCGCAGCCTGCCGGCGGCCGGCGTCTTGCGGCCAGCCGATAATGGCGACCTGAGCGGCATGGCGGCCAGCGCCTTTGCCGAGAGCGAAAGCCCCGGCGCCGAAGGCGACGGCGCCATCGACGACATTCTCACCGACGACACGCCGTCGGTGCTGGCGGCGCGGGAAGAGGCCGCCAGTCCGGCTCCGGCCGCGCCGCGGCAGCGCGCTGCCGCGCGTTCCGACGACCGGCCGACCGAGACGGGGGTCGTGAGGACGGCGGTCAATCTGCGCTCAGGCCCCGACAACGATGCTTCCGTCATCAAGGTCCTGGCCGAAGACAGCCGCGTCCAAGTCTATTCCTGCAAGGCCTGGTGCGAAGTCAGCGACGGCGCCAGCCGGGGCTTCGTCTACAAGAGCTTCATCCGCCGCTAGGACTGCGGTTCGGCAGCGCCGACGCGGGCCGACCCGTCCCATTCGACATGGAAGGCGTCGTCGGCATTGTCGCCGCGCGCCACGACCATCGCCGGCTTGCCCTTGCCGATCAGATCGGTGGCTTTCTCGATCCCCGCCGCGATCGCTGCTGCCCGCCGCGCATAGGACTTCATGCTGCCGCGGCCGTTGACGGTGACGGACCATGAACCGTGATAGCGGTCGACCACGACCTGCGTCCGGGTTTCCGTGTGCGCTTCTGGCATCGTTCTCTCCGCAATTCCTGATTGCGGGAAACGGCGGCCGGGGCGTCTTTGTTCCCGGGCCGTCCCGTTCACATAATTTTGCGTAGTTGCGCAGGTTTGCATACTTACGCCGGCGCAGCATTGGCTATACTCGCCGGCTATGCCTCTCCGGCCCTCTCTGCCCGCGTCGGTCCGACACGGGCAGGCCGACCGCCCAGGCGCCCAGTCAGAAGGCGCGACAGATGGACAAGGACACGAGGAACACCAGTCTTTTTGCCGGCCTCATGGTCATCGTTCTGGCCGAGCTGATCGAGACGCTGCTGCGCGACATGGGCGGCTCCGGCCAGGCGCGCGAGCTGCTGATCGACCTTGAGTCGCGAGCCCGCTTCGTGCTCGACCGCACGCCGATGGACGGCGTTCAGGAGGGCGACCAGGTCGCCATCATGGACCGGGCGAGCGCCTGGCTCGCCAGCACCTTCGCCGACCTGCGCCAGCGGCTGCCGCTGCCGGGCGCCCTGCCGCCGAGCGACGTGAGCTGAGACCCCGTCAGTTGCCGCGCAGGCGCGCCAGGAACTCGGCCGTCGGATAAGAATCGGCCGGCAGGCCGAGCTGCTGCTGCAGCTCCTTCACCGCATCGCGGGTACGGGCGCCAATGATGCCGTCGGCATTGCCGACGTCATAACCGCGGGCGATCAGCAGCCGCTGCAATTCGATGATCTGGTTGCGGTTGAGCGAGGCGATCTCGGCCCGGCCGCGCGACACCTTCTTCGCCCCGGCAAGGCGGGTGGCGAAATAGGCGGCGGTCGTCGCATAGACCGACGACTGGTTCCACTGCAGGTAGACCTGGAAATTGTCGAACGCCAGGAAGGCCGGGCCGTTGCGTCCCATCGGCAGGACCAGCGAGGCCGGCAGCCGGTCGGACTCCAGCGGCGATCCGTCCGCCTTGGTCACGCCGAGGCCGGCCCACTGGGAGCGGGGATGCTGCACATAGATGCTGGCCTGCTCCCAAGGGAGGTTCTCCGGCACGCGCACCTCCTCCAGCCAGGGCTGTCCCGCCTTCCAGCCGTGATGGACGAGGAGAGCCGCCGCGGAAGCGAGAACGTCGGGCACCGATCTCAGAAGATCGACCCGTCCGTCGCCGTCATAGTCGACGCCGCTGCGATAGTAGTCGGAGGGCAGGAACTGCACCTGGCCGAGCTCGCCGGCCCAGGCGCCGACCAGCCCCTTGGCCGGCAGGTCGCCGCGGTCGATGAGCCGCAGCGCGTCGAGAAGCTGCGGACGGAAATGATCCGGCCGGCGGCAGTCGAAGGCGAGCGAGGCGAGGGCGCGCAGCGTGTCGCTGTCGCCGACATTGGCGCCGAAATCGGTCTCCAGGCCCCAGAAGCCGACAATCACCGGCGCCGGCACGCCGTACTGGCGCTCGATGCGGCGGAACGTGTCGGCATGCTGCTTGATCAGCTTGGCGCCCTGCTGCAGGCGGTAGCTGCTGACCATGCGGTCGGAGAATTCCAGGAAGGTCTGCGAGAAGACGCCTTGGGCGCGGTCCTTCTTGATGATCGACGGATCGAAGCGGACGCCGTCGAGGGCGGCGACGGCGCGCGCCGAGATGCCGGCAGCGGCGGCTTCGCGGCGGAAGTCGTTCATCCAGGCGTTGAAGTCGCCGCCGCAGGTCGCCGCTGCGGCCGGGCCGGCAAGACCGGCGATGACGGCGAAGGCGGCCGCACGGGTGGCAACGGACTTCCAGGACATGGCTGATTCCCCTCTGCGCGAAGGACCATGTGTCACTCTGCGTGTGGCGCCCGGGCCGTCAAGGCGTCGACGTGTCGACTGCCGAGGTTGTGACCGCGCCGAACAGGCCGGCGATGTTGTCGGCCAGCAGCGAGGCGACGCAGGCATAGCCGCGATCGCTCATGTGGAAGCGATCCTTCGCCAGCATGTCCATCAGCACCGGCGTCGGCCCTTCGCTCCATCCTTTCATCAAGGCGTAGCGGGAAAAGACCGGAACGCCGTCCTCGGCGCCGATCGCCTCGACCGCCTCGACGAAGCGTTCGTAGGAGGCAACATCGCGGATGCGGGGGAAGAACTGCTGGTCGATCAGCAGCAGCGGCGTGCCGGCCTTGCGGACCGCGGCGACGCCCCGCTCCACCAGGGTGCGGAAGGCATCGAGGGCAACGCCGGCGACGGCATCATTGGTGCCGACCTGCCAGAGGATGAGATCGTAGCCGCCATGGCTGATGGCGGCCTCCAGCCGGGCCACCGTCGCGGCGGCCGTCTCGCCGGAAATGCCGGCATTCTCGACTACGAAATTGTGGCCGGCGAGGCGGGCGGCAAGGTCGATCTGCAGCTGCGCCGGATAGGTCCGGTCCGGCGCGCTGGCGCCGATCCCGGCGGTCGACGAGGAGCCGATGGCCAGGATGCGGAAGATGCCGTCGGGATTGCCGGTTCCCACCCATGGGCCATGGGCAAGAAAAGGCGACGCGGTGGTGGCGCAGGTCGGCTCCTGCGCCGCGGCGGGAAGCGCCGCCAGGAAGAAAGAGATGCCGCCTAGGAGGCGGATGAGCCGAGAGCGGCGGCCGGCTGCCCGCCGCCCTGCCGGGTGGGAATCGGCAGAGTCGTCTGCCGCATGGCTTGCGTCTGCCGCCATTCGATATATCGCGCCAAGAGAAACATGGCCCCAATGCCCGCGGCGATGGTTACTACGCCGAGCATCTGGAATTCCAGTCCTTTTTGCGGATGGCTGGCGAGAACGATCTGGCCGATGGCGCTGAATACTGATCCGGCCGCAAATATAGCTAGACCTTGGCGGCCGAGACGGCTGATTTCTCCTGAGCCGGGCAGGCGCAGCAGCAGATCGGCGACGCGAATCTGGCTGACGACATAGGCAAGCGCCAGGAAATGGGCGAGCCGGGCGATGCCGAGGACGCCCTTGTCATTGTCGAGCCAGGGACCGGCAAGCTGCGGCAGGGCGGGCAGGAAGCCGAAGCCGCGGGTGTTCACCAGAAGGGCGAAGACGAGGATCACCACCGAGGCGATCATCGCCGGGCGCCAGTAGGGGATCGGGCCGCGCCGCAGCATGAGGCCGGTGGCAAGGCCGAGCGTGAACAGGAACTGCCAGGCGAAGGGATTGAGGAACCATGTCCCGCGCAGCGGCCAGCTCGGCAGGTGCAGGCCGAAGCGCGCCAGGAGATAGAGCCCGGCCGAGGCGCCGAGGCCTAGCAGGAGGCTGCGGCGCAGCAGGATGAGCGACAGCGGCGCCATCAGCATCAGCACGATATAGACCGGCAGGATGTTGAAATAGCCGAGCTGGTAGCCGAGCACGACGACGCCGAGCAGGCCGTCCCGCGTCTGGTCGAAGATCAGCGCGCGGTTGTCGGCGACGAGCAGCAGCGGGTTCCGGCTGAGGAGATAGCCGGCGCTGAAGACGACGACGGCGGCGAGCGTCAGGAGGAGATGCGTCCGGTAGAGCTCCCAGGCCCGCTTCAGGCTGCGCTGCACGACGAGAGCGAGCTTCCCTGCCTCCAGCCTCGGCTGCAGGACATAGGCGAGGACGAGCCCCGACAGGAAGATGAAGGCCTCGGCGGAATCTGAGAAGCCGAAATTGCGATGGGTGATGCGTTCTACCGGATTGCCCGGAATGTGGTTGATGAAGATCGTGATGAGGACGAATCCCCGCCAGAAATCGAGGCTCTCAATACGCCGGGCTACCGCCATTCCTGAAACCATCCATCGCTGCGATCACCAGACCCAAATGGCCAAGCTCGCGCAATGGTTCCAGTCAGGTTAGCTTATTGTTTGGCGTGAATGTGCGCAGGACGTGGCAAGGCCGCGGCGCATCGCAGGCATGCGTCGTGCCTCTGCCGCCTGGCACGATCCTGGCGTAGCTTCCTTCGGGAACCTTGCTATTGCCGTGAGGCGAGCCCTGCGCCGTAACGGGCGCCGAAGCCGCCTGTCACAAATCCCCGCGGACCGGATGTCGTCTGCCGCCTGGCGGCAGCGCCCGTGGTCTCCGGGTTGGACCTTAGCGAAATGACACTGGACGCCACCGTCGAGACCGCGACCCCGCCCGTCATCACGCCGGCCCCGCCGGCGATCGAGCGGACGGTGTTTCCGATCCTGATCGCCATCAGCGTGTCGCATCTCCTCAACGACACGATCCAGTCGCTCATTCCGGCGATCTACCCGATCCTGAAGGATTCCTTCGCCCTGAGCTTCGCCCAGATCGGCATCATCACGCTGGTCTTCCAGATCACGGCGTCGCTGCTGCAGCCGGTGGTCGGCCTTTATGCCGACCGGCGGCCACAGCCTTTCTCGCTCGCCACCGGCATGGGCTTCAGCCTGATCGGGCTGCTGCTCCTGTCGGTGGCGCCGAGTTATCCGGTGGTCCTCGTCGCCGCGGCGCTGGTTGGCGTCGGCTCGTCGGTATTCCACCCGGAGGCGTCGCGTGTCGCACGCATGGCCTCGGGCGGCCGCCACGGCCTGGCGCAGTCGGTGTTCCAGGTCGGCGGCAATGCCGGCTCGGCGATCGGCCCGCTGCTGGCGGCCTTCATCGTCCTTCCTGCCGGCCGCGGCAGCATCGCCTGGTTCTCCGCCGTGGCGCTGCTGGCGATGATGATCCTCGTCTATGTCGGCGCCTGGTATCGCGGCCGCGTCCGGGCTGCCGCCAGCCGGCCGAAGCCGGCGCGCGGCCTGCATCCGGCGGTGACGCCGCGGCGGGCGACGGTGGCGCTCACCGTTCTCGTTGTGCTGGTGCTGTCGAAGCAGTTCTATCTCGCCAGCATCAGCAGCTACTACACCTTCTACCTGATGGATCGCTTCGGGCTCGGCATCGGCGCGGCGCAGGTGCTGCTGTTCGTGTTCCTCGGCGCCGTGGCGGTGGGAACGCTGCTGGGCGGGCCGCTCGGCGACCGCTTCGGCCGCAAATACATCATCTGGGGCTCGATCCTCGGCGTGCTGCCGTTCACGCTGGCGCTGCCCTATGCCAGCCTGTTCTGGACCGTCGTCCTCAGCGTCGTCATCGGCCTGGTGATCGCCTCGGCCTTCACGTCGATCGTCGTCTTCGGGCAGGAGCTGGTGCCCGGCCGGGTGGGAGCCGTATCAGGGCTGTTCTATGGCCTCGCCTTCGGCCTGTCGGGCCTTGGTGCGGCGCTGCTTGGCCAGCTCGCCGACCACACCAGCATCAGCTTCGTCTACAATGTCTGCTCGTTCCTGCCGGCGCTGGGCCTGCTGACGGTGTTCCTGCCCAATCTCGGCGGTCGGGCGAAGGCCTGAGGCCCGGCCGCCAAGACGCTCCAGAGTCGCCAGGACGCTCTAGGGTTCAGGAGCGCCGGCCCATCGGCAGAATTGTGCCGCTGTCGGTGCGGACCACCCAGCGCCCGTCCTCGCGCACGATGTCTCGGACGCGGCCGAGGCCCGGCACGACGGAGCCGATCTCGACCTCGAAGATGCCGGCGTTGCGGCCGTCCAGGATGGCGAAGTCCGGCGAGCCCTGGACGACGTGCCAGTCGGGCACGACGTCGCGCTGCACCGCCCGCTCCAGGGCCGGCAGGATCTCGTCGCCCGGGCCGAAGAAGTCGTCGTCGGCGCGGACCGGGCCGGCATCGGGAATCGCCGCCGGCGGAATGAGCGCCGGTTCGGCCGGCAGGGCCGCGTCCTGGCGGAAATCGAAATCGCCATCCCGCCAGTCGTCGCCGGCACGGAAGTCGCTCTCGTCGCGCGGCCCGAAGACACGCGGCGCCTCGCGATCGCGCGCTGCCAGCCGTTCGTCGCGGCGGGCATCGCCGCGCAAGCCTTCGCCGCGGGGCGAATCTTCACGGCGCAGGTCTTCATGGCGCAGGTCTTCGGCGCGGGCCTGGCCGGCATTGACGCGGGCGACGGCCTCGGCAACGCCGGGCGGCAAGTCAGCCACGGCGCGGCGCTCCGACGTGGCGGGCGTCTGCGGGCGCTGGTCGAGCGGCTGCGCCGGGGCGGCGTCGGCCGTCTGGCGCGTGGCGGCGCCATCGCGCGGCGGCGTCGCCGGTGCCGGTCGGGTGGCCGCGGCGGTCTGAACCGGCACCGCCGGCTTGACCCGCGGCAGCGGCGGCGGCGCCACTGGCTCCGGCTCCGCCGCGGCGGCGTCGGCCACGTCCATCGCGGCGTCCGGCGCCACGGCGACGTCCTCGTCGGCCGGCGCCGAAACCTCGGCTGTCTCCTGCGGCTCGATCGTCTCGCGATAGGGATGGCCGAGCGCCGTTGCGGCCGGCAGCACGCCGGGCTCGCTGCTGGTCAGCCGGCCATAGCTGAAGCCGATCACCGCCGCGATGCCGACAAAGGCCAGTCCGCCGACAAGGATGCGCACCGGCCGGAAGCCGGAGCGGCCGATCGCGTCATAGCCGTCATCGGCCAGGCCGCCGATATCGGCGTCGCCGCCGTCACGGCGGTCGGCGCGCACTTCCGGCGCGCCCTCGACGACCGTGGCGTCGGACCAGTCGCCGCGCAAAGGCCGCTCGGCGTCGCGGCGCGGTGGCGGCAAGATTTCAAGTTCAGGGACCAGACCGGTCCCCGGACCGGATGGCATGTGCGGACCCATAGTCGAACCTCTTCCTGGATAGGCAGGCTATGCCTGTCGATTGCGGAAATACCTTGACCAAATCCGGCTGTTGCGGAGGCAGAACGGAATTGTGCTGCGGCTCACGGAATAACGTGGCTTGGTCTGGTTTCCGCCGCATCGCGGCACTAGCATTTGCGCGGGGGCCTGACGGATGCCGCCTTTTTCATGCGGCGTCATGGAGGTTTTTCAATGCGTGTGACGATGATGCACCGGGCGGCGATCTTCTTTCTCGCATCGACCTGCCTGACATCCATCGCCTTGGCCGAGGGCTTGCGGCCCGACAGCATTACCCTGTCGTCGAGCGGCCTTGCCGAGATCACGGCAAGCGGCCCCGTTGACGGCGCCACCGTCATCACCTTCGATGCGCCGCTCGCCCAGGTCGACGACGTCCTGAAGAGCCTCGTCGTCAGCGGCGAGGGGATCAGCGTGCGCTCGGTCGATCTGGCCGGCCGCGAGCCGCTTTCCGATACCTTCGCCGCCCTGCCGTTCAAGCCCGGCGATCTCGAGAATTCCGTCACGCTGCTGGCCGCCCTGAAGGGCGTCGAGGTCGAGGTGACGCGGGCCGGGATCACTGTGCGCGGCGTCGTTCTCGGCGTCGAGAACACCAGCGTCGCCGGCGACAATGGCGCCATCGCCAATGAGGCGCGGTTGTCGGTGGCGACCGATGCCGGCCGCATCGAGCATGTGCTGATCGACCCGGCGTCGCAGGTCACGATACTCGACGAGACGGTGCGCGCCGCCTTGCTGCAGGGCCTCGGGGCGCTCGCCGCCGACCGGTCGACCGACCGCCGCACCATCGAGGTGCGGCTCGATGGGCCGGCATCGGGCCGGGCGACGCTGACCTATGTCATTGCCGCGCCGGTGTGGAAGCCGACCTGGCGCGTCGTGCTGCCGGCCGACGGCCAGGCGGCGCGCTTCCAGGGCTGGGCGGTGCTGGAGAACAGGACCGGCATCGACTGGGCGGATGTGAATCTCACCCTGTCCTCGGGGACGCCGGTGACGCTGCACCAGTCCCTCTATGAAAGCGTCATGGTGCCGCGGCCGGAGGCGCCGCTGCGCGTCGGCCAGCGCCTGCGCCCGGAAATGGACGAAGGCGTCATGCGCGAGCAGGAGAGCATGGCGATGCCGGCGCCGGCCATGGCACCGCCGCCCGGCGCCAATTTCCGCCAGCGCGCCGCCTCGCTGGGCGCCGCCGCCGACAGCAGCTTCGATGGCCGCATCGCGCAGGGCGCGGCGGTGGATGCGAGCGAATCGCTCGCCGCCGCCAGTTTCCGGCTCGACGGGGCGGTCAGCCTGGCGGTCGGCCGCTCGCTGACGCTGCCGTTCTTCGACGGCGAAGCCAAGGCGGCGCGTGTCTCGGTCTTCCAGCCCGGTACCTCCGATCGCCATCCCATCGCCGCCGTCCGCGTCACCAATGGCAGCGACGTGACGCTGCCGGGCGGCATCGTCACCGTCTACGAGGCCGGTGTCGGCTTCGTCGGCGATGCCGAGTTTGCCGGCGCGACGCCCGGCGAGGAGCGCATCCTTCCCTATGCGCTCGACACCAAGGTGCGCATCGCGCGGGACGTGACGTCGAACAGCGCCATCCGTACCGCGCGCGTGGTCGATGGGCTGCTGCGCGTCGAATATGGCCGCGAACAGACGACCGCCTACCGCGTCGAGGGCGATCCCGCCGCGCCGCGCGACGTGATCATCGAGCACCAGGCCAATTCGGGCTGGGACGTCGAGTCGGACGGCGTCATCGAGGGCCGCGACGGCGACAAGGTGCGCATCGCGCGCACGATTGCGGCCGGCGAGGCGCGCACGATCAACGTCACCGAGACCGTCACCGATGCGCAGCGCTGGGCGCTTGTCGACGCACCGGACCAGGTGCTTCTCGACGTCGTCGCCGCCGGCGACCGCATCGACGCGCGGCTGCGCGATCCGCTGAACCGCATCGTCGCTATCCGGCAGGAGAGCGCCGCGCAGCAGCGTGCCATCCAGCGCGCCGACGAGGCGATCGGGCGCATCCGCGAGGATCAGGAACGGGTGCGGGAAAACCTGTCGGCGGTCGACCGCAATGGCGACCTGGCGCGCACCTATCAGCAGCGGCTGCAGACGCAGGAACAGGAAATGGCCCGGCTCGAGGCAGAACGCCAGGCCGCCAGCGACGCCTATGACAAGGCCCAGGCGGAGCTGGCGGAGATCGTTCGCACCCTGTAACGGCGATGGTGGGCCGGTCGGGGAAGGCACTGCCTGCCGTCGGATCGGCCCTCCGCCGGACCGGCCTGTTCCTGCTGCTTCTTCTGGCGGCAGGTTCGGCGCCGGCGGCCGACACCTGGGAGCTGCAGCGCGAGCTGCCGTTCCGCTACTGGCTGCTGGCCTGCACCGTGCAGGCCGACACCCAGGCGCAGGTCGATTGCGGCTGGCGCAAGGAGGCGCCGCGCACCTATAGCGGCGCCTGCCTGGCAACCGTCACGCAAGGCGGGGCGAGCCGCGCCTACCGCGCCACAGCGCGGATCACGCCGACGGCGATGATACGGCTGCCGACGGCGCCCGATTTCAGCTACGGCTTTGCCGGGATCAACTGCTCGTTGAAGGTGCCGCGCTTCGTCCGCTATGTCTGCGACGTGCGCGGCGATGGCCTGACCTGCCGCATCTGCCTGTTCCGCCAGACGGGCTGCGTCGAGGCGGTCGGATCGATCCGCCCGGATTGACGTCAGCGGCGCGGCTTGATGTCAGCGGCGCGGCTTGACCTCAGCTGCGCGGCTTGGCGCGGCTGGTCGGCACGGCTGCCAGCGGGTCGTCCGGCCAGAAATGGCGCGGATAGCGCCCCTTGAGGTCGCGCGCCACGTCCTTCCAGGAGCCGCGCCAGAAGCCCGGCAGGTCGCGCGTCGTCTGGATCGGCCGGTGCGCCGGCGACAGCAGGATGACCAGCAGCGGCACCTTGCCGGCGGCGACGGCCGGATGGCGGTCGAGGCCGAACAGCTCCTGCACGCGCACCGACAGCGCCGGCCCGTTCTCCGCATCGTAGTCGATGGGGATGTGCGAGCCGCTCGGCGCGGTGAAGTGCGACGGCAGCAGGCGGTCGAGCTCGGCCCGCAGGTTCCACGGCAGCAGGGTTTCGAGCGCCGCCGCCAGCATGTCGGGCGAGATGGCGGCGACGGACAGGGCGCCGGCGATATGCGGGACCAGCCAGGCGGCGCCGTCCGCGGCAAGGGCCGCGTCGCTGAGGTCCGGCCAGGGCGGCCCGAGTGCCCGGTGCAGGTAGCTGGCGCGGCCGCGCAGGGCCTTCTGCGCCGATGTCCAGGGCAGCGCGGCGATGCCGGCCTCGGCGATGCCGGCGGCAAGGAGCGTCGCGGCAACGCTGGGGTCCGGCACCGCCGGCGCCTCGCCGAGGCGGAGGGCGCCGAGGCGCCGGTAGCGGCGGCTGCGGATGCTGAGCGAGGCCCTGTCGAAGACCGTCTCGACGTCGTCGCTGATTGTGTCGGCGAACAGTTCCTCGATTGTGGCGCGATCGATCGCCACGGCGCCGCGGATGCGGCCTGCCGCGGCGGTTCCGGTGATGTCGGTGACGACCATCCACGAAGCGCCGGCCAGCGCGTCGGCCTCGTCGAGGGCGGCGCCGCGGCCATTGGCGAGGCGGTAGCGGCCGCGGGCGCCGCTCGCCTGCGCGACACGGTCGGGATAGGCGCGGGCGAGATGGCGGCCGGCGTCGAGGCTGGCGTGTCCGCCACCGGCCAGCGCCGCCCAGCGGCGGGCGAGCCGGCGCGCCTCCTCGGCGCGCGGCCCGCGTTCGGCGCGAAAGCGCGCCAGGCGATGGGCGATGTCGACATCGCTGCCGCCGAGGCCCCGCTCGCCGAGCAGGACGGCAAGCTCCGCCGCCGTCGTTGCATCGCCCTCAGCGCCGGCGGCCAGGACCATGTGGGCAAGGCGCGGATGCAGCGGCAGGCGGACGAGGCCGCGGCCGGCCGACGTGATGCGCCCTGCCGCATCGACGGCGCCGAGGCCGCGCAGAAGCGCCATCGCCTCGTTCCAGGCCGGCGCCGGCGGCGGATCGAGAAAGGCCAGCGCCGCCGGATCGGTGACGCCCCAGGCGGCAAGATCGAGCACCAGCCCGGCGAGGTCGGCGCTGAGGATTTCCGGTCGGTCGAACGGCTCCAGTGCTGCCGTCTGCGCCTCGTTCCACAGGCGGTAGCAGATGCCGGGCGCGGTGCGCCCGGCGCGGCCGCGGCGCTGGTCGGCGGCGGCGCGCGAGACGCGCCGCGTTTCCAGCGTCGTCAGCGCCGTCGCTGGGTCGTAGGCGGGCGCCCGGCGATAGCCGGAATCGACGACGATGCGGATGCCGTCGATGGTCAGCGAGGTTTCGGCGATGGAGGTCGCCAGCACCACCTTGCGGCGGCCGGGCGGCGCCGGCAGCACGGCGCGGTCCTGCTCGCGCGGGTCGAGCTGGCCGTAGAGCGGCACGACATCGACGTCGGGCGGCAGGCGGCCGGCCAGGCGCTCGGCGGTGCGGGCGATCTCGGCTTGTCCGGGCAGGAAGGCGAGCACCGAGCCGGGCTCGTCGCGCAGCGCCAGGCGGATGGCGGCCGCGACGCTGTCTTCCAGCCGCTCGCCCGGATCGCGTGCGATATGCCGCGTCTCCACCGGGAAGGCGCGGCCGGTGCTCTCGATGACCGGCGCATTCAGGAGCTGCGCGACGCGGGCGCCGTCGATGGTGGCCGACATCACCAGCAGCCGGAGGTCCGGCCGGAGGCCGCGGGCATCGAGAACGAGCGCCAGGCCGAGATCGGCGTCGAGGCTGCGCTCGTGGAATTCGTCGAACAGCACCGCCGCGACGCCGGTCAGTTCCGGGTCGGCCTGGATCAGCCGCGTGAAAACGCCTTCGGTGACGACCTCGATACGGGTCGCGGCGCTCACTTTGGCGTCGAGGCGGACGCGATAGCCGACCGTGCCACCGACCTCCTCGCCCAGCGTCGCCGCCATGCGCCGGGCGGCGGCACGCGCCGCCAGCCGCCGCGGCTCCAGCATGACGATGCGGCCGTCACCGCGCCAGGGTGCGTCGAGGAGGGCGAGCGGCACGCGCGTGGTCTTGCCGGCGCCCGGCGGGGCGACAAGGACGGCGTTGCTGCGCGCTTCGAGCGCCGCCAGGAGTTCGGGCAGCGCTTCGTCCACGGGGAGGGTGATATTCATGCGGCGCCGTTGTGCGGCCTGGAGGTGGAAGGTGGCAAGCTGGGCGACTTGTAGGATGGGCAAGGCGAAGCTTTGCCCACGCGGCCAGCGACCGTGGAACGACCGCGTGGGCAAGCCGCTGGCTTGCCCACGCTACGGCACCGTCAGCGGCGGAAGTAGCGGTCGAGTTCGGGCAGGCGGCCGGGCTCCAGCAGCTCGGCCGGCGGCGCTACAGCCATCACCTTCCCGTCCTGGATGAAGGCCATCAGGTCGGCGGCGTCCGATGCTTCGGCCGGCGTGTGGATCGACATCAGCACGGTCATGCCGCGCTCGCGCCGCAGCCTGTCGACGAGGCCGATCATATCGAGCCGCAGGCCGGGATCGAGACCGCTGAACGGCTCGTCGAGAAGCATCAGCGGCCGCTCGCGCACCAGCGCCCGGGCGAGGGCGACACGCTGGCGCTGGCCGCCGGAAAGCTCGCCGGGACGGCGGTTCTCGATGCCCGGCAGGTCGACATGGGCCAGCGCGTCGGCGATGCGCGCCTCGTCCTCGGGGCGCAGCCGCAGGCGCGGGTCGATGCCGAGGCCGATATTCTGCCGTGTCGTCAGATGCGGGAAGAGATTGTGCTCCTGGAAGAGGATGGAGAGCGGCCGCTGCGCCGGCGGCAGGGCGTCGAGGTCGCGGCCGTCGAAGCGGATCGTGCCGCTGGTGGCGCGGGCGAAGCCGGCGATGGCGTTGAGCAGCGTCGTCTTGCCGCCGCCGGACGGTCCGATCAGCGCGCACAGCGCCCCGCGCGGCACCTCCAGGTCGTAGCAGGCGCGGAAATCCGGATAGGCGAAGGTCAGCCTATTGACCGCGAGCAATCCAGCCTCCGGACCAGCGTTGCGCCAGCAGGAAAAGCGCCAGCACCATGGCCGACAGGAGCAGCGCCACCGACGCGGCATCGGCGACCCGGTAGGCACCGAGCTTTTCGTTGAGCAGCAGCGGCAAGGTGATCAGCCGCCCGGTGCCGAAGAAGGCGGCGACGCCGAGATCGCCGAAGGAGAGGGCGGTCGCCATGGCCAGCGCCACGATCAGCGGCCCGCGCGTCAGCGGCCAGTCCACCAGGCGCGCCCGCGCCAGGCCGGCGATGCCGAGGCTTTCCGCCAGGCGGCCGTAGCGCTGCGCCGCCAGCACCAGCGGCGGCTCGACCTGTCGATAGGTGAAGGGAAGGGCCATCAGAGCATTGACGATGATGATCAGCGGCAGGCCGAGCGAGAACGGATTGACCACCGGCCGCAGGACGACGAAGAGCCCGGCGGAGAGGGCGATCGGCGATACCACCAGCACCACCGTCGCCGCCAGCCCGATCATGTCGGCCAGCCGGTCGCGGCCGTCGCTGAGGCGCAGGCGCCGCGCCAGCACGGCGAGCGCCAGCGCCGTCAGCACCGACAGCAGGCCGGCCGGGATGCCGATGGCAAGGCTGGTGACGAAGGCCTCGCCGACCCGCCAGTCCGCCATCCTGTCGATCGCCGCGACGCCGCGCACGAGCACCGCCGACAGCAGCCCGAGGATGAAGAGGCCGCCGACGGCAAGGACGAATGCATCGAGAAGGCGCAGCAGCCGCGACGCGGCATCCGGCCTTGCCTCGCTGAGGCGTGTCGAGGCCGTTTCCGGCAGGCGGCGGCTGAAGGCGAAGGCGAAAGGCGCGATGACCACTAGGCAGATGGCGATCTGCAGCAGCGCCAGCAGCGCGGCGCGGCGGAAATCGGCCTCGAAGCGCAGCGCCTCGAAGATCGCCACTTCCAGCGTCGCCACCGACGGCCCGCCGCCGAGCGCCAGGACGATGGCGAAGCTGGTGAAGCAGGCGAGAAAGATGAGGCCGCCGATACTTGCCGCCTCGCGGATCAGGATCGGCCGGTCGATGAAACGGAAGATGGTGCCGGGCGGCATGCCGAGCTGGGCGGCGAGGCGCCAGTGCTCGGGGCTGACCGTCGACAGCGCCGCCAGGAAGACGCGCGCCGCCAGCGGCGCATTGAGAAAGACATGGGCGATGAGGATGCCGGCGAGGCCGTAGAGCCAGCTGCCCATGTCGTGGCCGAAGAGGCGGGCGCCGCTGTTGATCCAGCCGGAGCGGCCGAAGACGGCGACCACAGCGAAGACCGTGACGATCGCCGGCAGGACGGTGGCGACGTTCATGGCGGCGATCAGGAAGGAGCGCCCGGCGAAGCGCGTTCGCCGGGCGAGGGCCAGCGCCAGGGCGGCGCCGGCAATGAGCGACAGCAGCGTCGAAAGCCCGGCCTGGATAAGGCTGATCGTCGCCAGCCCGACAATGTAGCGGGCCGGCGCCGAGCCGCTCGACCCGCCGCCGGCGCTGATGAGGCCGGCAAGGGCGGTGGCGACGAGCCCGGCGATCAGCGCCAGCGCGACGAGGCCGGGAAGGCGCTGCACCGGTCCGTCAGAGACCCATGGCACCGAGCCAGGCGTCGATCCAGCCGCGGCGTCCCGCTTCCATCTCCTCCGGCGTGAACAGGAGCGACTTGTCCGGCGTGCCGAGGGTGGAGAAGGATGCCGGCAGGCCGGAGGCCGGCTCCGTCGCCGGGTACATCCAGTTGCCTTCCGGGACAGTCGACTGGAAGCCGTCGGAGACCATGAACTTCAGGAAGCTGCGCGCCAGGTCCTGGTTCCTGGAGCCGGCGACAAGCGCTGCGACCTCGACCTGCAGGTAATGCCCCTCCGGGAAGATCGCCGCCTTGTACTGGTCCTTGCCCTCGGCGCCGATATGGTAGGCCGGCGACGTGGTGTAGGAGAGGACCATGTCGGCCTCGCCGTCGAGGAACAGGCCGTAGGCTTCCGACCAGCCCTTGGTGACGGTGACGATGCGCGGCTTTAGCTTCGCCCACATGACGGGCGCCTGGTCGCCATAGACCTTCTGCATCCAGGCGAGCAGGCCGAGGCCCGGAGACGAGGTGCGCGGGTCCTCGATGACGACGGTCGGGCCGTTGGCGTCCTCGATCAGCGCCGTCAGGCTGGCCGGCGGCTGCGCCAGCTTGCTGCTGTCATAGACGAAGGCGAACCAGCCCCAGTCGAATGGGATGAAGGTGTCGTCGGTCCAGGCGACGGGGAGCTGCAGCGACGTCACGTCGACGCCGCTCGGCGCGAACAGGCCGCTCGCCTTCGCCTCGGCCATCAGGTTGGTGTCGAGGCCGAGCACGATATCGGCCGGGCTGGACGGACCTTCCAGCTTCAGGCGCGCCAGAAGCGTCCCGGAATCCTCGGTCTCCACCCAGGTGAGGGTGCAGCCGCAGGTGGCCTCGAAATTGGCCTTGATCTTGTCGCCGGGCCCGTATTCGCCGGCAAAGGAACTGTAGGTATAGACGGTGAGGGTCGGCTTGTCCTGCGCCGCCGCGAGAGCGGGCAGCGCCAGGGCGAGGCCGGCGGCTAGCAGGAACCGGATGGTGATGGACATGGCTCGGGCCTTTCCGTGCAGCGTTGCGGCGATCCGGAAATGTGGCGACTGGCCCGCTGTGCGGTATGGATGGCGCATCTCAGTCCCTCCGCCGGCGTGATCCGGATCAGGTTCCATGGGTTGGCGGTATCCGCCTCTCAACCTCGGTGAGGCACCCCACGAGACAGGCGAAGGCTAAGCCGTACCGCCGAGGGGCGCAAGTCCCCGCCCTGCAACGATTTCTCGCCGCAGAACGCGCAGCGGCGGACAGCCGGCGCCGGATTATGCCGGCCGTGACATCGCGGCTACGGCGGTAGCGGCGGCGCCGCCCTATACTGCCGGCCCCCAGCCCGTTCCCGGAGGCCCGCCCGTGCCCGACACCACCCAGAAATTCAAGCCCAGGGAACGCCGCAAGGCCGCCCCGGTCAAGCGCGTGACAGTCTCGGAAGAGGCCCGCAAGGCCTATGAGGCGCTGGTCAAGGAGCGCGACGAAGCGGACCGGACCTATGGCCGCCACCTGTCGGAGGAGCAGAAGGGCCGCCGTTGACGGCGCCCCCCGCGTTGACTTTGGCGGGCATTTGCGCTGAAACCACCGGCGCAATCCGTCAGCCGGTCATGTCCATGCGCCTTGTGCCTCAAGCGACTGTTCAGCGCCCTGCCGTTCCGGCGGCGGGACGCCTGCCGTCGGCTCTGACGAAACTCACGAAAATCGCCTGACCCTCCGTGCCCCGGTCCTCCCCGCCGGGCGCGGGGATGGCATCGGTCATGCCGACGGTGTTTCGGCGGGGAGATGAACAGGAGTTCCCGTCATGGGATTCAAGGTCGCAGTGGTCGGCGCCACCGGCAATGTCGGGCGCGAGATGCTTTCCATCCTGGACGAGCGCGGCTTTCCCGCCGATGAGGTGGTGGCGCTCGCCTCCCGCCGCAGCCAGGGGACCGAGGTGTCCTTCGGCGACCGGACGCTGAAGGTGAAGACCCTCGACAATTACGACTTCTCCGACACCGACATCTGCCTGATGTCGGCCGGCGGCTCGGTGGCGAAGGAATGGGGGCCGCGCATCGGCGCGCAGGGCTGCGTCGTCATCGACAACTCCTCCGCCTGGCGCTACGACGCCGATGTGCCGCTGGTGGTGCCGGAAGTCAACGCCGATGCCGCAGCTGGCTTCGGCAAGCGCAACATCATCGCCAATCCGAACTGCTCCACCGCCCAGCTCGTTGTGGCGCTGAAGCCGTTGCATGACGCCGCCGGCATCCGCCGCGTCGTCGTGGCGACCTACCAGTCGGTCTCCGGCGCCGGCAAGGACGCGATGGAAGAGCTGTTCGACCAGACGCGCGCCGTCTTCGTCTCCGATCCTGTCGAGGCGAAGCGCTTCACCAAGCGCATCGCCTTCAACGTCATCCCGCATATCGACTCCTTCATGGAGGACGGGTCGACGCGGGAGGAATGGAAGATGGTCGCCGAGACCAAGAAGATCCTCGACCCGAAGATCAAGCTGACGGCGACCTGCGTGCGCGTGCCGGTGTTCATCGGCCATTCCGAGGCGGTCAATATCGAGTTCGAACGGCCGATCAGCGCCGACGAGGCGCGCGACATCCTGCGCGAGTCGCCCGGCGTGCTGGTGGTCGACAAGCACGAGGACGGCGGCTACGTGACGCCCTACGAGGCGGCCGGCGAGGATGCCACCTATGTCAGCCGCATCCGCGAGGACGGCACGGTGGAGAACGGCCTGTCGCTGTGGATCGTCTCGGACAATCTGCGCAAGGGGGCGGCGCTCAACGCGGTGCAGATCGCCGAGGTGCTGGTCAACCGCAAGCTCATCGCGCCGAAGCGCAAGGCGGCCTAGCCGGTCAGCGGCAGGTCTTCCAGACGCGCCGCGACCGCTCTGTCGATCAGCGCACGGGTCTCGGCGGCCGCCTGCCGGAAGGCGTCGGCCGGGCGCAGGCCCGCCAGCCAGCCGGCGAGCAGCGCGCCGGCAAAATAATCGCCCGTCCCCTTGGGAACGCCGGCGCGCTCGTCCTGGTCGACGGCATGCGCGGCGTTCGCCGTCACCATCAGCGTGCCGATGCGGCCGGGCGGCGCGAAGGACGAGGTGGTGATCACCGTCGCCGGCCCGAGCTGCCGGGCGGCGGCGGCAAGCTCGGCATTGGAGGTGAGCGTGCGGCCGCCCAGCCAGGCGAGCTCGTACCGGTTGGGTGTGGCGATGTCGGCGCGCGGGATCAGCTGGTCGCGAATGGCGGCGGCGACCGCCGGCAGGACGTAGAGGCCCGTAGCATCGCCGATCACCGGGTCGCACAGCACGACCGCGTCGGGATTGCGGGTCCGCACGGTGTCGATGAGGCGCGCCGCGGCGGCCGGCTGCGCCGCATGGGCGAAATAGCCGGTGAGCACCGCCCCGATCTCGCCGAGCCGCGGCGAAGCGGCAAGGTCGGCTGCGATGGCGGAGAAATCGTTGTCGGCGGGGATGATGCGGCGTCCCGGCCCGAACCCGGGATGCCAGGGCAGCACGACGGTCGGCAGCAGCCACACCGGATGGCCGCGCCGCTCCAGCGCGAGGGCCGACACCCGAGCGCCGACGGCGCCGCGCGCGACGAAGCTGGAGATGACGAGGACGGCCGGCTTCATGGCGGGGATTCCGAAGGCCTGTAGCGTAACATGATTGTGTCTGCTGCGCTTGGCCGCAGCGGCAGCGGCGGCTTTGCACAGGCTGGGCATCTTGTCGGGAATGCGGCTTGACGCGGCGGCGCTGCCGCTGTGTTGTCCGGCCTGCGCAGTTCGTACCCCGAGGCGGCATGCCAGCAGTTTTCAGACCCCGTCGCAGCGTGCTTTTTCTGCCGGGGTCAAATCCGCGGGCGCTGAGCAAGGCCAAGACGATCCCGGCCGATGTCCTCGTCCTCGATCTCGAGGACGCGGTCTCGCCTGACGCCAAGGAAGCGGCGCGGACCCTTGTTGCGGACGCCGTGGCCGGCCGCGGCTATGGCCAGCGGGAGATCCTGGTCCGCATCAACGCCCTCGACACGCCCTGGGCGGCGGGCGACATCGCCGCTGTCGTGCCGAGCCGGCCGGACGGCATCCTGGTGCCCAAGGTGTCGCGGTCCGAGGATATCCGGCGCATCCGCGCTGCCCTCAAGGCCGTTTCGGCACAGCCGTCGACGGCCGTCTGGGCGATGATGGAGACGCCGCTGTCGATCCTCAATGCCGGCGCCATCGCCGCCACCGCCAGCGACGAGGGGGCGCCGCTCGCCGGCTTCCTGATCGGCACCAACGATCTCAGCGCCGAGACGCGCATCCGGCCGGGCGGCGACCGGCTGCCGATGCTGTCCTGGCTGTCGACCTGCGTGCTGGCGGCGCGGGCTTTCGACCTGGCGGTGATCGACGGCGTCTACAACGACTATAACGACGCGGCCGGGTTCAAGGCCGAGTGCGAGCAGGGCCGCCTGCTCGGCATGGACGGCAAGTCGCTGATCCATCCCAACCAGGTCGCGGCCTGCAACGAGGTGTTCTCGCCGTCGGCGGAGGAGATCAATTGGGCGCGGGCCGTGGTGGCGGCGTTCGACAAGCCCGAGAATGCCGGCAAGGGCGCCATCGCCCTCAACGGACGGATGATCGAGCGCCTGCACATGCGCATCGCCCAGCGCATGATCGCCACGGCGCGGGCGCGCAACGGCTAGGAGGCGGAACCGCGCCGGCGGCTCCGCTCGTCCATGGGGTCAGGCCCAGGGGCGCTCGACGGCGAGCTTCTGCTCGAAGCTGCTGATCGCCGGCGCCTTCTCCATCGTCAGGCCGATGTCGTCGAGGCCGTTCAGCAGGCAGTATTTCTTGAAGCCGTCGATGTCGAAGCGGATCGTGCCGCCGTCGGGGCCGTGAATTTCCTGCGTTGCCAGGTCGATCGTCAGCGTCGCATTGGCGCCGCGCTCGGCGTCCTCCATGAGCTTGGCGAGGTCTTCCTTGGACACCGTGATCGGCAGGATGCCGTTCTTGAAGCAGTTGCCGTAGAAGATGTCGGCGAAGGACGTCGAGATGACGCAGCGGATGCCGAAGTCGAGCAGCGCCCAGGGCGCATGCTCACGCGACGAGCCGCAGCCGAAATTGTCGCCGGCGACGAGAATCTGGGCGTTGCGATAGGCCGGCTTGTTGAGCACGAAGTCGGGGTTCTCGCTGCCATCCTCACGGTAGCGCATCTCGGCGAAGAGGCCCTTGCCGAGGCCGGTGCGGGCGATCGTCTTCAGGTAATCCTTCGGGATGATCATGTCGGTGTCGACATTCACCAGCGGCATAGGCGCCGCCACGCCGGTCAGGGTCGTGAATTTCTGCATGGGTCCAACATTGGGTCCAACTCCTCGGACCGTCCTAGCCGAAGCCTCGGGGCTTGAAAAGGCCGCCCTCAGCCGGCGGCCGCCTCGATGGCTTCCATATCCTCGTCGGACAGGCCGAAATGATGGCCGATCTCGTGGACGAGGACATGCGTGACGATGTCGCCGACGGTCTCCTCGTGCTCGGCCCAGTAGTCGAGGATCGGCCGGCGGTAGAGCCACACCATGTTGGGCAGCCGGCCGGTCAGCGGCGTCGCTGAATCATGCGCCAGCCCGACGCCCTGGAAGAGGCCGAGAAGGTCGAATTCCGATTCGGCGCCAAGCTCCTCCAGCACATCGTCTTCCGGAAAGTCGGCGACGCGGATGATGACCTCGCCGGCGAGGGCGCGGAATTCGGCCGGCAGCGCCTCCAGTGCGGCGACGCCGAGGGCGGCGAGGTCATCGAGGGTCGGCGCCGACAGGCGGGCCCAGTCGGGCGGGGTCTCGGTCATGGCATTGTCTCGAACGGCTGGTTCCGGGCGGTTTTCGGCCTTGCGTGATTTTGCCTGGTGATCCGCCGCATCGCTACAGGTCCGCGACCGCCAGGGCAAACGGTCATGGCGCCGCTCAAGGTGTGGCGGAACGCCGGCGATCGGCTATGGAAGGTAGCCGGCCGGCTCCGCGGCGCGGCCAATCAGGGAGGAATTCCGGATGTACCGCATCAATGCGAAAGTGGCGCTGGCCGCCGTCGTCGGCCTTGCCGGCGGCGTGCTGGCGACGCTGACCGTCGGCAGCTTCGGCCTCGAGCCGCCGGCGCCGATCGCTGTCTATAGCGGCGGCGAGACGGTTCTCGGGCAGCCCCTGGCCTATCCGGCGGGAACGCCGAAGCTGACGGCATCCGTCGTCATCGTGCCGCCCGGCACCGCCGGCGCCTGGCATGTCCATCCGGTTCCCCTCTTCGGCTACATCCTGCAGGGCGAAGTGACGCTCGACTACGGCTCGAAGGGCACCAAGGTGTTCAAGGCCGGCGATGCGCTGCTGGAGGCGCAGGACTGGCCGCATCGTCCCGTCAACAACGGTACGGAAGAGGTGCGTATCCTGGCGGTCTCGCTGGGTGCGGACGGCGCCGCCAATTCCGAACCGGCCGCCGGCCCGCAATAGCGCACCGGCGGAAAGCCGGAACCGATCCGTTCCGGACAGGTTGCGTATCCGGCAAAGATGCGGAGGAGAGACGATCCATGACCTATGTTGACGGTTTCCTGCTGGCCGTGCCCAAGGCCAGGCTTGACGAATATCGCGACATCGCCCGCCAGGCCGGCGAGATCTGGCGCGAATATGGCGCCCTTTCCTATGTCGAATGCGTTGCCGACGACGTTCCCGACGGCGAGGTGACGTCCTTTCCCATGGCCGTGAAGAAGAAGGACGACGAAGTGGTCGTCTTTTCCTGGATCACCTACGAGTCGCGCGAGAAGCGGGACGAGATAAACGGCAAGGTCATGGCCGATCCGCGCCTGAAGATGGACATGGAAACCATGCCCTTCGACGGCAAGCGCATGATCTATGGCGGTTTCCGGCCGATCGTCGAAATGTAGAAATGGTGCTCCCGGCCACCCGGGTGGCCGGGAGCTCGTTCAGGGGCGTTTCGCGCCGGCGCTGAGAGCCGAGAGCCGTTCAGCAAGGGCGTTGAGTTCCTGCGCCCGCGCCCAGGCGGCAGCGTCCGCCCAGCGCGGCTCCATGTCGGGCAAAGGCGGGATCGGCGCGGCGCGGTCCATGGTGGCGATCCGGCGATAGAGGCGCAGGTCCTCCGCCTGGCCGGCGAAGCGTCCGGCGGCAAGGGCGTCCTCGAGCGAGGGATAGCGCTCCAGGAGGCTGGCGGCGCCGATGGCACCGACCCCCTTGGCGCCGGGGATCTTGTCCGACGGATCGCCACGCAGGGCGATGAAGTCGGGGACCTGATGGGGTTCGACGCCGTAGCGGGCGCGGACTTCGGCCGGGCCGATGCGCTCCATGGCGCCGGCCTTGACCGGAAACACCACCGTTGTCCGCTCCGACGCGAGCTGGAAGGAATCGCGGTCGCCGCTGGCGACGATGGTGCGCCCGCCGCGCGCCTCTTCGGCGGCGACGCCGGCAGCCAGGAAATCATCCGCCTCGTAGCCGGCCGCCTTGCCGATGGCGAAGCCGCAGGCGGTGACGAATTGCGGCAGCAGGGCGAGCTGCTCCAGGAGCTCCGGGGCGAATTCGCGGCCGCCCTGATAGCCGGGCAGGGCGAGATGGCGATAGGTCGGGGCGTCGAGCGTGTCCCAGCCGACGAGGATAGCGCGCGGCTTCTCCGCCTCGTAGAGGCGGATCAGGTAATTGGCAAAGCCGACGATGGCGTTGCCCATGCGGCCGCCGGCCCGCTTGATGGTCTTCGGCACGGCGTGAAAGGAGCGATGGCTGAACGAGTCGCCGTCGATGACGAGCAGCGGACGGGTCTCGGCCATGCGGTGTCCTTTTCCGGTCGCGGAATGATCGTCAGGGCGTCGCCGGAAGCAGAAAATCGCCTTCCCGGCCCGGCGCCGCGACGGCCGGTCCGTGCTGGACCATGACCGGCGGCTTGGCGCCGCGCGGCAGATATACCACCTCGGTCATCATGCCGGCCATCATGTGATAGAGATTGTGGCAGTGGAACAGCCAGGCGCCGGCATTGTCGGCGTCGAAGGCGATGCTCACCGTCTCCGCCGGCGGCACGTCGACAGTGTCGCGCATGGCGCCGGCAACGGCGCGGCCGTTGATGCCGACCACCTGGAAGGCATGGCCATGCAGATGCATGGGATGGGCGGTGTCGGTGTCGTTGAGGAGGTCGATGGCGACGCGCTGGTCGAGATGCGACCAGAGCGGCCGATGGGCGGCCCATACCTTGTCGTCGAGCGACCAGACATAGGCGGTCATGTCGCCGGTCAGCCGGACCTGGAAGCGGATGTCGGCCGGCCGCTGCGCCAGCGGCTTCAGCGCCACGAGCTGCTGCTCGAGGGAAAGATCGACAGGCGGCACAGCGATGCTGCACAGGCCGCCGAGACGCGGCACCGTCGCGCCGGCGGTGGCGAGGACGATGCCGGTGCGGATGCGGTCGCCCTGCCGGATGGCGAAGATCGGATAGGCGCCCTGTCCGGGCGGCAGCTCGATGCGGATGTCGAGGCGCTGGCCCATGGCCATCGGGAAGCGCTCGCCGGCGACCGGCACGACCGGCAGGCCGTCGGCGGCCACCACCGTTCCCTTCAGCCCGGCGAGGTCGAGCCAGAAGGCGGTGGCGCTGGCGGCATTGATGACCCGCAGGCGCACCCGCCCGCCGGGCTCGACGCGCACCACGTCCGGGTCGTCGAGCGTCCGGTCATTGGCGAGATAGGCGTCGAAATCGGTGTCGTGGAGATGGATGCCCGGCGCCCGCTCGGCGCGGGCATTGAGGGTCCAGGTCCGGTAGTTCAGCCCGCGCAGCCGCCCGGCCGGCGCCTCGACCATGGCGCCCATGACGCCGTGGTCGGTGACCATGCGGCCCGTCATCTCGGCCAGCAGTTCCGCCGGATCGCGGAAGGTGAAATCATGCAGCAGGACCACGACTTCCTGCTCGTCCGCCTGGACGTCCTCGCGGGTGCGGACGATCAGCGGCGCCGCCAGCAGCTGCTGCTCCTGAAAGCCGGAATGGGAGTGCATCCAGTGCGTGCCCGGCGCCGGCGCGAAGTCGTAGTCGGCGCTGTCGCCCGGCTCGATCAGCGGCACGCCGTGCAGGGCGACGCCGTCCTGGTCCTGTGGCGGCGTCATGCCGTGCCAGTGGATGATTGTCGGGTCGAAGAGGCGGTTGACGACGCGTACCCGGAAGCGCTCGTCGGGTCCGAGCGTCAGGCCCTGACGGCCGTCCGGGCCGCTGATGCCGAAGACTGTCGCCGCCTTGCCGTTGATGTCGAGGGTGCGGCGCTCGGCCGTCAGCGTCGCCGGGCTGGCGCCGGCGCGCCCGGCGGGTAGCAGCAGCCCGCCGGCAACGGCGGCGGTGCCGGCAAGGAACTGCCGGCGCGACAGCGCAGACGACATGGGCGCCCTCCTGATGGCGGCAGGTCCGGCGCCATTCTACCCGGTGTACGGCCGCTGAAAACCCGGCCGCGACGCGGCGCATCGGCACGCCGGCATTGACTTTTCGGCGCCGATCCGGCTATTGGCCGCCGACTCTCATCCTGTTGAGACGACGAAAACCGAGCCGCCGACCGGGACCCGATCCCGGAGGTCAACGTCCGCCAGCGCGTTGCGCCCGCGGGCGCCGTATCCCATTTTGGGGTCCAGATCATTCCTCTGGACCTGGACACAGCGCATGTTCGAGACGCTCTCTTCGAGGCTTTCTGCGGTCTTCGACCGGCTGACCGGTCGCGGTGCGCTGTCGGAGGCCGATGTCGACGAGGCGATCCGCGAGGTGCGTCGGGCGCTGATCGAGGCCGACGTGGCGCTCGATGTCGTGCGCTCCTTCACCGACAAGGTGCGCCAGCGGGCCGTCGGCCAGGAGGTCATCCGCTCCGTCACGCCGGGGCAGATGGTCGTCAAGATCGTCCACGACCAGCTCGTCGAGACGCTCGGCACCGAAGCCGTCGCCCTCGATCTCAATGCGCCGGCACCGGTGCCGATCATGATGGTCGGCCTGCAGGGCTCGGGCAAGACGACGACCACCGCCAAGATCGCCCGCCGCCTCAAGGAGCGGCAGCGGCTCAAGGTGCTGATGGCCTCGCTCGACACCCGCCGTCCGGCGGCGCAGGAGCAGCTGCGCGTCCTCGGCGTCCAGAACGACATCGATACGCTGCCGGTCATCGCCGGCCAGACGCCGGTCGAGATCGCCAATCGCGCCATCAGCGCCGCGCGCCTCGGCGGCTATGACGTCGTCATGCTCGATACCGCCGGCCGCACCCATATCGACGAGCCGCTGATGGTCGAGATGGCCGACATCAAGCGCGTCGCTAATCCGCACGAGATCCTGCTCGTCGCCGACAGCCTGACCGGCCAGGACGCCGTCAACCTGGCGCGCTCCTTCAACGAGCGCGTCGGCATTTCCGGCATCGTCCTCACCCGCATCGACGGTGACGGTCGCGGCGGCGCGGCGCTGTCGATGCGCCATGTCACCGGCAAGCCGATCAAGTTCCTCGGCACCGGCGAGAAGTCGGACGCCATCGAGGAGTTCGCGCCCGACCGTCTCGCCAACCGCATCCTCGGCATGGGCGACATCGTCGGCCTGGTCGAGCGCGCCGCCGAGACATTGGACGCGGAGCGCGCGCAGAAGATCGCCGAGCGGATGCGCAAGGGCGCCTTCGACCTCGACGATCTCGCCGAACAGCTGAAGCAGATGCAGAAGATCGGCGGCATGTCCGGCGTCCTTGGCATGCTGCCCGGCATCGGCAAGGTGAAGAAGCAGATCGACGCCGCCGGCCTCGACGACAGCATCTTCAAGCGCCAGGGCGCCATCATCTCGTCGATGACCCGCGCGGAGCGGAAGAAGCCCGATCTCCTCAAGGCAAGCCGCAAGCGCCGCATCGCCGCCGGTTCCGGCACCAGCGTCGAGGAGGTCAACAAGCTCCTCAAGATGCACCGCCAGATGGCCGACATGATGAAGTCGGTCGGCAAGGGGGGCGGCGGCATGCTCGGCCGCATGATGGGTGGCCTCGGCATGGGTGGTGGCATGGGCGGCGGCATGGGTCGCGGCATGCCGCAGATCGATCCGGCGGCGCTCGCCAATCTCACTGGTGGCGCCGGCCTTCCTGGCGGCCTCGCTGGCCTCGGCAAGGGCCTCCCCGGTCTGCCGGGCCTTGGTGGCGGCAAGCTGCCCGGGCTTCCTGGCCTGCCGAAGAAGAAATGAACGCAAGACCTCAAGAGCCAACCAGGGCCGCGCGCGGCCCGATCGTGGAGTAGACAATGTCCCTGAAGATCCGCCTCGCCCGCGCCGGCGCCAAGAAGAAGCCGTTCTACCGCATCGTCGTCGCCGACAGCCGCGCACCGCGTGACGGCCGCTTCATCGAGAAGCTCGGCACCTTCAACCCGCTGCTGCCGGACGACTCGGCCGACCGCGTCAAGCTCGATGCCGAGCGCATCCAGCATTGGCTGTCGGTCGGGGCGCTGCCGACGGACCGCGTCCTGCGCTTCCTCGCCGCGGCCGGCATCCGCACCCGCGAGCAGCGCAACAATCCGGAGAAGGCGCAGCCGGGTAAGAAGGCGCAGGAACGCGCTGCCACCCGCGCGACGGCCGGCGCCGAGGGCTGAGCCCTCGGCCCGACCGGTGCCGCCCGACGGCGTCATGGCGGTTTCCCATGGCGGATTCCATCGTCATTGCCCGGATCGGCGCTCCGCATGGCGTGCGGGGCGAGGTCCGGCTGAAGCTGTTCGCGGCGGACCCGGCGGCGCTGCAGGATTACGGTCCGCTGCGGTCGCGCGACGGGCGTGAATTCACCGTCACCGCCATGCGCCCGGCAAGCGGGGCGTCGCCCGACATGCTGGTCGTGCGCCTAGCCGGCGTCGCCGACCGCACGGCGGCGGAAGCGCTGACCAATCTCGACCTCATGGTCGACCGCGACCGGCTGCCGCCGCCGGACGAGGACGATTTCTACCAGGCCGACCTGATCGGGCTTGCCGCCATGACCGCCGACGGCGCCCGCCTCGGCACCATTATCGCGGTGCCCAATTATGGGGCGGGAGATCTCCTGGAGATCGCCCCGCCGCAGGGGCAGACGCTGCTCGTTCCCTTCACGCGCGCCATCGTGCCGGTGGTCGACATCGCCGGCGGACGGGTGGTGATCGATCCGCCGGAGGGCCTGCTTGACTGAGCCCGAAGCCGCCGGCGCGCCGCCCTTTGCCGCGACCGTCCTGACGCTCTTTCCGGAGATGTTTCCCGGACCGCTCGGCATCAGCCTCGCCGGCCGGGCGCTCGAGGACGGGAAGTGGTCGCTGGAGGTGCGCAACATCCGCGACTCGGCCACCAGCCGGCACCGCAATGTCGACGACACGCCGGCCGGCGGCGGCGCCGGCATGGTGCTGCGCGCCGATATCCTCGCCGCTGCCATCGATGCCGCCTCGCCCGCCGGTGACAGCCGACCGCGCTGGCTGATGAGCCCACGCGGCGCGCCGCTGACCCAGGCGATGGTGCGACAGCTCGCGGCGGGGCCGGGCGTCGTCCTTGTCGCCGGGCGGTTCGAGGGCGTCGACGAGCGGGTGATCGAGGCGCGGCAGCTCATGGAAGTATCGATCGGCGACTATGTCCTCTCCGGTGGCGAGCTGGCGGCGATGGTCGTGCTCGATGCCGCCATACGCCTCCTTCCGGGCGTCATGGGCAATGTCGAGTCCGGCGTGACGGAGAGCTTCGAGGACGGGCTCCTGGAGCATCCGCACTACACCCGGCCGCAGGTCTTCGAAGGCCGGCCGATCCCGGAAATCCTGTTGTCCGGCGATCATGCCAGGATCGCCGCCTGGCGCCGCGCCGAGGCGGAGGCCCTGACGCGGCGGCGCCGGCCGGACCTCCTTCCTCGCAAGCGTGAGGACTGACATGCCGAGCGAGATGGAGAAGATGATCGCCGGTGAGCTCTATCGCCCGGGCGACCCGGAAATCCAGGCCGCTGCCACGGCGGCCAAGGCGTGGATGGTGCGCTACAACGCGTCGCTGGGGCAGGGTGCCCATGAACGGCGCGCGCTGCTGCGCGAACGGCTGGGCGCCGTGGGTCACGGTGCCACCATCCGGCCGCCCTTCCACTGCGACTTCGGCAGCAACATCCATGTCGGCGCCAATGTCTTCCTGAACTACAATTGCGTCATCCTCGACGTGGCGCCCGTGACGATCGGCGACGATACGCAGATCGGACCGGGCGTGCAGATCTTCGCCGCCGACCATCCGCGCGATCCGGCGTTGCGTGCCGCCGGGCTGGAGCTCGGCCGGCCGGTCACCATCGGGCGCAATGTCTGGATCGGCGGCGGCGCCATCCTCCTGCCGGGCGTGACGGTCGGCGACGACGCCATCATCGGTGCCGGCAGCGTCGTGACGCGCGACGTCGCGGTGGGGGCGACAGTCGTCGGCAATCCGGCGCGGCCTGTGCGCGCATCGCCCTGAAACGGCATCACGAAACGGCCATCAGGTTATCGACAAGGCAGATCAAAACCTGTAAGGAACCGGCCGGTTTTCCCAGACGCAGTTGGCTTGCGGCCGGATCTTCCGTGCGCCGCGCCGGTTTAGCCAGGAAAGGCTCAAGCCCCATGGACATTATTCAGCAGCTCGAGAAAGAGCAGGCCGAGAAGGTTGCCGCGCAGCGCGCCGTGCCGGAATTCGCGCCCGGCGACACCGTCAAGGTGAACGTCCGCGTGACCGAAGGGACGCGCACCCGCGTCCAGGCCTATGAGGGGGTCTGCATCGCCCGCTCCGGCGGCGGCCTCAACGAGAGCTTCACCGTCCGCAAGATTTCCTACGGCGAGGGCGTCGAGCGCGTCTTCCCGGTCTATTCGCCGCAGATCGACTCCATCCAGGTCGTGCGGCGCGGCAAGGTCCGCCGGGCGAAGCTTTATTATCTGCGCGCCCTGCGCGGCAAGTCGGCCCGCATCACCGAGAAGCAGGACCGCACCGCCAAGGCCGGCGCCTGATCGGAGCCTGACCCGGCCGCTCAGCGGCCGGTTACCACGCCGATGATCGGGCCGAGCGGATAGGCGGAGCCCGCATATCCGAGTTCCGGCGCGAAGAAGCTGGATATCGTGCCGTCGAGGAACAGCGCGTCGGCGCAGCCGAGGCGATCGCGGAAGAGTTGCGCGAAGGCGTAGAAGGTCACAGGCTCCTCCGACAGGGCGAAGACCGCCGTATGCCGGTCGCGCATGCCGACGCCGTCGCGGATCTTGCGCGACGTGCCGTCGGCCAGGAAGCGCGGGTGCAGCTTGCCGTCGATGACCAGCATCGGTCCGGACTGGGTGGCGAAGGCCGCCGCCGGCTTGCGGCGCAGATAGGCGCCGGTCTCGAGGACGCCGCCTTGGCCGTCGCCCCAGTAGAAGACGCCGTTCGGCTTGAGGTGGAAATTGCCCCAGCCGTTGCGCGTATTGGCCGCCTTCAGCTCGTCGCCGTTCTCGACATAAAGGCCGACCGGTCCGCGGTCGTCATTGTACATGCCGCCATTGACGGCGAAGGCGAGCTGCTCGCCGCGCGCCGACAGGGCGTCCGAGAGAGAGCGGAACGAGCCGAAAGGCGCGCCGTCGCCGCTGCGCAGGAAGAGCCGCAGGTCGGCGGTGCGCAGGTCGATCGTGCACACCGAGTAATGTGCGCCGTCATGGTCGAGGCGCTCGCAGGTGACGCCGGCGGCGGGCTCGGCATGGGCCGCCGCGGCCGGCAGGGCCAGTCCGGCCAGCATGGCCGCGGCTGCCGCGCGGCGGCTGCGCGGGCTCGCCAGGCCGGCGCATAATGCCGCCAGCGCGGCAATTGTCCGGCGTGGTCTGGGCTGATATGAGAACATTTATGATCTCGGTCGCGGTTTCAGAGGGTTCGGCTCGATTTGCCGGCGGATGCGGTGCGCAGGCGCGGGCCGGCGTCGCCCTGGACGACCGTGCGCGCCTGCCGTGGCGGTTCCTCGCCCGGCATATGACGGTCGACGGCATCCTTACGGGCGCGCCGACGCGCCCGGCGAAGGCCGGCTGAACCGATCTGCCGCAGCACCGGTGCATGTGACCGGGTTGCGGTCACCCATCTCCCGGTACGGATACTGCCATGAGCAAGCCCAAGACGCTGTATGACAAGATCTGGGACGACCATGTCGTCGACCAGGCCGATGACGGCACCTGCGTTCTCTATATCGACCGCCATCTCGTCCACGAGGTGACGTCGCCCCAGGCGTTCGAGGGGCTGCGTCTTGCCGGACGGGCGGTACATGCGCCGCAGAAGACTCTCGCTGTCGTCGATCACAACGTTCCCACCACCGATCGCACGCATGGCATCGCCGATCCCGAATCGGCCCTGCAGGTGGCGACCTTATCCAAGAACGCCGCCGATTTCGGGGTCGAGTACTATAACGAGCTCGACCACCGCCAGGGCATCGTGCACATCGTCGGTCCCGAGCAGGGCTTCACCCTGCCGGGCATGACGATCGTCTGCGGCGACAGCCATACCTCGACGCATGGCGCTTTCGGCGCGCTGGCGCACGGCATCGGCACGTCGGAAGTCGAGCACGTCCTGGCGACGCAGACGCTGATCCAGCGCAAGGCCAAGAACATGCGCGTCTCGGTCGACGGCAAGCTGCCGGACGGCGTGACCGCCAAGGACGTCATCCTCGCCATCATCGGCGAGATCGGCACCGCCGGCGGCACCGGCCATGTGCTGGAATATGCCGGCGAAGCCATCCGCTCGCTGTCGATGGAAGGCCGCATGACGGTCTGCAACATGTCGATCGAAGGCGGCGCCCGCGCCGGGCTGATCGCCCCCGACGAGAAGACCTTCGCCTATATCCAGGGGCGGCCGAAGGCGCCGCAGGGCGCCGCCCTGGAACGGGCGCTGCGTTACTGGGAGACGCTGCATTCCGACGAGGGCGCCCATTTCGACAAGGAGGTGCGCCTCGACGCCGCCGCGCTGCCGCCGCTGGTGACCTGGGGCACCAGCCCGGAAGACGTGGTGTCGATCACCGGCGTCGTCCCCAACCCGGACGATATCGAGGACGAGGCCAAGCGCGCCAGCAAATGGCGGGCGCTGGACTATATCGGCCTGACGCCGGGTACTCGCGTGCAGGACATCACCATCAACCGCGTCTTCCTCGGCTCGTGCACCAATGGCCGCATCGAGGACCTGCGCGCCGCCGCCAAGATCGTCGAGGGCCGCCGGGTCCATGACAGCGTCAACGCCATCGTCGTTCCCGGCTCGGGCCTGGTGAAGGAGCAGGCGGAGAGCGAAGGTCTCGACAGGATCTTCATCGCCGCCGGCTTCGAGTGGCGTGAGCCGGGCTGCTCGATGTGCCTCGCCATGAATGCCGACCGCCTGTCGCCGGGCGAGCGCTGCGCCTCCACCTCGAACCGCAATTTCGAGGGCCGGCAGGGCTTCAAGGGCCGCACGCATCTCGTGTCGCCGGCGATGGCGGCGGCGGCGGCGATCGCCGGCCGCTTCGTCGACGTGCGCGACTGGCGCAGCTAGGCCGATCCGGATCGGACAAAAAAGGCCCCGGAGCTTCTCCGGGGCCTTTCGCATTTTCGGACCGGCCGTCCCGGTCAGTAGCGCCGGTGATGGTGGCGCGGCGGGTGCCAGTTATGGCGCACCTTCACCCAATGGCATTCCCGCCCGACGACGACCCGCACCCGGTGGTGATGGCGCCATTTCCAGCGGATGACCGGTTCGCAGACGCGCACGCGTTCGTAGCGGGAATGGTGATGGTCGCGCGAACGCGCCTCGGCGCTGCCGCTGGTGGCGAGAAGCCCGCCGCCTAGGACGAGGGCGGTGGAGACGGCGATCAAGGTCTTCTTCAACATGGGGTTTTGCTACCCTGCCAGAAGCCCCCCTTTTGGGCTCGGCGCCGTCCGCCCATGTTGCGGACGGCTCGGATGGAACGGCCGAGCCCATGATCTCCGTCGCGAGGTCAGGGTGAAAATGCGAAACCGGCCCCGTGGAGATCTCCACGGGGCCGGCTCGGGGTTCTCAGACGGGCTCCCGCAGGAGCCGGATCTCAGTAACCGTAGTGGTGATGACGGCGGTGATGGTTGCGCACCTGCACCCAGTCGCAGCGCTCGCCGACCTTGACCTTGATCCGCTTCCACTCGTAGTGGCGGTACACCCACTTCCAGTCGAACACCGGCTTGCAGACCTTGACGACGCGGACACGGTCGGGATGCCAGCCGGCCGAAGCGGTGGTGGTCATGCCGCCGAGGGAGCCGGCCATGATGGCGACGGTGGCGGCGGCGATGATGCTCTTCTTGAACATGGGCTTTCCTTTCGGTCGGATCGTGTTGATCTCTATCGGGTGCGGTATCTCCAACCGCGATGGCACCCGTTCTACGATCCGGCCGCTGAACTCACCCTGATGCCGGCGTTCAACTGACGTTCATCCTCGAACAGCCGCTGCCAAGTCTGTTCGGGACGGTATGTCTTCATACAGACGCAACCGCTGCACGCCGCTAGCGTTCCGTTCCGTCGGTACGAATGACGTCCGACCAGATTGCGGCAAAACAGATGCTCAGGAGCGACCCCATCAGCGTTCGGGCCATCGCCGCGTTGCCGGCGGCCGTTTATACGACGGACGCAGAGGCGCGGATCACCTCCTACAATGCTGCCGCTGCTCTGTTCTGGGGAAGGGCGCCGGTCATCGGCAGCACGCTCTTCCGCGTCACCGGCCGTCTCTATGGACCCGACGGCGCGGCGCTGCCGCCGGAAGAGACGGCGCTGCTCCGCTGCCTGCGCGAGCGGCGGCCGGTGTTGGGGACCGAGGCGATGCTGCACCGGGCGGACGGCATCCGCCTCTGCTTCACGGAAAATGCGACGCCGCTGTTCGACGACGAGGGCGGCCTGATCGGCGCCGTCGACCTGCTGCTCGACATTGCGCCGGCGGTGGCTGCGGCCGGCTCGGCCGGTGACGAGGCCGGGGCGACATGTGCCGGCGCCGCTCCCGATCCTGCCCTGCCGATTCCGGTTCCTGAGGCAGTGCCGCCCGAGCATGCTTCGCTGCTGCGCGCCCTGCGCGTCCAGATGGAGAGCCGCGAGCTGCTGCTGCGGGAGAGCCTGCACCGGATCAAGAACCTGCTGGCGACCGTCCAGGCGATCGCGACGCAGACGCTTCGCCACGCGCCGCGCGAGGAGCGCGACGCCTTCCTGGCGAGACTGCAGGCGCTCGGCGCGGCCCATGCCGCCATGGGCGGCGAGCAGCGGCAGCGGGCGCCGCTGCGCGACGTGATCCTGTCGGCGCTGGAGCCTTTCACGCCGGATCGCTTCGCCCTCGATGGTCCCAACCTGTCGCTGAACGGCGACAGGTCGCTGGCAGTCATCATGGGGCTGCATGAGCTGGCGACGAATGCGGTGAAATACGGCGCTCTTTCGCGGGAGCAGGGACGGGTATCCATCGCCTGGACGCGCCGCGACGATGGCGAGGTGGAACTGGTGTGGAGCGAAAGCGGCGGTCCGCCGGTCGTTCCGCCGAAAACCAAGGGCTTCGGCTCGACCCTCATCGAGCGCAGCTTCGAGGCCGTGTCGTTCGACTACCGGCCCTCCGGTCTCCTCTGCCGGCTGCGCTTCGCGCCCTAAAAGGGACGCGGAAATGACCAAGGCCCCGCCTCGGGGAGGCAGGGCCTTCGATCACGCGTGGGAATGCTTCGTCCTAGCGGACCTGGACGAGGTAGCAGTTCTGGCCGACGAGCACCTGCTTGGCGACATAGCTGTAGCTGTAGGCGTCGTAGAGATACTTGGTCTCGTACACCGGCTGGCAGACCTTCTGGTACTGCGGCTGGTAGACCGGGACGTAGCGCTGCGCCACATAGCCGTGGTGGCGCACATGGCCGTAGCCATGGCCGTAATTGCTGTAGCCGTAGTTGCCGGCGAAAGCCGTCGTGCCGCCAAGGGTGGCGAGGGCGACAGCAGCGAGAAGGGTCTTGCGGATCATGGTCGTCATCCTTGTCGGTTCGAGTGGCTTCGTGTTCAGAGGAAGGTGTCGGTCTCGATCAGCCTTCGATGCTGCCTTTCTATAAGGCTGCCTCTGAACACGGCCTGAGGTGCAGGTTCATCCGCCATTCACCGACGGGGCGGGGCAAAGCGCGGGACCATGACGACCGGCTCTGATCGCGAAAAGGACGACGCCGACCGGCGGCGGGCGAAGAAGGACCTTGCCCGGGCCGAGGCGGACTCGGAGGTGATCGGCACCTCGCGGCTCGCCGCGTCGCTGCGGCGGGCCCGTGATCATTTCGGCGCCGCGGATACGTCCGGCGATGCGGCCGAGATGTGGGGCACGCGCATCGGGCGCCTGCTCGGTGCCGTCGCCATCGTCGGGCTCGCCGCCTATCTGCTGGCGACCTATGTCCTGAGGTGACCTTCGCGGCGTCCTGCCGGTTCAGCCGGCCATCGCCTGATCGAGATCGGCGATGAGATCGCCCGCATCCTCGATGCCGGCCGACAGGCGGATGAAGCCGTCGGTGATGCCGCGCGCCTCGCGCTCGGCGACCGGGATGCCGTTATGCGTCATCGTCGCCGGGTGCTCGATGAGGCTCTCGACGCCGCCGAGGCTTTCGGCGAGGGCAAAGAGGCGCAGCCGCTCGAGGATCCGCTTCGTGCCGGCAAGGTCGCGATCCACCTCGAACGCCACCATGCCGCCGAAGGCCTGCATCTGGCGGGTTGCCAGGGCGTGCTGCGGATGGCTCTCGAGGCCCGGATAGGCGACGCGCCGCACATCGGGCCGGGCCTCCAGCCAGCGCGCGATGGCAAGGCCGTTGGCAGAGTGCCGTTCCATGCGCAGCGCCAGCGTCTTGACGCCGCGCAGGGCGAGGAAGCTGTCGAAGGGGCCGGAAATGCCGCCGATGGCGTTCTGCAGGAAGCGCAGCTGCTCCTCCAGCTCCTTGTTCGGGCCGACCACGACGGCGCCGCCGACCATGTCGGAATGGCCGTTGATGTATTTGGTGGTGGAGTGGACGACGAGGTCGAAGCCGAGCTCCAGCGGGCGCTGCAACGCTGGGCTGGCAAAGGTGTTGTCGGCAACCGTGACGATGCCGCGCCGCCGGCCGAGCGCCGCCACGGCCTCCAGATCGACGAGGCGCAGCAGCGGGTTGGTCGGTGTCTCGACCCACAGCAGGCGCGTCTCGGGACGGATTGCCGCTTCGACCGCGGCGAGGTCGGTGAAATCGGCAAAGCTCACCGCGAGGCCGGCGGAGCGGCTCTTCACCCGCTGCAGCAGGCGGTAGGTGCCGCCGTAGAGATCGTCGACGGCAAGGACATGGTCGCCCGGCGACAGCATCTCGAACACCGTCGCGATGCCGGCGAGGCCGGAGGCGAAGGCGAAGCCGGCGGCGCCGCCTTCCAGGTCGGCGACGCAGCGCTCGAACGCCATGCGGGTCGGGTTATGCGTGCGGCCGTATTCGTAGCCCTTGTGCACGCCGGGGCTCTGCTGCGCGTAGGTCGAGGTGGCGTAGATCGGCACCATCACCGCGCCGGTGGTCGGATCGTGGCTCTGGCCGCCATGGACGGTGCGGGTGGAGAAGGCGAGGTGGTTGCGGCCAGTGGTCACGGATTGAGTCTCAGGTGGTTGATGAGGTCGACGCGGGTGATGAGGCCGACGAAGCGGTCGCCGTCGAGGACGATGGCCACTTCGTTGCGGTCGAAGATCGGCAGCAGCACGTCGAAGGGATCGCCGGCCTGCACCGTGTTGAGCTCCGTGGTCATGGCCGAGCGGACCGGCGCCGCAAAGCGGCGATGGCGGCCTTCGTCGGGTCCTTCCACGGCGGCAAGAATGTCGCTTTCGTCGAGAATGCCGATGACCTTGTCGTCCTGCATCACCGGCATCTGCGACACATCGGCGCCACGCATGCGGCCATAGGCGGTGAGCAGCGTGTCGTCGGGCCCGACGGTGACGGTGCCGCCCTCGCTATAGGCGCGCGCCACGAGGTCGCGCAGGCGGCCGGTGCGCGGCCGTTCGGCAAGGCCCTGCTCGGCGAGCCAGACGTCGTTGTAGACCTTGGAGAGGTAGCGGTTGCCGCTGTCGCAAACGAGCGTCACCACGCGCTTCGGCTCGGTCTGCTGCCGGCAGTAGCGCAGCGCCGCGGCCAGCAGCGTGCCGGAGGACGAGCCGCCAAGAATGCCCTCCTGCGCCAGCAGCGCCCGCGCCGTCGCCATGCTTTCCCGGTCGGCAATGGAATAGGCTTTCGTCACCAGCGACAGGTCGGCATTGGGCGGGATGAAGTCCTCGCCGATGCCTTCCACCGTCCAGCTGCCGGCCTCGACCAGCAGGCCCGTCTCGACATAGGGCGCCAGCACCGAGCCGGCCGGATCGGCAAGGACGATCTCGGTCGCCGGCGAGACGGTGCGGAAGAAGCGGCCGACGCCGCTCAGCGTGCCGCCGGAGCCGACACCGACGACGATGGCGTCGACAGCGTGCTCCATCTGCTCCCAGATCTCCGGCCCGGTGGTGCGCTCATGCGCCGCCGGATTGGCCGGATTGGCAAACTGGTTGACGTAAAAGGCGCCCGGCGTCTCGCGCGCGATGCGCTCGGCCATGTCCTGGTAATATTCCGGATGGCCCTTGCCGACGTCGGAGCGGGTCATCCGCACCTCGGCGCCGAAGGCGCGCAGGTTCTGGATCTTCTCGCGCGACATCTTGTCGGGCACGACAAGGATGAGCCGGTAGCCCTTTAGCCGGCCGACCTGCGCCAGGCCGAGGCCGGTATTGCCGGCGGTCGCCTCGACGATCGTGCCGCCCGGCTGCAGCCGCCCGTCCGCCTCGGCCGCCTCGATCATCGACAGGGCGATGCGATCCTTGATCGATCCGCCGGGATTCTGGTTCTCCAGCTTGACGAATAGTCGGCACGGCCCGCGGTCGAGATGCGTCAGCTCGACCATCGGCGTGTTGCCGATGAGGCCGAGCACGGACGGAAGCGGCGGTCGGAGATGCGGCATGGCGGCCCCGGTGAAGGCTGCGGCGTCGGAAGGCGCAGGCTAGCGGCTGCGTCCCGGCGCGGGAAGGCGCCGGCAGCCCGAACATGTGAGTTGCGCCGCCGCGCCGCACCTGTCTAGCTTGCGGCGGGCTTGAGGCCGGGGCCGCGCCGATGCCGGATGCGCCATCGCCAGATGCAGGAGGGACGCGGTCCGTGGCGGACCAGCGTCTGGCGGCGCTCATGGCGGCAGCGCAGACGGGCGACCGCGCTGCCTATGACACGGTGCTGAAGGCCTCGATCCCGCTGGTGCGGCAGACGGCGCGGCGCCAGGGCGTGCCGGCGGCCAGCCTCGACGATGTCGTGCAGGACGTGCTGCTGACGCTGCACCGCGTCCGCCACACCTATGATCCGTCGCGCTCCTATGCGGCGTGGCTGGCGGCGATCGCCCGCCGCCGCACGATCGATCTGCTGCGGCGTAACGGACGGCAATGGTCGCGCGAACTCCATGTACCGCTGGCCTATGAAAACCATCCCGACGACGGCGAAGGTCCGGCCGGGCGGATCGAGGCGGAAGGAGAGGCGCATCAGCTCGGACTTGCCATCGCCGCCCTGCCGGAAGGCCAGCGGCAGGCGGTCGAACTGATCGGCCTCGGCGAGCAGTCGCTGGCGGAGGCGGCGCAGGCGACGGGACGCAGCGCCGGCGCGCTGAAGGTCAATTTTCATCGGGCGATCCGTTCGCTCCAGGCGCGGCTGGCCGGACAGCCAAGGCAGAACTGACCAGGGCAGAACTGACGATGAGCGACGGCGTTAGCGGAACGATCGACAGGCTGACGGCAGAGCTGCGGCCGGTGCGGCGCCTGCCGCGGCCGGGCCTGCGCACCGTCATCTGGTGTGCTGTGGCGCTGGTGGTCGGCGCGGCGCTTTACCTGTGGCTGGGCGGCGCCGCCAATGCGGCTGGCTTCGGCCGGCCCTATGCCGTCGCCATCCTCGTCAGCTCCATCCTGACGGCGGTGGCGGCCGCCTTCGCCGCCTTCCAGCTGTCGCTGCCGGACCGAAGCGACGGCTGGATCCTGCTGCCGCTGCTGCCGCTCGTCGCCTGGATCGGCGCCAGCGGCCTCGGCTGCCTCGCCGGGCTCAGCGATCCCGGCACATGGGGCGCCAGCTTCGCCGAAGTGCGGGAATGCCTCAGCATCATCCTCGGCGTCTCGGTGCCGGTATCGGTGGTGCTGATCTGGATGCTGCGCCGCGCCTTGCCGCTGCGGCCGACGCCGGTCGCCGTCATGGCGGGGCTGGCGGCCGCGGCGGCGGCCGGCAGCGTTCTCCTCGTCGTCCATCCGCACAATTCCAGCGTGCTCGACCTTGCCGTGCATGCGGCCTGCGTGCTGGCGGTGGTCGGCCTCAACACGCTGGCGGGCGGCCGCATCCTCGGCGCCCGCTAGAAAAAATTCCGCGACCCGCTGTAACCCGCTCCAGGCTCCCCGCGAATGATGCAGTGACGGCCCCGACCGTCATGCCACATTCTGACGAGGACCCAAGCCAAATGACCCGTTCGACCCTCCTGCGGTGCCTGACCGGCGCCGCTGCCGCCGCCCTCATGTCCGCTCTCCCCGCCGCCGCGCAGGATGCCGGGCCGAAGCTCATCCGCATCACCATCGAGAACCTGACCACCGGCCAGGGATTCTCGCCCTCTTTCTTCGCCAGCCATACGGCCGACGCGGCGCCGCTGTTCAAGGTCGGCGAGCCGGCCTCCGCCGCTCTCACCGCCGTCGCCGAGGAAGGCAATATCGGTGGCTTCGGCGGCGCTGCGGCCGGCGCCATCGGCACGACCTTCGGCGATGCGGCGCTCGCCATCCACACGCCGCCCGGCGGCACGCGCGAGAGCTATGTCACCGTCGATGCCGAACACCCGCTGATCTCCGGCGTCTTCATGCTTGGCATGACCAATGACGGCTTCAGTGGCGTCAGCGGCTACAATGCCTGGCAGCTCGACGGCCCGGTGACGGTGGACCTGATGGCCTATGACGCCGGCTCGGAAGTGAACAACGAGAAGCGCGGCTACCTCGGCGCGCTCGGCGGCGGCAACATGCGCGACCCGGAGAACGGCGTCGTCGGGCCGCATCCGGGGCTGCGCGGCGACGCCGACGCGCCGGCGGAATGGAAGTTCGACCCGGCGCAGCCGGTGGCCCGCCTCACGCTGACGCCGGTCGACGGCCGCATGCCGCTGAGCGCCATGGACCACATGGGAGGCGGCATGGGCGGCGGAATGGGCGGCCGCATGTAGGCCGCCACGGCGGGCCGGGCGTCCCTCCCGCCCGGTTCCGCCGGCATCTGCCGCGTCGGCGGACTTGCCGCCGGCGCGCCGCTCCTGTCTCCTGCGCAACGAAACGGCGGCGCGCCCTGCGCCGCCCCAGGAGCGGGACCTTCATGCGATTTGCGACTTTCAGTGAACACGGCGTCGCCCGGCTCGGGGTTGTCGACGGCGACAGCCTGCTCGATATCCGCGCCGTCGATCCGAGCGCCCCCGGCGACATGCTGTCCCTCATCGACGGCGGCGCCGAAGCCCTGGCGACGGTCGAGGCTGCCGTCGGGACGGCGGGCGACCGGCACTGGCGACCGCTTGCGGCGGTCACGCTGCTGGCGCCGATCCCGCGGCCGCGCAAGAACGTCTTCTGCGTTGGCCGCAACTATCTCGATCACATCGCCGAAGGGGCGCGCGCCCGCGAAGGCCTCGGCGCCGACCTGCCCAGGGTGCCGCAGTTCTTCACCAAGCCGCCGACCACCGTCATCGGTCCGCAGGCCGGCATCCGCCGCCATGCCGGCAAGACGGACCGCCTCGACTACGAGGTCGAGCTTGCCGTGGTGATCGGCCGGCGGGGCGCCGACCTCTCGGAGGACGACGCGCTCGACGCGATCTTCGGCTACACCATCGTCAACGACGTCACGGCGCGCGACGCGCAGACGGCGCACGGCCAGTGGTTCAAGGGCAAGAGCTTCGACAGCTTCTGCCCGATCGGCCCGTGGATCGTTACCGCCGACGAATTCGGCCCGCCCGGCGGCCATCGCATCGCCCTGTCGGTGAACGGCGAGCGGCGGCAGGAGTCCGATACGGCGCAGATGCTGTTCGGCGTGCCGCAGATCCTCGCTTATCTTTCCGCGGCGCTGACGCTGGAGCCGGGCGACATCGTCGCCACCGGCACGCCGGCCGGCGTCGCCATGGGCATGACGCCGCCGGTGTGGCTGAAGGTCGGCGACGTCGTCGAGGCAGAAATCGGCGGCATCGGCACGCTCCGCAATACGGTCGTCGACTGACCGTCAGTTGCTGCTTTCGAGGGTCTTGAGGGACGCCGCTGCCAGCGGATAGCGCTGCTCATTGGCGGCGACCAGCCAGCGGCGGGCCGTCTCGACGTCGACATCCGTGCCGAGGCCCTCGGCATAGGCGACGCCGGTGCGGAACTGCGCCTCGGCGACCCCGGCCTTGGCGGCGCGTTCATACCAGGCGAGGCTCTCCTTCATGTCGCGCTCGGCCAGCGTACCTGTGCTGTAATAGTTGGCGACCGCCAGCATGGCGTCGGTATTGCCGTCCTCGGCCGCCTTGTGCAGCCCTTCGAAGACCTGCTTCGCCCGCGGATCGTCGGCGGCAAGGAAGCCGGAGAGGCGCACTACCGCCTTCACGGCGTCGGCATTCCCGCCCCACGCGGCGATGAGGTAATAGGCGATCGCCTCGTCGTTGACGGCGCCGTCCTCGCCGTCGAGGAGGCGTGCCACCAGATAGGCGGCGGCACCGTCGCCCTTGTCGGCGACGGCCCGCAGCGCCTTGATGAGCTTCGCCTTGTCGTCCGCCGAGGCGATGTCGATGAACTGCCGCGCCGAGCCGGCGGCCATCCCGGGATCGGCCGCAAGAGCGTGGCGGAACCAGGTGATGGCGGCGTTCTGGCTGACGGCGAACTGCCCGCCCGGCTTCAGGTAGTCCTTGGCGATGCCGAGGGAGAAGCTGGCGATGCTGTCGCCGCCGGTGCGCCTGATCCAGGCAAGCGCCTCCTTGTCGTTGCCGGCGGTCACCGCGGCGATGGCGAGCTGCCGCATGGCGCGCTCGGAACCGCGTTCGGCGGCGAGGCGATACCAGTCCGTCGCCGGCGTCGCTGGACGCTTGCCGAGCCGGCCCTCCTCCGTCAGGCGGGCGAGGAGCAGCGCGGCGCTGTTGGACGATTCCTGTGCCACGGCGGCATAGAGCGGCAGCAGCGTGTCGAGGTTCTCCGGCGTTCCGAGACCGTCGAGCTGGGCGCGGGCGAGTCGGCTTGCTGCCGATTTGTCGCCCTGCAGGGCGCCGACCTCGAGCGCATGGATGCCCTTGCGGGCATTGTGATAGCGGCCCGGCCCGAGAAAGATGTCGCCGAGCTCGCGCAGCGTCAGGATTGTGCCGCGGTCCTTGGGCGGGCCCTTGCGGGCGCCGTCCTCCAGCGTCTGGATCGCTTCCGCCATGCGCCCGTGCTGCTTCAGGTAGAGCGCGCGATAGTAAAGCTGCTCGGCAGTAAGGCTCTGGACCCAGAAATTCTCGGCGGCGGCCGGTTGGACCGGGCCGATGAGGACGAGACCGAGAACGGTCCCGGCGAAGATGCGTGTGAGCATGTCAGCCTCCATCGCCGCGAGGACGCGCCTGTTGCTTTGAGGTCGCAGTATCCGGGAATTCGGTGGGTGGAACCTGGGCAGACCTGGGCGTGTTGTCGATAAAGCTCGGAAATGGGCCGATCCGGGACGCACATCGACTTGCATCCGCGCGGTCTTTACTATTTGAGGATGCAGCCCGGCGCATGGCCACCGCCGGTTCTGCTTGTCGCACGAGGGAATGGCGGCGCCCGATCCGGCGCTCCCGTCTCGTTACCGAACAGGGGGATTGGGCCGGACGGAGTGTGATGCGATGAACACACAGACCGATCTTGCGGTGCTCCTGCCCGGGAGCGACGCGATCGAGGTCACGGCGGAGTTCGACCGGCTGGTCGTCGCCCTGCATGACGTTCCGTCCGTTCCGCGCGTCGTCCGCCGTCTTGTCGAAATCCTCGGCGTCATCCGCCGGCAGGCCGGCAGCAGCGCATGGCGCCTGGTGGTCGAGACGCTGCGCGACCACGAGATCGGCCGTCTCCTGCGCACCGATCCGATGATCCGCCGCTGCCAGTGGCGGCAGCCCGGCGACAGCCCCTACGCGATCGTCGAGGCCTTCGCGATGGGCTGGGACGATGCCGGCGACTGCCTCGTGGAAGCCGAGGAGCCGGGCTTCGCCCTCAACGCGGCCGTGCTCAATCACGGCCTCGCCGTGGCGCTGCGGGAGCGGCGTAATGTCCTTCACAGCCTGATCGCCCGGGCGGCGCGGACGGGTTACAGGCCGGCCATTCTCGGGCTGGGCGCCGGCCGGGCGCCGGAAATCGAATTGCTGACGCCCGGCGATCCGCTGCCGATCGCCCGCTGGCTCTCCGTTGACGCCGCCGGAAAGGACGAGCCGTCGCGCCGCCGAGGCACGCCGGGGGCGGTCGAACGCATCCTCGCCGATCCTGCCGACTGGCTTGCCGCCGGTACGGAGGAACGCTTCGATCTCGTCTATGCCGTCGATGCGCTGGACGGGCTTGCCGAGCGCGAGGCTGTTGCGTTCCTCGGCCGGGCGCTGGCGCTGCTGCGTCCCAACGGCCGGCTCGTCGTCTCGGCCTTCCCGCCGGACATGCCGGAGGCCGGCCTGATGGAGGCCGTGCTGGACTGGGCGCCGGTGCTGCGCGATCCGGTCGAACTGCAGCGCCTGCTCGCCGCCGTCGCACCCGGCGAGGCGGCCTGCTCCGGCTGGCTGGGGACCAGCGATCGCGCCGCCTTCGCCATGGCGGAAAGACAGGCCTGGGCCGGCTAGACGCATCTCTCAGCTGCCGCCGTAAAGGAGCTGCATGTTGCCGCCGAGCGGGCTCGACGACATCTTCTCCGGCAGCGCGACGTCGACCGGCAGCGGGAAGCGCGAACGGTAGATCGCCACCCAGGCGAGGCGGCTGGAGGACTGCTGCAGCGGCAGCTGCCGGGCGCCGGCCAGGCTCTCGATCTCGGACGGATCGTCGATGGCATGCAGCACGAAAGCGACGAGCCGCTTCAGGCTGTCGCTGCATTCGCCATAGGTGTCGACACCGTTGCGGGCGCCGATCTCGGCAAGCATCACCAGCGGTGCCAGGGCATGGATGTGGTAGTCGCGCGCCCGCGGCCCGCGTGACAGCTCGATCGGCAAGGCGCCGTCGCTGTCGACCTGGCAGATGCCGAGGCGATAGCTGTCCATGGCCCAGTCGAACAGCGCCCGGTCCCTGGTGGCGATGGCGACCGTCGCCGCTGCCAGGCCGCCCCAGTAGCGGTGATTGCCGAGATCGGAGTCGCGCTCGCCGTCGAACACCGACGTCGTCAGGTGGCCCAGCTTCTCCAGCCACGGCACGATGGCGGCGCGGTCCGCCTCGTCGATGCCGTTGGCCGTCGCGACTTCGAGATAGGCGAGGGCGACGCCGGCCAGGACGCGCGTCAGGCTGAGCGCCGTCTGGCGCGAGCCGATATCGGTGAGCGCGTCCGCCCTTGCCCAGGCCGCCATCCAGGTGACGACGCAGCCGGCCGAGCCGGTGTCGCCGCCGTCGCTGCGCAGGTAGCGGTTGGCCATCCGCGTCAGCCCGTTGCCGAACTCCCGCACCGGCTGCATCGTATCGTCGTAGCGCTCCTTGGCCTCTTCATCGATTGTCGAGTGCGTCGGATCGCCCTTCTCGTAGATGCTCTCGGTGGTGAGGCTGCGGATCGGCCTGGGCGGGGCCTCGCAGTCGCCGACCCGCGCCGACTGGCCGGGCGGCGGGACGTCGAAGGGCGCGACAAGTCCTTCGCCGGCAAAGGCCGGCCCGGCCAGCAGCAGCAGCGCCGCGACAGCAGCTGTCGGTGCGATGATCCTCGTGGCTCCGGTTTTCTTGGCTCCGGCTTTCATGGCTCCTCCGTCATCCCGGCCATGCGCGCGGCGGCAAACCACTTTGCCGCGAGATCGGGTGCGGCCTCGGTGCCGAAGCCGGCCTCGTAGGCCGAAGCGAGGTCGAACATCGCCCGTGGCTCGCCGGCTTCCGCCGCCTTCTGCAGCCACTCAACCGAGGCCTCCGGATCGCGCTCGGCGCCGCCGGTGCCGGTGGCGTAGAGCTTGGCGACCTGCCGCATGGCGGCGACATCGCCCTGTTCGGCGGCGCGCGCGAACCAGCGCAGGGCGTCGCCGCTGCAGGTGTCCTGCAGCGAGCCGTCGAGGCAGAGCTTGCCCAGCTCGCGGGCGGCGCGTGGCGACGTCTCGGCCGCCGCGACGAGATAGAGCCGGGCCTTGGCGCGTTGCTCGGCACTGGCGCCGGCATCGTCCATCACCAGCTTGGACAGCTCGACCGTCGCGCCGGCGTCGCCCGCCGCGGCGGCGCGCTCCACCCAGTGCCGGTACTGGGCGGGGTTGGGCTGTCCGTCCCAGGCACCGCTGCGGTAGCCGTCGGCCAGCCGCCGCATGGCCTTGACAAGGCCGGCCTCGGCGGCGCGCGCCAGCAGCGCCTGGCCCTCGGCTGCGCCGGCTGTGCCGGCGGCGCCGTCGGCAAGGGCGCGGCCGAGCGAATAGAGCGTCTCGGGATCGGATCCGCCGGTCTCCTCGGCGCGCTTCAGCCAGGCCGCCGCCCGGTCGGCGCCGGCGCCGCCCGGAAGGGCGAGATAGGCCAGCGCCAGGTCGGCCATTTCCGGCGGCCGGCAGACGCCGCGATTGGCCAGCGTGTCGAGCTGCGCCGATGCCTCCTGCGGCGCTTCGGCGCTGATGAGGCTGATCCTAGCCCGCAGATTGCCGGCATCCGCCGCCGCCTGCTGCCATTCGCCGGCCGTCCTGCCGCCGGCCTTCTCGTTCTCGTCCAGCGTCACGGCGAGGCTGCGCATGGCCTGCGCATAACCGCCGGTCGCGGCGGCCACCAGATCGGCGCGGACCTTGGCGGGCTCGCCGCCATAGGCCGCCTCGAAACGCGACAGCTCGTAGAAGCCGCGGGCGTCGCCGGACGCGGCGCTCGTCTCCAGAAGCTGCCGCGCCCGGTCGAGATCGCGCGGCACCTGGGTGCCGTCGCGGTAGAGGGCGGCGAAGGCGACGTAGCCGCGCACCGCGTCGGGTCCGGCGGCCAGCGCCCGGTCGCGCCAGCTTTCCGCCTGCGCCGGGTCGGCCTCGACGCCGCGTCCCAGCTCATAGGCGAGGGAGACCTCCGCCATCGCCTCACGCGAACCCAGCATGGCGGCGCGGCGCATCAGGCGGAAGCGGCGCGCCGCCGCGTCGCCGTCCGCCGCCAGCTTCGCGGCATAGCGGTACATGCTGGCGCCAGAGCCCTGGAAGGCGGCGCGCTCCAGCCAGCGCTGCTCCAGCTCCGGCGCCCAGGCGACGCCGATGCCGCAGCCGTGCATGTCGGCGAGGCTGGTCATCGCCGACACGCTGCCGAGCGAAGCCGCCTGGCGATAGTAGCGCGCGGCGCGGAGCGGATCGGCCCCGATGCCGCGGCCATTGAGATAGATGTCGCCGAGAAGCTGGGCGCCGTCCTCGCTGCCGAGGCTGGCGGCGCGCTCCAGCGTGGCGATCGCTGCCTCGACATCCGGTGCCGTGCCGGTGCCGTCGAGATAGGCGGCGCCGAGCTCGTAGACCGCCTTGCGGTCCGGATTGGGTCGCTCGGCATAGCGCTTCAGATAGGCGAAGGCCTTGGCGGGATCGGCCGGCGTGCCGAACTCGCCGCGCCAGGCGCGGATGAGCCAGGGCAGGGCGGCGGTCTGGTGCGCCTTGTCGGCGCGCTCGAACCAGCGGATCGCCGCCGCCCCGTCGACCTCGGTGCCGTCGCCGACGGCATAGGCCTCGCCGAGCGACACCATGGTGCGGGCGCGGCCGCCTTCGGCAGCGATGGTCAGGAAGCGGAACATCTGCGGCAGCGAGCGTTCGACGCCGACGCCGTTCTGGTACATCCAGGCCAGCCGCTCGGCTGCCTTGGGATGGGCGGTGGCGAGCGCCGCCGTCTCGTACCAGCGCACGGCCAGCGCCGTGTCCATCGGCACCACGTCGCCATAGTCGTAGAGAAGGCCGATGACGTAGATCGACTGGCAGTTGCCGCGGCCGATATCGACCATCAGCGTCGCCAGTGCCGTCCGCGTCGCCTCCTCCACCTCCGCCGGCGACAGGCCCGGGACAGCGCCGGCGCGCGCCAGCCGGGCTATGCCGAGCACCGCCTGCGGATCGCCGGCGGCGGCGCCCATGCGGAAATAGTCCAGCGCCTTGGCCGGGTTCCGGCCGACGACGCGGCCACGCTCATAGGCCTGCCCGAGGGCGACGGCGGCGCCGACATCGCGGCCGGCGACGCCCTCCTCCAGAAGCCCAATGGCCTCCTTGATCTCGGCCGGATCGGTGGAATTAGCGAGGATCAGCTTCGCCAGCGCCTCGCGGGCGTCATTGCCGGCGCGGCCGCCTTCGTCGACGACATGCTGGAAGATGCGCCGCGCAACCGTAGGATTGGGATCGAGCCGGTCGGAGCCGTTGGCATAGGCCTCGCCGATCTGCACCAGGTCGTCGGCCGGGACGTCGGTGTCGCGGCCATTCCAGGCGGTCCAGTCGCGGCCGCCACTATCCTTCGGGCCCTTCTTGGTGCAGGCAAGGGCGGAGAGCGCCGGCGGCTCGTATTTGAGCGCGTCGGCGGCAGAGGCCCCACCGGGCGCCAGCCCGGCGACGAAGGCAAGGCCGATGCCGGCAAGGCTGGTCCGCCAGAGCATTGGCTTCGGCATCGGCCTCATCCTCAGCGGCTGGTCTCGTTGACGACGGCCACGGCGGTGGCCGGCGCCTCGCCGACGCCGAAAACGACGAAGCTCATGGCGCTGCGGCGCTTCAGGGCGAGCTTGTCGAAGCTCGCCACGGTCTGGTCGCCGGCCATAACGGCGAGGTCGACGGTCACGGCATTGACGGCGCGGAAGGCCGAGGCGCCGGGCTTGATGTCGTCGACAACGGCGACGTTGGGCTGCGGCGCGAACAGCTTGACGCTCGGCTCGTCGGAGAAATTGTAGAGGTAGACGCCGCTCTTGGCCGGATTGTCGAGAACCTCGTCCTCCAGCAGCGCCGGAGCGGGCGAGCCGCCGACGAAGAAGGCGATCGTGTAGTACTTGCCGGCGTCGACCGTCACCTTGCCGGCGTCGGAGGACAGCGTCACGTCCTGCTCGCCGGCCGGCACCACGACATAGGGCGACACGCCGGTCTCCGGCACAGACACCGAGACATTGCCGATGGTCGCCTGCATGTTGCCCTCGCCGCGCGCGTCGATGATGCGCACGAAGGCGGAGTTGGGCGGCGGCGCCGGATCGTAGAGCGCCGCATCCTGGGCCTCGGCGCCGGTCCATCCGAGGACCAGCAGGGCAATGGCAGTCGTCAGCCGCTGGAACATGTCACATCTCCTCCGGGGCTTTGCACAGTTGAATCGTGAATTCGGTCTGCCGGTCCGGCTGGCCGGTCAGCGCCACCTGCTTCACCGGGCTCGGAATGTCGTCGGAGAACTCGACGAAGAAGCGGTCGCTCGGCTTGGCGCGATCGGAGCGGGCGATGGTGAAGACCTCGCCGTCGCCATTGGCATGGTCGATGGCGATCGACAGGTTGCGGATGCTGCTGTCGCCGGCCCGCATGGCGAGGTAGTAGCCGTGCCCGACGATGCCGTCGGCCTCGACCGGGAAGCTGGCGCTGCCGCCGGCGCCGATGCTGAGCTTGGTCTCGGCGATCAGGCTGGCGCCGGAGCAATAGCCGGCGATCGCCGGAATGACCTGGCGGAACTCGTTGACGCCGTCGCCGTCGAGCCGGTCATAGGCCGGGTTCTCCCACAGCAGGAATTTCGGCGGCGCTTCGTCGAGCGAGTCCGAATGCACGTAGCTCTCCAGCGCCGTGAAGGCGCCGCCGCCGGAGATGGCGTAGTTCGCCACCTCAAGGCCGAGCGCCTCCTGCAGGAAGCCGACGAAATTGAAGGTATCGAGGTCGCTGAAGGACGTGCCGATCAGCGCCACCGGCGTCGTGCCGTCGCCGAGAAGATCATCGGCGCCGAGCAGGTCCTCGGCGCTGTCGGCCGACGCCGTCGTCTCGAAGAGCTCCGCCTTCTCTTGCGGCAGCGTGTCGGAGCAGAGGCGCTGCAAGGCCTGCAGCATCGCCGAGCGGAACGGCTCGGCGCGGCCGAGATCGGCGGTGGCGTAGTTGGTCTTGCCGAGCTCCTGATAGGCCGGGTCGTCGGCCAGCGCGTCATGCACCGCCAGCGCTGCCATGCGCGCCCCCTCCGGGCGCCAGTGGAAATCGCGGGCGAAGAAGAAATCGGCGCCGGCCGGCAGCCTGTCCGGCGCGGCGAGGAGATCGACGGTGGTGATCCCGGCCTGCTGCAGGCTGGCCACCGTGTCGTGGAAATCGGCGATGGCCATGGACGGCGTGAAGATGGCGCCGACATCGGCGGCGCCGAGCCGCTCCGGCTGCATCAGCGCCTTGGGCGGCACCGGCAGGTAGACGAGCTTGATACCGCGCAGCGCCAGCGTATCGGCAAGGCGCCGGAGGTAGCCGAGCGTATCGCCGCCATAGTCGAAGAATTCGGCGATGTCGCTGCCTTCGCGAAAGAACCAGCCGTCGGAGCCCTGATGCACCGGCACGCTCAGGTAATTGCCCTCGATCTCGCCGGCATCGACGCCGGGGCAGGCGAACTGCTGGCCGGCCTCGCGTGCCTGCGCGGGCATCGCCGCGAAGGCGAGAGCAAGGACCGATGCGGCCATGGCGCTCAGGCGAAGCATCTTCGGCGCCTCCTCAATCCAGCCGGAACACGGCATCGTCATAGGCATCGTCGACGAACCGCTCCGGCACTTCCCAGATGACAAGGCGGGGCGGCGCATCAGTGAAGGTCGGACTGCGCAGGTAGTCGCTCATCGGCTTGAAGGGGCCTTCGCCTTCCGCCGCAACGTTCAGCACGTCGCGCGACAAGGCGAGCTTGAGGGCTGCCTCGAAGCTCCATTTGGCATTGGCGCTGTAGCTGGTGCCGACGAGGGTGACGGGAATGGCGCCGTCGTCGAAGAGACCACCCCCTGCCGCGCCGCTCGCCTCGGCCTCGAAGCCGTCCAGCGTGTCGGGGTGCGGCGCCAGGCTGCGGGCGAAGGGCGCGATGCGCACGAAGCGCGTCAGATCGCCCGAATAATCCACCGGCGGCAGGTCCTGGCGGCCGAAGCCCGTGACCGTCTCGCCGAGATCGGCGCCGGCAAGATGGGCGGCGATGGCATTGGCGGCGACGGTGGCGCCGAACGGCGTCCAATGGGTATCGGTGTGAAGGTAGGTGGCGCCGTCGGCCTTGGCGCCGCGCAGCGCCGGGCGGAGGTCGATGGCATCGACGCCACGCTCCGCCAGCAGCGCCAGCAGCCTGTCGTAGCGGCCGCGCGGCTCGGCCGGCTGGCGGTAGCGGCCGAGCTCCTCGGGATAGATCGACGCCTTGGCCGGCACGATCGCCACGGCAAGGGCGACGCCCTGCGCCGCCAGCCTGTCCTTCACATCCGCCATGAAATCTGCGGCATGGACGACGCGCTCGGCCGAACCCGCGTCGGTCTCGAATTCCTCGGCCGAGAACAGCCAGCCATGCTCGCCGGCGAGGACGCCCTTGCGGCCCTCATGGAACAGCGCCCAGCTCAGCGTGCCGAAGAGGTCGATGCCGGCGTCGCGCAGCAGGAAGCCCTGGTTGTAATTGTCGGTGATCGCCGCCGTGGTATCGCCGCCGACGAAGGCGAGGGCGTTCTGCGGAACCTCGCGGGCATGGTCGGGGCCGCTGCGGAAGAAGTGCCAGTTGACCGGCACGCTGGCGACGAGAAGCGCCAGCAGGCCGACGGTCATGACGGCCTTGCGGGGAGAGACGCCGGTTAGGAAGGACGTGGCCATCGGCGCGCCTCAGAACTGGAAATAGAGGAAGGGGGAGTAGCTGTCGGCGGCGAGCTTCAGCACCGCCACGAAGGACAGTCCGACCATCGCCGCCCGCGCCAGCGTGGCGCGGCGCAGCGGCAGCACCGCCACCGGCGCCGCCCAGAAGCGGCGCGAGAACACCGGCTCGAGGTAGACCAGCGCCACGCCGATGGCGAGGAAGAGCAGGTCGAAATAGCGGATCTGCCACAGCGTCTCGTCCGACAGGCCGAAGCCGTAGACACCGATCATGCCGCCGTAGAAGCCGAAGGCGGTGCCGATATCCGGTGCGCGGAACATCACCCAGCCGATGATGACGAACAGCATGGTGATCGGCAGGCCGAGCCCGGCCGGATAGGGGCTCGCCTTGCCGCGGGCGCCGAAGAAGCGCTCGGTGGCGAGGATGATGCCGTGCCAGGCGCCCCAGAGGAGGAAGGTCCAGTTGGCGCCGTGCCACAAGCCGCCGAGCAGCATCGTCAGGAACAGGTTGACATAAGTCCTGACCTTGCCCTTCCGGTTGCCGCCGAGGGCGATGTAGAGATAGTCGCGCAGCCAGGTCGACAGGCTGATGTGCCAGCGCCGCCAGAATTCGGTGATCGACCGGCTGGTATAGGGCATGTCGAAATTCTTGATCAGGCGGAAGCCGATCATCAGGCCGAGGCCGATGGCCATCTCGCTGTAGCCGGCGAAGTCGAAATAGAGCTGGATCGTGTAGGCGATGGCGCCGAGCCAGGATTCGACGAAGGTCGGGTGCGCCTGATCGAACATGGTCTGGGCGATCGGCGCGACGCTGTCGGCGATCAGCACCTTGCGGCAGAAGCCGAGCATGAACCAGCCGCAGCCCTCGGCGAATTTCGACCAGCTATGGGTGCGGAAGCGGATCTGCGCCGACAGGTCCTTGTAGCGCATCACCGGGCCGGCGATGAGGTGCGGGTAGAGCGCCAGGAAGGCCGCGAAATCGATGAAATTGTCGGCCGGCGGCGCGTCCTTGCGGTAGATGTCGACCATGTAGCTGATCGACTCGAAGACGAAGAACGACACGCCGATCGGCAGGATGACGTGCCACAGCAGGTCGCCGTCGGCCTCGAAGAAGGCGGCGAAATTCTCGGCGAGGAAGTTGAAGTATTTGAAGTAGATGAGAACCAGCAGGCTGCCGGCGACGCCGATGATCATGTAGAGCCTGGCGCGCTCGCGGTCCGTTTCCAGCGCCCGGGCGATCAGCATGCCCATGCCGTAGGTCCATACCGTCACGGCGAGGTAGAGCAGCAGGAAGTCGGCGCGCCACCAGGCGTAGAAGACATAGGAGCCGACGACGATGACCAGCGACCGCCAGCGCGCCGGCGCCAGGTAATAGGCGGCGAGGAACAGCGGCAGGAAGACGAACAGGAAGATGTTCGAGGCGAAGACCATCAGGCGCTCTCCCTGCCCGCGGCGCGAACGGCGTTACTCATGGCTGGTCTCCGCGGCGGCGGTGGCGCGGTCCATGCGGGCGAGCAGCTTGCCGGAATAGGCGTGGCCGGCCTCGACGGCGCGCTGCAGCCAGAGGCGCATCTGCGCTTCGTCCTTCGGCACCAGCTTGCCGTCGCGGTAGAGGAGGGCGAGACGGAAGGCGGCCTCGGCGCTGCCGTGGTCGACCGCCTCGTGGATCCAGTGCAGCGCCTTGTCGGGGTTAGCCAGCTTCGGATCGTCGAGATTGTAGAGCTGGAAGAGGTCGTACATGGCAGCGGCGCTGCCGGTGCCGGCGGCCTTCTCGAGCCATTCGATGCCGCGCGGCACGTCCTGGCTGGTGCCGTAGCCGACCAGCATCGACTTGCCGACCTCGACCATCGCCTCGGCCGAACCACCCTCGGCGGCGCGGTAGAAGAAGCCGAAGGCCTGCTCGGCGTCGAGCTTGACGCCCTCGCCGGCGGCGTAATAGCGGCCGAGCTCCATCATCGCCTCGAGCGAGCCCTGGTCGGCGGCGCGGGTGAACCACTGGATGGCCTGGGCGGGATCGCGCGCCGTGCCGCTGCCGTCGGCATAGGCGCGGGCGGTAAGGACCTGGCCGGTGGTGCTGCCGAACTGCGCGGCGCTCTGGAAGAGGGCGAAGGCGCGCTGGACATCCTGCGCGACGCCGTCGCCGCCGGTCTGGTAGCGCTTGGCGAGCGCCAGGATGGTCTGCATATGCGTCGGGACGAGCTTGTGCGCCTCCTCCAGGAGTGCCACGGCGCGCGGCACATCCTTGTCGATGCCGACGTCGCCGCGCATCATCGCCGAAGCCAGCGCAAAGAGCGGCTGCACGGCGCCACGCGCCGCGGCGCGGCGGGCCCAGTCCGTCGCCGCGGCGAGGTCGAAAGAGCCGAGGCGGCCGTCGCCGTAGATCTCGGCCAGCATGCGCGTCGCGGCGCCGTCGCCGCCGCGGTCCAGCTCTTCCAGAAGGGAAATGCCCCGCCGTGCCAGGTCTGGGTCGGGCAGGGAAACAATCGCTGCGGCGACATCGAGGCCGGCATTGGCATTGGCGGATGAGACGGTGAGCGCCTGGTCGACGAGGTTTGCCGACGTCTGCCGGTCGCCGGATTGCAGCGCCGCGGCCGCCAGCTCGACCGCTGCCGCACCGTTGCCGCGGGCAAGCGACTGCTCCAGTAGCTGCCGGGCAGCTTCGGTGTCGCCTTCGGCCTGGAGGATGCGGCCGAGCCGCAGGCCGCCCTCGGCCTCGCCGCTGTCCCAGGCCTGGCGATAGGCGGTGCGCGCCTTTTCCGGCGAACCGACGGGGGGTGGGCTCTTCTCGTAGAGGTCGCCAAGCTCAAGATAGGCGCGCCCGTAGCCGGCCTTTGCCGCCTCGCTCAGCCAATGCTCGGCGGTGGCGAAGTCCTTGGGGATGTAGCGGCCGTAGCGGTACTGCTTGGCGAGCGCCACCATGGCGCTCGGGCGTCCCGCCTCGGCTGCCTGGTCGAGCAGGGCGATGGCGCGCAGGCCGTCGTCGGTGCTGGCGGCATAGTCGAGATAGAGATTGGCGCGCCGCTCCATGGCCATGGCGCTGCCATGGCGCTCGATGGCCTGATCGTAGAGCTCGCCGGCGCGCGCCACGGAGCTCTCGACGCCGCGGCCGTCGCGATAGGCGTCGCCGAGAAGCACGAAGGCGCGCTCCTGGTCGGCCTGCACCGCGCCTTGCAGCCAGACGATGGCGCGGGCGGCTTCGTCCGGCGGCAGGCCGCTCGCGGAGTCGAGCGCTAGTTCGGCGGCCGCCAGCATGCCCTCGGCATTGCCCGCCTCGGCGGCGGCGCGAAGATAGCTGTAGGCGCGGGCCGGGTCGGCCTCGACGCCGTCGCCGTCAGCCAGCATGCGGCCGAGGTGAACCAGGTCGGCCGGGTTGTCGCGCGCCGTCGCCAGCACGCGCTCGAAAAGCGCCGCGCTGCGGTTGCCGTCGGCCGGCACGATGCGGCCGCTCTGATAGATCCCGGCGGCGACGAACATGCCGCGGGCATCGCCGATCTCCTCGACATGGCGGGCGACGCGCGTCACCAGCCCGGCATCGACACCGAGCGGCCCGTCCTCGGCCGCGTCGCTGAGTAGCAACCGGGCGGCGGCGGTCGAGCCGGCGCGTTCGGCCTCGGCGACGAGCTGCCGCGCCCGCGCCGCGCCGTCGCTGCCGGAGGCGAGGAGAAGCGACGTCGCCAGCGCCAGCGCGTCGGCGCCGCGTCCCTGGCGGATGGCGCTTTCGGCCAGCGCCAGCGCCTCGCTGTCGTCGCGGGCAAGGCCATCGCCCTTGGCGTAGCGCTCCGCCAGTGCGAAGGCGGCACCGGACGAGCGCGCGGCGCGGCGGCGCAGCAGCATGATGCCCTGTGTGGTGTAGCTCTGCGCCTCCTCGGGGGCGCCGTCGCCCGCCAGGCGGGCGAGGCCGAAGGCGGCGTCCGGCTCGCCGGCGGCAAGGCCGGCGGTATAGAGCTCGCGCGCCCGCTCCGGATCGCGGGGGACCAGCGTGCCGTCCTCGACCAGCCGGCCGAGCTCCGTTGCCGCGGCGCCGTTGCCGGCCTCGGCTGCCGCCTCGAAGAGGGTGGCCGCCTCCTGGCTTTCGGCGGGCGTGCGGCCGCTGTCGGAAAGGAGACGCGCCAGCTCGACCCTGGCGCGGGTGCCGGCCGTCCCGCCGGCGGCCACAGCGCGGCGGAAGGCAGCTTCGGCGCCCGCCGGGTCCGGCCGCCGCAACGGATTCTCGGCGCTGACCCGCAGGCCGTCCTTCAGCAGGCGGCCGAGCTCCAGGGCGCTGTCGGCGTCGGTGCGGGCAGACAGCGCGGCGACATGCGCCTGCTCGGCGGCGAAATCGGCGGCCAGCTGAACCGCCGGATCGACCTGCGCCGTCGGTTCGCCGGCAGGTTGCGCTGCGGCGGGGAGAGGGCCGAGCAGCGCCATCAGCGAGATGGAGGCGAGGAGTGCGGCCGAAGCCCGGCGACGGGCATGCAGCGGGGGCTGGGGGGTAGGAGCTGGGTGCCGCATGTCAGTCGTCCGAGGCTTCGGCCGCAGGCGCCGTCGGCCCTGCCTGTTCCGGGGCTGGGGATGCCGGGCAGGCGGAGGCCGACGGGCCAGGGGAGTAGGTTGCCGTGCGCTGCAGCCAGGGCGTCTCGCGGCCGTCGCAGCCGTCCGCCGTGCAGAGGCCGGTGACGAGCACGGCGGTGTCGGCGGTGAAGCCGAGCATGCGCACGCGCAGCGGCTGCAGGTCGCCGCCATAGAGCTTGGGCGACTGGCGCAGGAAGGCGTTGTCGTGCAGCAGCGCTTCGGAGGCGCCGCGCAGCGCGATGCCGGAGCCGTTGGCTTCCAGGACGTTCCAGGCCGCGGTGATCGTCGTCCTGGCCTCGAACGGGTCCATGACGAAGTCGCGCGTGGCGCTGCCCGGCGCGGTCTTCAGGTCGACGATATAGGCTTCGAGGCCGGCGCCGGCATTGTCGCGGATCTGGTTGTGGGCGATGCCGACATTGGCGCTGTTGCGGACCCGGATGCCGCTGCGCTCGTTGCGCTCGACGCGGTTGGCGACGACCAGGTTGCAGGAGCTCTCGAAGAGCGAGATGCCGTCCTGGCGATTGGCGAAGGCGTCGTTGGCGTAGATGACGTTGCCGACGCTGTTGCGGTCCAGCATGATGCCGGACCCCTGGTTGTCGAAGGACAGATTGCCGACGATGTAGCTGTGGTCGACCTCGCGCGAGATGATGATGCCGTGCTTCTGCGCCGTGCCGTAGGCGGTGTTGAAGGCGAAGCGCAGGTCCTTCGAGCGGTCGTGCGGATCGATGCCGTAGACGATGTTGTCGCGGTACTCGTTGCCGATGACCGACACGCCTTCGGCCTCGTAGGAATAGAAGCCGTAGAGCATCTGCTCGAACGAGCTGTCGACGACGATGCCGGCCGGCGGCTGGCTGTCGTCGCGCAAAGCGACGATGTCGCGCGGCCCGGCGGTGAAGGAGAGGCCGTAGGTCTTGCCGGCGCTGTAGCCGAAACCGACGAAACGTGAGCCGGCTATGTAGGTCTGGCTGTCGCTCCAGGCAGTCACGAAGGGCCGGAACTGCGACTTGTTCTCGTAGTCGGAATAGGCCGGCTCGCCGAGATCCTCGTCATAGGCGATCAGCGACGTATCGACGACATAGAGCTTTCCGGCGTTGACGATGAAGGCGCCCTTCGAGGCGCTGATGCGGTATTCGCTCGCCTCGGCGCCGGAAAGGATCAGCGTCGCGAAGGGACCGACGACCAGCGGCACGCGCAGCGTGATGATGGTGCCGTCGCGGCCGATCTCCCAGCCCTCGCCGCCGCCGAGCTGCGCCGCCACCTGGCCGAGCGTGAAGGTGCCGCGCGACAGGAAGACGTAGGTCGGGTTGATGTTGGTCTGGGCGTTGAAGAGGAAGTCGCGGGCGCTGGTGCCGACGATGTCCTCGAAGAACTTGGCGTTGAAGCGGTTGAGGCGGGCCAGCGACAGGTCGGTGATGCCGGCCTCGAGCGGCGGAATGGAGGCGCGGATATCGGCGGTGTGGACGTCGGTGTCGGGCAGGCGGGGCGCCGTATCGTCGAGGCGGATGCCGTCGAGGCGGACGACGCGCACCGCGTCGGTACGGTCGACCTCCACCGGCCGCACGACATTGGCGGCGGCAGACGCATCGGCGGGATCCTCGGCGCCGCGGCTGAAGAGGCCATAGCGGTCGAGCTCGCGCGAGCGGTTCTCGGCGATGCTGCGGAAGGCCCGCACACGGTCGCGATAGTCGGGCAGGCCGCGCACCCGCTCGGCCGCTTCCGCCAGCCTGCCGGCTGCCGCCTCCGCTATCGCCGCATCGGCGGTGATGGCATTGGCGCGGCCGCGGTCGGCCATCGCTGCCGCCGCCTCGAAGGCATGCTGCGGCGCGCCGCGGGCCAGGTCGGCGCGGGCGATCGCCTCCAGCACGGCGTCGCGTGTCGCCGCGAAGGGGCCGGCCGGATCGGCAATCGCCAGGGCGTCGGCACGGGCGCCGATCGCCACGAGCCGGCCGGCGATGGTGGCGAGAAGCGGCGCGTGGCGGCTGATGTCGAGCTCGCCAACCTGCCGCAGCAGGCCGGCAACGAGGTCCGGCGCGGCGCCGTCGCGGCCGATCATCGCCGCCGCGGCAGCAATCTTGTCGGGGCCTTCAGGCAGACGCACCAGGGCGGCGTCATAGGCGGTACGGTCGCCGTTCTCGGCGGCATTGGCGGCGATCGCCGCCAGAAGGCCGGCGGCGCGCGCATCGTCGCCGATCGCATCGGCACGGGCGAAGGCAGCGGCGCGATCGTTGCCGCGCAGGTCCGCCGATCCGAGCGCCTGGAGGGTGATGGCCCGCTGCGGCGTGGCGGCGATCCGCGCCAGCTGTGCCTCGGCTTCGGCAATCTTTCCGTCGCCGGCCAGCCGCACCGCGATGGCGGTGCGGACGCGGTTGGCGCCCAGCCCGTCAGGGAGCGGCCCGACGAGCTGCTCTGCCAGGGCGAGGTTGCCCATCCGCGCCGCTGCCGCGGCGACAACGGCGCTGATGCCGGCATCGTCCGCCGCCGCGGCGGCTTCGGCGGCGCCGTCGAGGGCACGCCGGGCCAGCAGGTCATAGCCGCGGTCGGCGAGGTCGGCGGCAAGGTCGAGGAAGCCGAGGGCGCGGGCGCGCGCCACGGGGATCAGCGGCGGCGTGTCGATGGCCTGCAGCGGGATGCCGTTGCCGATGGCGGTGGCGATGACGCGGCGCAGGGCAAAGCTCTGGTGGTCGGCATCGGCAATGCCGAGGGCGATCCGGGTCGCCAGGCGGAGATTGCGCGCCTCCAGGGCGCCGGTGAGGACCTGCTCCAGCTGCGCCTGGCGCCGTTCCGCCTCGGCCAGGGGGATCGCCAGCGCCGCGGCTGCGGCGTCGTCGATCGAGCCTTCCGTCCGCAACGCATCGGCCGTTTCCGCCAGGCCGGCGGCGCCGAGAGAGCGCTGCGCCTCGGGAAGCGCCGCCCGCGAGATCTGCGCCGCGGCGCGGCCGCGCTCCGCCGCGGTAGGCAGGAGGCCGATGACCTCGGCGGCGGCGCCCGGCAGGCGGTCGGGGCCGATGTCGATGACGAGGCGCAGGATCGGCTGGGCGGCGCGGCTGCGGTCGGGCGGGTCGAGCTGCGCCAGCTCCTCCGTCGCCAGCGTCGCATAGCGGCGCATGCGGCCGTCGGCATCGCGCGCCTGCTGGGCGCGGGCGAGCTCGGCATAGGCATTGATGCGCTCGCCCGGATCGGTCAGGTCGCGGACGATGGCGTCGAGGGCGACGAGATCGCCGGCCTCGTCGGCCGAGGCGGCCGCCGTGGCGGCGAAGACGGCCAGCGACCAGCGGAAATCCAGCGCTGCCAGCGGCTGCGTGCCGAAGCCGCCCTGCTCCAGCGCGGCGATCGCCGCCTGCGCATCGGCCGGGGCGCGGTCGGCGCGGATCATATCGGGCTGGGCGGCGATGCGCTGCAGTTCCTTCAGCAGCTCCCGCGCCCGGCGGTAGGCTTCGCGTTTGTCGCGGTCGGTAGCGGCCTGGCTGCCCTCGTCGGCGTCGCTCGTCACCGCGGCGCGCAGCTCGGCGACGCTGGCATCGGCGGGGGTCAGCGTGTCGAGCGCCCGGGCCTGCGGCACCGCCAGCAGCGCCAGCAGGGCCGCGGCCGCCAGGGAAAGGGCGCGCCGGCGCCTGCCGGCCGGATCAGCCGCGTGCATCGGCAACCTCCTGCGGCGGCATGACGGGGCCGGAAAGCAGCCGGCCGACGGCCGAGGCCCGGAAGAGGTCGAAGCTCACCCGCACCTCGCCGCCGACGGCGGCGAAGGGCAGGGCGCGGCCCGGCTCGATGGCGATGTAGACGAGATCGCCGTCGTCCTGCGCCGCCAGCACCGGATCGGTCTCCGCCTCTTCATCCGCCGCCGGTTCCTCTTCTTCGGTGACGTCGGTCTGCGGCTGCGGCATCAGGCGGATCGGCCCGAGATCCTGTTCGACGACCAGCCCGTCGGCATAGGCAAGGCGCACCGTGGCGCCGCGCACCAGACGGAACAGGAGATCGCGGTCGACGCCGGCGACGATGAAGGGCCGGGCGTCGCGCGCCGCGAGGAAGACGACCGGCTCGCCGAGCTGGACGGGAGCGCCCGCCGCCGCCGGCCGGCCGACGATCTCGCAGTCGCAGGGGCTCTCGATGCTGACGTCGCGGCCGGAGCGCTGCGTCACGCCGAGGATCGGCTCGCCGGCCGCGACGGTCGTCTTGGCCGGCAGGAAGACGATGCGGCCGGTGGCCGGCGAGCGCAGCTGCTGGAGGTCGACCGACACGAAGGAGGTGCCGGCCTTGGCGATGAAGGCGCGCTCGTAGAGCTCGACGCCGACGATGATGCCGAAGACGGCAATGGCCGCGGCGATGACGCCATAGGCGCGGACGCGCCTCGCCGTTGCCGGGTGCCGCCGCTGTGCCGGCGTGGTGGCCGACATGGCGACGACGACGCCGATCTGCAGGCGAGCGCTGGCGTTGATGGCGTCGGCGACCGTCGGCCACAGGGCGGCATCGTCGGGCTCGACGGCGAGTGCGACCCGGCCGGGGCCCGCCGCTTCGAGGCGCCGCGTCGCCGTCAGCTGGAAGGCGAAGGTCTCCGGCCCGCGCGACAGCACGATCCGCACCGGCGCCGGTAGGGCGACGTCCTGCGGCATGCCGCCGGCGGCGACGATGTCCCCGGCGCCGGCCGAGAGCAGCGGCAGCGCCTCCCCGCCGATCAGCAGGAAGGCGTCGCCGGCGACGGCCGGGTCCGGAAAAGAGGCGTGCCGCTGGTAGGTCATGCGATCGTCTTCGGTCAGCTGGCCATGGCGCGGCCGTAGACGTCGTCGATGCGGACGATGTCGTCCTCGCCGAGATATTCGCCGCACTGCACCTCGATCATGTGCAGGTCGACGCGGCCGAGATTCTCCAGCCGGTGCATGGTGCCGAGCGGCACGTAGGTCGACTCGTTCGGCTGCAGGATGCGCACCTCGTCGGCGACGGTGACGCGGGCGGTGCCGGAGACGATCGTCCAGTGCTCGCTGCGGTGGTAGTGGAACTGCAGGGAAAGCCGGCCACCGGGCTTGACGATGATGTGCTTCACCTGGAAACCGGGGCCGGAATTGATGCTCTCGTAGCTGCCCCAGGGGCGCTCGACGCGCTTCGGCGTCACCGCCTCCGGGCGCTGCGCCTGCGACAGCCGCTCGACGATGCCGCGCACGCCCTGTGCCAGGTCGCGGCTGGTGACCAGCACCGCGTCCTCGGTATCGACGACGACCAGATCGTCGATGCCGTGCACGGCGACGAGGCGGCGGCCGGCGGAAAGGACGTAGCTGCCGGTGGCGTCGGAAACGACGGCGTCGCCGATGACGACATTGTGGTCGGCATCCTTCTCGGAGATGTCCCACAGAGCCGGCCAGGCGCCGACATCGCACCAGCCCGGATCGGTCGGCACGACGGCGATGCGGCTGCTCTTCTCCATGACGGCGTAGTCGATGGAAATGCGCGGCGCCGTGGCATAGGCGCCGGCCGTCAGCTCGATGCGGCGCGCATCGGCGTCGGCGACCGGGATGGCGGCCCGCGCCGCCTCCAGCACCTGCGGCGCATGCAGCGCCAGCTCGTCGATCAGCGTGCCGGCGGTGAACAGGAAGATGCCGGCGTTCCAGTAATGGCCGCCGGCGGCGATCATGCGCTCGGCCGCCTCGCGTTCCGGCTTTTCCAGGAACGAGGCGGCGAAGACGCCGTCATGGCCGTCGACCGCCGTACCACGGGCGAGATAGCCGTAGCCCGTCTCGGCATGGTCCGGCTCGATGCCGAAGGTGACGATGCGGCCGGCCCGCGCCGCCTTGACGCCGACGCCGATCGCCTCCTGCAGGGCGCGCGGGTCGCGCACCACATGGTCGGCGGGGGTGGCGAGCATCAGCGCCTGCGGGTCGCGGCGGGCGACGATCAGCGCCGCGGCGGCAAGCGCCGGCGCCGTGTTGAGGATCGCCGGCTCCACCACGATGGCGTCCGGTTCGATGCCGAGCGGCCGGAACTGCGCCAGCGTCTCGTCGACGAAGCGCTGATTGACCAGCACCAGCGGGCTGGCGAAATGCGGCCCGGTAAGGCGCCGGATCGTCGACTGGAACAGCGATTCCTCGCCGTAGAACCGGTGGTACTGCTTCGGCCGGTCGACGCGGGACAGCGGCCACAGCCGCGATCCGGAGCCGCCGCACAGGATGACCGGAACGATCGGCGATTCCATTGTCGTCTCGATGAGCATGACCGCTTCCATTGCCTCTTGTTGATGTCGCAGCCGCCTATTCGGCGGCCGTCGTCTCCGGCGCGGATGGGTTGGCAAGGGCGCTGGCGCCGCCGAAGAGCCGGCCGAGCCAGCTGCTGCCGAAGGTGTCGAAGCGCACTGACACCGGCTGGCCGATCGCATCGGCGGCGAGCGTCCGGCCCGGTTCGATCTCGACGGTGACGAGTTCGGTGGTGGCGAAGCCGTTGGCCGAGAGCGTTGGCGGGATGCGGGCGATGGTGGTGTCGATCACCTGCCCGTCGACATATTCGAGGGAGACGCTGGCGCCCGGATAGAGCCGCATGACCGATGCCGGCGGCACCAGCGCGGCGACGTAGCGGCGGCCATCGTCCTGAACCAGCGTGGCGACCGGCTGGCCGGGCCGCACATAGGTGCCGTCGGCCGCCGAGGCGCGCAGGATGCGGCAGTCGCATGGGCTATTGATGGTGGTCTTGGCGTCCGGGCGCTCGGCGACCTCGAAGAGCGGCTGGTCGCGCGCCACTGTTTCGCCCTCCGCGAGGAGCGTCAGCTGGCCGGCGACCGGCGCGGCAACCACCGCCAGGTCGCCGCTGACCACCGCCGAGCGGGCGGGGATGACGTAAAGCGCCCTGTAGGCGCCGCTGACGGCGAATTGCAGCACGGCGAGGCCGAGAATGACGATGGCCGCCAGGGCGGCGAGCCTGCGGCGCGACCGTTTCGGCTGCGATGCCGCGGCGCTGGCGCGCGCTGGCTCGTGGCGGCGGCCGGTCACGGCGATCAGTTCCCCCGCCTCGACCAGCTCGCCGGCTGCCTCGGCGCCGGAGAGGAAGGCCAGCACGTCGCGCTGCTGCTGCGTGACATTGACGAAGCCGATGCGGGTGCGGCCGGCGTCGACCGACTTCGCCTCACCCTCGACATTGAGGAGGAAGTCGTAGCCCTCGAAGGGAAAGACGAGCCGGAAGGCGAGGCGGCTGCCGGGCGGTTCGGCGAGGCCCATTACCTCGATACTGCCCGGCGTCCACGCCGCCACGGGCAGCATCTTGCCCGCGTGGATGATCCTCACCGGCAATCGGGCGCGGCCCTCGCGCGGGATGTCGGCACTCTCGACGATTTGGTCCAAGGTTTGCTCCGTCAATCCAGAGGTGCGCTGCCGCCTTGTCGTTGAACCCTTTGCCGGCTCAGCCCAGAGCCAGCGCGACCCAGCTTTCCGGTATCGAAAAGACGCCCATGGCGAGGCCGATGACGATGACGAACAGCGACACCGACAGGACATGCATGTAGACAGATCCGGCCTTGAGCAGCCTCGTCTTCAGGCCGGACAGATTTCTTGCTGATGTCGTCTTCTGGCGCGTCCACTTCTGCTTGTCGAGCCGGAAGAGGACGTAGGTCTTGATGATCGATCCGAAGATCTGATTGAAGTAGAGCAGGAGCGGATAGGCGATCGAGACGCGCGGCTGCACCGACAAGAGGGTCAGCGTGATGATGTAGCGCGAGGCCAGGATCCAGGTGGCGTAGAAGGCGAACAGCATCGGCGACACGAACACCGAGCCGAGCAGCACGAAGCCGAGGCCGGTCAGGCAGGTCCACATCGACAGGCGCTGGTCGACGATCGCCCACCAGGTGAAAAGGCCGATGCGGCCCGGCCCGAGCGCGATGGCGCGGCCATTGGTGCGCAGCATGTTGCCGAACCAGCGCACCATCAGCATGGCGGCCGAGCGGATGAAGCTCCTGGACGGCGGGTTCTCCACCGTCACCACCGTCAGGTCCGGCAGATAGAGCATCTCGTAACCGTTCTTCAGCAGGAAGAACCAGCTCGACTTGTCGTCGCCGGTGAGGAACTTGAACCGGCCGAGGCGCCAGTGATCGATGTAGTCGGCTTCGACCTGGGCGACGAAATCGGGATCGCAGATGATGCCGGCGCGGAACATCGACATGCGGCCGGTAAGGGTCAGCACGCGGTGCGACAGGCCCATCGAGCTCATCAGCACCTGGCGCTGGGCGAAGCGCAGCGACCACCAGTGGCGGAAGATGGCGCGCGCCTCGGTCTCGCAGCGCTCGTCGGTGGTCAGGGCGCCGACCTGGTCGTGCAGCCGGAAGAACGGCGCGCAGCTTTCCACGAGGTCGGGCGGGACAATGCTGTCGCCGTCGATGACGGCGACGAGATCGTCGTCCTGGGGCTGGTAGCGGGCGATGGCGCGGAAGCCGTGCGCCAGCGCATCGCGCTTGCCGGTGCCGGGAATGCGCACGAATTCCAGCTCGACCTTGCCGCTGGCGCCGGCCCAGCTGTCATAGACCGCCTGGATGAGGCGCTCGTCCTCGATGTCGACGATCGAGGCGACCAGCACGGCGCGGCCGGGCGCCCTGAGGCCCGCCTCGATCGCCGCCCGGTAGACCCGCGCCGTCGTGCGCGGGTCGATCCGGAAGGTCGTGACCAGCAGGTAGGCGTCCGGTGGCCGCCGGTCTTCGGCGGCGGCCAGGGCGCGGGCCTTCAGCCGCGGATAGGCGACATGCCGGTAATAGAGCGAGCGCAGGAAATGCAGCGCCCCCCAGCCGTAGCGCCAGGCGCCGACGGCGCCGACGAGGATGAAGACGCTGGTTCCGACATGGGCGTAGGCCTCCCTCGGCAGGGCCAGCGCCAGCGCGGCCACGCCGAGGACGTAGGCGGCATGCGCCCAGGGCGACTCTAGCGGGTCACCAGCAGATGCCATGGTAGAGCCCGCTATCTTCGGTCTCCCGGGGGAGACGGACGAGATCGACGACGGGCTTGCCGCGCGCCAGCGCCATCGCCTGCTTCGCCGCGGCATCGCCGGAGCCGATGACCAGCATTTCGGCGTGGTCGACGACGTCCTCGATTGTCTCCTGAAGGAGCGCGGAGAGATGGGGGATGTGCGAACGCACGTAATGCAGGTTGGCACCGGTGAGGGCGCTGTAGCGGACGTTGGAATCGTAGATGCGCAGGTCGTAGCCCTTGCCGTGCAGGCGCTCGGCGAGCTCGACAAGCGGGCTCTCGCGCAGGTCGTCCGTGTCCGACTTGAAGCTGAGGCCGACAAGGCCGACCCGCTTGACGCCGAGATTGGCGACCATGTCGTAGGCGCGGCGGATCTGGTTCTCGTTGGCCGCCATCGTCGCGTCCAGCACCGGCGTCGGGACGTCGAGCTCGCGGGCCCGAGACCGCAGCGCCCGCAGGTCCTTCGGCAGGCACGAGCCGCCGAACGCGTAACCGGGCTTCATATAGGCCGGCGAGATGTTGAGCCGCTTGTCGGCGCACAGGATGCGCATGACGACATGGCTGTCGATCTGCAGCGCCGAGCAGATATTGCCGATCTCGTTGCTGAAGCTGATCTTGAGGGCGTGCCAGCTGTTGTTGGCGTATTTGATCGCTTCGGCCTCGCGGATGGCGACCACCGTCGGCTCGGCGACGACCGGAAGGGTCAGTTCCTCCAGCATGCGCACCGAGCGCTCGTCGCCCGGCATGATGCCGAACACCATCACGCCGGGATCGTAGAGATCCTTGATGGCGGTGCTCTCGCGCAGGAATTCGGGATAGTAGCAGACGGCGAAGTCGCGGCCCGCGGTCTTGCCGGAGGTCCGCTCCAGCGCCGGGATCACGATCTCCTCGGTGGTGCCGGGAAGGATCGTCGAACGGACGAAGATGGTGTGGAAGTCGTCCTTTTCACGCAGGGCGTGGCCGATTTCCTCGGCGGCCCGCAGCACATAGCCGGTGTCGAGCGAGCCGTTGAAGCGGCTGGGCGTGCCGACGCAGACGAAGGTCAGGTCGGTCTCGAGGATCGCCAGGCGCGGGTCGGCGACGGCGCGCAGCCGGCCATTGGCCACTTGTTCCTGGATGATCTCATCGAGACCCGGTTCGACGATGGGCGACTGGCCGGCATTGAGCGCCGCCACCTTGCCCTCGTTGGGGTCGACGGCAATCACCTGATTGCCGTCCTTCGCCAGGCAGGCGGCCGATACGGCCCCCACATAGCCAATTCCGAAAATGCTGACACGCATCGCCCGCCTCCTCATCGCGATTAGTCAGACCAAAGGAACCAGGGAACGCATTGAGCATTCCCCGAAACAAAAACACACCTCCCCATGATCTAACGTGCAGTTAGACCTGCATCGTCGTCAGAGATACGAGTCATCATTCGCCAAGCAGGGGAATCCTACTTGATCTATAGCGTGCGCCGCTGCACGCCTTGCTATTCTGCTCCGTTCAGTATGGCGATTTTGTGATGGTGCGCTGCACAAATGATCGCCTGAACTGGATAAAGGTTGGGCAAACCTCGCGTTTTCTAAGGTTTTCAGTGGTCCCTCGGCACGGGATTCCGCGCCGCAGACCCCGGCCAAGCTGGCGATTGGAAAATACTGCGCCATCGCAATGTTCGACACGCCTGTACGAACAGTCAGGTCGCACGAAAGCATGGAATTGGCTGCAGAATTTTATCTGAGACAATTTCTTCTATGGAATGTCTGTAAATCAGGAAAAGATCGCGGAATTTTGTCTTTGTTGCGACGCAATGAAGGTTCTGTGACGGCAGCGCTCGGTGCCGTCGCTGCCGTTTCGGCGGCCCGAAGAAAAAAGCCCCGCCGCGGCGAACCGGGCGGGGCGAGGCGAGGGAGGAACCGAGCAGTTGCGGAGACGCCGGCCGGCGGGAGTGAGACCGGAGCGGCGTTCACGAGGGGGACTGTAGGAAAGACGCGCTGAAGCCGGCCTGAAGCGACGGTTCAGGAGGCGTTCAGGCGCCGGCGGGCCGCCGGCTGCGCGGATGGGCGCCGTCATAGGCGGCCAGCAGCCGCTCGGTGTCGACCTCGGTATAGACCTGCGTCGTCGACAGGCTGGAATGGCCGAGAAGCTCCTGGATGGTGCGCAGATCGCCGCCGGCCGACAGGAGATGCGTCGCAAAGGAATGGCGCAGCGCATGCGGCGTTGCCGTATCCGGCAGGCCGAGGGCGGCGCGCAGGCGCTCCATGTCCTTCTGGATGATGCGCGGGCTGAGCGGCCCGCCGCGGACGCCGACGAAAAGCGGACCATCAGCCGGCAAAGGATAGGGGCAGAGGCGCAGGTAGTCGGCGATTGCCGCCGCCACGACCGGCAGGACCGGAACGATGCGGGTTTTGCCGCCCTTGCCGGTGACGCGCAGCGTATAGAGGCCGCCGGCCGGCACGTCGCCGCGCCGCGCGCCGAGGGCCTCGGAGATGCGCAGGCCGGAGCCATAGAGAAGGGCGAGGACGGCGGCATTGCGCGCCATCACCCAGGCCTCCCCCTCGGCCTGTTCGGCGACATCGGCGACGCGGCGGGCATTGGCGACCGTCAGCGGCTTCGGCAGCGTGCGCGGCTGTTTCGGCGTCCGCAGGGCGCGGAAGGCGGCGCCGTTGGCGAGGCCCTGCCGTTCGAGAAAATGCACCAGCGAGCGGATGCCGGCGAGACCCCGCGCCAGCGTTCGGGCGCCGGCGCCGCCGCTCCGCCGCGCCGCCAGGAAGGCGCGGATATCGGCGGTGCGCAGGTCCGCCATGTCGGCAAGCCGCGGCGGCCCGCCGAGATGGCCGGTCAGGAAGGCAAGAAACTGGCCGACGTCGCGGTCATAGGCCTCGAGGGTCTTCGCCGCCATGCGCCGCTCGCTGCCAAGATGCCGGCGCCAGCCGTCGACGGCGGCGGCAAGGTCGCCGGCGGCGAGGACGAGTGGCTGGGGTAATGACGGCGTCATGAGCACCAGCCTGCCCGATGGACGGCGAGAAAGGGTTAAGGAGCGCCGTTCTGTGGAACGCCGAGAGCTGGCCCGACAAGGCGGCAGGCCAACCCACTTCGAAAAAAGTGCCGTGTCTCGCGCCCCTCCTGTCGATCGCCGCGCTGGCCGTTCGTCGCTGCATCGGAGGATGAATCCTCGCCATGCGGCGGTGGAGCCAGCGACAGGAGGTTTGTGATGGCACACACGGTAGCGCTCATTCTGGCCAGGCTCATGTTCGCCTGGGCCTTTGCCATAGCGGCTTACGGGAAATTCACGGCGATCGGCGACACGGCCGGCTATATCGCCTCCATCGGCTTCCCCATGCCGGTCGTGCTGGCCTGGCTCGCGGCCATTCTCGAGACGGCGCTGGTGATCGCCTTCCTCACCGGCATTCTGTTCCGCGAGGCATCGCTGGTGGCGGCGCTCTATGTCCTCTTCCTGGGGTTCGCCTTCTATGGTCCTGGACATTGGAGCGACCCCATGCAGTTCGGCTTCTTTGTCAGTCATGCCACCTTCGTTGCCGGCCTCCTGTTCGCCGCCGTGCATGGACCCGGCAAGTTTGCAATCGAATGGGGATGGCTCGGCCATCATGGCGGCACGATGGACCGCCCGGCCGTCTGACGGCGATTGCCCACCGTGAGGGAAGCGGCGGCCATTCCGCCGCTTCCCTTTGCGCCAAATGCCCGGCATCGTCGCTGCCCGTTTCAGGTCGCAGGATTCGCCGTGCCGAGCCACCGGCTCGTATCCGTCCTCATCCCCGTCGCCGTCGGCGCGCCCTATAGCTATGCCGTGCCGGAGGCGCTCGATCTCGCGCCGGGCGATATCGTCGAGGTGCCGCTGGGGACGCGGCAGACCGTCGGCGTCGTCTGGGACGACGTTGCCGATCTCGGCGCCGGCGCCCGCATCCGCGAGGTAACGGGAAAATTCGACGCGCCGCCGCTGCCGGCGCCGGTGCGCGCCTTCGTCGACTGGGTGGCGCGCTACACCGTCTCGACGCGCGGCATGGTGCTGCGCATGGTGCTGCGGGCGCCCGGCGCGCTGGCGCCGCCGCAGCCGCAGACCGCCCTGCGCCGCACCGGGCTGATGCCGCCGCGCATGACGCCGGCGCGGGGGCGCGTCCTCGATATCTTGGCGGGCGGCGAGCCCTGGGCGAAGGGCGCCCTCGCCGTGGCGGCGGACGTGACGCCCAGCGTCATCGACGGGCTGCTCAAGGCGGGCGCCCTGGAACGCATCGAGGTTCCGCCGGCCGTCATCCCGCCGCCCGACCCGCAGCATGTCGAGCCGGCGCTGAGCGAGCGCCAGGCCGAGGCGGCGGCGGCGCTGCGGCTGTCGGCAGCCGGCGGCTATTCCGTCACGCTGCTCGACGGCGTCACCGGCTCGGGCAAGACGGAGATCTATTTCGAGGCGGTGGCGGAGACGCTGCGGCGCGGCGGGCAGGTGCTGATCCTGCTGCCGGAGATCGCCCTCACCGCCGAATTCATGGAGCGCTTCGCACGGCGGTTCGGCGTCAGGCCGGCGGAATGGCATTCGGAAGTGCCGCCGCGGCTGCGCGAACGGGTCTGGCGCGGCGTTGCCGAGGGCACGGTGCGGGCCGTGGCCGGCGCCCGCTCGGCGCTGTTCCTGCCTTTCGCCGACCTGCGGCTGATCGTCGTCGACGAGGAGCACGACCCTGCCTACAAGCAGGACGAGGGCGTGACCTATCATGCCCGCGACATGGCGGTGGTGCGCGGCCATCTCGGTGGCTTTCCGGTGGTCCTGTCGTCGGCGACGCCGTCGCTCGAATCGCGCGTCAATGCCGATGCCGGGCGCTACAGCCATATTGTCCTACCGGACCGCTTCGCCGGCGCCGTGCTGCCGTCGATAACGGCGATCGACCTGCGCCGGCACCAGCCGGAGCGCGGCACCTGGCTGTCGCCGCCGCTTGTCGAGGCGATGGCCGAGACGCTGGCGGCGAAGGAGCAGGCGCTGCTCTTTCTCAACCGGCGCGGCTATGCCCCGCTGACCCTCTGCCGCACCTGCGGCCATCGCTTCCACTGCCCCAACTGCGCCACCTGGCTTGTCGAGCACCGCTTCCGCGGCCAGCTCGTCTGCCACCATTGCGGCCATGCCGAGCGGCGGCCGGATGTCTGCCCTAATTGCGGCGACACCGACAGCCTCGTCGCCTGCGGGCCGGGCGTCGAGCGGCTGGCCGAGGAGGTGGCGTCGCGGTTTCCGGAAGCGCGCACCGTGGTGCTGTCGAGCGACATGCTCGGCGGCGTCCAGCACCTCCGGCAGGAGCTCACGCGCATCGCCGACGGCGAGGCCGATATCGTCATCGGCACCCAGCTGGTCGCCAAGGGGCACAATTTTCCTCTGCTGCGGCTGGTGGGCGTGGTCGATGCCGATCTCGGCCTGGCGCATGGTGATCTGCGCGCCGCCGAGCGCACCTTCCAGCTGCTGTCGCAGGTGACCGGCCGCGCCGGCCGGGCCGGCGGCACCAGCCGCGCCCTGATCCAGACCAGCGCACCCGACCATCCGGTCATGCAGGCGATCGTCGCCGGTGACCGCGAGGCCTTCTACCAGCGCGAGATAGCCGAGCGCCGCAGCGCCGGCCTGCCGCCGTTCGGGCGGCTGGCCGCGCTGATCGTCACCGGTGCCGACCGCGCCTCGGCCTTTGCCCATGCAGCAGCACTGCGCCGCGCCGCGCCGCCCGATGCGCCGGGATCGCCCTTCGTCCTCGGGCCGGCCGAGGCGCCGCTGGCGGTGATCCGCGGCCGGCATCGCTTCCGCCTTCTGATCCAGGCGGCGCGCACTGTCGACATCCAGGCGTTCATCCGCGGCCTGATCGAGCGGGCGCCGCCGCCGCACGGCGCGGTGCGGGTGCAGATCGACATCGATCCACAAAGCTTCCTGTAGAGGAGCCCCGCTTCCTGTAGAGGAGCCGGCGGCGAGCCAATTCGCCGCTCTTTTGCCGCCTTGCTGCGGTTGCCCGGACCGGATCGCTATGCTATCGAACCGGCGGCTTTCGAGGGGGCTGTGCACACAGCCTGCGTGGCCTTCGGAATCCTACAATCAGTTCAAGGCCTTGACTGTTAGGCCGGGTTGCTCTCCGGCGGCTCGGCACGGTCGGAGAGCAGGGGCGGAATTGGCCGAGACAACCAACACCGTAACGGGCGTCGCCGAGCGCTATGCGACGGCGCTGTTCGATCTGGCCTTGGAAAGCGACGCGCTGGCGCCGGTCGGCGCCGAACTGCAGCGCTTCGAGACCCTGATGGGGGAAAGCGCCGATCTGGCGCGGCTGGTCCGCAGCCCCGTCTACTCCGCCGAGGAACAGCTGCGCGCCGTCACCGCCATCCTCGACAAGGCGGGCATCACCGGGCCGGCCGCCAATCTCATCAAGGTCGCCGCCCGCAATCGCCGCCTGTTCGCGGTGCCCGACATGATCCGTTCCTATCGCCAGCTTCACGCCCGCCAGCGCGGCGAAGTCTCGGCCGAAGTCACCAGCGCCGAGCCGCTCGGCGACGTGCATGTGACGGCGCTGAAGGAAGCGCTCAAGGCGTCGATCGGCAAGGATGTCGACCTCGCCACCAGGGTCGATCCGGCATTGCTCGGCGGCCTGATCGTCAAGGTCGGCAGCCGCATGATCGACACGTCGCTGCGCACCAAGCTCAATTCACTGAAAATCGCCATGAAAGAGGTCGGCTGATGGACATTCGCGCCGCTGAAATCTCTGCCATCCTCAAGGAGCAGATCAAGAATTTCGGTTCCGAGGCCGAGGTTTCCGAGGTCGG
>CAZAAW010000003.1:0-177880 GCA_964483325.1 uncultured Hyphomicrobiales bacterium
TTTACGGCGTGGACTACCAGGGTATCTAATCCTGTTTGCTCCCCACGCTTTCGCATATCAGCGTCAGTACCGGGCCAGTGAGCCGCCTTCGCCACTGGTGTTCTTCCTAATATCTACGAATTTCACCTCTACACTAGGAATTCCACTCACCTCTTCCGGACTCTAGACTTGCAGTATCAAAGGCAGTTCCGAGGTTGAGCCCCGGGATTTCACCCCTGACTAACAAATCCGCCTACGTGCGCTTTACGCCCAGTAATTCCGAACAACGCTAGCCCCCTTCGTATTACCGCGGCTGCTGGCACGAAGTTAGCCGGGGCTTCTTCTGCGGGTACCGTCATTATCTTCCCCGCTGAAAGAGCTTTACAACCCTAGGGCCTTCATCACTCACGCGGCATGGCTGGATCAGGCTTGCGCCCATTGTCCAATATTCCCCACTGCTGCCTCCCGTAGGAGTCTGGGCCGTGTCTCAGTCCCAGTGTGGCTGATCATCCTCTCAGACCAGCTACGGATCGTCGCCTTGGTGGGCCATTACCCCACCAACTAGCTAATCCGACGCGGGCCCATCTGATGGCGATAAATCTTTCCCCCGAAGGGCACATACGGTATTAGCCAAAGTTTCCCTTGGTTGTTCCGTACCATCAGGTAGGTTCCCACGTGTTACTCACCCGTCTGCCACTCCCGTATTGCTACGAGCGTTCGACTTGCATGTGTTAAGCCTGCCGCCAGCGTTCGTTCTGAGCCAGGATCAAACTCTCAGATTGAATGAGATTTTGATCGGCTGGTCACTACGTATAACGTCTGTTGACGAGTTCCCAAGCACATCGTCACCGGAACGACGCAGAGCGTCATTCCTCTGACATGTTAGCTTGGAAAAACGTAGTGCGCCGAAGTCTCGTTTGGCTTTGATCCGGAAACCAAAGCCCGCAAGGACTCCGCCGTCTACGTTTCTCTTTCTTCCTATTCAGTTGTCAAAGAGCCCGATGGAAGCCCATCGCCGGATCGTCCGACCATCGCCGATCGACCCTTTTGAAAGCCGGACCTGCTCGCCGGAGCGACCAAGTCTCCATTCTTTCATCGAAAGAACACGAGAGCGAAGTTTCCCGCCGCGTGCGGCGCCGCCGCCCTCGTTGTTGAGGCGTATATAGTCGGGGGTGCTTTCCCCTGTCAACACCCTTTCGCACGCATTTCGCCATCGCGCTGCAAATCGGCGCTATTCCGCCATTTCGCGGCAGGGCTGGCGGCGACATTCCCAATCCGCCGTGACGAAACGATGTCGAGCCACCATTCCGGCCGTGTCCGGCGGCAGGACGGGCAGCCGGCGGAGAAGGAAACGGCTGGCCGCCCGCTATACGTCACATTCATGCCGAATTGCCTGCGCACCTAGGGATCGCCCACGCGCCAGAGCGCGGGGCTCGCGTTGACGAGGCGTACCGGAAGGGCGCAAGGTCGGCGTGAAGATATCGATTTCGGGCGGCCCCGGCCGCCATCTGCCAGAGGCGACCGGGAGATGCTGCACCAATGAGGGGATCGGCGCGCATCGCAGGCACGCGGACACCTTCGGCCGGATATATCGATCTCGGCAACGAACCCCCTCTTTCCATCGGCGAGGCGATAACCGGCAACAAGGGCGAACCCATCCGCCGCGCCGTCAGCCTGCGCTGGCTCAGCGGCACGGTCCTGACCGGCTTCATGTCGCTCGGCCTGATGGGCGGCGCCCTGGTCGCAGCGCTCAATGGCAGCAACCAGCTGGCGGCCGCGACGCCGCAGCCGGCCACGCTCGCTGTCCTCGACACCCATCAGGAAGCCGTCGGCAAGGGCGACCGCATCCGCCCGGTGGAAGCGCCGGCGTCGACGCGCCAGATCCTGCAGGTCAGCACCGTCACGCGGCAGAACGACCAGGACCTCATCAAGCTGCGGCCCTTCGTGCGCATCAGCGCCGCGCTCAGCAGCCATCCGGGCGAAACCGCCGGGCCGATTCCTCCTTATGATCCGCTAGCCATCCTCGGCGACGGTTCGGGCGAGGAAGCCGTCCCGGCCGCCGCGACCGACCAGATCTACGGGGCCGAGGTCGACGGCGAGGTCGCCGTCAAGACGTCGCCCTTCCCGCTCGACGAGGCGATAGCGGACCGCAGCGGTGAGTTTGCCGCCGCGGAGGTGGAGGAGATCGTCCGCGCCGCCGCCAGCCGGGTCGTTGGCGGCGGTGTCCAGCTCGCGGCGCTGCCCTTCGTCGACCCGAGCCGCTTCTCCTTCGACGACACGACCGATGATCCGTTCGCATCGCTCGGCGTCCGCATCATTCCGGAGAACGTGACCTTCGTCTCCAAGAACGACGGCGGCGCCGCCGCGACGGCGCGCGATGAACGGCTCATCGCCGTCGGCCGCAACGAAAGTCTGAAGGACGTCCTGGAGCGCAGCGATGTCGGCGAAGGCGACGCCGACGATATCGTCGCCGCGATGGGCAATCTGATCGATCTCACGCATCTGTCGAACAGCGAGAAGATCCGCATCGCCTATGCGCCTACCGACGCCGACGGCGGCACGCCGCGGCCGCTGCGGGTGTCGATCTATGACGAAGGGGTTCACCAGGCGACGGTGGCGCGCACGGACCAAAATCTCTTCGTCCGTGCCGACGAGCCAGCCGCCCTGCCGGCCGACTTCGCCACCGTCGAGCCCGAGGAAAGCAGCGACAAGATGCCCAAGCTCTACGAGGCCGTCTATCAGACGGCGCTCGAGCAGGGCATGCCCGGTTCGCTGATCACCCAACTGCTGCGCATCTTCGCCTATGACGTCGATTTCCAGACGCAGATCAGCCCCGGCGACGCGATGGAAGTCTTCCACTCGATGCCGGATTCGGACGACGAGGGCGCCGAGGAGGAAGGCATCCTCTACGCCTCGATCACGCTTGGCGGCGTGACGCGCAGCTTCTACCGCTACCGCACCTCGGACGACGGGGTGATCGACTATTACGATGCGGAAGGACGCAGCGCGAAGAAGTTCCTGATGCGCAAGCCGATGACCGTCGGACGGTTCAGTTCCGCCTTCGGCTATCGCATCCATCCAATTCTCGGTTACCGCATCCTGCACGCCGGCGTCGACTGGGCGGCGCCGCGCGGCACGCCGATCATGGCGGCCGGCAACGGCGTCGTCGAACGCGCCGGCTGGAGCTCCGGCTACGGCCGCTATACGCGCATCAAGCACACCAATGGCTACGAGACGGCCTACGGCCATCAGTCGGCCTTCGCCGCCGGCATCGTGCCGGGCGCCCATGTCCGCCAGGGCCAGGTGATCGGCTATGTCGGCTCGACCGGCCGCTCGACCGGCAACCACCTGCACTACGAAGTCCGCATCAACGGCCGGCTTGTCGACCCGCTGAAGGTACGCCTGCCGCGCGGCCGCGTCCTCGAAGGCACGATGCTTGCCGATTTCGAGCGCGAGCGGGCCCGCATCGATGCCCTTCTCGGCCGCGACACCAACACGCGCGTCGCCGCCAGCCGCTGAGCGGCCCCGGCGCCATCGCTATTTCTCCGACCACACAGCCAGTTCGTTGCCGGCGGGATCGCGGAAGTGGAAACGCCGGCCGCCCGGAAAGGCGTAGGCCGGCCGCAGGATGACACCGCCGGCCGCCTCTACGCGACCCGCCATGGCGTCGAGATCATCGGCATAGAGGATGACCAGCGGCGCCGGCGCCGCCTCGGCGGCACCGGCCTGGAAGCCACCGTCGAGCCCGGCATTGTCGACGCCAACATAGGACGGGCCATAGTCGGTGAACGTCCAGCCGAAGGCGTCGGCGTAGAAGCGCTTCACGGCCGCCAGATCGGTGCCGCCCGTCATCTCGAAATAGTCGACCCGCCCATCCTGCCGCATGACCCATCCTCCATGTTCTCTTTTTGTTCTAAGGAACATAGCGGCCGACGCAACAGGAAGAAAAGGGGAGAGCCTATCGGGCCCTCCCCCAATTCGTCAGGCCGCGGCGCGGTCGCTCTTGCCGCGCGGCGCGAAGAGAAGCCGGTCGGTGCCGGCGGTGACATGCACGGTCTCGCCGTCGGCGATGTCGCCGGACAGGAGCTTCTCCGCCAGCGGATCCTGCACCTCGCGCTGGATGACGCGCTTCAGCGGACGCGCCCCGTAAGCCGGGTCGTAGCCCTTCGCAGCCAGCCATTCCTTCGCCGACTCGTCGAGGTCGAGGACGATCTTGCGCTCCTCGAGCAGCTTCTGCAGCCGGGCGAGCTGGATCTCGACGATCTGGCCCATCTCGTGCCGCTTCAGGCGGTGGAACAGGATGATGTCGTCGAGGCGATTGAGGAATTCCGGCCGGAAATGCGCCCGGACTGCATCCATCACCACGTTGCGCACCGATTCGACGTCGTCCATGTCGCCGAGATTGACGAGGAACTCCGCGCCGATATTGGAGGTCAGGATGATCAGCGTGTTGCGGAAGTCGACCGTCCGCCCCTGCCCGTCCGTCAGCCGCCCGTCGTCGAGCACCTGGAGGAGGACGTTGAAGACGTCGTGATGCGCCTTCTCGATCTCGTCGAACAGGATGACCTGATAGGGACGTCGCCGCACCGCCTCGGTCAGCGCGCCGCCTTCCTCATAGCCGACATAGCCGGGCGGGGCGCCGATCAGCCGGGCGACCGAGTGCTTCTCCATGTACTCGGACATGTCGATGCGGATCAGCGCCGTCTCGTCGTCGAACAGGAACGCGGCAAGCGCCTTCGTCAGCTCGGTCTTGCCGACGCCGGTGGGGCCGAGGAACATGAACGAGCCGATCGGCCGGTTCGGGTCCTGCAGGCCGGCCCGCGCCCGGCGCACGGCCGTGGCGACCGCATGCACGGCCTCCGGCTGGCCAACGACACGCGCCGCCAGCGAATCCTCCATGCGCAGCAGCTTGTCGCGCTCGCCTTCCAGCATCTTGTCGACCGGAATGCCGGTCCAGCGCGAGACGATCTGGGCAATGTGCTCGGGCGTCACGGCCTCCTCGACCAAATCGCCGGAACGTGACTGCTCCTCGAGCTCCTTCAGCTTGCGCTCCAGGTCCGGGATGCGGCCATAGGCAAGCTCGCCGGCGCGGGCGAGATCGCCCGTCCGCTGCGCCTTCTCGAGATCGGCGCGCGCCTGGTCGAGATCCGCCTTGATGGTGCGGGCCGAGGCGAGCTTGTCCTTCTCGGTCTGCCAGCGCTGCGTCATGGCGGCGGACTGTTCCTCAAGATCAGTGAGCTCGCGCTCCAGCCGCGCCAGCCGGTCGCGAGAGGCCGTGTCCTGCTCCTTGCGCAGGGCCTCGCGTTCGATCTTGAGCTGGATGATGCGACGATCGAGCTCGTCGAGCTCTTCCGGCTTCGAATCGACCTGCATGCGCAGCCGCGACGCCGCCTCATCGACAAGGTCGATCGCCTTGTCGGGCAGGAAGCGGTCGGTGATGTAGCGGTTGGAGAGCGTCGCCGCCGAGACCAGCGCCGAATCGGTGATCCGCACGCCGTGATGCAGCTCGTACTTCTCCTTGAGGCCGCGCAGGATCGACACGGTGTCCTCGACGGTCGGCTCGCTGACGAAGACCGGCTGGAAACGCCGGGCCAGCGCCGCGTCCTTCTCGACATATTTGCGGTACTCGTCGAGCGTCGTGGCGCCGACGCAGTGCAGTTCGCCGCGCGCCAGCGCCGGCTTCAGCAGGTTGGAGGCGTCCATGGCGCCCTCCGACTTGCCGGCGCCGACCAGCGTGTGCATCTCGTCGACGAACAGGATGATGCCGCCGTCGGAGGCGCTGATCTCCGACAGGACCGCCTTCAGGCGCTCCTCGAACTCGCCGCGATATTTCGCGCCGGCGATCAGGGCGCCCATGTCGAGGGCGAGCAGCCGCTTGTCGCGCAGCGATTCCGGCACGTCGCCATTGACGATGCGGAGCGCCAGGCCCTCGGCGATGGCGGTCTTGCCGACGCCGGGCTCACCGATCAGCACAGGATTGTTCTTGGTGCGCCGCGACAGCACCTGGATGGTGCGGCGGATCTCCTCGTCGCGGCCGATGACCGGGTCGAGCTTGCCGTCGCGCGCATCCTGGGTCAGGTCGCGGGCATATTTCTTCAGGGCGTCGTACTGGTTCTCGGCCGACGCCGTATCGGCGGTGCGGCCCTGGCGCAGCGAATCGATCGCCGCGGAAAGATTTGCCGGCGTTACCCCCGCTGCGGAGAGGATGCCGGCCGTCTTGGCGTCCTTTTCCTCCGCCAGCGCCAGCAACAGGCGCTCGACGGTGACAAAGCTGTCGCCGGCCTTCTTCGCCAGGCGCTCCGCCGCATCGAAGACGCGGACCGTCGGCTGGGCCAGATAAAGCTGGCCGGCCCCGGAGCCGCCGACCTTGGGCAGGGCGTCCAGCGCCCGCTCCGTCGCCGCCAGGGCATCGCGCGAACGGCCGCCGGCACGGTCGATCAGACCGGCCGCCAGACCCTCCGGGTCGTCGAGAAGAACCTTCAGAAGATGCTCGGGCGTGAGCTGCTGGTTGCCGCGCCCGATCGCCATCGTCTGCGCGGCCTGAATGAAGCCGCGGACGCGTTCGGAATAGGAATCAATATTCATCTCAGCCTCCTGACCGGGCCGAAGCGCCCGGACACGGCACGCCAAGACCCCTCATCGCGGCCTATCCGGCCCCGCAGGCCTGATATGATGTGGCCTTTCTGCAACTCAAGAGGCGGGTGACAAATCGTGCGGCCGCGTGGTCGCGAACGAGGTCAGTCTTCGCCGAACGGGCCATCGCCGCCACTGGCGACGCTCTCCGCCGCCGACACCGGCAGTTGGCCCTGGGCCTCGCCGCCTTCCTGGCGCGAACCGCGGCCGCGGTTCGGACGGCGGCGGCGCATGCGGTACTGAGGCTGGTCGCCCTCCGCACCCGGCGCGGCGGCATCGTCGGACGGCGTGTGGCCATTCATCTCGCCGCCATGCCCGTTGCCATTGCCGTTGAGATAAGGCTGCGGATCGGACAGACCGAAGGCCGGCTGGGCTTCGTCGGGGTCGCGCGGCGCGAAGCCACGCTCCTGGACCGGACGGTCCTGCTGAAGCGGACGCTCGCCGGCGGGACGCTCGGCTTGCGTATAATTCCTGTCCTGCGCCTGCTGCTGACGGTCGGACTGCGAGTAGAAGCGCTCGTCGGCGCCGCTGGCGTCCTCGTCGCCTTCCTCGTCGGGCCGGTAGAGCGCCTGCTGCGGCTGCGGCATGGCCGCCTGCGCGGCGGCGACGATGCGGTAGTAATGTTCGGCGTGCTGCAGGTAGTTTTCTGCCATGACCCGGTCGCCCGACGACTGCGCGTCCCGCGCCAGCTGGACGTATTTCTCGGCGATATGCAGGGCAGTTCCGCGAATCTTGACGTCGGGGCCGTTGCTCTCATAGGAGCGGGTGAGCGGGTTGGGGCCCTTGCGCGGATTGTTATTGTTGCCGCCGCGGCCCCGCATCCGCTTATTGTTCTGCTGTCCTTGCCTCATGGTAACTCTCTGTTGCACGGAATAATTGTCGCGCACCGCCCATGCCCGGCCACAGGCAACGGGTCATGGTTTTGCGGACCGCGAACGCGAATCGCTGGGCACGGTATTCGCGCGAAACTCGCCGGCATTCTGCCGCTCAAGCGGACTGGCCAAGAAATCCTGATCTGAGCGCGTGGCGGCTGTCGGGACAGTCATGGGAAAAGGGGAACGGGTAGGCCTCCCAGCGGCCTCGACCCTTGCACGGACCGCCGACCCTTGCCGGCCTCCGCATTCCCGAGCGTCTGACGCTCCGCCTCTTTTCGTGCCCGGAAGCTAGCCGGTTCGCGGCGACATTCCAAGCGCTTTTTGCCCTGTATTCGTCGCCTTCACGCCGGCCGGTCCAGAACGACAACGCGCTCGATCCCCGCCAGGTCGCAAACCGTCCGCGCCGCAAATCCATGTCTTCGTCCGATGGACGCCACGGCACCCGCCTGGCCCATGCCGACTTCCAGCGCCGCAAAGCCGTGCGGCGGAAGAAGGCGCGGAAGATCGGCAATGATGGAGCGATAGGCAGCCAGTCCATCGTCGCCGCCATCAAGGGCCAGGACCGGGTCGAAAAGCCGGACTTCCTCCGGCAGCGACGCAACCGTGCCTGTTTCTATATAGGGCGGGTTGGCGACGACGGCATCGGCCGGGCCGCGAATCATTTCCGCCCAGTTGCCGCAGACGAAGGCGCTTCGCCCGGCCAGTCCCAGCCGGCCGGCATTGTCACGGGCGGTGCGCAGCGCCGGCAGCGCCCTGTCGGTGCCGATGCCCGTCGCCAGCGGCAATTCGGCCAGCAGCGCCAGGAGGATGGCGCCCGAGCCCGTGCCGATGTCGAGGAGCCGGTGCGCCCGGCTTTTCCCGCCGCGCTTCGCCAGTTCCTCCAGGGCAGCCGACACAACCGTCTCCGTGTCCGGACGCGGCACCAGCGTCGCTGCCGAGAGGCCGAGCTCCAGGCTCCAGAATTCCTTGGCGCCGAACAGCCGGGCGATCGGTTCGCCGGCGCCGCGCCGCCCGGCCAGCGCCAGGGCCGCGGCCGTGGCCGCATCGTCGACCGGCGTGTCGGCGAGGAGCGTCAGCCGGCCGGCATCGACGCCGAGGGCATGGGCAACGATCAGCCGCGCATCGCGCGCCGCCGACCGGTCCGCCTGCCGCGACAGCCCGGCCCAGCCGCTTTCCAGCCGCTGCGCAACGATCCGGCGCAGCCCGTCGACGGTCAAGGGCAGAAGCGGCGCGCCGGCCGGGCCCATCAGGCCTCGATCATCGCCGCAAGCTGCGTCGCCTGATGCTCCGTCGACAGGGCATCGACGAGCTCGTCCAGCCCGACGCCGTCGAGCACCTCCTGCAGCTTGTAGAGCGTCAGGTTGATGCGATGGTCGGTGACGCGGCCCTGCGGAAAATTATAGGTGCGGATGCGCTCGGAGCGGTCGCCGCTGCCGACCTGGCCGCGCCGCGCCGCGGCGCGCTCGTCATCGACCTTCTGGCGTTCGAGATCGTAGAGGCGGGCGCGCAGCACCTGCATGGCGCGCGACCGGTTCTGGTGCTGCGAGCGGTCGCTCGACGTCACCACGATGCCGCTCGGGATATGCGTGATGCGAACACCCGAATCGGTCGTATTGGCGTGCTGGCCGCCGGCGCTGGAGGCGCGCAGCGTGTCGATGCGCAGGTCCTCCGGGCGGATGTCGATGTCGACTTCCTCGGCCTCCGGCAGCACCGCGACCGTCGCGGCCGAGGTATGGATGCGGCCGCTCGCCTCGGTCTCCGGCACGCGCTGGACGCGGTGGACGCCGGATTCGAATTTCAGCCGGGCGAACACGCCGCGGCCGGTGACCTGGGCGATGATTTCCTTGTAGCCGCCGGCCTCGCCCTCATTCTCGGAGAGGATCTGCACCCGCCAGCCCTTCAGCTCGGCATAGCGCTGATACATGCGGAAGAGATCGCCGGCAAAAAGCGCCGCCTCGTCGCCGCCGGTACCGGCCCTGATCTCGAGAATGGCGCCCTTTTCGTCGGCCGCGTCCTTGGGCAGGAGAAGCTTCTGCACCTCCAGGCCGAGCTCCTCGATGCGCTCCGCCAGCGTGCGGGCCTCTTCGACGGCCATCTCGCCCATCTCGGGGTCGTCGAACAGCGCCCTCGCCTCGGCAAGATCCGCCTCCGCCTTCAGATAGGTCCGGATGGCGTCGACGATCGGCGCCAGCTCGGCGCGCTCGCGCGACAGGCGGACAAGCGTTTGCGTGTCGAGCGGCGAGGCCAGCTGCTCGTCGATGACCCTGGCCCTCTCGACCAGATTGCTGATTTTCTCCGCCGGGAGCTGGACCATCGGACTGTGCTCGAATTGGAAAACGCTGCGGACCTATAGCGCCGCCGCCGGCCTGTCTAGACCGGCACGCCATGCGCCGCGGCGAAGGCTTGCAGGCCGGCATTGATGCCGTCCTCGGGCGTATGGCGGTCGAGCAGGCGGTCGAGCTCGGCCTTGAGCGCTGCCGCGTCCAGCGCCAGGATCATCGCCTTGACCGGCCCGATGGCCGCCGGCGACATGGAAAGCGCCCTATAGCCGAGACCGATCAGGGCCATGGCCGCCAGCGGCTGCCCGGCCATCTCGCCGCACAGCGTCACCGGCACGCCGGCGCTGCCGGCGGCGCGCACGATCTGCCGCAGCGCCCGCAGGAACGGCGCCGACAGCGGATCGAAACGGCCCGCCACGCGCATGTTGCCGCGATCGGCGGCCATGAAGAACTGCAGCAGGTCGTTGGAGCCGACCGAGACGAAATCCGACACCGCCAGCAGCTCGTCGAGCTGCCACAGCAGCGCCGGCACCTCGATCATGGCGCCGATCTTCAGCGGCTCCGGCACCGGATGGCCGTGGCGGCGGAAATGCGCCAGCTCGCGGTCGACCAGTTCGCGCGTGCGGACGATCTCGCCGACCTCGGTGATCATCGGCAGCATGATGCGCAATTCGCGCCCGGCGGCGGCATGCATCAAGGCCCGCAACTGGGCACGGAGCAGACCGGGGCGATCGAGGCCGAGGCGGATGGCCCGCCAGCCGAGCGCCGGGTTCTCCTCATGCGCGGTGCGCATGTAGGGAAGAACCTTGTCGCCTCCAATGTCGAGCGTGCGGAAGGTGACCGGCTTGTCGCCGGCGGCGTCGAACACCGAGCCGTAGAAGCTCTTCTGCTCGCTCATGCGCGGCAGGCCGGCGGCGATCATGAACTGCAGCTCGGTGCGGAAAAGCCCGATGCCGGCAGCCCCCGATTCGGCCAGATGCGGCAGGTCGACGAGGAGCCCGGCATTGATCAGGAGATTGATCGGCTGCCCGTCGCGGGTGACGGCCGGCTTGTCGCGCAGCAGCCGGTATTGTTCCTGCCGCCGGGCGCGGAAGCGGACCTTCTCGGCATAGGCAAGCTCGACATCGGATGTGGGGCGGACATGAACCTCGCCGCTGTCGCCGTCGACGATGATGGCATCGCCGTTCTCGACCAGCGCCACGACGTTCTCGACGCCGCCGACCGTGGCGATGCCGAGCGCCCGCGCCACGATGGCGACATGGCTTGTCGCCGCGCCCTCCTCCAGGACCAGGCCGCGCACCCGCTCGCGGTCGTAATCGAGAAGCTCCGCCGCGCCCATGGTGCGCGCCACGATGATGGCGTCGCGCGGCATCGTCCCACCCTCGCCGTCGATGCGGCCGATCAGGACGCGCAGCAGCCGGTTGGCGAGATCATCGAAATCGTGCAGCCGCTCCTGGAAGACCGGGCTGGTCTGCCGCCGCAGCTGGGCGCGCGTGTCGCTCTGCACCTTCTCGACCGCTGCCTCGGCGGTGAGGCCGTTCTCGATCGCCTCATGCAGCCGCCGCGCCCAGCCACGGTCATTGGCGACCATGCGATAGGCTTCCAGGACGTCGCGGTGCTCGCCTTCCGCGCCGATATCGCCGCGCGACAGCATGTCGTCGACCGACAGGCGCAGGCTGGCGATCGCCTCGTCGAGCCGCGCCGCCTCGGCGCTGACATCGTCGGCGAAGAGATTGGTGACGACGACGCGCGGCTCGTGCAGGACGACATGGCCGAGGCCGACGCCTTCGTTAAGGCCGCGGCCGGCAATCGAGATCGGCCGCTTGACGTCGAGCGTCGTGCCGGCGCGGGACAGCCCCTCCAGTTCGCCGCCGGCGATCATCTCCGCCAGGACCATGGCGGTGGTCTGCAGGGCTTCGACTTCCTCGTCGTAATAGGTGCGATGCGCCCGGTTCTGGACGACGAGGACGCCGAGCGTGCGGCCGGCGCGCAGGATCGGCACGCCGAGGAAGGCGTTGTAGATCTCCTCGCCGGTCTCCGGCAGGTAGCGGAAGGCCGGATGCGACTGGGCGTCGGGCAGGTTGAGGGTCCGCGCCTCGGCGGCGATGAGGCCGACAAGGCCCTGGCCGACGCGTAGCGCCGCCATATGGACCGCTTCGCGGTTCAGGCCCTCGGTGGCGTAGAGCTCAAGAACGCCGTCGGCGCGCAGGACATAGACCGAGCACACCTCCGCAACCATGTTGGCGGCGATCTGGACGACGATCTTGTCGAGCCGGTCTTGCGCGCTGATCGGCTCCGCCATGATCTCGCGCAGGCGGCGGAGCAGGACGCGCGGCCCGGCGAGAGAACCCCGCATCTTCCGCTATCCCGGGACGGACAGCCCAGACGGCCGTCCGTGCCATCATTTATGGGTGGGAGGGCCCGCCGCGCGTGCCCTGTCGGCTCTTTCAGCTCTTGTCGAGCCCGTATAGCGAATGCAAAGTCCGTACCGCAAGTTCGGTGAACGGCTCGTCGATCAGCACCGAGATCTTGATCTCGGAGGTGGTGATGGCGCGGATGTTGATGCCGCGCGCCGCCAGGGCGGCGAATGCCTCGGCCGCAACGCCGGCATGGCTGCGCATGCCGATGCCGATGATCGAGACCTTGGCGACCTCGGTCGATCCCTGCATCAGCGCCTGGCCGATATCCGTGCCGCGCTCCTCCAGCACCCGGCGGGCGCGCTCGTAGTCGGAGGTCGGCACGGTGAAGGTGATGTCGGTTGTGGTGCCGTCCTCGGAGATGTTCTGGACGATCATGTCGACATTGATGTTGGCAGTCGCCAGCGGGCCGAAAACGGCGGCGGCAACGCCGGGTTTGTCGGAAACCCGTCGCAACGTGATCTGCGCCTCGTCTTTCGAATAGGCGATGCCCGTTACGACCTGCTTCTCCACGATCTCGTCCTCGTCGCAAATCAGGGTGCCGACCGGCCTGTCGCCGGGGGTGCTCATTGGATCGTCGAAGCTGGAGCGCACGAAGGTGCGCACGCCATGGACCATCGCCAGTTCGACGGAACGGACCTGCAGGACCTTGGCGCCGAGCGACGCCATCTCCAGCATTTCCTCGAAGGAGACCTTCTCCAGCCGCTGTGCCTTGGGCACGATGCGGGGATCGGTCGTGTAGACGCCGTCGACATCGGTATAGATGTCGCAGCGGTCGGCGCCGATCGCTGCGGCGATGGCGACAGCACTCGTGTCGGAGCCGCCGCGGCCAAGGGTCGCAATGCGGTTGTCGGGGGCGATGCCCTGGAAGCCGGCGACCACGGCGACCTGCCCTTCCTGCAGACGCTGGCCGATGAGGGTCCCGTCGATCGATTCGATCCGCGCCGCGCCATGGGCACCGTCGGTACGGATCGGAATCTGCCAGCCCTGCCATGAGCGGGCATTGACGCCGATCTCCTGCAGCGCGATGGCGAGGAGCCCCGACGTCACCTGCTCGCCCGACGCCACCACCGCGTCATATTCGCGGGCGTCATGGAACCGCGCCGCCTCGCGCGTCCAAGCCACGAGTTCGTTGGTTTTGCCGGCCATCGCCGAGACGACGACCGCCACCTGGTGGCCGGCATCGACCTCGCGTTTCACATGCTGCGCGACATTGCGGATGCGGGGGATGTCGGCGACCGAAGTTCCGCCGAATTTCATCACCAGCCGGGCCATCTAAGGGTCTCTGTCCGGAAAAGCGTGCGCATCTGGCACTGGGAGGAGCCGCGGCGGCTGATAACCGCCGGCTGAACGGCGGCGTCATAGCCGCTTCGGCTGGAGGCGGCAACTCGCCCGGCCCGGGGCCAGAGCCGGTTGCGGCAAAAGGAAACGTGTCGCCGGGCGATCCGGGCGTCCTATGGGTGTGCTCCCTTTCAATTGGAGCTCTTCCACGCATGCGCCTCGACGCCATCCCGATCGGCCGGAACCCACCCCATGACGTGCACGTCGTCATCGAGGTGCCCATCGGCGGCGAGCCGATCAAATACGAGATGGAGAAGGCCTCCGGAGCGCTTTTCGTCGACCGCTTCCTCTACACGGCCATGCGCTATCCGGGGAACTACGGCTTCGTCCCGCATACCCTCGCCGGCGACGGCGATCCCTGCGACGTCCTGGTAGCCAATACCCGCGCCATCGTGCCGGGCGCCGTCATCAGCGCCCGCCCGGTCGGCGTTCTGATCATGGAGGATGACGGCGGTCAGGACGAAAAGATCATCGCCGTCCCGTCGCATCATCTGACGGCCCGCTACGACCGGATCGAGACCTATACCGACCTGCCGCAGATCACGCTCGAGCAGATCGAGCACTTTTTCGCCCACTACAAGGACCTGGAGCCCAACAAGTGGGTGAAGATCGTCCGCTGGGGCGATGCCGCTGAAGCACACCGGCTGCTGCGGGAAGGCATCGAGCGGGCGAAGAGCGGCAATCCGGGCTGACGCCCCGGCGGCGTTGCCGGCGGCCCGGCCACGCCGCATACTTCTCGGCTCCCCGGCGGAGAAAAGCATGGCCTTGGCCGAACCCGGCACCCCCTCCCCTGCCAGCACCGTCGACGCGGCCGAAATCGCGCGCTTTGCCGCCCTTGCCGAGGACTGGTGGCGGCCGGACGGCAGCATGCGCGCCCTGCACCGCATCAACCCGGTGCGGCTTGCCTTCATCAAGGAGGAAGTCTGCCGCCATTTCGGGCGGGACGTGGCGGCCCTCGACGCCTTTTCCGGCCTGCGCATGCTGGACATCGGCTGCGGCGGCGGCATCCTGTCGGAACCGCTGGCCCGGCTCGGAGCCGAGGTGGTCGGCGCCGATGCGGCGGCCGAGACCATTGCCGCGGCACGGCTGCATGCCGAACAGTCGGGACTGGCGATCGACTACCGCGCCACCACCGCCGAGGCGCTGGCCGCCGCCGGCGAGCGCTTCGACGTGGTTCTGGCGCTGGAAATCATCGAACACGTTCCCGACGCCGCCCATTTCGTGCGCCTGTGCGCCGGCATGGTGAAGGAGCGCGGCCTGATGATCTGTTCGACGCTGAACCGGACGATGCGCGCCTTCGCCCTTGCCATTGTCGGCGCCGAATACGTCCTCGGCTGGCTGCCGCGCGGCACGCATCAATGGTCGAAATTCGTCACCCCGGCGGAGCTGGAGGCCGCCTTCCGCGCCGCCGGGCTGAAACCGGGCGAAGCCCGGGGCATGGTCTACGACCCGCTCGGCGACCGCTGGCGGCTCGCCGCCGATACGGCGGTCAATTACCTGATGGTGGCGCGCGCCTAGTCATTCTGCGGCTCGGTAGGCGGCGAGCGGGAATCCGGCTGGTCCACCCGCTCGAATTCCCGGCAGACGGGGCACTGCTCCAGATCGCCGGTGCCTTCCACCCGCATGACGCCGCGCAGCTTGGCACCGTCGGAACATTCCCGCCGCGTGTGATAGACGCTGTCACCCGGATAATGCCACGCCATGCCGATGCTTCCGCATTGCTGCGTTCTGATCAAAACCTCAACGTTATGAGGGAGTTAATGTTCCGCAGCGGAAGCTGCGGCGCGGCCTTGGGTGACGCCGGCCGGCGAAATGAGGCTATAGTCGGCGCAACCGCCAGCCGAGATCGAGATGCCTATCGTCAATCGCCTCGCCGACTTCCAGGATGAGATGACCGCGCTGCGGCGCGATCTGCACCAGCATCCCGAGCTTCTCTACGACGTGCACCGCACGGCCGCGACCGTCGCCGACCGGCTGCGCGCCTATGGGGCGGACGAGATCGTCACCGGACTTGGCCGGACCGGTGTTGTCGGCGTCATCCACGGCCGGCAGCGCGGCAGCGGCAAGGTCATTGGCCTGCGCGCCGACATGGACGCGCTGCCTTTGGAAGAGGCGACGGGCGCGCCTTATGCCTCGCTGACGCCGGGCCAGATGCATGCCTGCGGCCATGACGGCCATACAACGATGCTGCTGGGCGCGGCGCGCTATCTCAGCGAGACGCGCAATTTCGACGGCACGGCGATAGTGATCTTCCAGCCGGCGGAGGAAGGCGGGGCCGGCGGCAAGGCAATGGTCGACGACGGCCTCATGGACCGCTTCGGCATCCAGGAAGTCTACGGCATGCACAACATGCCCGGCCTGCCGGTCGGCCAATTCGCCATCCGGCCCGGCGCCATGATGGCCTCGACCGACGAGTTCCATATCGACATTGCCGGCGTCGGCGGCCATGCGGCGCGGCCGCACGCCACGGTCGATCCCATCGTCGTCGGCGCGGCGATCGTCCAGGCGCTGCAGACGATCGTGTCGCGGACCGTCGACCCGATCGACTCGGCGGTCGTCTCGGTAACGCGCTTCCAGGCCGGCACGGCCTCCAACATCATCGCCGAGCACGCAAGGCTCAGCGGCACGGTGCGGGCGCTGCGCCCGGAGGTGCGCGACCTGGTCGAGCAGCGGCTGCGCACCGTCAGCGAAAACACGGCCCTGGCACTGGGCGCCAGCGTGACGATCGACTACCGGCGCAACTATCCTGTGACGGTCAACCATCCCGGCCAGACGGATTTTGCCGCCCGCGTCGCCGCGTCCGTCGTCGGTCCGGACCGGGTCGACACCAACACGCCGCCGCTGATGGGCGCCGAGGACTTCTCCTACATGCTCGAGGCCCGGCCTGGCGCCTTCATCTTCGTCGGCAATGGCGACACGGCCGGCCTGCACAGCCCGCATTACGACTTCAGCGACGAGGCGATCCCGGTCGGCAGTTCGTACTGGGTGCGGCTCGTCGAGGAGGCGCTGGCGGCGTGAGAATTGGGCGCCGCCGTCGCTTTGCCCTATAAGCCGCCGGTCGAACGACTGGGACAAGCCATGGCAACCCGTTTTCTCCTGCGCGACGCCGGCAACGTGGCCCTCATCCGGCGGCTGTTCGCCGAGACGGCCCGGCGCTATGTGCGGCAATACGCGCTGGCTTTCGTCCTGATGGCGGTCGTCGCCGCCGGCACCGCCGGTGCGGCACTGATCACCCGCGACCTCGTCGACGGCATCTTCTTCGACCGCGACCGGACGATGCTGCTCCTCATCCCGGCGGTGATCGTCCTCATTTTCGTCGTCCGCGGCTTCGCCGCCTATGGCGCCACGACAATTCTCAGCCGCATCGGCAACGGCATCGTCGCCGGCCTGCAGCAGCGGCTCTACGACAAGATCCTGTCGCTCGACGTCGATTATTTCACGCGGACGCACTCCTCCGAGCTGATCAACCGCATGTCGCACAACACGCTGGCGGCGCGGGAAGTGCTGAATAAGATCGTCATCAGCTTCGGCAAGGACCTGCTGACGCTGATCGGCCTCATCGCGGTGATGATCGGACAGGGCCCGCTGCTGGCCCTGCTGACGCTGGTGATCGGCCCGGTGGCGATCTTCGCCGTCGCCCGCCTCATCCGGCGCATCAAGCGCATCGCCGGCGAGGAATTCCACCTGCTCGGCCGCATCATCTCCTCCATGCAGGAGACGGCGCAGGGCATCCGCATCGTCAAGGCATTCAACCTCGAGCCCCTGATGCGGGCGCAGATGCAGAAATCCATCGACGACGTGCAGGAGCGGGCCAACAAGGCGGCGATCATCGGCGCCCGCACCGGGCCGATCATGGAGACGCTGGCCGGCGTCGCCATCGCCGGCGTCACGCTCTATGCCGGCTATGCGGTGATCAATCTCGGCGCCGCGCCCGGCGCCTTCATGGCCTTCATCACCGCCATGCTGCTCGCCTACGAGCCGGCGACGCGCCTTGCCCGGCTCAACGTGCAGATCGCCGGACATCTCGTCGGCGTGCGCATTATGTACGACCTTCTCGACGCGCCGGTGCCGCCGGAAGAGACCGGCAAGCGGCCGATCACCGTCACCCGCGGCGAGATCGTCTTCGACGATGTCACCTTCCGCTACCGCGACGACGTCCCCCTCTTCGAAGGACTGAACTTCCGCGCCGGCGCCGGACAGACGACGGCGCTGGTGGGACCGTCCGGAGCCGGCAAGAGCACCGTCATTTCGCTGATCGAGCGCTTCTACAGCCCCTCGGCCGGGCGCGTCGTCATCGACGGGCAGGATATTGCCGACGTCGACGCCGCCTCGCTGCGCGACCATATCGCGCTGGTCAGCCAGGAAATCCGCCTGTTCAACGGCACCATCCGCGACAACATCCGGCTCGGCCGCCCCGATGCCAGCGACGCGGCGGTGGAGGAGGCGGCGCGCAATGCACTCGCCGACGATTTCATCCGCGCCCTGCCGCAGGGCTATGACACCCCGGTCGGCGAGCAGGGCGGCCAGCTTTCCGGCGGCCAGCGGCAGCGCCTCGCCATCGCCAGGGCGATGCTGCGCGATGCCCGCATCGTGCTGCTCGACGAGGCGACCTCGGCGCTCGATTCCGAATCGGAACACCAGATCCAGATCGCCTTCGACAGGCTGAAGCGCGGCCGCACGACGGTGGTCATCGCCCATCGCCTGTCGACGGTGCTCAATGCCGACAGCATCTGCGTCTTCGCCAATGGCGCCATCGTCGAGGAAGGGCGGCACGAGGCGCTGCTCGCCGCCGGGCGTCTCTATACGCGCCTCTATCGCCTGCAGTTCGATCTCGAAGCGCGCAAGCTCGCCGAGCAGGCAGCCGCCGAGTAATCGCCGCTTGCCCGAGGATCGCCTCCCCCTGCCCCTTCCCAGCCTGTCGGCGCGGCCATGACGCAATCCGGCGCGCCGCCGGCGCCGCGGGCGACGCGCCGGGAATGGATCGGCCTCGCCGTCCTGGTGCTGCCCTGCGTCCTCTATTCGATGGACCTCACGGTCCTCAATCTGGCTGTGCCGCATCTCACCGAGGACCTGCGGTCCTCGGCGGCGCAGCTGCTGTGGATCGTCGACATCTACGGCTTCTCCTCGCCGGGTCGCTGATCAGCATGGGGACGCTCGGCGACCGGATCGGCCGGCGGCGCCTCCTGATGATCGGCGCCGGCGCCTTCGGCGTCGCCTCGGTCCTCGCCGCCTTCTCGCCGACCGCGACGCTGCTCATCGTGTCACGCGGCTTTCTCGGCCTCGCCGCCGCAACGCTGGCACCATCGACCCTGTCGCTGATCCGCAACATGTTCCTCGACGGGCGCGAGCGCAGCCTCGCCGTCGGCATCTGGGTCAGCGGCTTTTCGGCCGGTGCGGCGATCGGCCCGCTGATCGGCGGCTTCCTGCTCGATCATTTCTGGTGGGGATCGGTATTCCTGCTCGCGGTGCCGGTCATGGCGCTGCTGCTGCTTCTGGCGCCGCGGCTCCTTCCGGAGTTCCGCGATCCCGATCCAGGACGGCTCGACGTCGCCAGCGCGGCCCTGTCGCTGGTGGCGGTGCTGGCGACAATCTACGCCGTCAAGCGGTTGGCGGAGGCGGGCTTCCAGGCCGGCCTGCTCGGCATCCTGGCGCTCGCCGCCGTCTGCGGCGCGCTCTTCGTGATGCGGCAGAGGCGGGTGGCGGACCCGCTGATCAATCTCGACCTTTTCGCCTCGCCGGCCTTCGGCGGCGCTCTGGCGATCAATGTGCTGACGCTGTTCAGCGCCTTCGGCCTGTTCCTCCTTGTCGCCCTGCAGCTTCAGCTGGTGCTCGGCATGACGCCGCTGCAGGCCGGCCTGTGGTCGCTGCCATCGGCCGCGGCGCTGATCGTCGGATCCCTGCTGGCGCCGGTGCTGGTGCGGCACCTGCCGCCGGCGACGATCATGGTCGGCGGCTTTGCCGTGGCGATCGCCGGATGCCTCATGCTGACGCTGATCGCCCCCGGCGACGGGCCGGTCCTGCTGGTGGCGGGCGCAACGCTGCTGTCCCTGGGGACGGCCCCGATCGGTCCGCTGACCACGGAGATGGTGCTTACCGTCGCCCCGCCGGCGCGGGCCGGCGCCGCATCGGCAGTGTCGGAAACGAGCTTCGAGCTCGGCGGCGCGCTCGGCATCGCCGTGCTGGGCAGCGTTGCCACCGCCGTTTACCGGATGACGATGGCGACCGGCCTGCCGCCCGGGCTCGGTCCGGCGGCGGCGACGGCAGCGCAGGGCACCCTCGGCGGCGCGGTTCTCGTTGCTCAAGAGCTCGTGCCGGAGGCAGGTGAAGCGCTGATGGCGACAGCGCGCAGCGCCTTCACCGGGGCGCTGGCGGTGACCGCCTTTGTGGCCGGCGCCGTGCTCGTGGCGGCAGCCATTCTCGCCGTCACGCTGCTGCGGCGCCCGGCCCCGCCGGCCTGAGCTATTCCGCCGGCACGGCTGCCGGTGCAGCGGCCGTATCTTCGTCCATGGCGGCCTTGGCATGCACCGGCAGGCGCACATCCTTCAGCAGCCAGGCCAGCACGAAGCAGATGCCGAACAGCACCGCGCCGCTATGCAGCACCAGGCTGAAGGCGTCGTGGAAGGCGTCGACCGTCGGGGCGACAAGGGCGGGCGGCAGGGCGTGCACCACATTGGGCGTCAGCTCGGCGAGCGGCGCCGGCAGACCGGCGACGACATCGGCCGGCAAGGCGTCCTGCTGACGCCACAGGGCGCTTTGCAGCAGCGCACCATTGGCGGTGAGGCCGAGCGACGCGCCGATCATCCGCGCCAGCGTCAGCGCGCCGGTGGCGGCGCCGACATCGCGGCGCGGTGCCGCGGCCTGCACCGCGACCATCAGGGTCTGCATCTGCAGGCCCATGCAGATCGAGAAGAAGAAGGTCAGAAGGCCGATCGCCCAATAGGGCGTCGCGGCGTCGATGAACGTATAGGCGATCATCACCAGGACGCCGAGGCCCATGCCGAGTATCGGGAAGATCTTGTACCGGCCGGTGCGGCTGATGATCGTCCCGGCGGTGACGGAGGCGAGCAGCGATCCGATCGCCGTCGGCATGAACAGGAGCCCGGCCTCGGCCGGCGGCAGGCCGGTGATCATCTGCATGAACAGCACGAAATAGTTCAGCATCCCGAGCGTCGTGATGCCCATCAGGATCGACATCGCCAGCGTCAGCGCGATGGTGCTGTTGCGCAGCAGGGAAAGCGGCAGGATCGGCTCGGCGGCGCGCCGCTCCACCATCACGAAGGCGACAAGCGCCAGGACGGTGAGGAGCGGCAGGAGATAGGCGAGCGGCCCGCCGCTGGCGGAGAGCACGTTCTCGGCCCAGAAGACAAGCATGCTGACCGCTGCCGCCAGCAGCAGCCCGCCGGCATAGTCGACCACCGGCGTGCGGCTGCTGGCATGCGCCGGCATGGCAAGGGCGACCACGGCGATCACCGCGATGCCGATCGGCACATTGATGAGGAAGATGTATTCCCAGCCGAAGGCCTGGGCGATGAAGCCGCCGGCGACCGGCCCGACGAGGCTGGAGATGGTGAAGACAACCGAGCTGTACCCCTGGTAGCGGGCGCGTTCGCGCGGCTCGAACAGGTCGGCGATGATGGCGAAGGCGGAGGTCATCAGCCCGCCGCCGCCCAGCGCCTGCAGGACGCGGGCAGCAATCAGGGTCGGCATCGACCAGGCGAGGCCGCAGGCCAGCGAACCGACGACGAAGAGGCCGATCGCCGTCATGAAGATGCGCTTGCGGCCGAAGAGATCGCCGAGCTTGCCATAGAAGGTCGTCACCGCCGCGGTGGTGAGCAGGTAGGCGGCGCCGACCCAGCCGAACAGCTGCAGATCGCCGAGATCGTCGGCGATCGTCGGCAGCGCCGTGGCGATGATGTTCATGTCGAGCACGGCCATGAACATGCCGGCGAGGACGGCGAGATAGATGACCAGCTTGCGCCGCGGCGAAAGCGGCGCGCCGGAAACGATTTCGGGCGACATGGGACTACGTCCTGGAGAAGGCTTGGCAATTATATCTGCCAACCACACATATGTGTCAATATCATATATGTGCCAATGGCACGTATTTGATCCGAGCACATTTCCATGCTAGGGCGCAGCCGATGGGCGAACCGACGAACACCAGCAGCCAGGCCCCGTTCGAGCCTTCCCGCCGCCAGCTCGATATCTTCGAGAAGGCGGGTATCAGCCCCGCCGCGGCGCGGGCCATTGCCGATATCGACGTCACCATGCGGCGTGTCCGCCGCAATGTGACGCGGCGCGAGCTCACCAGCGCGATCGTCGCCTCGATCGATCCGGAGCTGGAAATCTCCCATCTCGACGTCCTGGAGGCGATCAACAACTGGCGCTGCGCCGAACCGGTGCCGGAGGTGACGGTCGGCCTGGTCGCCGAGCGGCTCAACCTCGATCCGTCGCGTGCCAGCCGGCTGGTCGGCGAGGTGGTCGACAAGGGACTGGCGCGGCGGGTCGCCTCGCAGGCCGACGCACGGCGCACCTGCCTGGAGCCGACCGATGCCGGCCGCCATTTCGCCGAGGAATTCCGCGAGCGGAAGTGGCGCATGCTGAGCGCCGCCCTCGCCAGCTGGAGCGAGAAGGACATCGTCACCTTCGCCAGGCTGTACGAGCGCTTCAGCCACTGGACGCATGACGGCCACGCCGCCCTGAAGGCACTGGCCGAAGAACAGGGCTGACCGGCGCGAGCCCTTCCCTGGCGCGGCGCCTTCGGCTAACCATGCCGGCGGTGGCCGCCCCAGTGGCGAAATGGTAGACGCAGGGCACTCAAAATGCCCCGCTCGAAAGGGCGTGCTGGTTCGAGTCCGGCCTGGGGCACCATCACCGCCAATCCGTCATCGTCACAGACGTCGCTCGCCGGTCCGCCGGGCGGCGCTTGCTGTCCGGTGGACCGGCACCGGGACTCAGGCTAGAAGCCAGCCATGCTGCGCCGCCTCTATGATGCGATGATGCGCCTTGCCGATACGCGGTGGGGCGTCGCCGTCCTTGGCGCCGTCTCCTTCGCGGAAAGCTCGTTCTTTCCCCTGCCGCCCGATCTCGTGCTGATCCCGATGGTTCTTGCCAACCGGGCGAAGGCCTGGCTGCTGGCGGCGTGGTGCACGCTGACCTCGGTGGCCGGCGGCCTGCTCGGCTATGCCATCGGCGCCCTGCTCTTCGGCTCGGTCGGCCAGTGGCTGATCTCGGCCTATGGCTATGGCGACCAGCTCGACGCCTTCCGGGCGTCCTATGCCGCCTGGGGCGCCTGGATCATCCTGATCAAGGGATTGACACCGATCCCTTACAAGATCGTGACAATCGCCTCCGGCTTTGCCGGATATGATCTCCTGGCCTTCGTCGTCCTTTCGCTGGTGACGCGCGGCATCCGCTTCTTCCTGGTGGCCGGGCTGCTGCGGCTCTATGGCGAGCCGATCCGCCTCTTCATCGAGAAGCGGCTGACCCTGGTGACGACGGCCTTCGTGCTGGTGGTGGCGGGCGGTTTCGTCGTCGCCCGCTATACGTTCTGAGGAGTCACTGCGCTGACCGAGGCCCTTTCCACCAAGCCGGCGGCGCTGCCGCGGCCTGCCAACTGGCGCGCCGTCGCCGCCGGGCTGGGCTTTCTCGCCGGCCTCGCCGCCATCCTCGGCGCCTGGGGCTTCCAGCTCATCGGCCATTACGTGCCATGCGGGCTCTGCCTGCAGGAGCGCATCCCCTATTATGTCGGCCTGCCGGTGGCGCTCGCCGCCTTCGTCTCGGCGGCGGCGCGCGGGCCGGTCTGGCTGACGCGGCTGCTCCTCCTAGTGACGGCCGGCATCTTTGCCTGGAGCGTCTGGCTCGGCGTCTACCATGCCGGCGCCGAATGGGGCTGGTGGCTCGGTCCGTCCGATTGCGGCGGCGGCGCCGCCACCACGACCAATGCCGGCGGCCTGCTCGATCAGCTGCGTAACACCCGCGTGGTGAGCTGCACCGAGGCGAGCTGGCGCTTCCCGGCCGGCTGGGGCCTTTCCTTTGCCGGCTGGAATGCGGCGGTCTCGGCTTTCGTGGTGATCTGCGCGCTGGCGGCCATCGCCATCCCCGGCCGCCGCCGCTGAAGGCGCCGGCCTAGGGATCGAGCTCGGTATCCCAGTAGAGATAGTCCATCCAGCTCTCGTGTAGATAGTTCGGCGGGAACTGGCGCCCGTTATTGTGCAGATTGGCGACGGTCGGCCGGTAAGGCTTCTGCATCGGCCACATGTTCGCCTGCGCCGGGTGGAGGCCGCCCTTGCGCAGATTGCAGGGCGAGCAGGCGGTGACGACGTTTTCCCAGGTCGTGAGCCCGCCGCGCGAGCGCGGGATCATGTGATCGAAGGTGAGATCGTCGCGGCTGCCGCAATACTGGCACTGGAAATGATCGCGCAGGAAGACGTTGAAGCGCGTGAAGGCGGGATTGCGCGACGGCTTCACATAGGTCTTCAGCGACACGACGCTGGGCAGCCGCATCGAGAAAGACGGGCTGTGCACCGCCACGTCATATTCCGAGACGATATTCACGCGGTCCAGGAAAACCGCCTTGATCGTATCCTGCCAGGACCAGAGGGACAGCGGGTAGTAGCTCAGCGGGCGATAGTCGGCATTCAGCACGAGTGCCGGGTTTGTTCCTGGTGAGATCGCTACATTCAAGCGCGGCTCCCGGCACAATGTCAGCACCGCCTGGTCAGGCGGCCTCACATTCTACAAACACTGTGTCGGGCTTGTGAAGCTCCCGCCCACCGCCTTTAGGCAAAAACTGCCTACTGGGCGGCGCTGGGTATTTCCTTGGCTGCGGGCGACAGGACGCGCTGCAGGAACGCGCCGCCGGCCGCCAGGCCGCTGGCGTCGATGCCGTGGCCAAGACCCGGGCTGAGATGCGTCTCGACCGGAAAGCCGGCGCCGGCCAGCGCGGCGCGCGTCGCCGGCAGGGCGATGGGCGGAATGACCGGGTCGCTCTCGCCATGGACGAGCAGCACCGGCGGCTTGTGCGCCGAATTCTTCTCGCGCTGCAGCGACCAGGCGATGAGGCCTGAATAGCCGACAATACCGGCGATGCATCCGGGCCGGTGCGGCCCGGTCCACAGCGACAGCATTGTGCCCTGGCTGAAACCGACCAGTGCAAGCTGGCCGTCGCCAAGGCCGTAGCGTGCCAGCTCGTGGTCGAGGAAGGCGTCGAAGCGCGGCCCGGCTTCGGCAACGCCACGGCGGATTTCCTCCGGATTGCGCACGCTTAGCATGAACCACTGCCGCCCGCCGGGCGCCGCCGGGCACGGCTCGGGCGCATGCGGCGCGATGAAGACGGCGTCGGGCAGCGTCTCACGCCAGGTCTCGCCGAGCCCGATCAGGTCATTGCCGTCGGCGCCATAGCCATGGACCAGGACGACGAGCTGTCGGGCGGGGCGGCCTCCGGCCGGTTCGAGACGGGGACCGTCCAGCATGGGCATCCGGGATCTTGATCGACAAAGCCGTACCGCCCGGAATCAGGAGCGGCGACGCTTGCGGTAATAGGCCCAGAACAGCCGGGCGGCAACCGCACGCCAGGGTCGCCATGCCGTGGCGATCGCCGCGGCGGCGGCAATGTCAGGCCGCACATCGAGCTGCAGGCCCATTGCCAGCGCGGCGCGCAGCGCCAGGTCGCCGGCCGGAAAGACGTCCGGGTGGCCGAGGCAGGACAGAAGGTAGATGTCCGCGGTCCACGGACCGACGCCGGGAAGGGCGACAAGGGCGGCATGCGCCTCTTCGGCGCCGAGCGTCGCCAGCCCATCGAGGTCGAAGCCGCCGAGAACCGCCTCGGCCAGCGACCGCAGCGACCGCGCCTTGGCGGCGGAAAGGCCGGCACCGCGCAGCGTCGCATCGCCGGCCTGCGCCACCCTCTCCGGCTTCACGCCATCCGTGGCCCCGGCCAGGCGACCCCAGATGGCGTCGGCGCTGGCGGTGGACACCTGCTGGCCGACGACGATCCAGGCAAGGCCGGCGAAGCCGCCGGGACGGCGGCGCAGCGGGATCGCTCCGGCCGCCGCGACCAGCGGACCGAGCCGCGGATCGCCGGCGACGAGAGCGGCAAGTCCCTCCGCGACATCGGCGTCGGTTTCGATCAGCCGGCTCATGCAGTCCCCTCTGGACGTCCCCGGCAATGGCGCCCACCTTCGCTGCCATGCCGCAAGCCGTTTTCCGCTTCGCCCCAAGCCCCAATGGCCGCCTGCATCTCGGCCATGCCTATTCGGCCCTGCTCAATGCCGAGCTCGCCCGCCGCGCCGGCGGACGGCTGCTGCTGCGCATCGAGGACATCGATCGCACCCGCTCCTCCGCCGCCTTCGAGCGCGCCATTCTCGACGATCTCGCCTGGCTCGGCATCCGTCATGAGGAACCGGTGCGCCGCCAGTCGGAGCATTTCGCCGACTACGCGGCGGCGCTGACCCGCCTCAGGGACATGGGGCTGATCTATCCCGCCTTCCTCAGCCGCGGCGAGATCGGCCGCATCGTCGCCGCCGCCGAAGCGTCGGGAAAAGCCTGGCCGCGCGATCCGGACGGAAGCCCGCTCTATCCCGGCACCGACCGTGACCTGCCTGAGAAAGCCGCCGCGGCGCGGATCGCCGCCGGAGAGCCCTATGCGCTGCGGCTGCGCATGGACGAAGCCGCCCGCCGCGCCGGCCCGCTGACCTGGCGCGAGGGCGGCGCCGGGCAGCCGGTCGTGGGGGTCGCCGCCGATCCGCTCACCTGGGGCGACGTCATCATCGCCCGCAAGGAAATTCCGACCAGCTATCACCTCTCCGTCGTGGTCGACGATGCGCTGCAGGGGGTGACGCGGGTGGTGCGCGGCGAGGACCTGCGCGCCGCCACCGCCGTGCACCGCCTGCTCCAGACCCTCCTCGGCCTGCCCGAGCCGGTCTATCTGCATCACCGGCTCATCCGCGATGAGAACGGCCGCAAGCTCTCCAAGTCGGAGCGCGACACCGGGCTGGCGGCACTGCGCGAAAGCGGCCTGACGCCCGCCGACGTGCGGGCGCTGGTCGGAATTAGCGCCGATCCTGCCCTCACGCCCGACCCGCTTCCGCAGGCCGAGTCGCTGGGCTGAGCCGGCGCCGCCGCTCTAGTCGCCCGGCGTTTCCTCCGCCGCCATCGGCTCCGGCACTTCCTTCCGCCGGGCGGGGCTGGTCTTGTAGATGGCGGCATTGATCTCGGCGCCGAAGATCAGGATCAGCGACATCACATAGAGGTAGAAGATCGCCGTCACGACGCTGGCGAGGCCGGCATAGGTCGAGACGTAATTGGCGAAGGTCGAGAGATAGGTGGCAAGCGCCGCTGTGGCGATCCACCACAAGAACAGCGTCGCCAGAATGCCGGGCCACAGCCGCAGGCCCTTCTTGCGCCGCGCCGGCAGCCACAGATGCGCGGCGGTCAGCGCCGCCGTCAGGAGGACGCTGACGATCCCGTAGCGCAGCACGTCGAAACGGCTGCGGAATTCCTCGAGCGCCGGCAGCCAGTTCTGCAGCAGCCGCCAGATCAGCGGCCCGAGGACGCCGAGCAGGGCGAGCGCCAGGCAGGCGAGCGCGCCGATGATGACGAAGCCGATGCTCTGCAGCCGCAGGAAAAGGAAGGAGCGGGCATGCGGCCCGGTGCCGTAGGCCCGCGTCAGCGCCGCCCGCACCGCCTCGACGCCGTTGGACGCGAGGTAGATCGTCACCACCACCGAGATGGTGATGACGCTGCCATGCGGCCGCGTCAGGACGTTGTGCACCTCGTTGGCGAGCGGCCCGGCCACCTCCGGCGGCATGGCCTGGAAGAGCAGGCTGGCGACCTGGTCGGCAAGGCCCTGCTGGCCGATGAAGCCGGCGACGGCGGCGACGAAGATCAGGAACGGGAACAGCGCCATCAGCGCCGACAGCGCCAGATGGCTGGCCATCGCCCAGCCGTCGTCCTGGTAGAGCCGCCCGAGGGCAATCGCCAGCGTGTCGTAGGTCCGGCGCACGCCGGGAATGGCATAGACCTGCCGCCACAGCCGGCGGGCGCTGAGGAGGAGCACTTTCCAGCGCGGCTCGGCAACATCGTCGGGGTCGGTCTGAGTGGTCATGGGCCTCGGTTCAAGGGGCGTCCGCCCGGCATGGATACGGAACCGGGGACGGATCGCCCGAGTTCCCGTGGCGCCGGCGCCTCATCCACCTTAAACGGGAATGCGCCTATGCGATGGGAGGGTTCCGCCGTGGACAACGTGAAGATACCCCATAACACCTGGGTGCTCGTCGGCGATGGCGAAAAGGCCATGATTCTTCGCAACGAAGGGGATGAAGTCTATCCCAATCTCGTGGTCGAGAAGCTGTTCGAGCAGGACAATCCGGCAACGCACGAGCAGGGCACCGACCGGCCGGGGCGGACAAACGACTTCTTCGGCAACCGCAGCGCCGTCGAGAATACCGACTGGCACAAGCTGGAGGAGAGCCGCTTCGCCAAGGACATCGCCGACCGGCTCTACGCGCTCGCCCATGCCGGCCGCTTCGAGCGCCTGGTGGTCGTTGCGCCGCCGGCGACGCTGGGCAAGCTGCGCACCAGCTTCCACAGCGAAGTCTCCAGCCGGATCATCGCCGAGATCGACAAGACGCTGACGCAGCATCCGGTCGACCAGATCGAGCGCATCCTGACCGGCAAGTAGCTGCGGCATAGCCTGCCCGTGGGGGAGGGCCTATAAGCAGGCTTTCCCGTAAAGGGGGTTCCTCCTCCCATGGCGTCGTTTCTCGCTTATCTGATTCCTATCCTTCTTGCCCTGCTGGTCCTGATCCTCTTGGCCGGCCTCATCAATCTGATGCGCCGGGGATCTCCCAACACGTCGCAGAACCTCATGCGGGCCCGCGTCATCGTCCAGTTCGTGGCGCTGGTGGTGATGATGGTCGTCCTCTACATTTCGGCGCGTTGACGCCGGAGACATGGTCAAGCTCAACCGGATCTACACAGGCAGCGGCGACAGCGGCACGACGGCGCTGGCGAAAGGCGGCCGCCGCGCCAAGTCGGACCTTCGCTTCCAGGCGATCGGCGCCGTCGACGAAGCCAATGCCTGCATCGGCATGGCGCGTCTTTCCGCGGCGGCGGCAACCGATCTCGATGCCGCGCTGGGGCGCATCCAGAACGACCTCTTCGATCTCGGCGCCGATCTCGCCACGCTGCCGGAACCGGACGAGGCCCCGGGCGCCGTGCTGCGCATCGTCGCCACGCAGGTCGCCTGGCTGGAGCAGGAGATCGACCGCCTCAACGCCGATCTGCCGTCTTTGCGCTCCTTCGTCCTGCCCGGCGGCACGCCGCTCGCCGCGGCGCTGCATCTCTGCCGCACGGTGACGCGCCGGGCCGAGCGCGACATGGTGGCGCTGACCCGCCAGCCCGGCGAGACAATCGGCGCGGAGGCGCTGCGCTACATCAACCGGCTGTCGGATTTCTTCTTCGTGGCGGCGCGGGTCGCCAATGATGGCGGGGCCGCCGACGTGCTCTGGCAGCCCGGCGCCAACCGCTGACGGGGCGGCCTTGTTCATCCCGCTCTACGACGGCAACAAGCTGCGGCATATCGGCTTCCACTACGTCACGGTCGGACTGATCCTCGCCAATACCGCCGTCTTCCTGCTCCAGCAGCTGACCGGCACGGTCTACGATGTCGGCTTCGCGCTCATCCCGGCAGCGCTCGACGGCTACGGCATGCGCAGCGCCGAGATCGCCATCGTGCCGGACACGGTGACGCTGCTCACCTACGCCTTCTTCCATGCCGATTTCTGGCACCTCGCCAGCAACATGCTGTTCCTCTGGGTGTTCGGCGACAATGTCGAGGACGCCGTCGGCCACTGGCGCTTCCTGCTGTTCTACCTGCTCTGCGCCATCGGCGCCGGCCTCAGCCACAGTCTCATGCAGCCGATGTCGACGGAGCCGCTGATCGGCGCTTCCGGCGCCGTCGCCGGCGTCATCGGCGCCTATCTCATGCTGCATCCGCGGGTCTGGGTCTGGGTTCTGGTGCTCTACCGTTTCCCCGTTCCGGTGCCGGCGGTGCTGCTGCTCGGCTTCTGGATTCTGCTGCAGGTCTGGAACGCCCTCGTGGCGGGAGCCTCCGGCAGCGGCGTCGCCTGGATGGCCCATATCGGCGGCTTTCTGTCGGGCGTGATCCTCATTCTTGTCCTGCGCCGGCGCGGCGTTCCGCTCTTCGATCGCCGTCCCGATGCAGCGGAATGAGCCGGTAACGGCTCCTTTCCCTTGACAAGTTCAAACACAATGGTCGATTTGACCGCAGTGCAGCATGGCGTCTGAGGACATGGCTGAAACGATCGCGAAGCTTGGCGTCATCGGCTCCGGCCAGATGGGCTCGGGCATTGCCCATGTCTCGGCGATGGCGGGGATCGATGTCGTCGTGCACGACGTCACCCAGGATCGCATCGAGGCCGGGCTTGCCACGATCAACGGCAACATGGCCCGCCAGGTCGCCTCGGGGCGCATCACCGAGGCCGAGCGGCAGGCCGGGCTGGCGCATATCAGTTCGGCGGTCGAGCTCGAAGGGCTGGCCGATTGCGATCTGGTCATCGAGTCGGCGACCGAGAACGAGCAGGTCAAGCGGAAGATCTTCGCCGGGCTCTGCCCGCTGCTGAAGCCGTCCGCCATCCTCGCCACCAACACTTCGTCGCTGTCGATCACCCGCCTCGCCTCGGCGACGGATCGTCCGGACCGCTTCATCGGCATTCATTTCATGAATCCGGTGCCGGTCATGGAGCTGGTCGAGGTCATCCGCGGCATTGCCACCGGCGACGAGACCTTCGAGACCGCCAAGGCCTATGTCCGCCGGCTGGGCAAGACGGTGACGGTGGCGGAGGATTTTCCTGCCTTCATCGTCAACCGCATCCTGCTGCCGATGATCAACGAGGCGATCTACACCCTTTACGAGGGGGTCGGGACGGTCGAGGCGATCGACACCGCCATGCGGCTCGGCGCCAACCACCCGATGGGTCCGCTGCAGCTTGCCGATTTCATCGGCCTCGATACCTGCCTGTCGATCATGCAGACCCTCTATGAGGGTCTCGCCGACCCGAAATACCGGCCCTGCCCGCTGCTGGTGAAATATGTCGAAGCCGGCTGGCTGGGGCGCAAGAGCGGCCGCGGCTTCTACGACTATCGCGGCGAAAAGCCGGTGCCGACCCGCTAGGGCCGGCTAGTCCACCTTCAGCGCCGCCTCGATCAGCGCCCGGGCGTCCGGCGAATCCCATTCCGCCGGGCCCTCCATGACGCCGAGCTGGCAGCCCTTGCCGTCGACCAGCACCGTCGTCGGAAGGCCGCGCGACAGGCCCATGCGGCGCATGGCGTCCATCAGCCCGAGCTCCGGATCGACATAGAGGCCGAGGGAGCGGATCCCGGTATCCTCGAGGAACTGGCGCGGCTTGTCCGGCGTGCCGGTATCGAGGCTGACCGGCACGACGGTGAAGCTGTCCGAGCCGGCGGCGGCCTCCAGGCGGTCGAGCGCAGGCATCTCCGCCCGGCACGGGACGCACCACGTCGCCCAGAGATTGAGGAGGACCGTCTTGCCGGCGAAGTCGGCCATGGTGACGGCGCTGCCGTCCGGCCGCTTGAAGCTGAGCTCGGCCATGGAGGCCGGGCTGCTGGCGACGCGGAAGGCGGCAACCTCGCCGGTCGCGAAGGGCTCCAGCGTCGCCGCCTTCTGGCTGGCGGCCTTGCAGGCGGCATTGGCCGGGTTGCCTTGGCCGTCCAGCCCCGCATATATCGCAACTCCGATGGCGACGGCGACGGCAACGCCCGCGCCCATCCCTATCCGGCTTCGCGACGGTCGCTTGGGCTGGTCGGGCATGGCATTCCTCCGGAGAGCTCGATGAGCAACACAATGTGGGGCGGCCGCTTCGCGCACGCGCCTGCGGAAATCATGGAAGAGATCAATGCGTCGATCGACATCGACCGGAAGCTCTTCCGCCAGGATATCAGCGGCTCCCAGGCCCATGCCGCCATGCTGGCGGCGCAGGGCATCATCGGCGCGGACGATGCAAGAAAGATCCGGGAGGGTCTAGACACGATCCTGCGCGAAATCGAAGCAGGATCGTTCAACTTTTCGCGCCAGCTCGAGGACATTCACATGAATGTCGAATCGCGCCTGGCGGAGCTGATCGGCCCGGCCGCCGGGCGGCTGCACACGGCGCGCTCGCGCAACGATCAAGTGGCGACGGATTTCCGCCTCTGGGTGCGCGACAGCCTCGATCTGCTGGATGGTATGATCGGACGGCTGCAGCTGGCGCTGGCGCAGAAGGCCCTCGCCCATGCGGCGACAGTCATGCCGGGCTTCACGCATCTGCAGAGCGCCCAGCCGGTGACCTTCGGCCACCACCTCCTCGCCTATGTCGAGATGCTGGCGCGCGACCGCGGCCGCTTCGCCGACGCGCGGCGGCGCCTCAATGAATCGCCCCTCGGGGCAGCGGCGCTGGCCGGCACCTCGTTTCCCATCGACCGGCAGGCGACGGCGGCGGCGCTCGGCTTCGACCGGCCGACCGCCAATTCCCTCGACAGCGTCTCCGATCGCGACTTCGCCCTGGAAGCGCTGGCCGCCGCCAGCATCTGCTCGGTCCACCTGTCGCGCTTCGCCGAGGAGATCGTCATCTGGTCGTCGGCGCAGTTCGGCTTCATCCGCCTGTCGGACCGCTTCACCACCGGCTCCTCGATCATGCCGCAGAAGCGCAACCCGGATGCGGCGGAGCTGGTGCGCGCCAAGGCCGGGCGAGTCATCGGCGCCCTGACGTCGCTGCTGATCGTCATGAAGGGCCTGCCCCTCGCCTACCAGAAGGACATGCAGGAGGACAAAGGCGAGACCTTCGCGGCCCTGGAGACCCTGTCGCTCGGCCTCACGGCGATGCTCGGCATGGTGGAGGACATGGAGCCGGACGTGGAGGCCATGCGCCGGGCGGCCGGCGCCGGTTACGCCACCGCCACCGATCTTGCCGACTGGCTGGTGCGGGCCCTCGGGCTGCCCTTCCGCGAGGCGCATCACGTGACGGGACGCATCGTCGCGGCCGCCGCCGAGCGAAAGGTCGGGCTGGAGGAGCTGCCGCTCGAAATGATGCAGTCCATCGAGCCGCGCATTGGCGACGAGATCTATGCCGTTCTCGGCGTCGACAATTCCGTGAAGAGCCGCACCAGCGAAGGCGGCACGGCGCCTGGCAATGTGCTGCGCGAGGCCCGCCGCTGGATCGACCGGCTCAATGAAGAGGCGGCGGCCACTTGATACAAAACCCGCCGCCGCGGATAAGATGGCTGTGGCCGGCGCCGTTTTCCGGTGGCGCCGCCCTTGGACCGGGGATGCGGCAGCGATGATGGATGGAGCCATGCTGGGAAAAGCCGGCCTTGCCGCGATGCTCGCCGCGTCGCTGATGCTGTCCGGCTGCGGCCGGCGCGGCGCGCTTGAGCCGCCGCCGGATGCATCGCTCACCGCACCCGCTGCCACCACGACCGATGGCGAGCCGCAGGCGCAGCCTGCTCCCCCGGCGCGTCAGAAGCCCGACCGGCCCTTCGCTCTCGATTTCCTGCTCTGAGATAGAAGGTGAACCACTTCACCTATCGTGACGGCGTTCTCCACGCCGAGGACGTGCCGCTGCCCGTCATCGCGGCGGCGGTCGGAACCCCCTTCTACTGCTATTCGACCGCCACCCTGACGCGTCACTACCGCGTCTTCAGCGAGGCCTTCGCCGGGCTCGACACGCTGATCTGCTACGCCATGAAGGCCAACTCGAACCAGGCGGTCATCCGGACCTTCGTCCGCGAGGGCGCCGGTATCGACGTGGTGTCGGAGGGCGAGCTGCGGCGCGCCCTGGCGGCCGGCGCCGAGCCCGGCAAGATCGTCTTCGCCGGCGTCGGCAAGACGGCGCGCGAGATCGCCTTCGCCATCGACACCGGCATCCTCTGCTTCAACGTCGAATCGGAGCCGGAGCTGCAGGCTATTTCCGCCATCGCCACGTCGAAGGGCGCGACGGCGACGATCTCCGTGCGCATCAATCCCGACGTCGATGCGCGCACGCATGCCAAGATCACCACCGGCAAGGCCGAGAACAAGTTCGGCATTCCGTGGGAGCGCGCCCGCGAGGTCTATGCCGAGGCGGCGCGGCTGCCGGGCCTCCGTGTCGCCGGCGTCGACATGCATATCGGCAGCCAGATTACCGAGATGGCGCCGTTCGACGCGGCCTATGAGCGGCTCGCCGAGCTGGTGCGGCTGCTGCGCGCCGACGGACACACCATCACCCATGTCGATTGCGGCGGCGGCCTCGGCATCCCCTACCGGCTCGACGATCCGCCGCCCCCGCCGCCGGCCGCCTATGGCGAAATCGTGCGCCGCCGCCTCGGCAATCTCGGCTGCCGCATCCTGTTCGAGCCGGGGCGCGTCTTCGTTGGCAACGCCGGTATCCTCGTCAGCGAAATCGTCTATGTGAAGCACGGCGCCGCAAAGACCTTCGTCATCGCCGATGCCGGCATGAACGACCTCATCCGGCCGACCCTCTACGAGGCGCATCACGACATCCTGCCGGTGCGGCAGGCTGACGCAGGCGACCATGGCATGGTCGCCGACGTCGTCGGCGGCGTCTGCGAAACGGGCGACTATCTTGCCCTCGGCCGGCAGCTGCCGACGCTCGCCGCCGGCGACCGCATCGCCATCATGACCGCCGGCGCCTATGGCGCCGTACAGGGCTCGACCTATAACAGCCGCCCGCTGGCGGCCGAGGTGCTGGTGCGCGGCGGCGACTTCGCCGTTGTGCGGCCGCGGCAGACCTATGACGAGCTCATCGGTCTCGATCGCATGGCGCCCTGGCTGCTCGACGCCTGAACACGAGCCTTTGATTGAGCGGCCGGGGACGGGGAACCGAAAGGCTCGCACTGTCCTTTCCCGACTGTTACAGTCGCGTCATGGGGACTGACGTGGTGGGCAGCCAGCAGGGCGGAACCTCATGACCGAGCCCGCAACTTCCGGCCCCGATAGGGCGGCCCGACAGAATAGCGGTGTTACCGAGCAGGCGATCCGTGCGCGGATCGGCCGCGCGATTACGCGCGCCCGTCTGGCGCTGACCTGGGAATCGCTGTGGCCGCGGCTGGTCCCGCTCCTGCTTCTGGCCGGGCTTTTCCTCGCCGCTTCCTGGTTCGGCCTCTGGCGCGTCCTGCCGGATGTCGCCCGCATCGCTATCGTCGTAGTGTTCGGCCTTGCCGCGCTTCTGGCGCTGCTGCTGCCAGCGCGCGTCCGCGTGCCGGGCCGCGCCGCCGCCCTGGCGCGCGTCGAGCATGCCACCGGGGCGCTGCACCGGCCGGCCACCGCCTTTTCCGATACGCTGGCGCTTGGCCGCGACGACCATCAGGTGCAGGCCATCTGGGCGGCGCATCGCGAGCGCCTGCTGGCTTCCTTCGGCCGCCTGAAGGCCGGCGCCCCGGCGCCGGGAATGGCGCAGCGGGATCCGTTCGCCCTTCGCTATGTCGTGCTGCTACTGCTGGCAGTCGGCTTCGTCTTTGCCGGCGGTGAACGCACGCAGCGCATCGCCGAAGCCTTCCGCGGCGCCGCGGCGGCTGCCGCGCCGGCGGTGACCCGCATCGATGCCTGGGCGACGCCGCCCGCCTATACGGGCCGGCCGCCGGTCTTCCTGACCGGCGACGGCGTGCGGCTGCCGGACGGCGCCATCACCGTCCCGGCCGGCACCGAGATCACCGTGCGCATCGGCAGCGGCGGCGACGGCCTCAAGGTCGTCTCCAGCGGGCCGGCCGGCGAGGTCGAAAGCCCGGCGACGCCGGTGGCGCGGCCGATCGCCGATGCGGCCGGCGTGCCGCTGGAGCACAAGGTGGTGCTGCATGACAGCGGCATTGTCGCCGTGCGCGGCGGCGCCGGCGAGGATCCGGCAACGGATGTGAAGGCCTGGCAGTTCACCGTGACACCGGACCAGCCGCCGCAGATCGCCTTCAAGGACGAGCCGACGCAGGCGCAGAGCGGCGCCATCCAGCTCGCCTACACCCTCTCCGACGACTACGGCGTCGTCTCGGCCGAGGCGCGGGTGGCGCGGGCCGACGGCGTCACCAATCCCGGCCGGCCGCTGATCGGCGCGCCGAATTTCCCGCTGCAGCTGCCGCGCCAGCGCGCCAGGAGCGGCGAAGGCGAGACGACGCGCGAACTGGTGTCGCATCCCTGGGCCGGGGCGCGGGTCGCCATGACCCTCGTCGCCAAGGACGACGCCGGTCAGGAAGGCAAGAGCGAGCCGTTCGAATTCGTCCTGCCGTCGCGCACCTTCAACAATGCCATCGCCCGGGCGCTGGTCGAGCAGCGGCGCAATCTGGCGCTCGACGCCACGCAGGCGCCGGCCGTGGCGGCGGCGCTCGACGCCCTGACGCTGGCGCCGGAGAAGTTCATCCCGACCAAGGGCGCCTATCTCGCCATCCGCGCCGCCTATCACCGCATCCTGCAGGCGCGCTCCGACGAGGACCTCGTCAGCGTCCTCGATTTCCTCTGGACGATCGCCCTCGGCCTGGAGGACGGCAATCTTTCCATCGCCGCGCAGAACCTGCGTCAGGCGCAGGAAAATCTGCGCCAGGCGCTGGAGAACAATGCCAGCGAGGAACAGGTCCGCCAGCTCACCGACGAGCTGCGCCAGGCCATGCAGGAATTCATGCAGGCCATGGCCGAGCAGCAGCAACAGCAGCAGGGCAAGCAGGAAAGCGAGAACGGCCAGCAGCAGTCCGGCGGCCAGGAGATCCAGCAGAGCCAGCTGGAGCGCATGCTCGCCCAGATCGAGCAGATGGCCCAGAGCGGCGCCTATGACGAGGCGCGCCAGCTGCTCAACCAGCTCCAGAACATGATGGAGAACATGCAGACCGCCGGCCAGCAGCCGAACGGCCAGCAGGGCCAGAGCCCGGCCGGCGAGGCGCTGGAGCAGCTCGGCGAGATGATCCAGCAGCAGCAGCAGCTGATGGACCAGACATTCTCCTTCAACCAGCGCGGCAGCGAGCCCGGCCAGGGTCCGATGAGCCAGGAGGAGGCGGAACGCTTCCTGCGCTACCTGCACGAGGGCGAGCCCGGCCAGCAGCGCCTCAACGGCCAGGAGCCGCTGACCGAGGAGCAGATCCAGCAATTCCTGGAGAACTTCCGCAAGGGACGCGAGAAGCGCAACGAGGAGCTCGGCGGCCTCACCGACGGCCAGCGCCAGCTGCAGCAGGCCCTGGACAACCTGATGCAGCAGATGGAGCAGCAGGGCCTCGACCCGAACCAGAGCCTCGGCGATGCCGGCAAGTCGATGGGCGACGCGACGCGCCGCCTCGGCCAGGGCAAGCCGAGCCTAGCGCTCGACGAGCAGGAGAACGCCCTCAACCAGCTGCGCGAGGGCGCCCAGTCGCTCGCCGACCAGATGGCCGAGCAGCAGGGCCTCCAGCCCGGGCAGCAGCAGGGCCGGCCGGGCCGTCAGGCGCGCGGCGACAATGAGGACCCGCTCGGCCGCCAGATGCGCAATGACGGCCCCGATTTCGGGACGCAGGTGAAGGTGCCGGACGAGATCGACGTGCAGCGCGCCCGCGAGATCCTGGAGACGATCCGCAAGCGGCTGGGCGACATGACCCGCCCGCTCAACGAGCGCAACTACCTGGAGCGCCTGCTGCAGCGCTACTGAGCGCCGCCATCCTCCACGACGCCGACAAAGGGCAGTTCGCGGAAGGCGTGGCCGACATCCATGCCGTAGCCGACGACGAAGGCGTCCGGGCATTCGAAGCCGACATGATCGGCCTCGATGGCGGCGGCGCGCCTGCCTTTCTTGTCGAGCAGCACGGCAAGGCCGATACGGGCGGCGCCGCGCCCGAGCAGCAGGTCGCGCGTGAAGGCGAGCGTCCGCCCCGATTCGAGGATGTCATCGACAAGCAGCACGTCGCGTCCGGCGACATCGCTGTCGATGTCGCGCACCAGCCGCACCGTGCCGCTGGACACCGTGCCGGCGGCATAGCTCGACAGCGAGATGAACTCGACCTCGGGCGACAGGCCGGCGCGATGCAGCGCCCGGATGAGGTCGGCGGCGAAGACGAAGCTGCCCTTCAGCACCGAGATCACCAGCAGGTTGCTGTAGCCGCTGGCGGCGATCTCGGCGGCCATTGCCTCGATGCGCGCCGCGATGGCCTCGGCGGAGTAGAGGACGCGTATCGTGCGGCCGCGCACAACCGGCATCAGCCTCTCTCCCTGGCAGCGCCGTCAAGCCCGACAGGCGGAATGCGATCCGGGCGGCGCGACGACCGGCGCGCTCGCCAAGCTAACCCGCATTCGTTAACTTTGCCGCAACCACGTTCTGGCGATCCGGCCGCGCCGCGCCGGCCATCCTGGCAGAGTCCCCGCCGCGGGATCGTTAACAGCGCCTTAATCGTGCGTGGCCACAGTGCCGCGAAACCGCGAAACGCAGCGAGGCTGACGGCGTGATCCGTTTCGAGAATGTCGGCTTGCGCTATGGAACGGGCGCCGAAGTTCTGCGTGACCTCAGCTTCGACATCGAGCCACGCTCCTTCCAGTACCTGACGGGCCCGTCCGGGGCCGGCAAGACGAGCCTGCTGCGGCTCCTGTTCCTGTCGATCCGGCCGTCGCGCGGCCTGATCACCATCTTTGGTCGCGACGCCGCGACGTTGCCGGCGGAGGAACTGCCGAAGCTGCGGCGGCGCATCGGCGTCGTCTTCCAGGACTTCCGCCTGCTCGACCATCTGACCACCTACGAAAACGTCGCCCTGCCGCTGAAGGTGATGGGGCGCGAGGAGATGCGCTATCGCAACGACGTCATCGAGCTTCTCGACTGGGTCGGCCTCGGCAACCGCATCCATGCCTATCCGCCGGTGCTGTCGGGCGGAGAAAAGCAGCGCGCCGCGATTGCCCGGGCACTGATCGGCCATCCGGAAATCCTGGTGGCCGACGAGCCCACCGGCAATGTCGACCCGCAGCTTGCCCGCCGTCTGCTCCGCCTCTTCATCGAGCTCAACCGGCAGGGAACCTCGGTCGTCATCGCCACGCATGATACCCAGCTCATGGCGCAATACGACGCCCGCCGACTGGTGCTCGAGGATGGCCGCTTACAGATCTACGAGTGAGCCGCGCCAGCCGCCGGCGGCGCCGCGGCCGGCCCAGGGCGGCCTCGGCTTTGCCGTGGCTCCGGGCAACGGCGCGATCATCCCGGCGAGCTCGATTGCCGGCAACGCGCTGATGATCGTCGTGGCGATCATGAGCTTCCTCGCCTGCCTGACGGTCGGCGCGGTGGCGCTGGTGCGCGATTCGGCGCGCGACTGGCAGCAGGATATCGGGCGCGAGGTGACAATCCAGGTGAAGCCGGTGGAGGGCGTCGACACCGCCGGCGAGGTCGCCAAGGCGGTCAATCTCGCCCGCGCCACGGCCGGCGTGCGCAGCGCCGAGGCCCTCGACGACCGGCAGAACCTCGCCTTGCTGGAGCCGTGGCTGGGGGCCGGCCTCGATGCCGCCGAGCTGCCGATCCCGCGCCTGATCGTCGTGTCGATCAGCGATCCCGACAATGTCGATCTGGCCGGCCTCAGCCGCCGCCTCGCCAATGACGTCCGCGGCGCCGTGCTGGACGACCACCGCATGTGGACCGAGCGCCTGCGGGCGATGGCCAACGCCACCGTCATCGGCGGCTTCTCCATCCTGGCGCTGGTCTTCGTGGCGACGGTGCTCAGCGTCGTGTTCGCGACGCGCGGCGCCATGGCCGGCAATCGCGACATCGTTTCGGTGCTGCATTTCGTCGGCGCCGAGGATGGCTTCATCGCCGGCGAATTCCAGCGTCATTTCCTGCTGCTCGGCCTCAAGGGCGGCCTTGCCGGCGCCATCGCCGCGGCAATCCTTTTCGCGCTGCTCAGCTTCGTCCTGTCGCGCGCGGTCGTGTCGCCGGAGGCGGCGCAGGTCGCGGCGCTGTTCGGGCGCTTTGCCGTCGGCCCGACGGGATATCTCGGCGCCCTCGCCGTCGCCTTCGTGATTGCCGTCCTGACCGCGGTGACATCGCGGTTAACGGTTTATCGCTACCTTGCCGTGGTCGAATGAGCCGGCGGCCTGCCCCGCTATCGCCGAACTCTTTCGCCAAAGGAGCCGTCATGGATGCACCGTCCGGCACCGCAACTCTTGCGCGCGCAGCGGCGCCGCTGGCGCGCGGCTGGCTGCGCCGCGGCCTCGGCCTTGCCGCCGCGGCGACGACGGCGCTGGTCCTGGTAGCGTTCCTCGGCGGCTTCGGGCTCTTCGTCATCGACGTCAGCCAGCGCGCCGCGCCGGCCGATCCGCGCGCCGACGCGATCGTCGTGCTGACCGGCGGCGCCGCCCGCATCGACAGCGCCCTGCAGCTACTGGCCGATGGCCGGGCAGGCCGGCTCCTCATCTCCGGCGTCAACCCGATCGTCGGCCAGGCCGATCTCGCCGGCATCATCGAGCGCGACAAGCGCCCCCTGCTGGACTGCTGCATCGACCTCGACCATGAGGCGAAGAACACGATCGGCAATGCCGTCTCGGCCGGCCAGTGGGCGCGCGAGCGCGGCTACGGCTCGCTGATCGTCGTCACCAGCAATTATCACATGGCGCGCAGCCTGGCCGAGCTGTCGCGGACCTTGCCCGACACGCGGCTCGTGGCTTATCCGATCGGCGATGGCGCAACGGGCCTTGCCGACCTCCTCGGCAAGCCGCGCTCGGTGCGCCTGCTCCTGGAGGAGTACGTCAAATATCTCGGCGCCCGCATCCGTCTGATGGTCGAACCGTCCCCGGCGTCGCCGACGCGGCTGGCGCGCACCGCCACGCAGTGAGAGCGGCGCGGACATGACGTCCGTCCGCTCCTTCCTCTTCAACGTCGCGTTCTACATCTGCATGGTAGGGACGCTCGTCGTCTTCACCCCCGTCTATTTCTTCCTGCCGCAGCGCGGCAGCATCGCCATCGTGCGCAATTGGGCGAAAGTCAGCCTGTGGCTGCTGCGCGTCATCTGCGGCACGCGCTACGAGCTGCGCGGGCTGGAGAACATCCCCGTAGACGGCCAGTTCATCGCCGCCGGCAAGCACCAGTCGCTGTGGGAGACCTTCGCCCTCCTGCCGCTCTTCCACAATCCGGCCTATGTCATCAAGCGCCAGCTCCTGTTCGTGCCGGTCTGGGGCTGGTGGGCCTGGAAGTCGGCGATGATCTATGTCGACCGCGGCAAGGGCTCGACGGCTTTGCGCAACATGACGGAGGGCGCCCGCAAGGAGCTCGGACGCGGCCGGCCGATCCTGCTTTTCCCGGAGGGTACACGGCGCACGCCCGGCGCGCCGCCGGACTACAAGCCCGGCGTCGCCTTTCTCTACCGCCAGGCCAAGGTGCCGGTCGTCCCGTTCACGCTGAACTCCGGCTTCTACTGGCCGCGCCGGCGCTTTCTGCGCTATCCCGGAACGATCATCGTCGAGTTCCTGCCGGCGATCGCCCCCGGCCTCACGGCCAATGAATTCCTTGCCCGGCTGCAGGGCAGCATCGAGCCGGCGACCGACCGCCTCATCGCCGAGACCGACCGCCAGCGGCCGCGGCCGCCCTTCCCGCCCGAGGCCGAGGCACGGCTGCGGGAGCTTCGGGCCTCGTAAGGTGGGCATGGCGAAGCCTTGCCCACGCTGTCTTTCCCGCACCGACCTTCATCCGGGTGGGCAAGCGCCTGCGGCGCATGCCCACCCTACCTCTCGCAGGTCGGGTGCCTTCTCCTCACATATCGGTGAACCCGAAGGACTCCTGCGGCATTATCGCTGTGGAGGGCTTGCAAACAGCATAGTTTGTTCTATTTTTGTTCCCATCATGAAACCGAATCGCTCATACGACTCGTTTCCCCTTCTCGACGGCGGCGTGCCTGTCGCGGCAGTGCGGGCCGGCCTGGCGTTCCGCTTCCATTACTGGTGCGGCGTCTCGGGCCGGCGCTACCTGTTTACGGCGGTCAGCGCCGAGGCGCTGGCCGACTTCCACGACGCCGTCGTGGTGCTGGCACGACGCGGCGAGGATGGGCTCGTCGGCTGCTCCATCGCCGCGGTCGGCGGCGATGACGATCCGGAGCGGCGCCGGCTGTCGGAGGCGATGGCGGCGGACCGCCGGCTGGTCGCCTTCATCCACCTGCTGGCGCCGGATTCGGCGCACCGGCAGAACATCCTGTCAGACCTGCTTGGGCGGCTGCCGCTGGAACAGGGAATGGCCGCCTGAGGCGGTTTCGCTCTCGAGACGGGCAGCCAGCCATTCCAGCCGCGCATCGCGAATGTGCATGCCGGCGAGATGGTGCGCCGTATCCAGCACATAGTCGCGATTGGCGCCGGAATGGCCATGGCCGTGCCGGACGATCTGCAGGGTGACATCGGGCGACAGGATGCCGGCATATTGCCGGTGATGGCGGTCGACAAGGTAGGCGACCGCCGGCACCACCGCGCCGTGCCCATCGTCGAGACGGACTGGGCAGGTCGCCTCCCGGTAGACATTGGTCACCAGTTCGCGCTCGCGCAGATAGGCCATCACCGAATCGCCGTTTTCCCCCGCGACACGGAACGCCATGCCCCGGCATGAGCCGCCGCGGTCGAGACCGAGCACCAGACCTGGCTCCGTTTCGCTGCCGCGGTGGAAGAAGGAATAGACGCACAGGGCGCGATGCGCGCCGTAGAGGCGCGCCGGCCGCGCCTCAAGAAAGGGGAAGCCGGGACGCCACATCAGCGACCCGTAGCCAAAGACCCAGAAATCGGTCATCTGAGAACCATCCCGACGGGTGAATCACGACCTATCAGGCCATGGCAGTTTCCGGAAGAAGAGAGCTCTGGGAGAGGCGGCGGCGCCGCCGGCGCGGCGGCCTGATGCCGCTGACGATCAGCCTCGTGCTGCTGGTGGCCGGGCTGTGGTGCGCCTACTGGTATGTCGCCTATCGCGTCGCGCTGTCGACGGTGGACGCAGCCGACAATGGCGGCTCGACGGCCCTTTCCTGCGCCGAGCGCAGCCTCGGCGGCTTCCCCTTCCATCTCACCTTCAATTGCCGCCAGGGCGAAGCGGCCAACGGCGCGCTGCTGACCGCCAGCTTCGGCGGTATCGACGCGAGCGCCCCTCTGTTCAACCCCGGCCACGTCGCCGCCGCGATGACCGGGCCGCTGCGGCTCGATGCCGGCGGCCTGGTGACCGAGGCCAACTGGCAGGACGGGACGGCGACGGTCGATGCCGGCCTCTCCGGCATTTCGGCCGCCACGGCGTCCTTCGCCGACCTCAAGGTGTCGATGCGCGATCCCTCCGGCCCCGCGGCATTCAACATTTCCGCCGGCCGCTGGCACAGCCAGCTGCGGCCGGCATCGGAACCCGGCGCGTTCCGCCTCGACCTGGCGACGGACGATCTTGTCGTCGCCGGCGGGGCGACCGCCTATCCGGGCGTCAGCGGCACCGGTACGCTGACCCTGCAGGATGTCGGTCCGGCGATCGGCCTCGACCTGCACGGCCTGGTGCGCGCCTGGATCGCCGCCGGCGGCCGCTTCCGCGTCGATGCGCTGGACCTGACGGCGGCCGGTGTGCGTCTCGGCGTCTCAGGCCCCATGTCGCTGTCGCCGGATGGCGCCATCAGCGGCGCCGTGACGCTTCGTATCACCGGCACGGAACACCTGCCGGCGCTCGTCGCCGCCTTCGCGCCCGCCTGGAAGGACCGCGCCGCGGAGCTTGCCGATGTCGTCACCGCCATGGCACGGCCGGCCGACGGGGCCGAGGGAACAGTGGAGACAAGGCTGAACATCCGCGACGGCGTCGTCAGCCTCGGCATCATCCCGCTGGTCGCGCTGCCGCCGCTCGGCCCGCCCGACGCTATTTTTTAGCCTGCTGGCGCCCGAAATCGGGGGCGGCCGTCTCCTGCCCGGCCTCGACAATGCCGCGCCGGATGGCGCGCGTGCGCGTGAACAGCTTGTGCAGCGTGTCGCCGTCGCCCCAGCGGATGGCCCGTTGCAGCGCCGTCAGGTCCTCGGTGAAGCGGCCGAGCATCTCCAGCACCGCTTCCTTGTTGTGCAGGAAGACGTCGCGCCACATCGTCGGATCGGAGGCGGCGATGCGCGTGAAATCGCGGAAGCCGCCGGCGGAGAATTTCATCACCTCCGACTGCGTCACGGTCTCCATGTCGGCAGCCGTACCGACGATGTTGTAGGCGATGAGATGCGGCACGTGACTGGTGATGGCGAGCACCAGATCGTGATGCTCCGGCGACATCACCTCGACATTGGCGCCGGCGCCTCTCCAGAAGGACGCCAGCTTTTCCACCGCCTCGGGATCGGTCCCGGCCGGCGGCGTCAGGATGCACCAGCGGTTGTCGAAGAGGCTGGCGAAGCCGGCATCCGGACCGGAATGCTCCGTGCCGGCCACCGGATGCGCCGGGATGAAATGGACCCCGGCCGGGATATGCGGCGCCATCTGGCGAACGACCGACTGCTTCACCGAGCCGACATCGGAAACGATCGCCCCCGGCTTCAGGAACGGCGCGATGGCCTTGGCGACATCGCCCGAGGCGCCGACCGGCACCGAGACGATGACGCAGTCGGCGCCAGCGACAGCCTCCCCCGCCTCGGCATGATAGCTGTCGCCGAGGCCCAGTTCCTCGGCCCGGGCGAGGGTCTCGGGCCGGCGCGTCGAGATTGCCACATGGCCGGCGAGCCCGCCGCGCCGCGCCGCCAGCGCGATGGACGAGCCGATGAGGCCGATCCCGACAAGGGCCAGCCGCTCGAAGACCGGTGCGTTCATCGGGCCGCCTTGCCGGCGAGAAAATCCGCCAGCGCCGCGATCGTCTCGCGATTGGCCTCCTCGCTGCCGATCGTCATGCGCAGCGCATCCGGGAAGCCGTAGGACGCCACCCGCCGCAGGACGATGCCCTGCGACAGCAGGTAGTCGTCCGCGTCGGCCGCCGTCCTGCCGGGCGAATCGGGAAAGTGGATCAGGATGAAATTGCCGACGCTGGGCGTCACGGTGAGACCCAGTTCGGTCAGCGCCGTCGCGACGCGCGGCAGCCAGATCTCGTTATGCGCCACCGCGGCCTCGACATGATTCCGGTCGCCCATCGCCGCGACGCCGGCGGCAATGGCCGGTCCGGAGACGTTGAAGGGACCACGGATGCGGTTGAGCGCGTCAACGACATGGGCAGGCCCGTAGCACCAGCCGATGCGCAGCGCCGCCAGCCCGTAGACCTTCGAGAAGGTACGCACCATCACGACATTGCCGGCGGTGGCGGCAAGCTCGAGGCCGCTCTCATAGTCGTTGCGCCGCACATATTCGGCATAGGCGGCGTCAAGTACCAGCAGCACGTCGGACGGCAGCCCGGCATGCAGGCGCCGGATCTCCGAGAACGGCACATAGGTGCCGGTGGGATTGTTGGGATTGGCGAGGAAGACGATGCGCGTCCGCGGCGTCACCAGCGACAGGATGGCATCGACATCGGTCGTCAGCTCCGTCTCCGGCGCGACGACAGGAACGCCGCCCGCCGCCCGCGTGGCGATCGGATAGACGAGGAAACCGTGCTGGCTGTGAATCGCCTCATCGCCGGGCGACAGATAGGCATGCGCCAGGAGATTGAGGATTTCGTCCGAACCGGCGCCGCAGACGATGCGCTCCGGATTGAGGCCATAGGCATGGGCGATGGCGTTGCGCAGCGCCGCGGCGCTGCCGTCCGGATACCGCTCCAGATGGCCGGCGAAATCCTTGAAGGCGGCGACGGCGTCCGGGCTCGGCCCGAGCGGCGTCTCGTTCGAGGACAGCTTGTGAAGGCGGACGCCGCCTGTCGCGACCGACTTTCCCGGCACATAGGCGTCGATGTCGAGAATGCCGGGACGCGGCGTCGGCAGCCTGTCCGGGGCGCTCATGCCGCGCTCCGCGAAGCGGGAGGCTGGCGCAGTGTGTCGCCCGCACAGTCAAGGGCGATGCCCCGGGCGATGCCGCCGACCTGGACGAGTTCGGCGAGGCCGGCGGCGGTCAGTGCCGCGTCGCTGACCTGCGGCACCACCGCCACCAGCATGTCGGTCAGCCGGTCGTGGGTGGCGGCCTCGGCGAGCACGGCAACCCCGGCCAGCCGGCGGAGGCGCTCGGCGGTGGCCGCGTCCGTGACCCCCGTCATGACGCGCAGGTCCGGCGACGCGGGATCGGCGAGGGGCGGAGAAATGATAAAGGCCGGGATATCCGCCGGCCTTTCCTTTGCCCTGATGAAGGGCGTTATCGCCATGATCTTGGGCGCCGCTGACGCCGCCAGCGCGCGCCACCACGGGCCTGTCGCGGCGGGCTGCTCCTGGGCGATCAGACCAAGATCGGTGCCGGTCGCCACCACCGCGGCGATCACGGCACCGGCACCCTTCGCCTCCACCAGGCCAACCGAAAAGCCGAAGGTGAAGCGGGCGAGGTCATGCAGTTCGGCGCGCGCCACGGCGGTATCGACGACGACGCGGAACGGCGCCTGGATGCGGGTGAAGGTGGTGATGATCTCGCGCCACAGGTGCTCGACCGTCATCAGCGGCAGCCGGCCGGTATGGCGCGCCACGATGCGGCGCATCATCTCGGCCTCCCGCTGCGGCCGGAAGGCGGCGCCGGGCCGGTCGGTGCCCTTCGCCTTGATCAGCGCGTCGATGACACCTCCCCGCTCGATCAGGAGGAGATGCATCGCCTCGTCGATGGCATCGATACGGGAGCGCAACTCGGCGAGCGTGCGCACATCGCTTTCGCCGGTTTCGGCCATGGCAGTCACGTCTTCGGCTTTCATCGGAGCCGGATCGCCAGGGCGTCCGGCAGGGCGATCCTTCATAGGCAAGGCATGGCGCGAAATCAAAGAAAACGTTGACAGTCCAAGACGCCCGCCCGTAGCTATGCGGCCCGTCCCCCAACAGCGCTGCCGTTCGCCTGCGTATGGCCAATGAACCCGTTGATGTAAGCCATGCCCGGCGCGAAGCCGACCATCCGACGAGCCGTCTCGTCCAGTTCGGGCCGGATCGGGCGCTGGTCCTCGATTCCGGCCGCAGCCTTGACCGCTGGCAGATCGCTTACCAGACCTATGGCACGCTGAACGACGACCGCAGCAATGCGGTCCTGGTGACGCATGCCCTGACGGGCGACCAGCATGTCGCCAGCACCCATCCGCTGACCGGCAAGCCCGGCTGGTGGACGCGCATGGTCGGCCCCGGCAAGCCCATCGATACCGACCGCTATTTCGTCATCTGCAGCAATGTCGTCGGCGGCTGCATGGGCACCACCGGCCCCGCCTCGACGGACCCGGCGACCGGCGAGCCCTATGGTCTCAATTTGCCGCTGGTGACGATCCGCGACATGGTGCGGGCGCAGGCCATGCTGATCGACCATCTCGGCATCGAGACGCTGCTCGCCGTGGTTGGCGGATCGATGGGCGGGATGCAGGCGCTGCAATGGGCGGCCGCCTATCCGCAGCGGGTGTTCAGCGTCATCCCGATCGCCTGTGGAGCGCGCCATTCGTCGCAGAACATCGCCTTCCACGAGGTCGGCCGGCAGGCGGTGATGGCCGATCCGGAATGGCGCGGCGGCCGCTACCTCGCCGCCGGCACCAGCCCGCGCAAGGGGCTCGCGGTGGCGCGCATGGCCGCCCATATCACCTATATGTCCGATGCCTCGCTGCACCAGAAATTCGGCCGGGCGCTGCAGGATCGCGACAAGCTGACCTTCGGCTTCGACGCCGATTTCCAGATCGAATCCTACCTGCGCCACCAGGGCCTCACCTTCGTGGAGCGCTTCGACGCCAATTCCTATCTCTATGTCACGCGCGCCATGGACTATTTCGACCTCGCGGCGGATTACGGCGGCCGGCTGGCCAACGCCTTCATGGGCTCGAAGACGCGCTTCTGCATCGTCTCCTTCACCTCCGACTGGCTGTTTCCGACGGTGGAGAGCCGCGCCGTGGTGCGGGCGCTGAACGCCTCCGGCGCCAATGTCAGCTTCGTCGAGATCGAGACCGACGGGGGCCATGACGCCTTCCTGCTCGACGTCCCGGAGCTGTTCTCGACCGTCTCCGGCTTCCTGGTGGCCGCCGCGGCGGCGCGGGGTGCGGCATGACCGACAGGCCGCCGGCGCCGCCTGCCGCCGCCGAGATCCAGCGCCGCGACCTCCTCCTGGTGGCGGAGCTGGTGGCGGCTGGATCGCGCGTCCTCGACGTCGGCTGCGGCGACGGCGCCCTCCTCTCCCTGCTGCAGGAGACGCGCGGCGTCGACGGACGCGGCATCGAGATCAGCCAGAAGGGCGTCAATCTCTGCGTCGCCCGCGGCCTGTCGGTGATCCAGGGCGACGCCGACCGCGATCTTGCCGACTATCCGGACGACGCCTTCGACTATGTGATCCTGTCGCAGACGCTGCAGGCGACCTATCGGCCGCGCGAAGTGGTCGAGCAGATGCTGCGCATCGGCCGGCGGGCGGTGGTGTCGTTCCCCAATTTCGGCCACTGGCGGGTGCGGACGGCGCTGGCCTTGCGCGGCCGCATGCCGGTCAACCGCAGCCTGCCCTACAGCTGGTACGACACGCCCAACATCCACTTCTGCACCATCCGCGACTTCACCGAACTGTGCCGCGAGCTGCATCTGAAGATCGAGCAGGCGGTGGCGCTCAACGGCGCCGGCGAGCGGCTCGGGCTCAACGCGCCGTGGTGGTTCTGGAACCTGTTCGGGCAGCAGGCAGTGTTCCTGCTGAGCCGCTGAGTCAGCGCTGCGGCGGCTCCTCGCGGGCATGGCGGCTGGCGCCGACAAGAGCCGGCCGGAAGGCCGGCGCCAGGCGGCCGCGGGCATGCGCCCGCACCGGGATGCCCTGGTAGAGCTGCTTGCTCGCCTCGACGATCAGCACGCCGGAGAAATGCGGCCACAGCCGCGAGCCGACACGCTCCCAGCTCGTGCCGGTGCGCAGCAGCATGCGCCGTTTGGTCGGCGGCATGGCCAGCGCTTCCGACCAGGCGGCCGGGGAAAAGAGCGATTCCCGCAAAAGGGTCGTCAGCTGGCCGCGCCCGAACGGCCGGCCATAGCCGAAGGGCGTCGATTCCGCCCGCGCCCAGATGCCGGCGCGGTTCGGAACCACCAGCAGCAGCCGGCCGCCGGGGGCGAGGACGCGCCAGATCTCGCGCAGGAGATCCTCCGGGCTTTCCGCCATCTCCAGGCCATGCACCACCAGCACGCGATCCACCGCCGCCGTCGGCAGAGGCAGCGCATCGTCGAGGATCAGGGCGCTGGCATTCGGCCCCTGCGGCGGCCAGTTCACCACGCCCTGCGCCGCCGGCATGAAGGCGAGCTTGCGCTCCGCGTCGTCGGGGAACTGCATCAGATAGGGGGTGGCGTAGCCGATGCCGAGCAGCCGGTCGCCGGCCACCGACGGCCACAGCTGGCGCAGCCTGAGGCCGATCAGGCGGCGGGCGATGATGCCGAGCCGTTCGGCATAGAAGGCGCGGAGGTCGATGACGTCGAGATACATGCGCCGATGCTAACAGGAAACCGGCCGGCTGCCTGTTTCCCCCTGCCGCGATCCGTTATGACAGGGCTTCCTCATATCGCAGCCGCCCATGCCCATCGAAATCGACCAGTCCATCTGCCGAAGCGACAATTTCGCGGTTCTCGTCCACGACCCGCAGACGGGCGCCACGGCGTCGATCGACGCCCCGGACGCGTCGGCCGTCGAGGCGCGGCTTGCAGCGCGCGGCTGGCGCCTCAGCCATATCCTCACCACGCACCATCACGGCGACCATACCGAGGGCAACCTCGCCCTGAAGAGCGCCCATGGCTGCACGATCATCGGACCGGCCGCCGAAGCCGACCGCATCCCCGGCATCGACGTCCAGGTGCGGGAGGGCGACAGGTTCGAGGTCGGCGCAATGCTGGTCGAGGTCATCGAGACACCCGGCCATACCAACGGCCACATCACCTTCTGGATGCCGGACGAGCTCACGGCCTTTGTCGGCGACACGCTGTTCTCGCTCGGCTGCGGCCGGCTGCTGGAGGGCGATGCACCGACGATGTGGTCGTCCCTGTCGAAGCTGGCGGCGCTGCCGCGCGACACGCGCATCTATTGCGGCCACGAATATACCGCCGACAATGCCCGCTTCGCCCTGACGATCGAGCCCAACAATCTCGACCTGGAGGCGCGCGCCGCCGAGGTCAGGGAGCTGCGCCAGGCCGGGCAGGCGGCGCTGCCGACCACCATCGCCCAGGAGCTGGCGACCAATCCGTTCCTGCGCGCCGACAAGCCACGCCTGCGCAAGGCCCTCGGCATGGAGGCGGTTCCGCCGGAGGAGGTCTTCGCGGAAATCAGGGCGCGCAAGGACCGCTTCCGGTGACGGGCGCCGCCGCGGTCATCGCGCGCCTCGGCCTGCAGCCTCACCCCGAAGGCGGCCATTTTCGCGAGATGTTCCGCGACCGCGAGCCGGTGGGCGGCCGGCCATCTTCCACGGCGATCTATTTCCTGCTGGCAGCGGGCGAGCAATCGGCATGGCACCGTGTCCGCGATGCCGCCGAGATCTGGCACTTCTACGCCGGAGCACCGCTGGCCCTCAGCCTGTCGCCGACCGGCATCGGCAGCGAAAGGCTGGTGCTCGGCGCCGACCTGGAGGCCGGCGAGCAGCCGCAGATCGTCGTGCCGCGCGATTGCTGGCAGGCGGCCGAGAGCCTTGGCGACTGGACGCTGTGCGGCTGCACCGTGGCGCCCGGCTTCGACTTCGCCGGCTTCGAGCTGGCGCCTCCCGGCTGGACGCCGGTCAGCGTCTGAACATGCGGCTTGCCGCCAGCGCCCCGCCGCCGGCGATGAGGATGGCGGCCACGGCAAGGCTCCAGCGCGGCTCGGCATAGCCGGCCAGCACCAGAATGCCCGTCGACAGCAGCGGCGCGGCATAGGACGAGGCGCCGAGGACCTGGATGTCGCCGCGCTTCAGCCCGTAGTCCCAGACATAGAAGGCGAGACCGACCGGCATGAGGCCGAGGGCGGCCACAGCCGCCCATTGCCAGGCATCGGCCGGCCAGACTGTATTCTCCAGGGCCAGATGAGCGCCGGCGCTCAGGAGCGCCGTGACGAGGCAGAAGCCGGCGACGGCGCCGGTTGGCACATCGGGAAAGAGCCGCGCCATCACCGAATAGCTCGACCAGATGACGGCGCACAGAAGGGCAGCGAGGTAGCCCGGAAGATATTCGGCATTGGCGGTCAGCGGGCCGCCACCGCCAATGATCAGCACGGTGCCGGCAAGCCCGAGAACCGCGCCGGCGACATGGAACCAGCGCAGCCTTTCCCCCGGCAGCATCGCCGACAGAAGCACGATCAGCAGCGGCCAAAGATAGGCGATCAGGCCGGCCTCGGCGGGCGGGGCGGCGCGCAAGGCGCTGAAATAGAAGAAGTGGTAGCCGAACAGGCCGCCGACGCCGTGCGCCCACACCACCGCCGGCTGGCGCAGGTCGCGCCATCTGCCGCGTATCGCGATCCACGCCAGGCCGATACAACCACCGATAGTGAAGGCCATGGCGATCAGCTGGAACGGCGGCACGGCGCCGCTCGCCGCCGTCAGCAGGGCGAGCAGCGACCACATCAGGACCGCCGAAAAGCCGATAAGGGTTGCAAGGGGGCGGGATTTGCGCATTCGTAGCGGCTATAAAGGGGGCATGGCCCGAAGGGGGACGATTGGCGCTGATCGGCAGGTCGTGGACCGGCAGGTCCTGGACCCGCCGCGGGCGGTTGTGACCACTTGCGCGGCCACGGTGTTGTATCGCAGTGCGTACCGGCGCAACGCCGGTCCTGCCGCGACGGGGTAGCGTGTCATGGTCCAGGCCATCAAGAGCGTCCTGTTCTTCGACTTCGACAGCATCTACCGCAGTCTCAACCGCCAGCGCGCCGGCAGCGGCGAACAGCTCGGCGCACGGGCCGGGGCGTGGCTGGAGGCGATCGAGACCGGCGAGCTGATGGAGCCGCGCGGCGAGGAGATACGGCGCCGCTTTGCAACCAAGCGCTGCTATGCCGATCCCAAGGTGCTGGGCAAGAACCGCGGCTGGCTCACCGCCAACGGCGTCCAGATCGTCGACTGTCCACAGCTCGGCGGGCATCCCCGCACTCCGGCCGATGTCCATCTCGTCCTCGACACCGCCGATGCCCTGGAGCATGGCGCCGAGGTCCAGGAATTCATCCTTCTGACGGCGGAAGCCGACCTGACGCCGCTACTGTTCCGGCTGCGCGCCCATAACCGGCGCATCGTCGTCTATTCGACCGAGGCCGGCGTCGCCAGCTACAACGCCCTCGCCGATGCGACGATCCCGGAGCGCGCGCTGCTGGCGGTGCTGTCGCGGTCGCCGGCCGAGCCCGCCACGACACGCTCCGATCCGTCAATTCCGCGCCCGCCGGTCATTCCGGCGCCGCGCCTCGGAGAGCGGCCGGCCGCCGGGCCTGCGCAGCCGAAGCCCACCCAGGCGCCGCAACCTGCCGCGGCGCGGCCGGGCAGCAGTAAGGTGCCGGCGCGCACGCAGGCCGCCATCGATCGCGAGGTGCTCGCCTCGCTGGTCCGCCGCATCCACCAGGCGACCGGTGTGCCGCTGTTTTCCCCCAAGGCCTTCGGCGACCTGTTCCAGGCGCTGGCGGTGGAGGTGGCGGAGAACGGCTACCGCTTCCAGTCGACGGCCGAGAACGTCGCCAACCGGATGATGGCCATCGGCCGCAACGTCACGAAGCGGCAGATCGGTTTCGTCGTCAAAGGGCTGGCCCTGCGCGGCCATGTCTTCGGCCCCGACGACGAGCCCGAGGCGCTGGCAGAGACCTTCTACGAGCAGGTGCTCTATCTGGTCGAGAGCAGCGACCTCGGCCTCAACGACAGCGAAAAGGCAATGGTCGAGGCCTGGATTCTCGGGCCGCGCATGATGCAGCCGGAGGCGGCGCCGGACGCGGCCGCTGCTCCACGCGGCGCCGGACGCGCCCCCGCGCCGCAGGACCGCGGCGAGGCATCCCGACCGGCGATGCCGCCGCCGAGGCGCTCGGCAGCGCAAGCCGGCCCGCAGCATCGGCCGATCATCACGCCGCCGCCGGCCGCCCAACCGGAAGGCCGCCGGCCCTCCTCGACCCGCCCCGCCGCTCCGCCGCGCGCCGCTGCCCGGCCGGAGCGGTCGCCCGCCGCCGAGCCCGGCGCGCCGCAGCCGGCGGTTCGCCCGGCGGCAACGCGCAACGCCGCCGGCGACAGGCTGCGCGGCGCCGCCTCCCGGCCGGCGGCTCCCGCCGAACCGGCGCGCAGCGTCGCGCCCGACATGGAAAATACTATCCTGGCGGCCATCGCCGAAGCGGTGGATGTGCTTGTCGAGGACCGCGCCAGCGAGCGCAGCCGCGGCGACGCCCCACCGGCGCCGCAGCCGGAAGCGCGCAGCGAGCGGCCGCGAGCCCGTGCGCCGGAGCCCGATCAGGACCGCCCGGCAGAACCGGCGCCGGCCCGGCACAACCAGGCGCCGGTACGGCAGGAGCCGCCCCCGGCGCGGCCGGAGCCGCCCAATGTCGCCGCCGAGAGCGACGACATCGGCGACGAGATCCAGCGGATTCTCGCCTCCTACAGCCGCAATCGCTGATCGCTGGTCAGGCAGCGCGCTTTTCGTCGAGGAAGGCCGCCACCTCGTCGGCCGGCACATCGCGCGCCATGAAGGCATCGCCGATGGCGCGCAGCAGAATGAAGGTGAGCCGGCCGCGCGACACCTTCTTGTCCTGCCCGATCAGCGTCATCAGCGCCTCGGTCTCGAGCCTTCCGCCGGGAATCTCGTCCAGCCGCGTCGGCAGGCCGACGGCCCGGAAATGCTCCACGACGTCGGTGAGGACGGACGGGGCGCACAGCCCGCGGTGGACCGAGAATTCGGCGGCCAGCGCCATGCCGATGGCGATCGCTTCGCCATGCACCAGGCGGTCGGAATAGCCGGTCGCCGCCTCCAGCGCGTGGCCGAACGTATGGCCGAGATTGAGGAGGGCACGGTCGCCGGTCTCCCGCTCGTCGGCGGCGACGACCGCCGCCTTCGCCGCGCAGCTCACCCGGATGGCGCGCTGCCGGGCCGGGCCGCCGGCAAAAACCGCCTGCCAGTTCTCCTGCAGCCAGGCGAAGAAGCCGGCGTCGCGGATGAGGCCGTATTTGGCGACCTCGGCGTAGCCGGCGCGGAAATGCCTGTCGCTCAGTGTGTCGAGCACGCCGGTATCGGCGAGGACGAGGTCCGGCTGATGGAAGACGCCGACGAGGTTCTTGCCGCGCGGCGTGTTGATGCCGGTCTTGCCGCCGACCGACGAATCGACCTGCGCCAACAGGCTCGTTGGTACCTGGACGAAGCGCATGCCACGCCGCACGATGCCGGCGGCGAAGCCGGCAAGGTCGCCGATGACGCCGCCGCCAAGGGCGATCACCGCATCGCCGCGCTCCAGGCGTGCCGCCAGCACGGCGTCGACGACCCGCTCCAGCGCCGCGAAGCTCTTGGTCCCCTCCCCCGGATCGAGGACGAGGCTCACCGCCTCGATGCCGCCCTCCGCAAGGCCGGCCATGAGCGCGTCGAGGTGGAAGCCGGCGACGGTGGCGTCGCTGACGACGATGGCGCGGATGCCGGGAAGCCGGCTGGCAATCTCCGCACCGGCGCGGGGAAGCAGCCCCGGCCCGATCAGGATGTCGTAGGAGCGCTCGCCCAGTTCGACGCGGACCGTGTCGGCCGCCGGTGCCGGCCGGGCTGCCTCAGCGGCGAGCGCCTGCAGGATCTCGTCCACGACCACGTCATGCGGCACGTCGCGGGAATGAACGTGCAGCGCCGCCTCGGCATAGACGGGATAGCGCTCCTCGACCAGGCGCCGCATCACGCCCTCCGGATCGGGGCCCTTCAGCAGCGGCCGCGTCGAGCGGCGCCGCACGCGCGCCAGGAGAACCTCGAGATCGGCCTTCAGCCAGATCGATATGCCGTGTTCCTTGATGGCGGCGCGGGTCTCAGGATTCATGAAGGCGCCGCCGCCGGTCGCCATGACCTGGGCGCCGCGGGCAAGAAGCCGCTGGATGACGCGGCTTTCCCTCTCGCGGAAGAACGCCTCACCGTCACGCTCGAAGATCTCCGCCACCGAGGCGTTGGCCGCCAGCTCGATCTCCGCGTCGACATCGCAGAACGGCACGCCGAGGCGCGCCGCCAGCCGCTTGCCTATTGACGTCTTGCCGGCGCCCATCATGCCGACCAGCACGATCGCCCGGCCGCCGAGGCGGGCGGCAATGTCGCGCGTGCCGGCATCGGCCCCGGGAGCCGGGCCGGGATCGTCGGGATCGTGGAGAGTGGTGCTGTCGGTCATCACAGCGGTATTGCCGTGGGCGGCGGCAAGGTCAAGGTCGCGTCACGCCGCGCCACTAGCCGGGTGGCCCGGGCGGCGCAAAGCGGGTTAGTGTCGGCAGGGATCGACTCTTCAGCGGCGAAGACAGTCATGCCAACCCTTATCCGGCTCATCGTCATCCTGGTCGTGCTTGCCGTGCTCGGCGGCGCCGCCATGCTGGCGCTGGCCTATCTCGTCGAGCCGACGCAGCGCGAGATCAGCGTCGACATTCCTGCCGAGCGGCTGCAGCCCTGAGCCGGCCATGCGGCGCGAAAGCCACCTCGTCGAGGCCTTCCTGGAAATGATGAGCGCCGAGCGTGGCGCCGCCGCCAACACGCTCGACGGCTATCGCCGCGATCTCGCCGACTATGCGGCCTTCCTGGCCGACCTCGGCATGTCGCCGGCCGATGCCGGCGACGATGCCATCCGCGCCTATCTCGCCGATCTGGAGAGGCGCGGCTACGCGTCCCGCTCGGCTGCCCGCAAGCTCTCCGCCATCCGGCAGTTCCACCGCTTCCTCTACAGCGACGCCATCCGCGGCGACGATCCGACGGGGACCATCGACGGGCCGCGCAAGGCCCGCTCGCTGCCGCGCATCCTCAGCGAGACGGAGGTGGATCGGCTGCTCGCCGCGGCGGCGCAGCGCCTCCAGCAGGCGCAGACGCCGCGCGACCGCTACCGCGCCCAGCGCCTGGCGACGCTTGTTGAGCTCCTGTACGGCACCGGCTTGCGCGTCTCGGAGCTTGTCGCCCTGCCCGCCCGGGCGATGCTGCGCGATCCGCGCATCCTGTCGATCCGCGGCAAGGGCGGGCGCGAGCGCATCGTTCCGCTGCATGCCGCGGCGCGCACCGCCGTGGCGGCCTTCGCAGCGCTGCGCCGTGACATGGGCCATGGCGACAGCCCGTGGCTTTTCCCGGCCGACAGCGACAGCGGCCATCTCGCCCGCCAGGTCTTCGCGCGCGAGCTGAAGGAGCTGGCGGCCGGCGCCGGCATCGCCGCCGCCAAGGTGTCGCCGCATGTCCTGCGCCACGCTTTCGCCAGCCACCTTCTCCAGAACGGCGCTGACCTCCGCGTCGTGCAGCAGCTCCTCGGCCACGCCGACATTTCGACCACCCAGATCTACACCCACGTCCTGGAGGAGCGGCTGCGCCAGCTGGTGACCGAGCATCACCCGCTGGCCAAGGCGTAGGTGCGGCGAAGCGCCGAAAGGCCGGGCTCGGCTTGACACTGACCGGATGGCGCGCCAGATGTGCCGGGCCTTGCCGGACCGTCGCGCCGGCGGATCCGACCGCGGGAGAGAATGCGGACTTACCTCGAATTCGAGAAGCCGGTAGCCGACCTGCAGGGCAAGGTGCAGGAGCTGCGCGCGCTCGGCAATGACGGCGACGCCGTGGCGATCGAGGAAGAGATCGCCCGCCTCGAGGCGAAGGCGACGCAGGCCCTGTCCGACATCTACGCCAAGCTGACGCCGTGGCAGAAGACCCAGGTGGCGCGCCACCCGGACCGCCCGCACGGCTTCGACTACATCAAGGCGCTGATCGACGAATTCACGCCGCTGGCCGGCGACCGCAAATTCGGCGAGGACCAGGCGATGATTACCGGCCTCGGCCGCTTCCGCGGCCGCCCGGTGGCGGTCATCGCCCAGGAAAAGGGCAGCGACACCGAAAGCCGCATCAAGCACAATTTCGGTATGGCGCGCCCGGAAGGCTACCGCAAGGCGGTGCGCATCATGGAGCTCGCCGAGCGCTTCAACCTGCCGATCCTCACCCTCGCCGACACGCCCGGCGCCTATCCGGGCATCGGCGCGGAGGAGCGCGGCCAGGCCGAGGCGATCGCCCGCTCGACCGATGTCAGCCTGTCGCTGGGCGTGCCCAATGTCACGGTGATCATCGGCGAGGGCATGTCGGGCGGCGCCATCGCCATCGCCACCTCCAACCGCGTCTTCATGCTGGAGCACGCCATCTACAGCGTCATCACGCCGGAAGGCGCCGCCTCGATCCTGTGGCGCGACTCCAGCCGGGCGCAGGATACCGCCACCAGCCTCAAGATCACCGCCCAGGACCTGCTGCGCTTCGGCGTCATCGACGACATCATCCGCGAACCGGTCGGCGGCGCCCACCGCGAGCCGGAAGCGACGATCAACGCCACCGGCGAGACGATCTCCAATGCGCTGGCCGGCCTCGAAGGCCTTTCGGCAAGTGAATTGCGCCGCCAGCGGCGCGACAAGTATCTTGCGATAGGCCGCGCGCTCTGACACCTTGCATGAGACGTCGGGCCGGGTGTTCGCGCCTGAGGCTGGGTTAACGGAGCGTCAAGATTGACGGTCCAATCTTAGCGCGGCATCGTCCGGAACTGGTCCGGCGGATGAGAATCGGCGGTATTGTCATGTCGCTTCGGCTGTTCGCAACATTCCTGCGCCGCGCGGCCCTGGTCGCTTTTGCCGGCGCGGCTCTGGCCGGCTGCCAGGGCGCCAATGTTCCGAAGCATCTGAAGCCCATCCCGGCAGCCCTGACGGCGCGGATGGACCAGATGGGCATGAGCCAGACATCGCCGATCTTCATCCGCATCTTCAAGGAAGAATCGCAGCTTGAGGTCTGGAAGGAGCAGCGCGACGGCCGCATGGCGCTGCTGCGGACCTACGACATCTGCAAGTGGTCGGGCGATCTCGGCCCGAAGATCCGGGAAGGCGACCGCCAAGCGCCGGAAGGCTTCTATACGGTCCGTCCCGGCCAGATGAATCCCAATTCCAATTACTACCTGTCGTTCGACATCGGCTATCCGAACGAATTCGATCGCTCGCTCGGCCGCACCGGCCAGCACCTGATGGTGCATGGCGCGTGCTCGTCGGCCGGCTGCTACTCGATGAACGACGAACAGGCCGGCGAGATCTACGCCCTGGCGCGCGACGCCTTCCGCGGCGGCCAGCGCTCCTTCCAGGTGCAGGCCTTCCCGTTCCGCATGACGCCGGAGAACATGGCGCGGCATGCGGACAACCCGAACATGCCCTTCTGGAAGATGCTGAAGCGTGGCTACGACCATTTCGAGGTCACGCATCGGACGCCGAAGGTCGATGTCTGCGACCATCGCTATGTGTTCGACGCCGATGCCGGCGCCGCGATCTTCGACGCTTCCGCCGCCTGCCCGGCCTATACCGTTCCCTCGGCGATCGAGCAGGCCGTGGCGGCCAAGCAGTCCGACGACGACCGCCTCTTCCAGGTTGCCCTGGCGAGGCTGCAGAACGACGCCAGCCCGCAGCCGCAGGCGACGATGATCGCCAGCGTCGCCGATCCGGCGGCCGCCGCTGACGATGGCCGCGTACCGGTCGCCGCCTTCAACGAGGAGCGGGCGGCGCGTCCGTCGCTCTTCGGCCGCCTGTTCAACCGCGGCGGCACGACCACTCCCCAGCCCGCCGTGGCAGCGGAGCGCGAGGTGGTCGTCAACATGCCGACGCCGCGGCGCAACCCGCATGTTGCCCCCGCCGTCAGGGCGGCCGACGCGCGGCCAGGCTCGCTCACAGCACCGCTCGGCTACCAGCCCGCCGAGCACAGCACCATCCGCGCCCGCATCGCCGACGCCTTCGGCGTGCTGCTGAACGACGACCGCTAGGCGTCACCGGCCGCCCGGCGCACCGGGCCTTTCTTCCTGCCGAATTCGTAGCGCATGACCTGTTGCGCCGCCTTGCGGCGCGCCACCGTTCTGAAACCGGCGCGTTCGAAGGTCGTCGCGTAACCGGTGAAGGACGTGCTGCGGGTCAGCGCCGCGTCGAGCGGATACGCCTCCAGCGCCGGCGCGTCGGCATGGCGCGCGAAATCAATCGCCGCCTCGATCAGCGATGTCGCGACACCCTTGCGGCGATGGCCGACGCGGATGAAGAGGCACGACAGCGCCCACACCGGCTGGTCATCCACCGGCTTCAGGCTGCGTGATTTCTGGAGACGCGGAAGTGCTTCACGCGGCGTGACCTGACACCAGCCGACGGGCATGTCGCCGTCAAAGGCGAGGAGGCCCGGCGGCGGGCCTTGGCCGACGATGGCCCGGAAGTCGTCGCGGTTCTCGTGGCGCGGCCGCTTGTGATAGGCGGCGCCGATCCGCCAGTACATGCACCAGCAGCCGTTGACCGCCCCGCGCGGACCGAAGAGCTCTTCGAGCGCCGGCCAGAGGTCCGGTGTGAGGGGCCGGATGTCATAGGGCATCGGCGGATCCTGCCAGGCGGGCAAGGCTTCGCCATGTCCACCCGGAGACATGCGAAAGGGCGCCAGCGGCGCCCTTTCCTGAATTCCTAGAGCAGTGCCCCGTGGCAGTGCTTGAACTTCTTGCCCGAGCCGCAGGGACAGAGCGCGTTGCGCGGCACCTTGCCCCAGCTGGCGGGATCGTTCGGGTCGAGCTCGTCGGCTGCCGCAGCCGATGCCGTCATGACGCCGCCCGCCGCCCGGCGCGGCACGGCCTGCGGGCGCAGCGGCGTCGGCTCCGGCATCGGGCCGCCGAGGAAATCGGCCCCGACCGGATCCGGCAAGGCCTCGGGATGCGAGGCCTGCAGGCCCTGGAGATCGCCCTCGGAGGGCAGCGTCGGCGGCGACTGCACCAGCTCCACGCGCATCAGCTGCGAGACGACATCCTGGCGCAGGTTGGCCAGCATCGCCTGGAAGAGCTCGAACGACTCGGTCTTGTACTCGTTCAGCGGATCGCGCTGGGCGTAGCCGCGATAGCCGATGACCTGGCGCAGGTGATCCAGCGTCACCAGGTGCTCCCGCCACAGGCCGTCGAGCGTCTGCAGCAGGATCGCCTTCTCGACCTGGCGCATGATCTCCGGCGTGAAGCGCGCCGTCTTGGCGGCGAAGGCTTCCTCCAGCGCCGCGTTGATGCGCTCGCGCACCTCGTCGTCGGCGATGCCGTCCTCCTGCGCCCAGTCGGCGACGGGCAGGTTGAGGTTGAAGAGGCGCGACACCTCCTCCTGGAGGCCGGGCGTATCCCACTGTTCGGGATAGGCGCGCTCGGGAATGTGCCGGCTCACCAGGTCATCGACCACATCGGCGCGCATGGCGGTGATGGTGTCGCTGACATGCTCGTCCGCCATGAGGTCGACGCGCTGGTCGAAGATGACCTTGCGCTGGTCGTTCATCACGTCGTCGAATTTCAGCAGGTTCTTGCGGATGTCGAAGTTGCGCGCCTCGACCTTCTGCTGCGCCCGCTCCAGCGCCCGGTTGATCCACGGGTGGACGATGGCCTCGTCCTCCTTGAGGCCGAGCCGCGTCAGCATGGCGTCCATGCGGGCCGACCCGAAGATGCGCATCAGGTCGTCGTCGAGCGACAGGAAGAAGTGCGAATGGCCGGGGTCGCCCTGACGGCCGGAACGGCCGCGCAGCTGGTTGTCGATGCGCCGGCTTTCGTGACGCTCGGTGCCGATGACATAGAGACCGCCGGCTTCCAGCGCCTCGCGCTTCAGCTGGGCGACCTCGTCGCGGATCGCCTGCTCGCGCGCCGGGCGGGACGGGTCGTCGGCCGGCAGGTCGGCGAGCTCGTTCTGGATGCGCATGTCGGCATTGCCGCCGAGCTGGATGTCGGTGCCGCGGCCAGCCATGTTGGTGGCGATCGTCACGGCGCCGGGCACACCGGCCTGCGCCACGATGACCGCCTCCTGCTCATGGTGGCGGGCGTTGAGGACCTTGTGCGGGACCTTCTGCTGCTTCAGCAATTCCGATAGCTGCTCGGACTTCTCGATCGAGGTCGTGCCGACCAGCACCGGCTGGCGCCGCGCCAGGCAGTCCTTGATGAGAGTGACGATCGCCTTGTTCTTTTCCTTCCCCGACCGGTAGACCTCGTCATCGTCGTCGATGCGCGCCACCTTCAGGTTGGTCGGGATCTCCACGACGGCGAGGCCGTAGATATCCATGAACTCGTCGGCTTCCGTCGAGGCCGTCCCGGTCATGCCGGCCAGCTTCTTGTACATGCGGAAGTAGTTCTGGAAGGTGATGGAGGCCAGTGTCTGGTTTTCCGGCTGGACCTTGACGTGCTCCTTGGCTTCCAGGGCCTGGTGCAGGCCTTCCGAATAGCGCCGGCCGGGCATCATGCGGCCGGTGAACTCGTCGATGATCACCACCTCGTCATTGCGGACGATGTAGTCCTTGTCGCGCTGGAACAGCTTGTGGGCGCGCAGCGCCTGATTGACGTGGTGGACGACGGTGACGTTCTCGACGTCATAGAGCGACTCGCCCTTCAGCAGCCCGGCATTGCGGAGGATGTCCTCCAGCTTCTCGTTGCCGCTCTCGGTGAAATTGGCGGTCCGCTGCTTCTCGTCGATCTCGTAATCGTCGGGCTCCAGCTGCGGAATGAACGTGTCGATGGTGTTGTAGAGCTCGGAGCGGTCGTCGAGCGGGCCGGAAATGATCAGCGGCGTCCGCGCCTCGTCGATCAGGATCGAGTCGACCTCGTCGACGATCGCGAAGTGATGCCCGCGCTGCACCAGCGAGCCGAGCTCGTACTTCATGTTGTCGCGCAGGTAGTCGAACCCGTATTCGTTGTTCGTCCCGTAGGTGATGTCGCAGGCATAGGCCTCGCGCCGCTGCGTGTCGTCGAGGCCATGGACGATGATGCCGGTGGTAAGGCCGAGAAAGCCGTAGATGCGGCTCATCCATTCGGCGTCGCGCTTGGCGAGGTAGTCGTTGACCGTGACGACGTGGACGCCCTTGCCTTCCAGCGCATTGAGATAAACGGCGAGCGTGGCAACGAGCGTCTTGCCTTCGCCGGTCTTCATCTCGGCGATGGCGCCCTCGTGCAGGACCATGCCGCCGATGAGCTGAACGTCAAAATGGCGCTGGCCGAGGACGCGCTTGGCGGCCTCGCGAACCGTGGCGAAGGCCGGCACCAGCAGGTCGTCGGTCGACGCGCCATTGGCGATACGGGTACGGAATTCTTCCGTCCGGGCCCGCAAGGCCTCGTCGGAAAGGGCCGCCACTTCCGGCTCCAGCGCGTTGATCGCCTGGACCTTGGGCATGTAGCCCTTGACCCGGCGCTCGTTGGAAGAGCCGAAGAATTTGCGGGCAAGCGAGCCGAGGCCGACCATAGGTCATCCTTCTGCCGGCGGTGGGAGAGCGTAACGGCGCCGGCGCAGTTCCGGCAGCAAGGCGTCCGGACCGCCGGCTGCCGGCGACCGAAGAAACGCGGTCACCCAAGGGTGTTGAAAGCGCTGTGGACGCCGGGTCGCCAGACAGATAAGAGGGGGGCAGTTGGTTGTCAACGTCGCGTCCGGGGTCGGTCCAGGCCCGTGGGCAAGCGGGTGGCGGCTTGGCCGCCGATGCGGATTCGACTGAAAAAACAGGACCGTTTCATGGCTTTTCCGACCCTGGCTGCGCGGCTCCCACCGCGCTTTCGTCTTGCGCTGCCGCTGACCCTGGCGCTGCTGGCCCCCATCGCCATCGCACCGGCCGTCGCGCAGGAAACGCCGTCTCCGGCCGCCCCCGCCGAAGCCCCGGCAGCGGAAGCTCCTGCGGCCGAGACGCCCGCCCCCGTCGACCCGGCCAAGGTCGTCGCCACCATCAATGGCGAGCCGATCACCGAGGGCGACCTGGAAAAAGCCAAGGAAACCTTCGGCACCGATCTGGCGCGCATCCCGGAAGCCAGCCAGCGGCAGGTGCTGGTGGACACCGTCATCGCGATGCGCCTGATGGTCAAGGCGGCGACCGATGCCGGCCTCGACCAGACCGACGCCTTCAAGGAGCGGATGGAAAATCTCCGCCAGCTCGAGCTGCGTAATGAATATGTGCTGCAGCACATCGGCGCGACGATCACCGACGAAATGGTCCGTGCCCGCTACGATCAGGAAGTCGCCCGGATGAATGCCCCGGAACAGGTGCATGCGCGCCATATCCTTGTGGCATCGGAAGCCGAGGCCAACGACATCATCAAGCAGCTGAAGGAAGGCGCCGATTTCGCGACGCTGGCCAAGGAGAAGTCGACCGATCCCGGCTCGGCCCAGCAGGGCGGCGACCTAGGCTTTGTCTCCAAAGGCCAGCTTGTCCCGGAGTTCGAGGCCGCGGCCTTCTCGATGGAGCCCGGCACCTTCAGCGAGGCGCCCATCAAGACCGACTACGGCTGGCATATCATCAAGGTCGAGGAAAAGCGCCAGCAGCCGCCCCCGCCTTTCGAGGTCATCGGACCGCAGCTGCGCCAGATGATGCTCGGCGACGCCTACCAGCAGGAGGCCGAGCGGCTGCGCGCCGCCGCCGACGTGAAGATTCTGGACGAGCCGGCCGCTGCCCCGGCCGCGCCGGATGCCGCCGCGCCGCCGGCCGAGACGCCGGCGCCGGCCGCACCCGCCGCTCCGTAGTCGAGAAGCTCCCGGCCGGCATCGCGAAACCGTGATGCCGGCCGCCGCCACAAGTCTCCGTTAGCCACAACCTCCAACCCCGATCTTCGCTCTGCCGGTGGAACGCTCGTCTTGACCAGCCTCTCGCCGCTCGCCCCCGCGCGTTTCGCCGACCTTCCCGATATCGGCGGCATCCGTTTCGCCACCGCTGCCGCCGGCATCAAATATCCGGGCCGCCGCGACGTGCTGGTCATGCTGTTCGATCCGGGCACGACCGTCGCCGGTGTCTTCACCCGCTCGAAATGCCCGTCGGCGCCGGTCGACTGGTGCCGCGAAGCCCTGGCGGGCGGGACAGCGCGGGCGCTGATGGTCAATTCCGGCAACGCCAATGCCTTCACCGGCCGCCGCGGCCGCGAGACGACGCGCCTGTCGGCGCTTTACGTGGCGAAGGCCATCGGCTGCCAGCCGGAAGAGGTCTTCCTCGCTTCGACCGGCGTCATCGGCGAGCCGCTGGACCCATCGAAGTTCGCCGCCGTCGTCGGCGACCTAGTGGCCGGCGCCGATGCCCGCCCGTGGGAAGAGGCGGCGTCGGCGATCATGACCACCGACACCTTCCCCAAGGGCGCCTCGGCCACCGTCCGCCTCGGCGACGCGCAGGTGACGATCAACGGCATCGCCAAGGGCGCCGGCATGATCGCCCCCGACATGGCCACCATGCTGTCCTTCATCGCCACCGACGCGCCGATCGCCGCCCCTGTCCTGCAGGCGCTGCTTGCCGCGGGTGTCGAGGACAGCTTCAATGCCGTCACCGTCGACGGCGACACCTCGACCTCCGACACGCTGCTTCTCTTCGCCACCGGCACGGCCCCGGGCGCGCCGCGCATCGATGACCCCGCTGATCCGCGGCTGGCCGAGTTCCGCACCGGTCTCTACCGGGTCATGACCGACCTGGCGCAGCTGATCGCCCGTGACGGCGAGGGCGCCCGCAAGTTCATCGAGATCCGCGTCAAGGGCGCCGTCTCCAAGCCGTCGGCGCGCCGCATTGCCATGTCGATCGCCAATTCACCGCTGGTGAAGACCGCCGCGGCTGGGGAGGACGCCAACTGGGGCCGCGTCGTGATGGCGGTCGGCAAGGCCGGCGAGCCGGCGGACCGCGACCGTCTCACCATCTGGTTCGGCAATATCCGCGTCGCCTCCCAGGGGGAGCGCGACCGCACCTACTCGGAAGCGGCAGCTTCGGAATACATGAAGCGGCAGGAAATCGTCATCACCGCCGATCTCGGCCTCGGCCCCGGGGAGGATCGCGTGTGGACCTGCGACCTCACCAAGGACTATGTCGCCATCAACGGCGACTACCGGTCCTGACCCGGCCGGGCCGGCGATGAAACTGCTGCTCGTCGTCGCCGCCGCCCTCGTCGATGCCGACGGGCGCATCCTCATCAGCCAGCGTCCGCCGGGCAAGACCCTGGCCGGCCTGTGGGAATTCCCCGGCGGCAAGGTGGAGGCCGGCGAGACGCCCGAGGCGACGCTGGTCCGCGAGCTTGCCGAGGAGATCGGCATCGACGTCTCGGCGTCCTGCCTGGCGCCGCTGACCTTCGCCAGCCATGCCTATGAGGACTTCCACCTGCTGATGCCGCTCTATGTCTGCCGGCGCTGGAAGGGCATCGCCAGCGCACAGGAAGGGCAGACGCTGAAATGGGTCTATCCGGCTCGGCTGCGCGACTATCCGATGCCGCCGGCCGACGTCCCGCTGATCGCCGCGTTAACCGATCTTTTATGATAAATTGATCATGCTCCCCGCAGGAATCCTGCGTTGGAGCGCGGCCGTGGCCGCGGTGTCGCCATGGCCATGGAACAGATCGTCCCGGCAAGCTCCCTTCCTGCCGAGCCGCAGCGACGCTCGCTTGGCGTCCTGATATTCGTGCCGCTGCTGATCGCCCTGGTGGGCCTTGCCGCCATCGTCGTCGGCCTGCTGCCGATGACCCAGGCGGTTGAATCGCCCAGCGGCTACGGCGTCGACGACCTCGTCACCGGTTCAATCGCGCCGCGCGCCGCGGTCAATCCGATCATCCTGCTCGATCGCTGACCGGAAGGCGGCGGGGAAGAACCCCGCCGCTCCGGAGCCGGACGCTCAGTAACCGAAGCCGAACGAGAAGCCCGGACCGCGATAGTAGAAGCCCGGACCCGGGCCGTAGTAGCGCGGCGGCACGTAATAGACCGGCGGCGGTGGCGGCCGGTAGTAGCGCCGATAGTGGCGATAGTCAGGGCGCCGATCACGGATCCGCCGGTCGGGGACGCAGCGGCCCCAATCATTGCGATGCCAGTACCGTCCGCAACCGTCGCGGACGAGAATGACGCTCCCCTCTGAGGCCCCGGTCGTCTTCGGGGTCCATTGCGCCTGCGCCGATCCTGTCAGCGCGGTCGTTGCGAGGCCTGCGGCAAAGGCGAGGCCGAGTAGCGGTCGCATGTCGAACTCCGTCGGTTTGCGATGCCCTCCCATCCGAAGAAACGCTTTAACCGCCAGATTCGCTCCATACTGTGGCGCTCATGGTCAGCGCCGCGACGGACCGGCCTTTTCGCCGGCGCTGCTTTCGCTGACGCCAAGGGCATCGGCGAGCCGCATGCGGGCCGATCCCGGCCGCAGCGGCTGCGGCTGGTCGGGCGCCGGCGCCCAGCCGGACAGCGACACGATCTGGAATGTGGCACGGACGCGGCCATCCGGGTCGGCGAAACGGTCGGCATAGATCTCAGCGGCCCGCATAAGCACGCGCCGCGACAGGGGCCGCCGGTCCCGCTCGGCAAGGACATTGGTCGCCCCCATGGCGCGCAGGTCGCGCATCAGGTCGAGCGCGCTGTCATAGCGCACCACGAGCCGGTCCTGATCGGCGACCGGCAGGGCGAGTCCGGCCCGCTGCAGCAGCGCCCCGAGGTCGCGCAGCTCGCCGAACGGCGCCACGCGCAGACCGGCACCGCCGCGCAGCTCGAGCTCGGCTTCCGTCAGCGCGAGGCGAAGCTCGGTCAGCGTCTCGCCGCCCGGCAGGGCGACCAGCAACAGACCGTCCGGGCGCAGCGCCCGCCGCACTTGCGCAAAAAGCCCGGGAAGGTCGTTGACCCAGTGGAGCGCCAGGGCGGAGACGACTAGGTCGATGCTGCTCTCGGCGAAGGGCAGGATCTCCGGATCGGCGACGATATCGGCCGCCAGCCCGACGCGATCGAGCCGGAAGAGCCGCTCGACCTGGCCGGTCGCCCGCAGCATTTCGGCGAGGAGGCCGGTCGGCGTCGCCAGGTCGATGCCCACATCGAAGCGCCGCTTCACAAGGGCGAGCCGGTCGACGAGATCCTCGGCCGCCGTCCGCAGGAGGAAATCTGCGCCGGGGGTAGCGAGGCGCACGGCACGCCGGCGGCGCCGGTCGAGCAGCGCCTGATCGAAAATGACGGTCATGCTTCCTTATGTGGCGCCGCCGGCCGGGGGTCAAAAGGCTCGCTGCCGCAGCTGCGGCCCGATAAGCTCGGCCCATGCCCGGGAACGACGCCGCTGCGACAGCGCCATTCGCCCGCCTCGCCCGTCGGGCGGGTGCCGGCCTGCTCCGCTTCGCCCTGCCGCCTCACTGCCTCGCCTGCACCGCGCCGGTCGCCTCCGAGGGCGGGCTCTGCGCCGCCTGCTGGTCGAAATTCCGGCTGATCGAGCAGCCGTTCTGCGACGTCCTCGCCATCCCCTTCGCCTATGACGCCGGCGACGGTGCGCTGTCGCCGGAAGCGATCGCCAGCCCGCCGCCCTTCGCCCGCATGCGCGCCGTCGCCGTCTTCGACGATGTGGCGCGCCAGCTCGTGCACGGCCTCAAATATCACGACCACCTCGATCTCGCCCGCTGGATGGGCGCCTGGATGGCGCGCGCCGGAAGCGACATTCTCGATGCGGCCGAGGTTGTCGTGCCGGTACCGCTGCATCATGGCCGCCTGTGGCAGCGCAAATTCAACCAGGCCGCCGCCCTCGCCCAGATCGTAGCGCGGACAGCCGACCGGGACTATCGCCCGCTGGCGCTGCAGCGCGTGCGTGCCACCCGCCGCCAGGTGGGCCTCGGCGGCCGCGAGCGCATCGCCAATATGCGCGGCGCCTTCCGCGTGCATCCGAAGCGCACCGCCGATGTCGCCGGCCGGGCGGTGGTGCTGGTGGACGATGTCTATACGACCGGCTCCACGGCCGGTGCGGCAACGCGGGCGCTGCTGCGCGCCGGTGCCGCCCGGGTCGACGTCCTCGTTTTCGCGCGGGTTGCGCGCGGCCCGGATTGAGCCCACGTTTCCAGTGCGATAGAGCGGATTGGGCGCGCGTGGAGCGCCGGAGACGATCATGGGCAATGTGTTCCAGGCAGCCTGCGTGCAGATGCGCAGCGGCCGCTCGGTGGAGCGGAACCTCGACGAGGCCGAGGCTCTGATCCGCCGTGCCGCCGAGGCGGGCGCCAGCTATGTCCAGACGCCGGAAATGACGCCCCTCCTGGAGCGGGACCGCGACAGCCTGACGGCAGCGATCCGCCCGGAGGCGGACGACCCGGCGATCCGGCGTTTTGCCGGCCTGGCAAAGGAGCTCGGCATCCACCTCCATCTCGGCTCGATGGCGGTGCGGTCAGCCGCCGGCGGGATCGCCAATCGCTCCCTCCTGTTCGCTCCGGACGGCGCCATCGCCGCCCGCTACGACAAGATCCATATGTTCGACGTCGACCTCGCCGGCGGTGAAAGCTGGCGCGAGTCGCGCACCTATGCGGCCGGCGACCGCGCCGTTGTCGCCGATCTGCCGGAGGCGCGCCTCGGGCTGACGGTCTGTTACGATCTGCGCTTTCCCCATCTCTACCGTGCTCTCGCCCAGGCGGGCGCCTCGGCCCTGGCGGTGCCGGCAGCCTTCACCCGGCAGACCGGCATGGCGCACTGGCACGTGCTGCTGCGCGCCCGCGCCATCGAGACCGGCAGCTTCATCATTGCCGCGGCCCAGGGCGGCCACCACGAGGACGGCCGCGACACCTATGGCCACAGCCTGATCGTCGATCCGTGGGGGAGGATCCTGGCCGAGGCGGAGGGCGACGAGCCGGGTTTCATCACCGCGGCTATCGATCCCGGCGCCAGCGATGCGGCCCGCAGCCGTATCCCGGCGCTCCGCCACGATCGCCCCTTTGCCGCGCCAGTGCCGGCGGGCCTGCCCGAGGCGGCCGAATGATCCGCTACGACCTGCGCTGCATTCGCCAGCATCAGTTCGAGGCCTGGTTCCGCAACGCCGCCGACTATGACCGGCAGCAGGAGGAAAATGCCGTCGCCTGCCCGATCTGCGGCTCGCTGCAGGTGTCGAAGGCGATCATGGCGCCGGCCGTCGCCTCACGGCAGCAATCCGGCGACAACGGCCCAGCGGAAGCCATCACGCCTGTCGCGAGCGATCCGGAGCGGGAGACCGTCGCCGACATCCTGCGCCAGCTGCATCGCCACGTCGCCGAGCATGCCGACTATGTCGGCGACCGCTTCCCGGAAGAGGCGCGGCGCATCCATTACGGCGAGACGGAGCAGCGCGCCATCTATGGCGAGGCGACGGCGCAGGAGGCCAAGGCGCTGGTCGAGGAAGGGATCGACCTTCAGCCGCTGCCGGTTCCGCCCGAGGAAAGCAACTAGCCGGCGAGCTCCACCCAGGCCGGCGCGTGATCGCTGGCATCGGGAGCCCCGCGCACCGCCTTGTCGACGCCGGCATCCCGGAAGCGCTCGGCAACGCTCGGACTGAGCAGCAGATGGTCGAGCCGCAGGCCGGCGTCGCGCCGCCAGCGCTCGCGCTTGTAGTCCCAGAACGTATAGACCCGCTCCGTCGGGTAGCGATGCCGGAGCGCATCCATCCATCCCTGCTCGAGAAGACGGCGATAGGCGTCGCGGGTCTCCGGCTGCAGCAGCGCGTTGCCGTCATAGGAGCGGGTCGGATAGATGTCCGTGTCGGTCGGGATAACGTTGTAGTCGCCGGCCAGCACGATCGGCAGGCCTGTCTCGAAGAGCTCGGCGGCATGGGCGATCAGCCGCTCGAACCAGTCGAGCTTGTAGGCGAATTTCGGCCCCGGCTGCGGATTGCCGTTAGGCAGGTAGATCGAGGCAATGAGGATGCCGTTGACGGCGGCCTCGATATAACGCGCCTGCTTGTCGGAGGGACCGCCGGGCAGCGCCTTACGCGTCAGCACCGGCGCGGCGCCGCGAGCGAGAATGGCGACGCCGTTCCAGCTCGGCTGGCCCTTCCAGACGGCGCCGTAGCCCGCCTCCTCAAGGGCCGCCGCCGGGAAATTGTCGTCCGCCGCCTTCAGCTCCTGCAGGCAGACGACATCCGGCCGCGCCTCCTTGAGCCATGCCAGAAGGTTCGGCAGGCGGCGATTGACGTTGTTGATGTTGAAGGTGGCGATCTTCACCGGCCGGCAGCGCCGTCAGGAATGATCGTGGTGATGCCCGCTGTCATGCGGGTGGTCGTGGCCGGCATAGGCGCCGCCTTCCGGATCGAAGGGGGCCCAGACCTCGCCGACAGCGCCGCCCAGTCCTTCAACCATCGCGGCAATGACATGATCGTGGCGGACGCGCAGGCAATCGCCGGCAAGCTGCGTCGGCAGGTGGCGGTTGCCGAGATGCCAGGCGAGGCGGACCAGCCCGGCGGGATCGGCGGCGCGGATCTCCAGCAGCGGCTCCGGCGCCGCCCGCACGCGGATGAAGCGGCCGTCCTCGAGCTGCAGCCCGTCATTGTCCCGCAGCGCCACCGCGTCGGGCAGGTCAAGCAGGAACTCCGTGCCGGAGAGGCCCGTCATGGCGAGCCGGCGGCGGTGCCGCTGGTCATGGTCGAGGACGACGCTGTCCGTCTCCACGCCGGACCATTGCGCGGCGGGAAAGGCACGAATGGCGCGTATCACGGCCGGGCATCCTCCTGTCGCTGCGAAGCCTGGAGCCCCGAACCGTAGCGGACTTCGCCGGCCCGCGACAGGCGCAGGATACCGCGCCGATCCCTCAAATTTTAGGCAAGTCGCGAACCGGCGCTTTAGACTCGCCCGCTAGGCTTTCGTCCGGGCCGCCATGCTCCGAGCGCCCTTCCTTGCGCCAGCTTCGTTACGGACGAATGCCAAAGCCAAAAGCGCTTGCTTCCCCCCGCCAGGCGCAGGATCTGCCGACCGACATCTATCTGTCGGTGGTCGACTCGCTGTTCGAAGGCGCCGGATCGCTGATCCTCGGCGCCAGCGCGGCTCTGGTCGCGACGCTGCTGACGGCGGTGCGCACCGGCGAGTGGCTGCTCTATGCCTGCGCCGCCGCCATCGGCCTGGTGACGCTGACCCGCGTCCTCTTGATGCGCGCCTATGCCCATGCCAGCCCGACGGTCGCCACGGTCGAGGCGGCGCGGGTCTGGGAGCGGCGTTATATCGTCGGCGCCTCGGCGCATGTCGGCCTGCTCGGCGTCTTCTGCCTGATCGCCTTCGTGCGCACCGACGATCCCTTCGTCCAGCTCCTCAGCTTCTCGACGATTCTCGCCTATATCGTCGGCATTGCCGGGCGCAATTTCGCCCGCGACGCGCTGGTCGTGGCGCAGATCACCGCGGCCGGCGTGCCGATGTCGCTGGCGCTGATCGTCGCCGGGGATGTCTACTGGGTCATCGTCGCCATCATCCTGCTGCCGCTGTTCCTCAGCATCCGCATGTCGGCGGTGAAGCTGCGCGAAACGCTGCACGAGGCGGTCATCGCGGCGCGGGACAACGAACTGCTGGCGGCGCGCTTCGACACCGCCCTCAACAACATGCCGCACGGCCTTGCCATGTATGACGAGCGGCAGCGGCTCGACGTCTGGAACCGCCGCCTCGCCGAGCAGTTCGGCCTCGTCTACGAGGGCCAGCGCATCGGTTCGACCTTCCGCGAATTGCTGCTGGAATCGGCGCATCACGGCATGATCTCGGTGCGCGCCGCCGAGCGCTTCGCGGCCGATTTCGAGGCCTGCCTGTCGGGCCGCTCGGACGAGGAGCTCATCCTCGTCACGGAGGCCGGCCGGTCGCTCGCCCTGACGCTCCAGACCATGCAGAACGGCGGCTCGGTGCTGCTCGTCGAGGACGTCACCGAGCGCAAGAGCGCCGAGGCGCGCATCCGCCAGCTGGCGCGCTACGACGCCCTGACGGGCCTGCCGAACCGCACCTTCTTCCGCGACCAGATGGACGCCGTGCTGGCGGCGCGGCTCGAAAACCACGAGCCCTGCGCCGTCCTGTTCGTCGATCTCGACCAGTTCAAGCAGGTCAATGACACGCTCGGCCATTCCCATGGCGACAAGCTGCTCTGCGCCGTTTCGGACCGGCTGCGCGCCATTGCCAGCCAGACCGACGTGCTGGGCCGCTTCGGCGGCGACGAGTTCGTTGTTCTGCAGGCCTCCGCCAGCGGCGCCCAGGAGGCCGGCGTGCTGGCCCGGCGCATCGTCCACAGCCTGTCGCAGCCTTACGATATCGAAGGGCATCAGGTGGTCATCGGCGCCAGCATCGGCATCGCCATCGCGCCGGAGGACGGCACCGACGCCGACAAGCTGCTGAAGAATGCCGACATGGCGCTCTACCGCGCCAAATCCGACGGCCGCGGCGCCTGGCGCTATTTCGAGGCGGAGATGGACATCAAGCTGCAGGCCCGCCGCAGCCTTGAAATGGATCTGCGCGCCGCTCTCGAGAACGACGCGTTCCAGCTCTGGTACCAGCCGCTCTACAACATCAAGCAGCAGCGTTTCACGACCTGCGAGGCACTGCTGCGCTGGAACCATCCGGAGCGCGGCTACATCCAGCCGTCCGAGTTCATCCCGATCGCCGAGGAAATGGGCCTGATCGTCGATATCGGCAACTGGGTCCTGCGCCAGGCCTGCCTCGAATGCGTGAAATGGCCGGCCCACATCTCGGTCGCCGTCAATCTGTCGCCGATCCAGTTCCGCCGCGGCGGCCTCCTCGGATCGGTCCGCCAGGCGCTGGCGGCCTCCGGCCTGTCGCCGGCCCGGCTGGAGCTGGAGATCACCGAGTCCGTCCTGCTGCAGGACCTGCAGTCAACCCGCGTCGCCCTGCACCAGCTGCGCGAGCTCGGCGTCACGCTGGCGCTCGACGATTTCGGCACCGGCTATTCGAGCCTCAGCTACCTGCACAGCTTCCCGCTGCAGAAGGTCAAGATCGACCGTTCCTTCCTGAGCGGCCTGCGCGCCGGCGACAAGTCGATGGTGCTGCTGCAGGGCGTCGCCCGGCTCAGCAACCAGCTCGGCATGACCGTGACGGTCGAGGGTGTCGAGACCGAGGACCAACTCGCCCTGGTGACCTCGGGCGGCTATGTCGACGAAATCCAGGGCTTCCTCTTCAGCAAGCCCGTGCCCGCCCTGCAGCTGCGGCCGTTCCTGGCCTCCGGCCGCCAGCGCATCGAGCAGGTCGCCTGACGCCGGCGTGAGGCGCAGCCGCCCGGCCGTGCCGCGGGCGCTTCAAGCCCCATTTTCTGCAATCGCAAGCGGTAACGCCTTCCCTCGCCGGCGGGCGCTGTAGCGCATTCGCAACGGGACCGGTCGGCCTGTTGCGGCCAAAAAATGCCGCTCGATCAAGCAATGCATAAGACTTTATCTTGTTTTTCAGACAATCTTAATCAACAATTAGCCTCCAGAATGGCGAGTGCCATTGGAGGCTGTGTTATGGTTGCGTTGGGAGTTTCGCCTCGGGGTGGTTTCGTGGAGCGGGTGTCGGACCTTCTGGAGAAGGTCGACTACCGCCTGGCGGTCACGCCAGAAGAGAAGGAGGCCATCTATCGCCTCCGCTATGAAGGCTATCTGAAAGAAGAACATATCTATCCCAATCCGACGGGCATGCTCATCGATGAATTCGACGAGAGCCCGAATGGATGGGTGTTCGGCGTTTACGTGGAAGGCGAGCTGGCGAGCTCGATCCGGCTGCACGTGAACCTGCCCGGCATGCCGGACCTGCCGGCGCACCAGGTCTTCGAGGACTATGTCCAGCCGTTGATCGACGCCGGCAAGCGGGTCATCGACCCGACGCGCTTCGTCACCCACCCGGCCATGGCGCGGCGTTACCCGGAAATTCCCTACGTGACTCTCCGCCTCGGCTGGGTCGCCTGCGAATATTTCAACGCCGACATCGTCCTGGCGACGCCGCGGCAGGAGCACCAGCCGTTCTTCCGGCGCATCTTCGGCCATGAGCTGGTGCGCGACTGCAAGCCCTACCCGATGCTGCGCAAGCAAATCAGCCTGATGTCGCTGGATTATCGGGCGGCGCGCGATGCCGTGAACGAGCGCTATCCGTTCTTCCGCTCGACCGTGTTCGAACGCCGCATGCTGTTCGAGCGTCCGCGGCCGCAGCCGCGCCGCGTCGCCGCCTGACGGCTGTCGCGATTGGCGGCGGGCTGCCGCTCAGCCCGCTGCCGGCAGGCGCGCCCAGGCGCCGACAAGCCGCGGCAGAACGATGCAATGGTCGCCGGCGACGGCAGCGTCGCACAGGCGCTGCTTCAGCGTATCGAGCTGCATCTCCTCGGCCGTGGCGACGCCCAGCGCCTCCAGATGCGGCGCCAGGCTGCGCAGCGTCTCCGTCAGCAGGTCGTAGGCCGAGGCGTCAGGCCCGCCCTCGACACGTGTCGCGCCCGTCAGCCGCGGCGTCAGCCCTGCCGCCCGGAATGTCCCGTAGAGATGCGAGCCCATATTGGGCTCGGCGCCGACACGCCGGTAGAGCTCGCTGATCCAGCCGACGCAGCGGCTGATCAGCGGCAGTTCCGGGATCGTCTCGGTGGCGTCGATATCCATCTCGACGAAGGCGATCGTGGCATCGTCCCGCAGGTGCCGGAACAGGCTCCGGAGAAGGGCGACGCGATCGGGCACATGCAGCAGGATGAACCGTCCCACCAGGGCGTCATAAGGTTCGTCTGGGATGACGTCGTGGATATCCCCGACCGCGAACTTCGCCTGCTCGAGACCGGCAGCCGCGGCGCGGCGGGCGGCCATGGCGATCGCCTCGGACGAGCGGTCGATGCCCACCGTTTCCCCCGACGGGCCGACGATCCGCGCCGCGATCATTGAGACGTCGCCGACGCCGCAGCCGATATCGAGGACGCGCATTCCGGGGGCGAGGCCGGCCCGCCGCAGCACATCCTCTGTCTCGGCCGCAAAAAGCGAAGCCTGCCGCTCCAGCCTTTCCAGCTCCGGATCGGAATGGCCGAGCACATAGGTCTCGCCCTCGTCGGGCTTCATGAACTGCATTTCCAATGCGTTGCCTCCGGGCAGCCACCGGGCATCGCAATACATGCTCCGGCTGCCTTTCCTGCAGTCTACCTTGCCACGCCGCTGCTTCGCCACAACGGCTATTTTCTACAGATCGCTACAGTTTGACCCGTATCCTTAAATCATTTCGAAGGCCTGTTTCCGTAAACATCAACGCAATTCCCGAATGCCGCAGGGCACCCGGTCACGTATAAGCGGGGCCGCAGACCTGTCCCGATCCATGTCCATGGAGTGTATCGATGCCTTCTGGCGCCCACATTGTCCGCACGACGCATGCCGATATCGCCGTGTACGAGACTTCGGGTTCCGGCCTGCCGATTCTTCTGCTGCATGGAAATTCGTTCTGCAAGGAGGCTTTCGACCGGCAGCTGGCAAGCCCGCTCGCCTCGGTCTACCGGATGATCGCCATCGACCTTCCGGGCCACGGTGCGTCCAGCAATGCCTTCGATCCGCGGCGCAGCTATTCCATGCCCGCCTATGCGGAGATGGCGATGGAAGTGCTGCAGGCGCTCGGCGTCGAGCGCGCGCTCGGCGGCCATGTCGGCCTGGAGCTCGTGCCGCGCTGGCCGGGGCTTGCCGGGCTGATGATCACCGGCGCGCCGCCGGTCGCCCAGGATGCCGCGTCCATCCAGGCCGGCTTTTCCACCGATCCCGATCTGCTGCTGGCCGGCAAGGCCGACCTGACGGAAGACGAGAAGGCCCGCTTTGCCCATGCCGCCTGCGGCGATGTCGTTGCGCCCTTCCTGCGCGAGGCGCTCGACCGCACCGATCCGCAGGCGCGCGAGATTCTCTTCGCCAACCTTTTCGCAGGCCAGGCCTCGAATCAGCGCGCCATCGCCGAGGGGATGACGGTGCCGCTTGCCATCGTCAATGGCGAGCACGAGCCCTTCGCCAATCTCGCCTATATCGACAGCCTCAAGCTTCCCGCGCTCTGGGAAGGCAAGGCCCATGTCATGGCCGGTGTCGGCCACATGCCGTTCCGGGACGCCGCGGAGGCGTTCAATGCGCTGCTGGGCCGGTTCGTCGACAGCTTGTCGACCAGCGTACAGAACGGCATCCGGGCCATCGCCTGATCCAAATCAGCGTAGCTCCGCCATTTTTCAAAAGTGCATTTCCGGGTGTGACGAGCATCACATCCGGGAGTGCACCCATTACGCCATTGTCCATCTCACCAGCCCGGCGACAGGCCGGGGGTAAAACAAGGAGATGGACAATGAATACTCGTGCAATCGCTGCGACTGCCTTCGCCGCCCTGGTGGCCTTGGGCTCGAATGCCAGCTTCGCCTTTGATGAATTCGCTCCGAAGGACGTGCCGGTGCGGCCTTCCGCCTGGGAGCTGCAGATGTACGTCGCTAACGGCTATTGCGACCGGATCAATGCCTGGAACGCCGAGGGTTGCGGCGTCTCGGCAGCCGCTCCCGGGCAGACCGCGGCGATCGACAGGGAGACGGCGCCCCGCCGCGCGGCGCCGCTGACCACCGGCGCCTCCGGCAAGGGCAAGGCCGCGCCCTATCTCGGGCTCGATCCGCACGAATTCGGCCTCGCCAACTGATACGGCCTCGGCCCCAATCCCGGGGTCATCGCCTCCCACCTGACCTCGGATAGAGCGGTGCAACGATGAAGCGCGTTGCACCGCTCTCTCTTTCGCCGTGCGGCGACAGCATTTCTGCGTCCCTATACTTCTGCAAGACGCCTGACGACTCCAGTCTGGACTTGGAAGCTATGGCTTGAGCAAGGAGTTGTGCTACCGTTCGACGGCATGGAGCGGGTAACGACGAGGCTGTGACGGCGACCACAGCCGCAGCGACTGTCGCAGTAGCAAAGGACACGGCGGGAGGGGTTTCGCCATGATCGACGCTGCAATCAGCTACCCGGCCAGCATTCTCGACCGCTGCGCGCTGTTCCAGTCGCTCGGCACGGCCGACCGCCTGGAGCTCCTGGCGCATGCCCATCGCCGGAAATACGCCGCCGGCGAGCCGATCTTCCATGTTGCGTCGCCCGGCGACAGCATGATGGCGATCCTGCTGGGCACGGTGCGCATCTCGCTGCCCACCGTCACCGGGAAGGACATCATCCTCGCCGACATGCCGGCCGGCGAAGTCTTCGGCGAGATCGCGCTCCTGGACGGCCGCGGACGTTCCGCCGATGCCGCGGCCCTCACCAAAGTCGAGCTGCTGGTGATCGAAAGGCGCCACGCCCTGCAGTTCCTGAAGCGCCATCCCGAGCTCTGCCTGCGCATGCTGGAACTGGTCTGCGCCAAGCTGCGCATCTCGGACGAGCGCATGTCGGACATCGCCTTCTACGATCTGGGTGCCCGGCTGGCCAAGGTGATCCTGAAGCGCCTTCCGCCGCACGGAGCCGGCAGGGCGCGTCTGTCGCTGTCGCAGGGCGAGCTCGCCCGCATGATCAGCGGCACCAGGGAGGCAGTGAACCGCGAGCTGCGCGCCTGGCAGAAGCGCGGCATCGTCGGCCTTGCCGACGGCTGGATCGTCGTCGAACGGCGAGCCGACCTCGCCGCAATCGCCGGAGCCGACTGAACAGCAAACGGCCGCAGGTCGCGCCGAGCCCGGGGGGGACTCGCATGGCAGGAACAGGTCTCGACGGCGTCTCTGCGCGCCCCGACGACCGCGAATTGCTGAGCTTCGTGCCACCGTTCCGGCGCCGCCTGCTGGCGGCCGGCTCGGACGACGCGCTGCGCGGCGAGGCGCGGGCGGCGGCGATCCTCTATGTCGACATGGTCGGCTTCACCGCCACCACCGATCGCCTCGCGGCACTCGGCGCTGCCGGCACCGAAGACATGGCGGCGCTGGTCAATCGCTACGCCGGCGCCGTCATCGAAATTGCCGGCATGCATGGCGGCGAAGTGTCGATGATCGCCGGCGACGCGGTGTGGGCAGTGTGGTTCGTCACGCCGGGCCTGTCGGCGCGCCAGGCAGTGATCAGCGCCGCCCTGGCCGCACGTGCCGTCCAGCGGCAGGCCGCGGCAGCGCCCGAGGCGCAGCGCCTGCGGGCCTCCATCGCCCTCGGCCAGGTCGACCACTTGGAGCTCGGCAGCGCCGGCGCGTGGCACGGCATTCTCACCGGCCCGGCAGTAGCGGCGATCGCAGTCATCGACCGGCTCGCCGGAGCCGGCGATGTCGTGCTGGATCCCGGCGCCGCAGCGCATGTCGCCGCCAGCGCCCGCCTAGCGCCGCTCGAGGGCGGCGCGGCAAAACTCGTCGCTCTTGCCGACAGCCCGGCGCCCCTTGCGGCGGGCGCCGCGCCGGCGCCCGGCCTGCCGGCGGAGCAGCTGCGCCCGCTCCTTCCCGCCATGCTGCGTGCCCGCTTCGACCGCGGCCTGCCGATCGGCGCCTATGCCGAATTCCGCACCGTCAGCGTTCTCTTCGCCCGCTTCGCCTCGACAGGCGCGGAGCGCTTCCAGTCGGCCGTCGCGGCAATGCAGGATATCTGCGCCCGCCATGACGGCGCGCTTTACCAGGTCGTCGCCGACGAGAAGGGCGCCAGCATCATCGCCGTCTTCGGCCTGCCGCCGCAGATGCACGAGGACGATGCGGCGCGTGCCGTCCGGGCCGGGCTGGCCGCGGAACTGCGCCTCCACGGTCTTGGCCTGCAGCCGTCGCTTGGCGCCGCCACCGGGCGCATCTTCTGCTGCGTCTACGGCGGCGACCGGCATCGCCAGTTCGCCATCGTCGGCCCGGCGATCAACCTTGCCTCGCGCCTTGCCGAGGCCCGGCAGGGACTCCTCTGCGACGCCGCGACGCTGGAGGCGGCGCGCGAACGGTTCAGCATCGCGGCGCATAGCCTGCCGCCCCTGAATCTGAAGGGAAAGGCGGGACCGGTCGCCGCCTTTGCCCCGTACAGCGTCCCCATCCGCACCGCATTGCGCGGCAGCGAGACGGCCCTCGCCGGTCGCGAGCGCGAGATGGCGGCGCTATCGACCGCCATCACCGACCTGAAGGGCGGCCAGGGCGGGTTCTTCACCCTTGCCGGCGAGCCGGGCATCGGCAAGTCGGCGCTGGCCGCCTATGCCGCAGCCGAAGCCGGGAGCCTGGGTCTCACGGTCGCCACGGGCGCCGCCGACGAAGTCGAAATGAGCACGCCCTACCACGCCTGGCAGGGCATCCTTCGTGACCTGCTCGGCCTGCCCCGCCATGCCGACTCCCTGGAAGGATGGCCCGGTGCGGCGGAAATGACGGCCGAGGAGACGGCGCTTCTCGCAGCCCCCCTTGGCCTGGCGCCGAGCGGCGGCATCGGTCCCGGCGGCGAAGCGCGCGCCGAACGCGCCCATGCTCTCCTGGCAGCGGCGCTGGGCCATGTGACGGCGGCAGCCGGCCCCGCCCTCGTCGTGCTGGAGGATGCGCACTGGCTTGATTCCAGCTCCTGGGCGCTGCTCGAGCGGCTCGTCGAGGCCCGGCTGCCTCTCCTCGTCATCGTCACCACGCGCCCCCTGGACCAGCCGTCGCCTCCGGCCCAGCGTCTCAGAGAGGCGCGGCGTGCGATGTCTCTCGACCTCGCCGGCCTTGATCGTGATGCCTGCGCCGGCGTGCTCGCCCGCATGCTCCATGCCGACCACGCCGACGACGATATCGCCGAACTGGTTCATCAGCGGACCGGCGGCAACCCTTTCTTCGTCCGCGAGATGGCGCGCGTGCTCGGCGAAACCGGCATCGTCGCCGTGACCGGCGGACGCGCCGGCATCGCTACCTCGGCGGCGCTGGCCGGGGCGGCGCTCGACGAGGCGCTGCGCAGCCGCGGCCTGCCGTCGACGCTCGAAGGCGTCGTCCTCGCCCGGCTGGACCGCCTGCCGGTCGACCAGCAGACCCTGTTGCGGGCCGCCAGCGTCATCGGTCCTACCTTCGACGAGGCGACACTGGCTGCCCTGCAGGGCGGCGCCGGCATCGCCGCGGCGGACATGCGGCAGCTGGCCGAGCGCGGCTTCATCACGCCGCTGGACGATGCAGGTGATTACGCCTTCCTGCACGCCGTGCTGCGCGACGTCACCTATCACGCCACGTCCTTTGCCGAACGGCGCCGGCTGCACCAGGCGATCGCCGACCGGCTCGACCGCAGCGAGCGCGGCCGAGCCGGTATCATCGATGCTTTGCTGGCGCATCATTTCGGCGAGGCCGGCGACGCGCCGCGAGCGATCTTCTACTTCGGCCGGGCCGGCACGAAGGCCCTGCACGCCTATGCCAACCTGGAGGCGGCGACGCTGCTGGGAAAGGCGATCGACCTTCTCGATCACCAGCCGGTGGACGCCGGCGATCCCCGCCCGGCCCTCTACCGGCTGGCGCTGGCGCGCGCCGAAATGCGGCTGTCGCGCTATGCCGGAACACGCCGTCACGGCGAGGAGGGGCTGACCCGCCTCGGCTTTCCCGCCTCTTCCCGCCCGGCCGCGGTGATCCGCGGCATCATCTGCGGCCTCGGTCGGCAGGCGCAACTGCGCCTGCTGTCGCCGGACGTCGCTCCAGCCGATGACCGGGCGCGGCTGGGCGAGGCTTGCCAATCCCTAGAAGATCTTGTCGAGACCTACTTCTTCATGGGCGACGGCTTGCCCGCCATTGCCGCGGCGCTGCGTACCCTCAACCTCGCTGAACGGCTCGGCCCGTCGCCCGAGCTTGCCCGCGGCTATGCCACCGTCGCCGGCATCGCCAGCCTGGTACCGCTCAACAGGATCGCGGAAAGCTATCGCCGCCTGTCTCTCCGCACGCTCGACAAGCTCGACGATCCGGCCGCAACGGTCTGGGTTTCGGTCGTCGTCGCGCTGTCGCTCCTCGGCATCGGTGCCTGGGATCGCGCCGACACGCTGCTGCGGCAGGCTGCGACCGTGGCCGAGACCATCGGCGACCGGCGACGCTGGCGCGACGCCGTGGAGAACATGGCCGGCATCGCCGCCTGCCGCGGCGACTGGCCGGCGGCCATTTCCGGCGTGACCACCATGCAGATGTCGGCGGCGCGCGACAAGGACCAGCGCTGCCTCGTCTCGGCCTGGCGCGAGCGCGGCTTCTACTTCGCGCATAGCGGCGACTGGCCGGAAGTGGCCGCAAGCGTCTACCGCCTCCGGCTGGAGCTGGAGCGTGGCCTGCAGGCGGAAGAGCAGGCGACTCGCCAGGACATGCTGGCGCTCGCCGCAACCCTTGCGCTCCAGGACGGCGACAGCGACGGCGCCGCCCGGCTCGCCCTTCAGGCACTCGACATCATGGCCGCCATGAAGGGCCCGAACTTCCCCTTCAACTACTGGTCGGCCTTCCTCGTGGCGCGGGTCTTTCTCAATCTCTGGCAGAGCGCGCCTGCGGCGCCGGCCGGCGCCGACGCGGCCGGCCACATCCTCCGCCGCGAAGCCAGGGTCCACGCCATCGCGGCACCGGCGATGCTGCTCTGCGCCGGAGCTACGGAAGCGCTGCGCGGGCATCGGTCGCGCGCCCGGCGCCTGCTGCAGCGCAGTCGCCAGCGGGCAGGCGCACTCGGCATGCCCTACGAAGCGGACGCCGCCATGGCGGAGCTGGCCTTGCTTGACCGGCATATTCCCGGCAAAGGCGCCGCGCCGGGGCTGCCGCTGTTCATGCCCGGCGTCACCGCGGTGGCGGCATGACGGACGCGGCAGGCATGCGCGCCATCGTCGCGACGGCCGCGGCGCGCTTCGATGCCGATCTTGGCACCGCCCTGCCCAGCGTGGCGCCTGCCCTGCGACGCTGGCTGGGCGGCAATGTCGCCGCCTTTGCCGAGACAGGTCTTGTCGGCGACGGCTTCCCGGCGCTCCCTTTGCCCTTCTGGGCCGATGGCGAGGCCCCGGACGAGGCGCTGCATGCCGATCTTGCCTATGCGACCCTCAACGGCTTCTGCTTCATCCGCCTGATCGACGACGTCGCCGACGGCGACAGGCCGGATGAGCGCCGCCGCCTCCTTCCCGCCTGCGGCTTCTTCCACAGCCGTTTCCAGGCAGCCTACCAGCGCCTCTTTGCGCCGGATGACGCGTTCTGGCCGCTGTTCCACGGCGCCTGGGACGAGCAAGCGAACGCCTCGGCCGGCGACGCGCAGCTCGCAGATGTCACAGCCGGCGCCTTCGCGGCGCTATCGTCGCGGAAATTCAGCGCCGCCCGCATTCCCGTCGCGGCCGTGCTGCACCGACGCGGCGCGGCGGCCGACATGCCGCGCTGGGCTGCCTTCGTCGACCGCCTCGGCGCCTTCTGCCAGATGGCCAACGACGTCCTCGGCTGGCAGCTCGACCTGCAGAACGGCATCCGCACGCGGTTCCTGTCGGAGTTCGGCCGCCAGCGCCTGTCGGGGGAGCCGTTCGGCGCGTGGTACCGCCGCGTCGGGCTCGCCTGGGCGTCCGACTGGCTCACCGCGGCGCTGAACAACCTTGAAGAAGACGCGCCCGCCGAGGCCGCGCGGCACTGGCTCGGCGTCCGGCGCCGGGCGCTCGGCGAGCGTCTTCAGCTTCTTCGCGAGATCGTGGCCTTCGTGCCCGATGATCCGGCTATCGCCGGGTCGAAGTCCTGACCAATGGCCTCAACCAGGGATACAATCCGATGCCCGATGACTTCGACATCTACAAGGCTTTCCGCCTCAACGCCGACAAGCTGTACAGCTACATCATGACCGACGATGACTTCCGCAAGAAGATCACCGGCCACAATACCGACCGCAATGTTATTCTCGCCGAATTGGCCGAGGCCGGAATTTTCGCCAATGACGACCCGCGTCGCGGCGTCGTTGCCGACAGCCTTATCAGGCTCCGCAACCCGGACCAGAATAACTCGTCGGCGTGGGACAAACTCGACAAGCTGGCGACGGCGCTCGGCGCGCTCAATGGCCCGCCTTGGGGCTAGAGGCAAAGCCTAGGCCGCGACGCCGGCCAGGCCCAGCCCGATCGCCAGTCTGCGCAGATCCGGCATCACGCCGATCCACGGCGCGATGTCGGCCGCCGGCGTGGCGAATCGGGGATCGGACAGCATCGACCGCATCTGCGAACTGCCAAGCCGTGGCCGGCCGGCCGCCTGCAACATGCCTTGCAACGCCGCAGCCGCGCCGCCGACGATCGCCGTGGCGCCGGACGTGTCGCCGAAATTGTCGATGTAGACGGTCGTGCTCGTCGAGCTTTCGCCATCGCCGCACGTCGCGATCGACGTCCCGCGCGCGAAGCAGTTCACCCGCCGGCCGAAATTCGTGTCGCCGTCGCGCAGCCGGTTCAGCGTTGCCGCGCCGACCAGGATCGAACCGGAATCGACAAATCCCGGGTGATCGACGTCGAACGGATGCCGCTCCGGATGCGTCTTGCAGGGCGGCCAGGCGAAAAGCGCGTCATCGAGCGACCAGTCACCATTACCGGCGCTCGCCACGACGACGACGCCGCGGTCGAGAACCAGTTGCCTGATGGCATGGAAGACATGCGGGTCGGACTCGACCGGGCCGGCGACGCCGAGCTTCGTCATGTTGTCCTCGATGATGACGATATCGCCGGCCGTCAGCCCCTGCGGATTGGCGCCGCCGATCTTCGCGATCGCGTCGCCGACATTCCAGGCGCCGCTCTGCTGGTAGACCGACATTGCCACGGCGCGGGCACAGGGCACGATGCCGATCAGCTTGGCATGGTTCTGTGGCCGCGCCGGCAGGCGTTGCGGATCGCAGCCAGGAATGCCGCCGCCGCACAGGATGCCGAGCACCGCCGTACCGTGGCCGAAGCTGGTCTGGTTGTGGCCGCATAGCGCGATATGCTGCGCGGCGAGCGCCTCATGTTGTAGAACCCAGCCGCGCTCGACATCGCAGACGGTGACGCCGTCACCGGTGCCGCCGGCGACCGACCAGGCAAACCGTGCGTCGATGCCGCCATCGGGATCTTCAGCGGTCGGCGCCGCATCGAGATAAGGCTGGCGAAGACGCAGCGAGTCATAGCCGTCCACTGCGCCCTGGGCGCCGCGACGGAAGCGCCGCAGCGCCTTCGTCGAGGCAAAATAGGCCATGTTGACGGCGGCAAGGTGGTGGATTGCGGTCCGCAATGCCTCGTCGCGCGCTTCGGCGACCGGGTCGGCGGGAAAGCGGAGGACGACGAAGCTCGCCAGACTCGGCCCGTCATAGGTCGGGTCGACGGCGCGCACACGCTCCCGCATCGCGTCGAGAAGCCCTAGCTCTGTACTCGGAAAGGCCGACCTGAAGGTGATGCCGGGCGTCGCAGTCATCAGGCTGCGCCATCGCTCCGGCTCGACGAGGGCAATGAAATCGTTCAGCGTCGTGGCGCGAACGCCCTCGACGAGCTCGATCACCAGCTCGCGCCGTTCCGGCAGGTCTTCCCGGTCGCCCATCTGCGCTGCCCCGACCTACAGCCGCGATCAAGCTAGTCCTTGCAGAGGACAAGGGAAAGAAGGGAGTGGTGCCGCTTGCGTGATTCGAACACGCGACCCCATCATTACGAATGATGTGCTCTACCAGCTGAGCTAAAGCGGCATTCCAGTCCGGTGCGCCTTGCCGGCGCGGCGCATTGTTAGCCACAAGCGGGCAGCGGTTTCAAGCGCCGCCGTCGCGGAAGTTGCTGCGCCGCGCCTATTCACCGTAGGGCACCCAGATGTTCTTCACCTGAGTGGCGCGGCGCAGGTACTCACGGCCCTGCGCCTGCCGATCGTCGAACCAGTCACGCGCCCTGCCCTGGTTGGTCCAGGTGGCCTTGAGGTTGCCCGCCGAGGCCTTCTCGACCATTGCGCCCCCCGCCGCCGGCCCGACATACCAGAGCGCATCGACGCCATCATGCTCGGCCAGCACCCTGGCGAGACCGTCGCGCTCGCCGGTGACGATGTTGACCACGCCGCCCGGCACGTCGCTGGTGTCGAGCACCTGATAGAGGTCAGTGGCCGCCAGCGGCGCAGTCTGCGACGGCACCGCGACGACGCGATTGCCCATCGCCAGTGCCGGCAGCACCAGCGACACGAAGCCGAGCAGCGGCGCCTCGTCCGGACAGGCGATGCCTATGACGCCCCACGGCTCGTTCATCGCCAGCGTCACATGCCGCGAGCGCGTCGCATGGACGGCGCCGTCATATTTGTCCGCCCAGGCGGCGTAGAAGAAGGTCCGCCGGATCGCCGCCGCGACCTCGTCGGCGGCGACCCTGGCGCTGGCGCCGGTCATCGCGACGAGGCGCGCCTCGAACTCGGCAGCGCGGGCGGCGAGATTCTCGGCGACGTAATAGAGCACCTGCGCCCGGCTATGCGCCGTCGCGGCGCCCCAGGCGGACGCCTTGGCCGCCGCCTCGACGGCGTTGCGGATGTCCTTGCGGTTGCCGATGCCGACCTGCCCGACCGGCCGGCCCTTCGGCGACAGGATGGTGGCGCTGTAGCCGGAATCCGGCCGCGCCTGCCTGCCGCCGATATACATCTTGGCAGTGCGGTCGATGCCCGGCAGGTCGCCGGCCGCGGTCTCCGACGCCACCGGCAGGGCCGACAGCTTCGCGGCCGTCTTGCCGGCGTAGTCGCGGCCCGCCTTCTCCCACGCCGGGACGAGATATTCGGCGAGGCCCTCGCGTCCGCCCTCCCGGCCGAAGCCGCTTTCGCGATAGCCGCCGAAGCCGGCACCGGCGTCGAAGAGGTTGGTCGCGTTGATCCACACCACGCCGGCCTTGACCCGCGCCGCGATCTCCAGCGCCAGGTTGATGTTCTCCGACCAGATCGACGCGGCGAGGCCGTAGCGGGTGTTGTTGGCGAGCGCCACCGCTTCGTCCGGGGTGCGGAAGGTCATCGCCACCGCCACCGGCCCGAAGATCTCGACCTCGGCGACCGTCGAGGCCGGCTCGACGCCGGTGAGGAGGCTCGGCGGGAAGAAGCAACCCTCCGCCGGCAGCGCCGCCGCCGGCTGCCACAGCGTCGCGCCTTCCGCCTGCCCTTGGGCGACGAGGCTGCGAATGCGCTCTAACTGCACCGGCGCGACGATGGCGCCCATATCGATGGATTTGTCGAGCGGATCGCCGACGCGCAGGGTCTCCATGCGCTGGCGCAATTTGGCATAGAAGCGCTCGGCGACACCCTCCTGCACCAGAAGGCGGGAGCCGGCGCAACAGACCTGTCCCTGGTTGAACCAGATGGCGTCGACGACGCCTTCGACGGCGCCGTCGAGGTCGGCGTCGTCGAACACCACGAAGGGCGACTTGCCGCCGAGCTCCAGCGACAGCTTCTTGCCCGAGCCGGCGGTCGCCTGCCGGATGATGCGGCCGACCTCGGTCGAGCCGGTAAAGGCGATCTTGTCGACACCCTCATGCGCGACAAGCGCCGCGCCGGTGGTGCCGTCGCCGGTGACGATATTGACGATTCCGGCCGGCAGGCCGATCTCGGCGCAGATTTCGGCGAATGCAAGCGCCGTCAGCGGCGTGAATTCCGCCGGCTTCAGCACCACCGTATTCCCGGCGGCCAGCGCCGGGGCGATCTTCCAGGCGAGCATCAGCAGCGGAAAGTTCCACGGGATGATCTGTCCGCAGACGCCCGCCGCGACATGATTCGGGAACTCGCTCTCGACCAGCTCGGCCCAGCCGGCATGGTGATAGAAGTGGCGCGCCACCAGCGGCACGTCGATGTCGCGCGTCTCGCGGATCGGCTTGCCGTTGTCCATCGCCTCCAGCACCGACAGGAAGCGTTCGCGCTTCTGGATGTGCCGGGCGATGGCATAGAGGTAGCGGGCACGGGCATGGCCGGGCAGCGCCGCCCAGGCCCTCTGCGCCTTGCGCGCCGCCTTCACCGCCCTGTCGACATCGGCGGCGCTGCCCTGTGCCACCCGCGCTAGGCGGCGGCCGTTGGCCGGATTGTCGACGTCGAAAGTGGCGCCGTCCGCCGGCTTCACCCAGCGGCCGCCGATGAAATGGCCGAAACCGTCCTCATGCGCCTTCAGCCAGGCGGCGACGTGCTCGCTGCCCTCCGGCGCCGGGCCGTAATCCATGCTGCGGAGGATGTCGCGGATCTCGTTCATGCGAGCGCGTGCCGATCGAAGGAGGAATAGCGGCCGGTGACGTAGTGTTCGAGCTGGCGCTCGATATCGGCCAGCAGCGAGCTGGCGCCGATGCGGAACAGCCCGGGCTCCAGCCAGGGATTGCCGAGCTCTTCCTTCATCAGGATCAGCCAGGCGAGCGCATCCTTGGCGGTGCGCACGCCGCCGGCCGGCTTGAAGCCGACGCGCCAGCCGGTCAGTGCGCCATAGTCGCGCAGAGCCCGCACCATCACGAGGCTGACCGGCAGCGTCGCGTTGACGTCTTCCTTGCCGGTCGAGGTCTTGATGAAGTCGGCCCCCGCCTGCATGGCGACCATGCTCGCCTTGTAGACATTGCGGAGGGTGCGCAGGTCGCCGGTGCCGAGGATCGCCTTGAGATGCGCCGGCCCGCAGGCCTCGCGCATCGCCACCACCTCGTCATAGAGCGCCGTCCAGTCCTGTGTCAGGACATGGGCGCGGGTGATGACGATGTCGATCTCGTCCGCCCCCTCGCCGACGGCATAGCGGATTTCGTCGAGCCGCTGCGGCAGCGGCGTCAGCCCGGCGGGAAAGCCGGTCGCCACCGAGGCCACCGGAATGCCGGAGCCGGCCAGCGCTTTCACTGCCGGCGCCACCATCGTCGGGTAGACGCAGACGGCGCCGACGGTCGGCGGCTCCGCTTCGAGGCCGAGCGCCGCGACGAGGTCGTCGCGCAGCGGCCGGCGCGCCTTCATGGCGAGGCGATGGACGCGGCCGGGCGTGTCGTCGCCGGCCAGCGTCGTCAGGTCCATGACGGTGATGGCCTTCACCAGCCAGGCCGCCTGGTATTCCTTCTTGACGGTACGGCGCGCCGTCAGCGTCGCGGCGCGGCGCTCGGCGGCGCTGGTGTTGACCTGGGCGTTGTCGAACCAGTCGACATTGAGCCGCGTGCCCTCGTTGCGGCCGCTATTGCTCGCCGCCGGAAGGTCGATGATCGCCGCGCCCTTCTCCTGCCGTCGCATTGTCCGATCCTCAAGAGAGGACCGCGACGCTAGCGCGTTCACGCCGGCCGCGCCACAGTGGCCGCTCCCCGCCGATCCGGAAGACAGCCATGACCGACTTGCCAGCGACCGACCTGCCCCGCATCGAAATCCAGTACTGCCGCCAATGCCGCTGGCTGCTGCGCGCCGCCTGGATGGCGCAAGAACTCCTGACCACCTTCGAAGAGGAAATCGGCGGCGTGACGCTGGTTCCCGGCACCGGCGGCGTCTTCATCGTCACGGCGGGGAACACGGTCGTATGGTCGCGCAAGGAGGAAGGCCGCTTCCCCGAGATCACCGAGCTGAAGCAGCGCGTCCGCGATCAGGTGGCGCCGGACCGCAGCCTCGGCCATTCCGACCGCAAGCGGGCGGACAACACGCCGTAGGGTGGGCATGGCGAAGCCTTGCCCACGCTGTCACTGACGAAACGTCCGTCATCGTCCGGCGCATGACCGCGCAGGCAAACGCTGCGCGCTTGCCCACTCTACGGCGCGTCGGGTGCGGCTAGTCCTCATCTTCCGTCAGGTCGTGGCGCCAGTAGGCCAGGGCGTGGATCGCCTTGCGCGGCAGTTGCAGCTCGTCGCGCCACAGGGTGCGGACAGCGCGGGCCGTCGCCGCTTCGGCTCCCAGCCAGAACAGGCAGTCGTCCCGGTTTTCCGGGATCGGCACCGCGCGGACGGCATCGAGCAACAGCGTATTCCGCCCGGCCTCGGCGCCGTTCCGATGCAGCCATGTCACCGTCATGCCGACCGGCGCCGCAAGCTGTTGCTGCTCGCCACTGTCGGCGACCTCGATCAGGACGACGCCGCGCGCCTGCGGCGGCAACGCCCGCAGGCGTCGGGCAATGGCGGGGATCGCCGCCTCGTCGCCGGCAAAGAGACTCCATGCCGCCGGCTCCGGCTCGCCGCCGCCAGGCCCCATCATGCCGATCATCTGACCCCGCGCCGCCGCCAGCGCCCACTTTCCGGCGATGCCGTGGTCGCCATGCAGGACGAAGTCGATATCGATCGTGCCGCGTTCCTTGTCGTAGTCGCGGATCGTGTAGACCCGCGTCGCCGGCCGCCGTTCCTCCGGAGGCCAGGCCGGGCGGCCGTTCTTGCCGGGCTTCGGCCATTCCGGGCGCTCCAGCCCTGCCGGCGGGAAGAGAAGCCGGACATGGATCTCCTCGCCATGGAAACGGCCCATGTCGTGGCCCGTGAAGGTGATGCGGCGCATATGCGGCGTCAGGTCAGCGACGCGGGCCACCGCGATCTCTCGCAGGCTCGGCAGCACCGTGAAGTCGGCGCCGTAGCCGGTCCAGACAAGTTCCGGCTTTTCCGCCTCGGCGACCTTCTCGATTCGCAGGCCGAGGATGAACTTCAGCGCCGAGATGCCGCGCTCGCTCGCCGCCTGGGCATGAACCCGCAGGCTCTGGTCGTCCGCCTCGATCCTCGCCGTGCCAAGCTCGCGCGGCAGCTCGATGCGGGCGCCGCCGGCGTCGCGAACCGCCTCGATCTCCATCGTCGCCAACTCTTCGCAAAGCGCGTCGACATAGCGATTGGCCGAAAGGGTCGGGATGCTCAACTGCGCGCTGAACGCCATATATCCTGTCTCTATGCTGTGGTGGGCAGCAGCCTCGGCCGCCCCTCCTGCGCTGCCAGTTCCGGTCTCAGGCCGGCAGGCGCGACGAAGGTCTCCCGGAAGATCGGTTCCGGGAGACCTCGATTGTCACTCCGTCAGAACCGCGCCTTGGCCGTCAGGAAGATCGTCCGGCCGCGCCCCGTGTCGATGGGGTTGCCCCCCGGCGCCGTGCTGAGCGCCGGCGAGTAGGACTTATTGAACAGGTTCGAGACATTGGCGGAGAGCTCCAGCCCGTTGTCGAACCTGTAATTGGCGAACAGATCGACAAGGCCGTAGCCGGGTTCGTAGGGCGAATCGCCGGGCGCGACATTGATCTCGCCGATATAGCTCTCGCTGACGACATAGGCGCGGGCGCCAAGCGTCAGCCTCTGCTCGAAGAACCGGGCGCCAAGCGTCGCGGTGAACATATGCTCCGGCAGGTAGCTCTGTGCGCCGAAGCCGTTGACCTGCGAGGGCAGGTCCGAATGCGTGTAGGTATAGGCGAGGCTCCCGAAATACCGGCCCGAATCATAGGCCGCCTGCAGCTCCAGTCCCTGCACCGTCGACGTACCGGGCACATTGTCGAAATGCGTCCCGCCGTCGAAATTGGCGACGATGTAGTCTTCGATCCGGTTGTGGAAGTAGTTCGCCTTCACGCCGAGACGGTCGCCGGCCATCGCCAGATCGTCGAAGTTGAAGTTGGCGCCCACTTCCCAGCCGCGCGACTTTTCCGGCTTCAGGAAGGGATTGGGGAAGAAGAACTGGGGCGGACCCATGCCCGGATGCTGGCCGCCGATGAAGACCTCGTTGATTGTCGGCGGTCGCGACGTGTGGGCGTAGGTGACATAGGGCTGGAACCAGGGCGTCGGGTTCAGCGCCAGCGTCACGCTGGGATTGAACTGGCCGTCGGACCGATCGACCGTGAACGGCCCGGCCGGCATGCCGTAGGGATTGGCGGCCGAGATCGAGCCCTCGCCGCTCAGGCTGGAGTGATCGTAGCGCAGCCCGAGCGTCAGATCGGCGATGCCATAGGTGAACTGGTTCGACGCGAAGATGCTGTAATTGGCGCTGTTGCCCGGGCCGTTGACGCCGCGGTCCGGCACCAGGGTGCTGTTGACGACATCGTAGTCGTCGGCGAAATACTCGAACCCGTAGTTCATCCTGACGGCGACATCGCCCAGCGAGAAACGCGACGTGTTGCTGATGTCGAAGCCGGTGCCGACATCCCGGATGTCGCGCCCGGCGGCCGAGCCGGTCGTCGCCGGCCGGTCGTAGAGCATCCGCAGGCTGCTGTAATAGCCGTTGATGCGCAGATCGATCAGGGAGTTATCCGGCGTATAGGCGTAGTTCGCCGTATATATCCGCGAATAGATCGTCTGATAGTACGAATTCGCCATGAAGTCGTTGTTATAGAGATTGGCTCCCAGCCGCAGGTGGTGCTCCGGGCTGGGGGTGAACTCCATCTTGAAGAGGCCGGCGATCTGGTCCTGCTCGGTGAAGTCGACGACCTGGCCGCTGCCGTTCTCGTAGTTCCCAGGATCGCGCTTGCTGATGCCGCCGAGCACGGCGAACGCGTCGTTGAAGCGGAAGGCGCCGATCGCCGATTCCGACCAGCCGGCATGGTTGGTACCGTAGGTAACGGAAGCAATGCCGCCGTAGCTCTTGCCGCCATGGATCAGGTCGTCGATGTCGAAGGTGCGGAAATTGGCCGACCCCATCAGCGCATTGCCGCCGCCGACGCCGGAAACATAGCCGCGGCTGATATCGATGCCGGCGAGGAAGGCCGGATCAACATAGACGAAGCCCTGGGCTTCATGGCCGGTGAAGCGGAAGTTCTGCCGCACCCCGTCGACCATCATGTTGACGCGGCCTGAGCCTTCCATGCCGCGGATATTCACCGCGACGCCGGGATTCTGCACGTTGTCGCGCGTCGCCGCGCCCGGCGTGGTGCGGATGACGTCGTCAATGTTCTTGTTGCCGAACTGCTCGATCTCGTCGGCGGTGATGTGGCTCACCGGAGCGGTGGTCGTATAGACGTCGCCCGCCGCCTCGCCGCCCACGGTGATCGGCGACAGATAGGTGACGCCCCGCCGGTTGGCGGAATCCTCATCGGCGGCCGCCGATTCGTCCTCGACGGGTTGCGCCTGCTGAGCGAGCGCTGCCGAGGAAAACACCAACGACATGGCCGTGCACGCCAGGAGCATCGACCGCTTCGATTCCATCATGACCCCACTCCCATAGCCTTCGCCGCCATCGTGGCCCGAAGGTATCTCCCGAGGCCTCTTACCTAAGAACAGTATCCGAGATCAAGAATTAAAGTTACACGTTGCTCAGTCTAAATATATAATTATTATAAAGCACATACCTCCCGCTCGTAATTATGCGTTTTTGTGCATCGTAGCCCTCCCTTATGGGGCATACTCTGGAAGTATTACTATTCAAGCAGGGATTAAATGTCGAACTGGAGTAATTAATGCTGGCCACAAACGCGATCGCCCGGTCGAGCCGATTCTCCAGCCGGATGAGACGCAGGACGACACAGAAAGCGGCCGCCACCACCAGAAGGAACCGGTGGCGTGATGCCGGTGATTTGGCCCCTGCGGCCCTGTCGTGTCTTAGGGATAGGGTCGCGACGGCAACCGGCGGAGGCTCAGCCCGCCGAAACAGCGCAGCCGCGATCAGGTCGCTCCAGCCTCGGCCGCGGCGCTTGCAGCCGCAGGCAACGGCCGGTGCCGGTTCAGCCTATTTCAGCGAACAGTCGATGGTGTGGAAGGTGCCGCGCGACGTCTCGACCGTGACGCGCAGGAAAGGCTGGCCGGAATCCGGCTTCGGCACCCACACGGTGCTGACCACCTTGTCCTCGCCATTGTCGAGCGTGCCGAACGGCCCGCCCCAGGTGACGACGCCCTCCGCATTGACGTCGTAGCCCGCCGCCGGGCCGTAGTCGCCATCATAAGCCGGACCGCGGAACTCCGAGCCGCGGATCTCGACGGTGCCGAACCCCATCAGCATGCCGCCGCTGTTCATGGCGCAATCATAGTCGCCGTCGGGCAACGGCCCGGCGAGCGCCGCCGTTCCGGTCAACACAAGCACGAAGGAGGCGAATGCTGCACGGCGCATGGCGGGTCTCCAGCGGGAATCCGGCGGCAAGTTACCACGCCGCGCCGCCGGGCGAAGGCCTCGCCTCACGAGGCCTTCCATCCACGCATCAAAGATACTTATCCAATCATTCAAAGTATTCGTCGCAGTACGCGTTGACTTTATCGCAGCGGGCGTCCACCTACACCGCTCATTCCGGCATCCCGCCGGCGGACTCCAAGGAACTGAAGATGCGCCTGCTCGGCCTGCATCTGATTGTGCTGAACGCCATTACCGCCTGGTCGACGCATCGCCCGGGCAATTGGCGCAGGTTCGGCCTGTTCCACGCCTCCTCGCATCCGCAACCCGGGAATAATTCAAACCCGGGCGCGTGACGGCGGCGGCCTGGCGAAGCCCTGCCCGCACGCTCATGACCTGGGAAGCGACCGTGTGGGCAAACGCCCGCGGCGTTTGCCCACCCCATGCTCTCCCTTCCCGGCTTAGCTCAATGGCAGAGCGCTGCGCTGTGGACGCAGAGACGGTGGTTCGATCCCGCCAGCCGGGCCCAGCGGCAGAGCGGCACGTTGAAGGCCCGTGTCTGTATTTCGATCCTCTCAGGCATCAATCCGCATCGCCGGTTGCGATGCATCAGTTTCCCAGTCGTCCAACGGCAGGACATCGCACTGTTAATGCGAGAATCCCGGTTCGAATCCGGGCTGGGGAGCCAACCTTTCCTGCTCAGCCGCAGCGACAGTCCGCTCCGCCAATCCGCCAGCCGCCTCGATGAACTGCACGATCGTGTCGAGCCCCTTTCGCCGCAGCGTATCAGCGAAGACGTAGGGCCTGCCGGCGCGGACACGTTGAGTGTCTTCCTCCATGACGTCGAGGCGGGCGCCGACATGCGGAGCGAGGTCGATCTTGTTGACGATCAGCAGGTCGGAGCGGCTAATGGCCGGGCCGCCCTTGCGCGGCAGCTTTTCGCCGCCGGCGACGTCGATGACGTAGAGCGTCAGGTCGGCGAGCTCGGGCGAGAAGGTGGCGGAGAGGTTGTCGCCGCCGGATTCGATGAAGATCACGTCGAGGTCGGGAATGCGCCGGCGCATTTCGGCGATGGCAGCGAGGTTGATCGAGGCGTCCTCGCGGATCGCCGTATGCGGGCAGCCGCCGGTCTCGACGCCGAGGATGCGTTCCTCCGGCAGCGCCTGGACGCGGTTGAGGATCAGCGCGTCTTCCTTGGTGTAGATGTCGTTGGTGATGACGGCGACCGAGTAGCGGTCGCGCATCGCCTTGCACAGCATCTCGGTCAGCGTCGTCTTGCCGGCACCGACCGGACCGCCGATGCCGACGCGCAGCGGACCATGAGGAGACGAAAGACCGGGCGACGGGCTCATGAGCGGAACAGCCTGGGTTCGAGGGATTCGTGGCGCATCGAGGCGATGTCGGAGGCGATCGTCGCCGAGCCGAGATCGTCGAGCGAGGACTGCGCGGCGCGGCCGGCAACGGCAAGGATCAGCGGCTGCAGATTGGCCAGAACACGAAGGCCGTCGCTCTGGCCGAGCGGCACCAGTCGCACCGCCACCGACACAAGCGACGTGACGGTGCCGTTGAGGAAGGCCGCCAGCGCCGGCGCCAGCGGAATGGCGTGACCGGCGACGGCGCAGCCGGCGGCGACCGGGTAGGCGACACGGCGTCCGCCCAGCGGCTCCAGCGCGGCTGTCGGCCAGCCGGCGGTCACCGCCGTCACGAAGGCCGCGCCAAGGCTCAGCGTCTCCAGGCTGCGCTCGCGGCTTGGCGCCATGGCTTCGGCCAGCTCGGCGGCGGAGTAAAGACGCGCCGGGTCGTTCATTGTTGCGGCCCGCCACGCCTCGACGAAGAACACCGCGTCGCACCACAGGCTGCCGCGCTCCAAGAGGTCGCCGATCCATGCCGCCAGCGTGCCTGGCGCAAGGACCGCGCCGCTGGCGATGGCGGTCTCCAGCCCGTGCGAATAGGCAAAGCCACCGATGGGGAAGGCCGGAGAGAACCATGTCCCGAGCAGCATTTGCTGCCCGGCGCTGGGAAAGGTGGCATCGGCGATCGGCACTTGGTGGCGCATCACGGCGGTCATCCGTAGGGTGGGCATGGCGAAGCTTGCCCACGCGGACAACCACCGGCCTCGTTGACCGCGTGGGCAAAGCTGCGCTTTGCCCACCCTACTAAAACAGGAAGTAGCGCTGCGCCATCGGCAGCACCGTCGCCGGTTCGCAGGTCAGCAGTTCGCCGTCGGCCCGCACCTCGTAGGTTTCTGGATCGACCTCGACGTTCGGCAGCGCATTGTTGTGGATCATCGATGCCTTGCCGATGCCGCCGCGCGTGTTGCACACCGGCACCAGCCTCTTGCCGGTGCCGAGCTGCGCCGCGAGGCCGGCGGAAACCGCCGCGGCGCTGGTGAAGACCACCGAGGTCTCCTGCCGCGCTCGGCCAAAGGCGCCGAACATCGGCCGGTAATGCACCGGCTGCGGCGTCGGGATCGACGCATTGGGGTCGCCCATCGGCGCCGCGGCGATCATGCCGCCGACCAGCACCAGGTCGGGCTTGACGCCGAAGAAGGCCGGGCTCCACAGGACCAGGTCGGCACGCTTGCCGATTTCGACCGAGCCGATGTGCTCCGACATGCCGTGGGCGATCGCCGGGTTGATCGTCACCTTGGCGAGGTAGCGCTTAACGCGGGCATTGTCGTTGGCGCCGCTCTCCTCCGGCAAGCGGCCGCGCTGGACGCGCATCTTGTGCGCCGTCTGGAAGGTGCGGATCAGCACCTCGCCGACGCGGCCCATCGCCTGGCTGTCGGAGGCGATCATCGACAGCGCCCCCATGTCGTGGAGGATGTCTTCCGCCGCGATGGTCTCCTTGCGGATGCGGCTTTCGGCGAAGGCGATGTCCTCGGCAATGCCCGGGTCGAGGTGGTGGCAGACCATGAGCATGTCGAGATGCTCGTCAAGCGTGTTCAGCGTGTAGGGCCGCGTCGGGTTGGTCGACGACGGCAGCACGTTGCTGAGGCCGCACACCTTGATGATGTCCGGCGCATGGCCGCCGCCGGCGCCCTCGGTATGGTAGGCGTGGATCGTCCGGCCCTTGAAGGCGGCGATGGTGCTCTCGACGAAGCCGGATTCGTTGAGCGTGTCGGTGTGGATCATCGTCTGCACGTCATACGCGTCGGCGACCGACAGGCAGCAGTCGATCGCCGCCGGCGTGGTGCCCCAGTCCTCGTGCAGCTTCAGCGCCATGGCGCCGCCGAGGATCTGCTCGACGAGGCCTTCCGGCCGCGAGGCATTTCCTTTGCCGGCAAAGGCAAGGTTCATCGGAAAGCCGTCGGCGGCCTGGATCATGCGGGCGAGATGCCACGAGCCGGGCGTGCACGTCGTGGCGTTGGTGCCGGTCGCCGGCCCGGTGCCGCCGCCGATCATCGTCGTCACGCCGGAATTCAGCGCCTCCTCGATCTGCTGCGGGGCGATGAAATGGATGTGGCCGTCGATTGCCCCGGCCGTGAGGATCTTGCCTTCGCCGGCGATCGCCTCGGTGGTCGGGCCGATGACGATATCGACGCCCGGCTGCGTATCCGGATTGCCGGCCTTGCCGATGGCGACGATGCGGCCGTCGCGGAGGCCGACATCGGCCTTGACGATCCCCCAGTGGTCGATGATCAGCGCGTTGGTGATGACGGTATCGACGGCGCCGCCGGCGCGCGGCACCTGGCTCTGGCCCATGCCGTCGCGGATCACCTTGCCACCGCCGAACTTCACCTCCTCGCCATAGGTGGTGAAGTCCTTCTCGACCTCGACGATCAGTTCCGTATCGGCAAGGCGGACGCGGTCGCCGACGGTCGGCCCGAACATGTCGGCATAGGCAGCGCGGGAAAGACGGGCGGGCATCGGCGGACCTCTGAGGCGGTCTAAAGACGTGTCAAGGCAGGCGAAGGCATGGGCTTCATCCCCCGCCGCGTCATGGCCGGACTCGTTCCGGCCATCCACGCGAACACCCAGTATGCTGGAGGAGGCGCTGTCGTTGCAGTTCTTCCGGCACCAGCGATGTTCGCGTGGATGCCCGGGTCAAGCCCGGGCATGACGCAGAGGGGAGCGCTCGTTCCTTCTTGCCTGCCTTCTCGTCTGCATCACAGACCGCCCATGATCTTCTGCTGGAAGCCGTAGACGGTGCGCGTGCCGCGATAGGGCACCAGCCGCACTTCGCGGCTCTGGCCGGGCTCGAAGCGCACGGCCGTGCCCGCGGCGATGTCGAGCCGCATGCCGCGCGCCTTGTCGCGGTCGAAGTCGAGCGCCGCGTTGGTCTCGAAGAAATGGTAGTGCGAACCGACCTGCACCGGCCGGTCGCCGCGATTGGCGACGGTCAGCACCGTCACTGGCGCACCAGCATTGAGCTCGATATCGGGGACGTCGGCCGGGAAGACTTCGCCGGGGATCATGGCGTGGCCATAAGGTTTGCGGAGACTATCCAGGACCAAGCCGCGTCATGGCCGGACTTGTTGTTCCGGCCATCCACGCGAACACGGATCGCACCGAACGAAGCACTGCCGTTGCGGCCTTTTCCGGCACCAGCAGTGTTCGCGTGGATGCCCGGGTCAGGCCTGGGCATGACGCTGAGAGGGATGGCGCTGGTTCTCAAATCACGAAGCATTTCTAGCGGATCGGCTTGTGGACGGTGACGAGCTTGGTGCCGTCGGGGAAGGTCGCCTCGACCTGGACGTCGGCGATCATCTCGGCGATGCCTTCCATCACCTGGTCGCGGCGCAGCACCGTGGCGCCTTCCGCCATCAGCTGCGCGACGCTCCTGCCGTCGCGCGCCCCCTCGACGACGAAGTCGCTGATCAGCGCAATCGCCTCCGGGTGGTTGAGGCGGACGCCGCGCTCCAGCCGGCGGCGGGCGACGATGGCCGCCATGGCGATCAGCAGCTTGTCCTTTTCACGCGAGGTCAGGTTCATGCGTCAGCTCTGCCAGGGTCGGGGAAGCGGGGCGCCGTCGCGTAGCGCCGCTATCGCCGGCACCAGCGCACGGCGGAGCTCAAGGCTACCCACCGCGACGACGCGCGCAAGCAGGCGTCCATCCCAGGCGCTGGCGCCGCCGCGCTCGCCGAGCGCCGCCCGTACCGCATCGACGTGCCGTTCGGCATCCTCACCGGCGTAGAAAAGCGTCGCCGTCGCGGTGGCGCCGGCGAGAATGGCGTTGTGCCGGAGCTGTTCAGCCAGGTCGCCGCGGAAGGCGACGTCGTCGGCGAAGAAAATCCGGCCGCCCCGCCGGATGCGCCAGCGGTCGTGGAAGGCGCCCTGCCCGACGCTTTCGCCCATTGCCGTGCGGCCGAAGATGACCGCCTCGACCGCCAGCAGGGTTCCATCCTCGGCGATGTCTGCTTTAAGACGCCGCTCCAGCGAGGAGCGGTCGAACAGGATCGTTTCCTGCGGCAGCCAGTCGAGCCGCGCCCCCGGACCGACCGTCAGCCTTATGTCGACTTCGGCCCGGCCGCCGAGCGAGCGATAGATGCGCTCGCAGGACTGCGTCGTGACAGTCAGAGCCGCCCCGGCCTCGGCGGCGACGTGGAAGGCGAGCCGGTCGCCATCCGTCAGCCCGCCGGCGGAGTTGATCAGGATCGCCTCGGCGCCGGCCAGCGAACGCCGCGGCAGGCGCACCTTGGCGGCGCCGCTCTGGTAGAGGTCGGACAGCCGTGTCGCGCCTGACTCGGCGCGCACGGCGATGCGTCCTTCGCCGCGCGCCCTTTGCAGGCGCGGCGCCTCAGACGGTGAGATGGCGGCGGACGTCATGGTTGTCGAGGTCTTCCGCCTTGCCGGCGAAGACGATCTCGCCGCGGTCCATGATGGCGACGCTGTCGGCCAGCTCGCGGGCGAAATCGAGGTACTGCTCGACCAGCAGGATGGCGAGCCCGGCCTTCTCCTTGAGGTAGAGGATGGCGCGGCCGATGTCCTTGATGATCGACGGCTGGATGCCCTCGGTCGGCTCGTCGAGGACGAGGAGGCGCGGCCGCGTCACCAGCGCCCGGCCGATGGCGAGCTGCTGCTGCTGGCCGCCCGACAGGTCGCCGCCGCGCCGCCGCAGCATGTCCTTCAGCACCGGGAAGAGATCGAAGATGAGGTCGGGGACGGTGCGGTCGGCCCGCTTCACCGGCGCGTAGCCCGTCTCCAGGTTCTCGCGCACGCTGAGCAGGGGAAAAATCTCGCGGCCCTGCGGCACGAAGCCGATGCCGCGCGCCGCCCGCTCGTATGGCGGAAGGCGGCCGAGCACCCCGCCCTCCCACACGATCCTGCCGCCAGAGATCGGCTGCAGTCCCATGATGGCGCGCAGCAGGCTCGTCTTGCCGACGCCGTTGCGGCCGAGAAGGCAGGTGATCTTGCCCGGCTCGGCGGTCAGCGACACGCCGCGCAACGCCTGGGCGGCGCCGTAGTGAAGGTTGACCTTGTCGACGGTGAGCATCGGATCCTCTCAGCGGCCGAGATAGACTTCGACGACCCTGGGATCGCTCGACACATGCTCGAACGTCCCCTCGGAGAGTACGGCACCCTCGTGCAGGACCGTCACCTTGACGTCGAGGTCGCGGATGAAGCCCATGTCGTGCTCGACCACGACCACCGACTTGGTCTGGGCGATCTGGCGCAGGAGCGTGCCGGTCTCGGCCGTCTCGGCGTCGGTCATACCGGCGGCCGGCTCGTCGATGAGCAGCAGCTTCGGGTCCTGCGCCAGCAACATGCCGATCTCCAGCCACTGCTTCTGGCCGTGCGACAGGCTGGCGGCGAGCCAGTCCTGCTTCTCGGTCAGGCGGATGGTTGCGAGAATCTCGTCGATCCGGGCTTCCTCGGCCGCGGCGCGGCGATGGAACAGCGTCGCGAAGACATTGCGCCGGCCGGCCAGCGCCAGCTCCAGATTGACGCGCACGGTGTGGCTCTCGAACACGGTCGGCTTCTGGAATTTCCGGCCGATGCCGAGATTGGCGGTCGCCGCCTCGTCGAGCTGGGTGAGGTCGACCGTGCCGTTGAAATAAACGCTGCCCTCGTCGGGCTTGGTCTTGCCGGTGATGACATCCATCATCGTCGTCTTGCCGGCGCCGTTGGGGCCGATGATCGCCCGCATCTCGCCGGGCTCGATCACCAGCGACAGGCTGTTCAGCGCCTGGAAGCCGTCGAAGCTGACCGTGACGCCGTCGAGGTAGAGGACCGAATTGCGCGCCTTGTCCATACTCTATTACTCCGCCGCGCCGCTCTTGAGGGGCGCCATGCTCGGTGCCTGCGGCGTCTCGCCCTCATCCGCCTCCGCCGAGGCGCGGCGGTCGCGCAGCGCTGTCCAGCCCTGGCTGATGGTGCCGACGATGCCCTTCGGCAGGAGCAGCGTCACGGCAACGAACAGAGCGCCCATGATGAACAGCCAGTAGTCGGCGAGCGGCCCGGTGAAATAGCTCTTGGCAAAGCTGACGACGACGGCGCCGACGATCGGCCCGACCAGTGTGCCGCGGCCGCCGACCGCCACCCAGATCACTGCCTCGATCGACTTGGCCGGCTCGAATTCGCTCGGGTTGATGATGCCGACCTGCGGCACGTAGAGCGCCCCGGCGGCGGCCGCCATGCAGGCGGAGACGACGAAGACGAACAGCTTGTAGCGCTCGACCCGGAAGCCGAGGAAACGCGTCCGGCTCTCGGCGTCGCGCACCGCGACGAGCACCTTGCCGTATTTCGACTTGATGATGCCCCGGCAGAGCACATAGCCGATGGCAAGCGTCACGGCGGTGATGGCGAACAGCGCGGCGCGTGTTGCCGGCGCGTCGATGCTGAAGCCGAGGATGTCCTTGAAGCCGGTCATGCCGTTATTGCCGCCGAAGCCCATGTCGTTGCGGAAGAAGGCGAGCAGCAGCGCGTAGGTCATGGCTTGCGTGATGATCGACAGGTAGACGCCGGTGACGCGCGAGCGGAAGGCGAACCAGCCGAAGACGAAGGCGAGGAGACCCGGCACCAGGAAGATCAACGGCAGGGCGATCCAGAAGTGGTCGACGCCGTACCAGTACCAGGGCAGCTCCTTCCAGTTGAGGAACACCATGAAGTCCGGCAGGTCGGCATTGCCGTAGACGCCGCGCGAGCCGATCTGGCGCGTCAGGTACATGCCCATGACGTAGCCGCCGAGCGCGAAGAAGGCGCCGTGGCCGAGGCTGAGGATGCCGCCATAGCCCCACACGAGGCCGACGGCGAGGGCCAGGAGGGCATAGCAGAGATACTTGCCGAACAGCGGCACCAGGTAGGACGGCATGTGCACGGCGCTGGCCGCCGGCACCCAGAGGTTCAGCGCCGGCACCAGGACGGCGACGGCCAGCAGCAGCGCGACGACCAGGAGGGCGCGGAGGTCGAGGCCGCGGGCAATGAAGGCGATCATGCTTCGACGGCCCTGCCGCGCAGAGCGAACAGGCCGCGCGGCCGCCGCTGGATGAACAGTATGATGAGGACGAGGACGACGATCTTGGCCAGCACGGCGCTGCCGAGATAGGGCTCGAGGAACTTGTTGGCGACGCCGAGCGACAGGGCGCCGACCAGCGTCCCCCAGAGGTTGCCGACGCCGCCGAACACCACCACCATGAACGAGTCGATGATGTAGCCCTGGCCGAGGTCGGGCGAGACATTGTCGATCTGCGACAGCGCCACGCCGGCGATGCCGGCAATGCCGGAGCCGAGGCCGAAGGTCAGCGCATCGACCCACGGGGTGCGGATGCCCATGGCGCTGGCCATGGAGCGGTTCTGCGTCACGGCGCGCATCTGCAGGCCGTAGGAGGTGCGCCGCAGGACGAGCTGCAGGACGACGAAGACGGCCAGCGCGAAGACCAGGATCCAGACGCGGTTATAGGTGAAGGACATCTCGCCGAGGCTGAACGAGCCCGACATCCAGGACGGGTTGCCGACCTCCTTGTTGGTCGGGCCGAAGATGGTGCGCACCGCCTGCTGCAGGATCAGCGAGACGCCCCAGGTGGCGAGCAGCGTTTCCAGCGGTCGGCCGTAGAGCCAGCGGATGACGCCACGCTCGATGACGACGCCGACCGCGCCGGAGACGAGAAAGGCCGCCGGCAGGGCGAGGAACAGCGAATAGTCGAAGAGCCAGGGGGCGTGCTGGCGGATGAGGCTCTGGATGACGAAGGTGGTGTAGGCGCCCAGCATCACCATCTCGCCATGCGCCATGTTGATGACGCCCATCACGCCGAAGGTGATGGCGAGGCCGATGGCGGCCAGGAGCAGGACGGAGCCGAGCGACAGGCCGTACCAGACGTTCTGCGCCCCGTCCCACAGCAGCAGCTCGCCGCGGATCGCCGTCAGCGCCGCACTGGCGGCATCGGCCACCGGCCCGCCAGCCGCCACGGCGCCTTCGAGGATGCCGATCATGTCGCGGCCGCCGCGCTGCTTCAGCGTCTCGACGGCGGCCAGCTTCTCGGCCTCGGAGCGATCCGACTTCAGGACGGCGACGGCGCGCGCCTGCCGCATCAGCGCCGCGATGCCGGCGTCCTTCTCCTCCGAGAGGGCCGTATCGAGAAGCTCGATGGAATCCGGATCGGGGGTGCGGATGAGATTTTCGACCGCGGCGCGCCGCCGCCGGCTGTCAGGGCTCATCAGCGTCAGGCCGCTTATGGCGGCGCGGACGGCGCGGCGGACGGAATTGTTGACGCGGATCTTCTCGACGGCGGCGCGCGGCGCCTCACCGGCGTTTTCCTCCGTCAGGGGATCGGTCAGGGAATAGGTCTGGCCTGTCTGCTTGCCGATGAAGACGGCGCCGTCGCTCTTGCGGGCATAAAGGTCGCCGGCGGCAAGGGCATCGAGAATGGACGCCACGGCCGGATCGCCGGTCACCGCGAGGTCCCTGATCGCCGCTTCCCGCTGCGGGAAGCCGCCGACGCCGAGCGCATCGACGAGGGGCCGCAGGTCCTCCTGCGCGGCAGCCGGCAGGATCGCGGCGGCAAGGCCGAGGAGCAGGGCGAACAACAGGCGCGGCAGCGCAAGACGCATCGTCACAGGTTCCCGAAAGCGCGGAAGGAAGCGGGAGACGGCAAACCGCCTCCCGCCAGTTGCTCAGGTACTTCCGGTCAGGAACCCTTGCCGCCGCACTTGCCGGTGGCGACGTTGAAGTTTCCGCACGACATCGGCGCGCGCCAGTCGGAGATCAGATCCTTCGAGTCGGGCAGGAAGTCGGACCACTCGTCGCCGACGACGAGACCCGGCGTCTGCGACACGACCTCGAACTGGCCGTCGGCCTGGATCTCGCCGATCAGCACCGGCTTGGTGATGTGGTGGTTCGGCATCATGGTCGCGTAGCCGCCGGTCAGGTTCGGCACCGAAACGCCGACAAGGGCATCGATGACCTTGTCTGGATCGGTGGTGCCGGCCGCCTCGACCGCCTTCACCCACATGTTGAAGCCGATGTAGTGGGCCTCCATCGGGTCGTTGGTGACGCGCGCGTCACTGCCGATGAAGGCATGCCACTTGGTGATGAAGTCCTCGTTCTCCGGCGTATCGACCGACTGGAAGTAGTTCCAGGCGGCGAGATGGCCGACCAGCGGGCCGGTATCGAGGCCGGCAAGCTCCTCCTCGCCGACCGAGAAGGCGACGACCGGAATGTCCTCGGCGCTGACGCCCTGGTTGGCCAGCTCCTTGTAGAACGGCACATTGGCATCGCCGTTGATGGTCGACACCACCGCCGTCTTCCTGCCGGCCGAGCCGAAGGCCTTGATGGCGGCGACTTCCGTCTGCCAGTCGGAGAAGCTGAACGGCGTGTAGTTGATCATGATGTCTTCGGGCGCGACGCCCTTCGACAGCAGATAGGCCTCGAGGATCTTGTTGGTCGTGCGCGGATAGACGTAGTCGGTGCCTTCCAGCACCCAGCGCTGCACGCCTTCCTCGTTCATCAGGTAGTCGACGGCCGGGATCGCCTGCTGGTTCGGCGCCGCGCCGGTGTAGAAGATGTTCCGCTGGCTCTCCTCGCCCTCATATTGGACGGGGTAGAAGAGGATTGAGTCGAGTTCCTCGAAGACCGGCAGCACGGACTTGCGGCTGACCGAGGTCCAGCAGCCGAAGACGACCGCGACATGATCTTGGCTGATCAGCTCGCGCGCCTTCTCGGCGAAGAGCGGCCAGTCCGAGGCGGGATCCACCACCACCGGCTCCAGCTTGCGCCCGAGCAGCCCGCCGCGCTGATTCTGCTCGTCGATGAGCATCAGCATGACGTCCTTCAGCGTCGTCTCGGAAATCGCCATCGTGCCCGACAGCGAATGGAGGATGCCGACCTTGATGGTCTCCTCCTGGGCCTTTGCCGGCAGCGTCGCCGCCAGGGCGACGGCCGCGACGGCAAGCCCCGTCAGATGCTTGCGCAATGCGAACATGAAAACTTCCCCCTGTTGAGGTCGCGTCTGGGAGGACGCCGGGAAGACTTCCGCAAGTCGCATGCCATCTGGCCGAGCCCGCATGGCAGCAAGGAATCCCGCTGGCCGGCACGACACGCCGGTGAAGATTAAGGCAGCCGGCTCTGTCTGCCTTCTTTTCAGGCAGCTTGCCGGTAATCATCGCCACAGCCTCGCCCAAGCGGCAGCGAAAAGTGGCGCCGGAGGCAACGGGTGGTCGGCCTCGCCCTCAGGGTGCATAGTACCGTCACGGACAAGGAGCGAAATGCGCATGGCGAGAGCGGCAGCCTGCAATGTCCTGATGGTCTATCCGTCCTTCGGCACCGAATCGTTCTGGAACTACGCCATCACCAGCGAGCTCTTCGGAGCCCGCTATCCGACGATTCCGCTGGGGCTCATCACGGTGGCGGCGATGCTGCCGGACGAGTGGACGGTCCGTCTCGTCAACCGCAACACCGAAGACTTGACGGACGACGACATCGACTGGGCCGACATGGTGATGACCGGCGGGATGATGGCACAGCAGGCCGATACGCTGCACATCGTCGACCGCGCTCAGGCGCGGGGCAGGCCGGCCGTCGTCGGCGGCCCGGACGTCACGTCGAGCCCGCATGTCTATGCCCGCGCCGCGCTGCGCGTCGTCGGCGAGGCGGAGGGCGTCATCGACCGCTTCATCGCCGGCTGGCGGGCCGGCCTGCGCAGCGGCGTCTACGAGGCGCCGAAATTCCAGGCCGACGTCACGAAATCGCCGATCCCGCGCTTCGATCTCCTGAAGTTCGAGGATTATCTCTTCGTCGGGGTCCAGTTCTCGCGCGGCTGCCCGTTCACCTGCGAGTTCTGCGACATCATCGAGCTCTATGGCCGGGTGCCGCGCACCAAGACGACGCCGCAGATGCTGGCCGAACTCGACCGCCTCTACGCCAACGGCTATCGCGGCCATGTCGATTTCGTCGACGACAACCTGATCGGCAACAAGAAGGCGGTGCGCGCCTTCCTGCCGCATCTTCTCGCCTGGCAGCAGGCGCACGATTTCCCGTTCGAGTTCTCGACCGAGGCGTCGATGAACCTTGCCGACGACGAGGACCTGCTCGACCTGATGCGGCAATGCGGCTTCTTCGCCGTCTTCGTCGGCATCGAGAGCCCCGACGAGGAGACGCTCGTCGCCACCAAGAAGAAGCAGAACACGCGTCGCAGCCTGACGGAGAGCGTGCAGCGCATCTACGATGCCGGCATGTACATCACCGCCGGCTTCATCCTCGGCTTCGACAGCGAGACGAAGTCGGTCGGCAAGCCGATGGCCGATTTCATCGAGGATGCCGCCATTCCAGTGTCGATGGTCGGTCTGCTCTATGCCCTTCCCAATACGCAGCTGACGCGCCGCCTCACTGCCGAGGGCAGGCTCTACCAGGGCCACGAGGTGCAAGGGCATGACGAAGGCGACCACTGCCGGCGCGGGCTGAACTACGAGACGCTGCGGCCGCGCCGCGACGTGCTCGCCGACTATCGCCAGGTGCTGGAGCGCATCTACGACCCGGAGGCCTATTGCGCCCGCGTCGAGCGGCTGATCGGCCGGCTCGGCAACCTGCCGGAAAGCCGGCCGTTCCAACCGGGTGACATGCGGTCACGCAACAGCGGGCTGGAGACGCTGAACCGCATCGTCGGCCGCTTTCCCGAGCTGCGCGACCTGATGTGGTCGACCTTCATGCGCTGCTACAGGGCCAATCCGCGCGCCGCGCGGCAGACGGTGACGCTGCTGGCGCTCTACCTGCATCTTGGCCCCTTCGCCCGCTTCATCGTGGGCGAGACGGACAAGCAGATCGCCGAGATCGACGCCGGCACCTTCGTGACGCCGGCGCGGGTCCGGGAAGCCGAACGCCTCTCCGCCTGAGGAGGGGCCGCCGCGCCGATGCCTGCAAAATGGCCGCTGCCTCTCGGCAAGTTGACCGCGGCCGGCCTATATCGGTGCGTTATCCTCGCCATGCCGGCCTCGAGGGGAGCGCCGGGCTGCATGCACAATGCCGCTCAGAAGGATCTGGCACAATGAAACGTATCGCTTTCGCGCTGGCTGCCGGGCTTCTGTCCGCAGCACCGACGCTGGCCCAGGACGAGGCGGCGCAGGACGCGGCGCCGGCCTGCGAGCTGACGCGCCCGGTGGTCTTCGCCGGCCTCGACTACGATTCGGCGCAGTTCCATAACGCCGTCGCCGAATACATCATCGAACACGGCTACGGTTGCCAGACCGACGAGGTCCCCGGCAGCGTCATCCCGCTCGTCAACGGCATGGCGCGCGGCGATGTCGACGTGAACATGGAGATCTGGAAGGACAACATCACCGAGGCCTGGACCAAGGCCGAAGCGGCGGGCGAGGTCGTCGACCTCGGCGTCAATTTCCCAGACGCGACGCAGGGCTGGTACGTGCCCCGCTACCTTGTCGAAGGCCGCGATGCGCCAGCCAGGGGACTGAGTTCGGTGAGCGACCTGCCGGAGTTCAAGGAGCTCTTCGCCGACGCCGAAGAGCCGGGCAAGGGCCGCTTCTACAACTGTATCGCCGGCTGGAACTGCGAGGTTGTGAACACCCGCAAGCTCGCCGCCTACGGCCTCGACGGCGACTACACCAATTTCCGCCCCGGCAGCGGCAGCGCCCTCGACGCCGCCATCGAATCGGCCATCCTGCGCAAGCAGCCGATCGTCTTCTACTACTGGAGCCCGACCTGGCTGATGGGCAAGATCGGCAAGGAGATCGTGCAGCTGCAGGAGCCCGCCTACGATCCGGAGATCTGGAAGGAGCTGGCCGAGGCCGAGACGCCGACCCGTGCCACCGCTTATCCGACGGTCGAGGTGCATGTCGGCGCCAACGCCAAATTCGCCCAGGACGCGCCGGAACTGGCGAAGTTCCTGACCGCCTACGAAACCAACGGCCAGATGGTCAGCGACGCCCTCGCCTACATGCAGGACAATTCCGCTACGGCCAAGCAGGCGGCGGAGAACTTCCTGCGCACCCACGAGGATATCTGGCAGAAATGGGTGCCGGCCGAGGTCGCCGGCCGCGTCAAGGCTGCGCTCGCCGCCGGCTGACGCTAAGAATATGCCGCGGCGGCGCCGGCCGGCGCCACCGGCGCCATGGGAAGGGCGATGAACGGCATATTCCTCGATCTCGGACCGACCGTCGCCAAGGCCACCAACGCGGCGGTGCAGTGGCTCGTCATCCACTGGGGCGACGCCTTCGACGCCGTGTCGCGGGCGCTGCTGGTGCCGCTGGTCTGGCTGGAACAGCTCCTGCGCAACACGCCGCAATGGCTGGTGATCGCCATCGTCGGGCTCATCGGCCTCGCCGCCAGCCGGCGCCTGCTCCTCGCCCTGTCGATGATGCTGCTGACCTGGCTTGTCGGCTGCCTCGGCCTCTGGGAGCAGGCGATGCAGACGGTGGCGATCATGCTCGTCTCCGTCACCATCGCCGTACTGATCGGCATTCCGGTCGGCGCCGCCTCGGCGCGCAGCGATCCGGTGCGGGCGGTGATCAATCCGGTCCTCGACCTGATGCAGACGATCCCGAGCTTCGTCTATCTCATCCCCGCCGCCATGCTGTTCGGCCTCGGCAAGGTCCCGGCCATCCTGGCGACGGTCGTCTATGCGACGCCGCCGCTGATCCGCTTGACCGATCTCGGCATCCGCGGCGTCAACCAGGAGGTCACCGAGGCCGGCCGCGCCTTCGGCGCGACGCGCTGGCAGATCCTGACCGGCATCCAGTTCCCGCTCGCCCTCCCCTCCATCATGCAGGGCATCAACCAGACGACGCTGGCCGCCCTGTCGATGGTGGTGATCGCCTCGATGATCGGCACCCGCGGCGTCGGCGAGACGGTGCTGCTCGGCCTGCAGCGCAACGATCCCGGCACCGGCCTCGTCGGCGGGCTGGTCATCGTCCTCCTGGCGATCATCTTCGACCGCATCAGCCAGTCCTTCGGCCGCCGCCTGCAGGCACACCGAACCGTGCGCTGAGATGGCGCTGATCGAGCTCGATCATGTGAGCAAGATCTTCGGCGGCGATCCGCGCGCCGGCCTGGAGCGCGTCAAGGCCGGAGCCGACAAGGAGCGCCTGCTCGCCGAGACGGGGCAGATCCTGGCGCTGCGCGACGTCAGCCTCTCCGTCCGCCGCGGCGAGGTCTTCGTGGTGATGGGCCTTTCCGGTTCGGGCAAGTCGACCCTGATCCGCCACATCAACCGGCTCATCGATCCGACCGAGGGCAGCGTGACGATCGACGGAACCGACATCCTGCATCTTTCGATGCGCGAGCTCGTCGAATTCCGCCGCCGCAGGCTCAGCATGGTGTTCCAACATTTCGCCCTGCTGCCGCATCGCACCGTCCTCGACAATGTCGCCTACGGGCTGAAGATCCAAGGCCGGCCGCGCCGCGAACGGGAGGCGACGGCGCGCGAATGGATCGCCGCCGTCGGCCTTGCCGGCTTCGAGAAGCAGTATCCGGCGGAGCTGTCCGGCGGCATGCAACAGCGCGTCGGCCTCGCCCGGGCGCTGGCCGTCGCGCCCGACATCCTCCTGATGGACGAAGCCTTCTCAGCGCTCGATCCGCTGATCCGCAGCCAGATGCAGGACCTCCTGATCGGCCTGCAGGCGCGGCTGCGCAAGACCATCGTCTTCATCACGCATGACCTCGACGAGGCGCTGCGGCTCGGCGACACGATCGCCATCCTTAAGGACGGCGAGGTCGTCCAGGTGGGCGCCCCGGCCGACATCCTGCTGCACCCGGCCGACGCCTATGTGCGGTCCTTCGTGAAGGACGTGAACCGGGCGCGGGTCCTCACCGTCGAGACGGTGATGAAGCCGCCGCCGCTGCGCCTCACCGACGAAACGCTGGAGCAGGCGCTGGTCGCCATGCAGCGGCGCGGCGCCGAGATCGGCTATGTCGTCGGCGGCGACGGCTTCCAGGGCATCGTCACCCGTGAGGCGGTGCGGGAGGCGATCGACCGCGAGCAGGCGCCGACGCCGGTCTCGGACATCGCCGTCGGCACGCCCTCGGTGCTGCCCGGCGCATCGCTCGCCGATGCCCTGCCGGCAACGCTGGCGGCGGAATTTCCTGTGCCGGTGGTCGGGGCCGACGGGGCGCTGAAGGGCGTCATCGCGCCCGGCGAGGTCGGCGAAGTGCTGACGCCGGTCGCCGAGCCTGAAGAGACACCGCCGCCCGCCGAGCCGCCGGCGGATTCGTGACGGTGCAACGAAAAAGGGCGCGGCCGAGGCCGCGCCCTTCGTTCAAGCCGTAATGCCTGCCGCTACTCGCGGTTGCTGCCGAAAAGGCGCAGCAGCATCAGGAAGAGGTTGATGAAGTCGAGATAGAGGCTGAGGGCGCCCATGATGGCCTTGCGGCCGGCGACCGTGCCGTCATCGTTGACGTCATACATCTCCTTGATCTTCTGCGTGTCATAGGCCGTCAGTCCGGTAAACACGAGCACGCCGATGATCGAGATGGCGAAGGACAGCGCCGACGAGCCGAGGAACAGGTTCACCAGCGACGCCAGGATGATGCCGATCAGGCCCATAAACAGGAACGAGCCCCAGCCGGTCAGGTCGCGGTGCGTCGTGTAGCCCCACAGGCTCATCGCGCCGAAGGTCGCGGCGGTGATGAAGAACACCTGGGCGATCGACTGATGCGCGTAGATCAGGAAGATCGACGACAGCGAAATGCCGAGCAGCGCCGCATAGACCCAGAAGGTCGCCTGTGCCGCGCCGACGCTCATCTTGTGAACGCGGAAGCTCAGGAAGAACACCAGCGCCAGCGGTGCCAGGATCAGCACCCACTGCAGCGGGCTGGTGAACAGCGCCACGCCGAAGCTGGTCAGCATGATGCCGTTGCCGACCGTCGCGGCGGCGGCAGCCGGATCGCTGGTGACGGACAGCATGTAGCCGCCCACCGCAAAGATACCGGTCAGCGCCAGGCCGATCGCCATGTAATTGTAGACGCGCAGCATGTGGGCCCGCAGGCCCTCGTCGATCACTCCGGTAGCGGCGCTTGGGACCGCCGAACCGAAACGGCGCGACTGATTGTCGTAGTTGGCCATAAAGTTGATCCCTCTCGTCCTACCGGAACTTCCTACGATCCCGCAGGATGTCCGGAATATGGGGGCATTGCCGTCACGACACAAGATCCTGCCGCGCTGCACAAACCTTCGTAAACCTTACATATTCCTCAGAATCGGCGCCGCCTTCTGCCCCAGGGCGCGCCACGTTCCGGCAAGGCCGAAGCCGACCGTGAGCGCGACCGCAAGGCCAAGCGCCGCCAGCGCCACGGGGAGCGAATAGCGGAAGGCGCTTTCCATCACCGACGCGGTCACGAACCACGCCGCGACGCCACCGGCGGCAAGGGCGAAGATAGCGGTCGCGACGCCGAGCATCAAATATTCGAGACCATACGCGACGATGAGCCGCCGCCGCGTCGCGCCCAGCGTCTTGAGAATCACCGCGTCATAGATGCGCTGGCGGTGGCTCGCCGCCAGGGCGCCGCCCAGCACCAGCATTGCCGTGATGAGGGCGATCGCCGCGGCGGCGCGGACGCCCCAGGCGATCTGGCCGACAAGATCGTTGACCCGGTCCAGCGCCTCCTTGACGCGGATGGTGGTGATCGACGGGAAGGCGTTGGTGACGTCGCGCATCAGGCCGATCTCCGCCTCGGCCGGGACCGGTGCCGGATAGGTCAGCGTCGCCATGTAAGTGTGCGGGGCGCCGACAAAGCTGCTCGGCGAGAACACCATGACGTAGTTGATGCCGAGGGACTGCCATTCGACGCGGCGCAGATTGGCGATCGTCGCCGTGATGTCGCGCCCCGACACGTTGACGGTGATGCTGTCGCCGATATCGAGCCCGAGGCCGGCGGCGACTTCCGCCTCGAAGGACACCAGCGGCGGCCCGTCGTAATCGGCCGGCCACCAGGCACCCTTGGTGACGGTGGCATTGTCCGGCTTGGTCGCCGCGTAGGTGATGCCGCGATCGCCGGACAGGACCCAGCGCACCTCGGAGGACGGCGTCACCTTGTCGGCCGGCGTGCCGTCCACCGCCACGATGCGGCCGCGCAGGGTCGGCACACGGTCGACCGTCGCCTCCGGGACCTCACGCGAAAGCAGGTCGCCGAACGCCGCCATGTCCGCCTGCTGGATGTCGACGAAGAAAAAGCTCGGCGCCCGCTCCGGGATGGTGGCGGAGAGCTGCCGGCGCAGATTGCTGTCGACGAGACTGATGGTGACGAGCAGCGTCAGCCCGAGACCCAGCGACAGGACGACGGTCGGCGTCAGCGCGCCGCGGCGGTGGATATTGCCGAGCGCCAGGCGAAGCTCGGCCGAGCTGACGCGCGGCGCCTGCCGCGCCAGCGCCATCACCGCCACGGCGACGAGGCGCAGCAGGAGGAAGGAACCGAGCGCCCCGACGACGAAGATGATGGCAAGCCAGCGTTGGTCGGCAAGGCCGATCGCCAGTCCCGCCAGCACCAGCACCGCGGCAAGGGCGCCCAGCGTCTCCGGCAGGCGCGGCCGCCGGCGCTGCGGCGCGACGCGGTCGCGGAAAAGGGCGGCGGGCGGGATATGGCGGCTGCGGCCGAGCGGCCACAGAGCGAAGGCCAGCGCCGTGGCAAGGCCATAGATCGCGGCAAGGGCGAGCGAGCCCGGATAGACCGCCGGCTCCAGCGGGATCGGAATGACATCGGCCAGAAAGGCGGCGGCGATGAAGGGCATGGCGGCGCCAAGCACCAGCCCGAGCAGGATGCCGATCCCGGCCAGCACCAGGATCTGCAGGAGATAGACCCGCAGGACGAAGCCCCCCGAGGCTCCAAGACATTTGAGGGTGGCGATGACATCGCGCTTGCGGTCGAGGAAAGCGCCTACCGCGTTGGCGACGCCGACGCCGCCGACCAGCAGCGCCGTCAGGCCGACAAGGGTGAGGAACTGCGCGAAGCGGTCGATGTTCTGACGCAGGCCCGGCGCCGCATCATCGCGGCCGCGGATGCGCCAGCCAGCCTCCGGAAAGGCAGCCTTCGCCTCCTCCTCGACGGTCTTGATGGCCTCGTCCGTCACCGGCTCGTCGAGCCGCAGGCGATAGACCCACTGGATCAGGCTGCCGGGCTGGACGAGGCCGGTCGCCGCGAGGCCCGCCTGGTCGATCATCACCCGCGGGCCGAGCTCGATATTGCCCGACAGCCGGTCCGGCTCGTTGCCGACGATGCCGGCAATGCGGAATTCGGCATCGCCGACCTTCACGAGGTCGCCGACCTCGAGACCGAGGCGGATCAGCAGGTCGCGGTCGACGACGGCGGCGGGCTGCCCGTCCGTGCCCGCCAGCAGGTCGTGGAGATCTGCATCGGGATGCTCCAGCCCCATCGTGCCGACCAGCGGATAGGCGCCGTCGACCGCCTTCAGCTCCACCAGAGTCTGGTCGCTGCCGTCGCTGCGCCGCGCCATGGCGGAGAAGGCGGCGATTTCCGAAACCGCCCCGCGCTCGGTCATGAAAGCGCGCTCCGCCGGACTCGCCTGGCGCTGGATCAGGCTGAAGGCGATGTCACCGCCGAGGATCGCCCGCCCCTCGCGCTCGATGGCCTTGCGCATCGAATCGGAGACGGAGCCGACGCCGGCGATGGCGGCGACGCCGAGCGCAATGCAGGCGAGGAAGATGGCGAAGCCCGACAGGCCGCCGCGCAGCTCGCGCAGGGCGAAGCGCCAGGCGCTGCGCAGCGGCGCCGGCGTGGCGGCCGTGGAGAGCGCGAGGTCGACGGTCGCCAGGGCTCAGGCTCCCGCCGGTGCGGCGTCTTCCAGGACGCCGGAGCGCAGCCGCACCATGCGGTCGCAGCGCGCCGCCAGAGCCGGGTCATGGGTCACCAGCACCATCGTCGCGCCGCGCTCCGCCTGGGCACGGAAAAGCAGGTCGGCGATCTGGCGGCCCGTCGCCTCGTCGAGATTGCCGGTCGGCTCGTCCGCCACAAGGATCTGCGGCCGGCCGACAAGGGCGCGGGCGATGGCGACGCGCTGCTGCTCGCCGCCCGACAATTGCGCCGGATAGTGGTTGAGGCGCGCCGACAGGCCGACAAGCGCCAGCTCCGCCTCGGCGCGCTGGAAAGCGCCGCCGACGCCGGCAAGCTCCAGCGGCACGGCGACATTTTCCAGCGCCGTCATGTTGGGGATGAGATGGAAGGACTGGAAGACGATGCCAATGGTGCGGCCACGGAAGGCGGCGAGTTCATCCTCGTCGAGGCCGGCATAATCCTGGCCGGCGACCCGGATGCTGCCGCTGTCGATGCGCTCCAGCCCGGCAATCGCCATCAGCAGCGTCGACTTGCCGGAGCCCGACGGCCCGACGAAGCTGACCGCCTCGCCCGGCGCGATGCCGAGGCTGAGGCCGCGCAGGATATGAACCCGCGCCGCGCCGCTGCCGAGGCTGAGATGGACCGAGTTGAGCGCAATGGCGGCTTCTGGCAAAAGCGGCGTTCCCTCGCAGATGGCGGCGCGCTGCCGAACCGCCCGCCGCCCCGAGGCAGCACTGGCCTGACATAAGCGAGCCGCGCATGCGCTTCCAGTCCCGAGCAAGACGTCCTGCTGCTCTTGTTTTCGCTCTCGGCCTGATTACCGCCCTGCTGCCGCTGCGGTCGGCAGCCGCCGATCCGATCACCATCGTGGCGCTCGGCGACAGCCTAATCGCCGGCCCCGGCCTCGACCTGCTGCAAGCCTTCCCGGCCCGTCTCGAGGCGGCGCTCAAGGCGCGCGGCCACGACGTGCGGGTGATCAATGCCGGCGTCTCCGGCGATACCTCGGCCGCCGGCCTCGCCCGGCTCGACTGGTCGGTCGGCCCCGAAGCGCAGGCAGTGATCGTCGAATTCGGCGCCAATGACGCGCTGCGCGGCTTCGACCCGGCGGTGACGGAGCAGGTGCTCGACACCATCGTCGCCCGCCTGCAGGAGCGGAAGCTGCCGGTCCTGCTCGCCGGCATGCTGTCGCCGCGCAATCTCGGCCGCGACTATGGCGAGGCTTTCGCGCGGATCTATCCGGCCATCGCGGAACGGCGGGGCGTGCTGCTCTATCCGTTCTTCCTCGACGGCGTCGCCGCCGATCCGCGCCTCAATCTCAGCGACGGCATGCATCCCAATCCGGCCGGCGTCGACGTCATCGTCGAGCGCATCCTGCCCTCCGTCGAGGCGCTGATCGCCGAGGTCAAGACCGGCTCCTGAGGCGGCCGCGCCGCCGCTCCCGGCCTGCCGCCCCTCACATCGGCGGCCAGCCTTTACATCGGCGGCCATGACCGCGATGCTGGTCCTGTCCTGAGTCGCCACGCCAGCTTGGGAGGGGTGCCATGCCGAGACTGTTCACCGGCGTCGAGGTTCCCGAAGACATCGCCCTGGCCTTGTCTTTTCTGCGCGGCGGCCTTCCCGGCGCCCGCTGGATCGACCCCGAAAACTACCACGTCACGCTCCGCTTCGTCGGCGACATAGACCCGCGCACCGCCGACGAGATCGCCGACGCGCTGTCGCATATCGATCGCAGCGGCTTCACCCTGCGCATCGAGGGGGTCGAAGCCTTCGGCTCGCACAAGCCGCACGCCATCGTCGCCCGCATCGCCGCGTCGCGCGCCCTGGCCGACCTGCAGGCGGAGCAGGAGCGCATCATGCAGCGCCTCGGGCTGCCGGCGGAGACGCGGAAATTCACCCCGCATGTCACGCTGGCGCGCCTGCGCGGCGTCTCGCAGCGCGACGTCGCCACCTATCTCGCCCTGCGCGGCGGCTTCACGACCCGCCCGTTCGAAGTCGACCGTTTCGTGCTCTTCTCCTCCCGCGATTCGGTCGGCGGTGGCCCCTACCTCCTGGAGGAGGCCTATCCGCTGGGGCCGATGGCCTGGCAGGCCGCGGCGGGCTGATGGCGATCAAGCGCCTTGCCGGCGAAGACCGTGCCGCGGCTCTGTCGCGGCTGCCTCTGTGGCGCGAGGCCGACGGCCGCGACGCCATCACCCGCGTCTTCGAATTCACCGATTTCAGCGCTGCCTTCGGCTTCATGGCGCGGGCGGCGCTGGCGGCCGAGAAGATGGACCACCATCCCGAATGGACAAATGTCTACCGCACTGTGACGGTCGTCCTCTCCACGCATGAGGCAGGCGGCCTGACCGAGCGCGACATTGCGCTTGCCGAAGCCATGGACCGGCTCGCCGCATAGCGGATCGGCTTCTGCGGCGGGAGATCGACTTGCCGGACAGGCCGTGCAGCCCCAAATTGAAGGCACCCGGCCCCGCCGCCGGGCTTCAGCGGAGGTGGAATGGCCGAAAAGACGGGGGCCGACGACATCAAATATGGCGAGATCCTCGGCCCGGAGGACGACGACGTCCGCGAGCAGAAGGTCCGCCGTGGCTTCTGGAAGACCCTGCGCCGCGCCGCCGGGCACATCCCCTTCGCCGACGAGGTCGTCGCGGGCTACTTCGCCGCAACCGACCCGCAGACGCCGGGGCGCGTGCGGACGCTGCTGCTCGGCGCCCTCGCCTATTTCGTCCTGCCGCTCGACATGATTCCGGACTTCCTCGCCGGCGTCGGCTTCACCGACGACGCCACCGTCCTTCTGGCGACGCTCGCCCTCGTCAGGGCGCATATCCGGCCGGAGCATCGCGAGGCGGCGCGGCGCGTCCTCGAAGAGGACGGACCGAAGCCGGCCAACTGACGTATCCGTGATGGGGCGGGGAGGGCTGGCCCGAAGCCACATTGTCGCCCCATTGACGCGCGAACCGACCGGAATGCCTCAACCGACGGCATCCACACGGCCTCACTCCCAGACGGTTACCGAATGGTAACCGGATTGGTTCAAGTTTTCCGCGCCTGGCGGAGATTGCCGAACAGCCGACCCGTGCCTGACACTCGTGGGACGACCATGACGCTACGTTTTTGCTCGACCGTCGCCATTCTGGTGGCATCCACCGCGTTTGCTGCCGCCCAGTCGCCGACACGCCTCGGTGCCTTTCGCGACTGGAGCGCCTACACCTATACCGACGGCGGCAACAAGGTCTGCTACGTCGCCTCGACACCGACCGACACCGCGCCCAAGGGCGTCAATCGCGACCCGATCTATTTCATGATCTCGATCCGGCCGGCCGATCAGGTCCAGCACGAGGCGAGCGTCATCATCGGCTATCCGATCAAGGAGAACTCGACCGTCACCGCCACGGTCGACGGACAGGATTTCACCCTGTTCACCAAGGATGACGGCGCCTGGGTGCAGAACCCGCAGGACGAGGCGTCGCTGGTGGCGGCCATGCAGAAGGGCCGGACGCTGGTGATCAAGGGAACGTCCCGTCGCGGCACCGACACCACCGACACCTATTCGCTGTCCGGCGTCACCGCAGCGCTGGAAAGCGCCGGCAAGGAATGCCGCTGATCGCATCAGGCGGTCGCCGCGACGCTTGATTTCCGGCCCCGGCGGCCCGACTTTGGGGGCAGCATCGGCTTGCGCTCCGGCGCCTTCCGTGGTGAACCCTCGTTCATGATCCCGACCCAGACCCTGGCGCCGCCGGCCGCGCCGCGCCCGTTGCCGGAAAAGCCGTCGCTCATCGGCCTGTCGCGCGAGCAGCTCGGCGAGGCGCTGCGCGATATCGGCGTGCCGCCGGCGCAGCAGCGCATGCGCGCCGCCCAGCTCTGGCACTGGCTCTACCTGCGCGGGGCGACCGATTTCGCCGCCATGAGCAATGTCTCCAAGGACATGCGCGCCCGGCTCGCCGAGCACTTTGCCCTGCCCCGTCCGGAAATCGTCACCGAGCAGATCTCCTCCGACGGGACGCGCAAATGGCTTCTGCGCTTTCCGCCGCGTGGCGCCGGCCGGCCGGTCGAGGTGGAGACGGTCTATATTCCCGAGGAAGGGCGCGGCACGCTCTGCGTTTCGAGCCAGGTCGGCTGCACGCTCAACTGCTCCTTCTGCCATACCGGCACGCAGAAGATGGTCCGCAATCTGACGGCGGAGGAGATCGTCGGCCAGGTCCTGCTGGCGCGCGAGCGCCTCGGCGACTTCCCCGACGCGGCGGTGCCGCAGGGCGCCATGGTGCCGGGCGAGGGACGTCTCGTCTCCAACATCGTCATGATGGGGATGGGCGAGCCGCTGTACAATTTCGACAACGTCAAGCAGGCGCTGCTAATCGCCGCCGACGGCGACGGGCTCGGCCTGTCGCGCCGCCGCATCACCCTGTCGACCTCCGGCGTCGTGCCGATGATCCCGCGCACCGGCGAGGAGATCGGCGTCATGCTGGCCATCTCGCTGCACGCGGTGCGGGACGAGCTGCGCGACGAGCTCGTGCCGCTCAACAAGAAATATCCGATCGCCGAACTGCTGGCCGCCTGCCGCGCCTATCCGGGCCTTTCCAATGCCCGGCGCATCACCTTCGAATATGTGATGCTGAAGGGCATCAACGATTCGCTCGCCGATGCCCGCGAGCTGGTGCGGCTGCTGCGCGGCATTCCCGCCAAGATCAACCTGATCCCCTTCAATCCCTGGCCGGGCACGGCCTATGAATGCTCCGACTGGGAGCAGATCGAGCGCTTTGCCGAGGTCGTCAACCGCGCCGGCTATGCCTCGCCCATCCGCACGCCGCGCGGCCGCGACATCCTGGCCGCCTGCGGCCAGCTGAAGAGCGAAAGCGAGCGCCTCAGGGCGCGCGAGCGGCTGGCCCTGGAAGCCATGCTGCCGGCCGCCGGCTGAGGCGCATGCGCCTCCTGCTGCGGCTCCTCCTTCTCGTCCCTATCGGCTTCATCCTGGCGGTCGCCATCGCGTCGCTGGTGTGGACCGCCGGCACCCTGTGGGCCTTTCTCGACCTCAGCGCTGCCGGCTATCTGCTGGCCCTCGCCGCCGTCAACATGCTGCCGGTCGGCTATTACGCACTGATCCCGGCCCTTGTGGCGGTTGCCGTGGCCGAATGGCAGGGCTGGCGCTCGCCGGCCTTCTGGGGCGGCTACGGCGTGCTGCTCGGCGTCCTGGCGCAAACCTTGCCGTGGCTGGCCTTCGGCCCGGTGCTGCAGCGCCTTCTCACCTATGGCGCCGCCGGGCTGGCCGGCGGCATCGTCTTCTGGCTTATCGCCGGCCGCCTCGCCGGCACCGGCCATGCCGCGCCCTTACCGCCCCTCGGCGACCAATAGGCGAAGGGCGAAGGCCCCCAGCACCGTCGCGAAGAGATAGTCCACCGCCCGCGTCACCTTCGGCGAACGCTTGAGCAGGCCGGCGATGCGATCGGCGAAAAGGATGAGCCCGACGCAGACCGGAATATTCACCACCGCGAAAATGAGCCCGAGGATCAGGAGCTTGGCCGGAGCATGCGGATCGGTCGGCGACACGAATTGCGGCAGGAAGGTCACGTAGAAGATGATGACCTTCGGATTGAGCAGGTCGATGGCGAGACCCTTGAGATAGACCGACCCAAGCCTTTCGCGCGTCCCGCCCTTCTGCAGCGACAGCGACGAGCCTTTGCGAATGGCGTCGAAGGCGAGCCAGGCGAGATAGCCGGCGCCGACGATCTTCAGGATCGTGAAGGCGGTGGTCGAGGCGGCAAGCAGGGCCGAGAGGCCGACCGCCACCAGGCAGCTATGGATGATGACGCCAGTATTGGCGCCGGCAAAGGCGGCGAGACCGGCAGCCCGCGACTGGCTGACCGTCTTGCCGAGAAAGAGCGTCATGTCCGGCCCCGGCGTCAGGCCGAGGATGATCGAGGCCAGCGCAAAGGTGGCAAGCACAGGCAGGGTAGGCAGAAAATCGGGCATGTGGGGAACTTCGGCCGGAGGCGGAGCGCACATTAGCCGAACTCCGGCGGCGGCACAGCACCTTCCCACACGGCCCGGCCTCCGCTATCCCGCCCTGACAGGGAGGAGCGGTCGTGCAGGTTCGGGACATATCGCTGCGCTGGATCGGGCCGGCCATCAGGCGGGCGCCGCTTCCCTGGCTCCTCGGCGCCATCGCCGTCGTGTCGATGCTCTTCCTGGCGCTGCCGGGCCTCGATACCGGCTTTTCCAGCCTCTTCTATGCGCCGGGCTATGGCGGCTTTCCGGCCTCGATCATCCCGGCGCTGATCCTGCTGCGCGATACCTCGCGCATCGTCCTGTGGCTGGTCGGCGCGCTGCTGCTTGGCTGCCTCATCGTCAAGCTGGCGCTGCCGCGCCGGCCCACACCGATCGCGCCGGCAGCGATCCTGTTTCTCGTCGTCAGCCTGGCGCTCGGGCCGGGCCTCCTCGTCAACACAGTCCTGAAGGACAATTGGGGACGGCCACGTCCGGTCGAGGTCACGCAGTTCGGCGGCACCTCACCCTATGTTCCGGTCTGGGAGATCAGCGACGCCTGCCCGTCCAACTGTTCGTTCGTATCGGGCGAAGCCTCGTCCGGCATCTGGCTGACCGCCCTTGCCGTCGTCGCGCCGGCCGGCTGGCGGCGGCGCACATTGAAGGCAGCACTCGCCTATGCCGCGGCGCTGTCGCTCAACCGCATCGCCTTCGGCGGGCACTTCCTTTCCGACGTGCTGCTGGCCTGGCTGCTGACCCTTGTGGTCATCGTCCTCTGCCGCGACATCCTGCTGCGGCACCCGCCGTCCTGGCTTCGCAACGAGCGGCTGGAACAGGGCCTGACGGCTCTCGGGCTGGCCTTGCGCGCCCTGCCCGGCCGGCTCAGGCGCGACGGGCGCGGCGCATCGCCCGGCGCGGCGCAGGACGAGGCGGAAGGACGATAAGCGCCATCATGGCGGCGAAGGCGGCGAGCAGCGGGTACGACATCGCGGATCTCCTGGCGGACGGTTTGGCGGGCGGTTGCCACGAGGCGGACCTTCGCTGCCGCGGCCTGAACCGGGCTTGAGGCGGCCCTTCAGGCACCGTTCATCGCCCCGTTCCGACATCCGTGATTTTGCCAATCCGGCCGGTTGGGCTACAAAGGCGGCACGTCCGAGGCTGGGCCATCCCGATTCCTGACGAGCTGCCGGTGCCGAAGCGCTCCCTCGCCGCCTTTCTGATCCTTTTATCGGTCGTCCTGCTGCGCCCGGCCTATGCCGGCACCGACGGGCCGTTCCTGCTGTTCAATGCCGACACCGGCGCCGTGCTGGCGGAAAACCGTTCCGGCGAATCCTGGTACGCCGCATCGCTGACCAAGCTGATGACCGCCTACCTCACGTTCAAGGCGCTGCGGGACGGGCGGCTGTCCCCCACATCGCCGGTGGTGATCAGCGCCAACGCCCTTTCCGAGCCGCCGGCCAAGATGGGCTACCGGGTCGGCACGGTTCTGACGATCGACAACGCCCTCAAGATGATGCTGGTCAAGTCGGCCAACGACATCGCCGTGGCGGTCGCCGAGACAGTCGGCGGCAGCGAGGCCGGCTTCGTGGCGATGATGAACCAGGAAGCCGCCCGGCTCGGCATGACGTCGACGCGCTACATCAACCCGAACGGCCTGCCGGGCGAAGGCCAGTGGACCAATGCCCGCGACCTCGCCGTGCTGGCCCGCGCCGTCTGGCTCGAGTTCCCGGAATACCGGCCGCTGTTCGGCATTCCCGCCATCCAGGCCGGCAAGCGCGTGCTGCGTTCACCGAACACACTGCTGGAGCGCTACCAGGGCGCCAACGGCATGAAGACCGGCTTCATCTGCGCCTCCGGCTACAATGTCGTCGCCAGCGCCTCGCGCGGCGGCCAGACGATGATCGCCGTGGTGCTGGGCGAGCGCACGGCGATGAGCCGCGCCGAGACGGCGGCCGAGCTCCTCAACCGCGGCTTCGCGACCTGGCAGGTCGTGGCGCGGGTCCGGCAGACGCTCGATACATTTTCACCGGCGCGGCGCCTGTCGGCAGCGCCGGCCGACATCCGCGATCTCGTCTGCGGCAAAGGCCATGGCGGCGAGAGCGAGGACGGCGACATTTCGGCCACAACAACCGCGAATTCCGCCCTCGGACCGCGCGTCGTGACGATGGCGCCGGTGAAGGTCTTCACCGGCGGCGCCGACCCGGCGCCGCGGCGCGTCGCCGACGTGCCCCTGCCGCGGCCGCGGCCACGCCTGGAGGCCACCGCCGACGTAGCGCCGGCCTTCGCGCCGGCCGGGCCCGTCGCCGTCGACCCGCTCGACCTCATGGCGCCGCTACCGCGCGCCCGACCGTGACAGTCCTCGACCAGCCGAACGTGCGGCCCGGGCGATCGCTGATCCCGGTGACGATCCTCACCGGCTTTCTCGGCGCCGGCAAGACGACCCTGCTGAACCGCCTGCTCGGCGACCCGGCCCTCGCCGGCACGGCGGTCATCATCAACGAATTTGGCGAGATCGGCCTCGACCACCTGATGGTCGAATCGGCCGACGAGGGGATCATTGAGCTTGCCGCCGGGTGCCTGTGCTGCACGATCCGCGGCGAGCTGGCGATCACGCTGGAGAATCTCCTGCGCGGCATCGACAATGGCCGCACGCCGGACCTGTCGCGCATCGTCATCGAGACCACCGGCCTTGCCGACCCGGTGCCGGTGATCCAGTCGATCCTCCTCCATCCCTACCTGCCGAGCCGCTTCCGCATCGACGGGGTGGTGACGGTGGTGGATGCGGTGAACGGCGCCGCCAGCATCGACACGCAGCCGGAGGCGATGAAGCAGGTCGCAATTGCCGACCGGCTGGTGCTGACCAAGACCGACCTCCCCGAGGCCGACCCGAAGATCGCCCTGCGCCTCCACCGCCTCAATCCGGGGGCGCCGATCCTCGACGCGTCGCGCGGCGAGGCAACGCCGGCAGCGCTGGTCGATGTCGGCCTGTTCGATCCAGCGGCGAAGAGCGACGAGGTGCGGGCCTGGCTCGCCGAGGAGGCCTTCGAGGAGCACGCGCATGGCCACGACCATGACGGGCTCGGCTTCCACACGCATCATCATGGCGATCACGACCATGATCATGAGCATGACGACGACGATGAGGACGACCATCACCATCATCACGACGTGAACCGCCACGGCGACGACATCCGCGCCTTCTCTGTCGCCAGCGGCCGCTCGCTGTCACGCGCCGCGCTGGCCAATTTCCTCGAGCTGCTCGCCTCGGCGCATGGCCCCAAGCTGCTGCGCGTCAAGGGCATCGTCCGCGTCACCGAGGAGCCCGAGCGCCCGGTCGTCATTCAGGGGGCGCAGAGCCTCTTCCATCCGCCGCTGACGCTCGACCGCTGGCCGGATGCCGACAAGCGCAGCCGGCTTGTCTTCATCACCCGCGACCTGCCGGAGAGCTTCGTGCAGCGCATGTTCGACGCCTTCGCCGGCGAGCTGCGGCCCGACCAGCCGGACGCCGCGGCGCTGCTCGACAATCCGCTGGCGATGCCGTCGGCGCGGCGGAACTAGCCGCGCTCGACCAGCCGTAGCGTGGGCATGCGCGAAGCGCTTGCCCACGCGGACGAAATTCACCGATGGCCGCGTGGGCAAGGCTTCGCCATGCCCACCCTACGCGCGCTCGACTAAGAAGCGCAGGGCGACGCCATCCTGCGCCTGAGCAATCAGCCGATGTCCGGACTCATTGCAGAAATGCGGCAGGTCGATCGCCGCCATCGGATCGGTGGCGATGACAATCAGCCGCTGCCCCGGCGCCATGCCGAGCAGCGCCTTGCGCGCCTTCAGCACCGGCAGCGGGCAGGCAAGGCCGCTGGTATCCAGCGTCCGGTCGGCTGCCCAGGCCGGCGCGTCGCTCATCGCGGCAGCGGCGCCCCGCCAATGGTGACATCGACGCGCGGCCCGGCATTCGGCCCCTCGCGGCGCCGGTCGCGCGGCTCCGATGGCTTCGCCAGCACCATCGACCAGAACACCTTGTACTTGCTGCCCGGCGCATAGGCGGTGGCAATGCCCATGCGGGTCACGCCATCGCGCAGCATGTTGGCGCGATGCTCCGGCGAGTCGCGCCAGCCGGAAAACGCCTCGGCCAGCGTGCGGTAGCCGGCGCCGATATTCTCCACCGCGATATCCGCCTCGTAGCCGGCCCGCAGCAGCCGCGACGAAAAGCGGCCGTCCAGCGAATGGCTGACCCGGTCGGCGCGCGCCATGGCGTCGGCCTGGGCCTGTGCGATCGCGTTGAGATTGGCGTCGACCACCACCGGGCCGAGGCCGTTATTGGCGCGAAAGCCCGACACCATGCTGGCCGCCATCGCCGCATCGACGGCGATCGCCTCGCTCTCCAGACGCTCGTAGAAGGACGGCAGGATGCTGACGTCACCGCCCTTGCTCATGCAGCCGGCGACAAACAGCGGCAGCGCTGCCGCGGCCGTGAGGCGGAAGGCAATATGCATGGAGAACTCCGCGCCGCAGCGCGTCCCTGAAGAGGCGGCCCCTGCCCAGGCGCGTTCTAGCAGCTATTCGCCGCGCAGCACCATGTCGTCGCGATGCACCATTTCGGCCCGGCCGGCGAAGCCGAGAATGCCCTCGATCTCGCGGCTGTTGCGGCCGCAGATGCGCTCCGCGTCGGTGGCGTCATAGGCGACGAGGCCGCGGCCGATCTCGTCGCCTTCCGGGCCGAGGATGACAATCGCATCGCCACGCTGGAAGCGGCCAGCGACGTGACGCACGCCGGCCGGCAGCAGGCTCTTGCCGGAGCGCAGCGCCGCCACCGCGCCGGCGTCGATGGTGAGCGCGCCGCGTGTCTCGAGGTGGCCGGAAATCCATTTCTTGCGCGCCGGCCCCGGATGGGTGTCGGCCAGGAACCAGGTGCAGCGGTCGCCGGCGGTGATGCGCGCCAATGGGTGCGCCGGCCGGCCGCTGGCGATGACCATTGTCGTGCCGGCCGCCGTGGCGATGCGCGCTGCCTCGATCTTGGTCTGCATGCCGCCGCGCGACAGTTCCGTGCCGGCGCCGCCGGCCATCGCCTCGATCTCCGGTGTGACGCGCTCGACGACGGCGACGAACGGCGCCGCCGGATCGACCGAGGGCGGCGCGGCATAGAGCCCGTCGATGTCGGAGAGAAGCACAAGGAGGTCGGCGCTCATCATCGAGGCGACGCGGGCCGCCAGGCGGTCATTGTCGCCATAGCGGATCTCGCTTGTCGCCACCGTGTCGTTCTCGTTGATCACCGGCACGGCGCGCAGGCCGAGCAGCGTGCCGATGGTCGAGCGCGCGTTGAGATAGCGCCGGCGCTCCTCGGTATCGCCGAGCGTGAGCAGGATCTGGCCGGCGGTGAGGCCGCGCGCCGACAGCGCCTCCGCCCAGGCGCGCGCCAGCGCCACCTGGCCGACCGCCGCCGAAGCCTGGCTTTCCTCCAGCCGCAGCGGACCGCGCGGCAGGCGCAGCATGTTACGCCCAAGCGCGATGGCGCCGGAGGAGACGACGAGGATGTCCCGCCCGCCCTGCGCCAGCGCCTCGATGTCGTCGGCGACAGCGGCCAGCCAGTCGGTGCGCAGCCGGCCTGCGGCCGAATCGACGAGGAGGGCCGAGCCGATCTTGATGACGATCCGGCGGAAATCTTCGGGCTTGCGTTTTGTCACGGGTGGGGCGGCGCTGATGAGAGGTCGCCGCCCTTTTAGAGCAGAGGCAGGGCGTCTGTCTTGCTCTGCTGACGCTTCGGCGGCTCGGAAAAGGAAGGCGTGCTGCGTCCCGTCAGGGATGCCAGCTCTCCGCCAGCTCGGACGGCACGCTGCGCGTCTCGTCCTCCCAGCCGCTGTCGATGGCGCGCAGGACGCGGCGCAGCGCCTCGTTCATGCCGGCCCCCGTCGCCGCCGACAGGACGAGCGGCTTGCGGCGCGCCGCCTTGTGCAGCGCCGCGACCTTTTCATCTAGCTCCGCCGCCGGAATGGCGTCGGCCTTGGTCAGGGCGACGATCTCCGGCTTCTGGCCAAGGCCGTTGCCATAAGCCTTCAGCTCGCGGCGGATGGTGCGATAGTCCGCGGCCGGGTCGTCGGCCGTGCCGTCGACAAGGTGCAGCAGCACCCGGCAGCGCTCGACATGGCCGAGGAAGCGGTCGCCGATGCCAGCGCCCTCATGGGCGCCCTCGATGAGGCCGGGAATATCGGCCAGCACGAACTCGCGCCCGTCGACCTTCACCACGCCGAGATTGGGATGGAGGGTCGTGAACGGATAGTCGGCGATCTTCGGCCGCGCCGCCGAGCAGGCCGCCAGGAAGGTCGACTTGCCGGCATTGGGCAGGCCGACAAGGCCGGCATCGGCGATCAACTTCAGCCGCAGCCAGATCCAGCGCTCCTCGCCCTCCAGGCCGGGATTGGCGCGGCGCGGCGCCTGGTTGGTCGCCGTCTTGAAATGCGCGTTGCCGAAGCCGCCATTGCCGCCGCGGCCGAGGATGACCTTCTGGCCGACCTCGGTCAGGTCGGCGATCAGCGTCTCGTTGTCTTCCTCGAAGATCTGCGTTCCGACCGGCACCTTCAGCACTATATCGGCGCCGCGGGCGCCGGAGCGGTTGCGCCCCATGCCGTGGCCGCCGGGCCGCGCCTTGAAATGCTGCTGGTAGCGGTAGTCGATCAGCGTGTTGAGGCCATCGGCGCAGACGACGACGACATCGCCGCCGCGCCCACCGTCGCCACCGTCGGGGCCGCCGAATTCGATGAACTTTTCGCGCCGGAACGACAGGCAGCCGGCACCGCCATCGCCGGAGCGGACGTAAACCTTTGCCTGGTCGAGGAATTTCATGGGGTCAAGCCTGCCGGATGAAGCGGTCGCGCGTCAGTTGCGTATCGATATGAGTAACTTCCTCGCCGCGGGCAAGGCAGAGCATCCGGTGCTGGCCGACAATTCTGAAGCCCAGTTTGCGCTGGACGTTGAGCGAAGCTTCATTGTCGGCGAAGACGCCGGAGCTGACCTCGGTGGCGCCGAGCGTGTCGAAGCAATAGGCGAGCAGCGCCTCCGCCGCCTCGGTGGCGTAACCGTTTCCCCAAAAGGGCCGGGCCAGCCAGTAGCCGAACTGCTGGACCCGCGGCAGGCCGGAAAAGGCGACGCCGCCGATCAGCATCCCCGCCAGGACGACGACGAGGTCGGCGCGGTCGGGCGTCGCATTGGCGCTCCCGATCCACCGCCGCGCATCCGCCAGGCCATAGGGATAGGGAACGCGGCCAAGCATGCGCGCCACGGCCCAGTCGCCGATGCCGGCGACAAGGGCGTCGCTGTCCTCCGCCACCGGCCGGCGCAGCCACAGCCGCGCCGAAGAGAGGCCATCGTCAGGCAGCCGGTGCGTGAGCGTCGTCGTCATGACCGTACTTTCCGCCCCAGGTCCTGAGGCTGGACCAGGTGCGGCGATCGAGGGCGAAGCGCTCCACCGGCACCGCACCGCGCAGCGCCACCGAGCGCGCCATGCCCCGCTCGCGGAACTGGAAACCGCACTTCTCCATGAGGCGCCGGGCGGCGCTGTTGGTGTAGCGGCACACCGCCCACAGCAGATCCAGCTCGGCCGCGGCGAAGGCCTGGTCGACCATCACCTGCCCTGCCTCGGTGCCGTAGCCACGCCCGGCGAAGGGCTCGCCGATCCACAGCATCAGCTCGCGCCGTGCCGGCTGGTCGGACATCGGCGCGATGCCGGCGCTACCGATGAGCCGGCCGCTCTGCCGCTCGATGATGGCCAGCACCAGTGCCTCCGGCGACAGACGCGCCCGCGCCATCCAAGCCCGCGCATCGGCAAGATCGGTGCGGCCGGGGCTAACCGGGCCGCCGGTCAGCTCCTCGCGGGCGTCGGCATCGGCGCCGAGCAGCGGTCGCAAGAGCAGCCGCCTCGTCTCTATCGGGCCAGGGCCGACAACCCTGGCGCTCCCTTCCTCGTCCATGCTTACCCTCCGGTCGGCACGCGCCCCCGAGCGCGCAAAATAAAAAGGGGAGATGACATCTCATCTCCCCTTTTTGACCGATACGGGTATCGCCGGGTCGATGAGACGCCGGCGGATTCCAATCTGCCGGCTAGTCCGTAGCTTCCGCCATCGGAAGGACGGATACGTAGGTTCGGCCGTTCGCTTTAGCTCGGAACGACACGACGCCATTGGTGGTGGCAAAAATCGTATGGTCCTTGCCAAGACCGACGCCCGAACCGGGATGCCACTTGGTGCCGCGTTGGCGCACGATGATGTTGCCGGCGATACAGGCCTGGCCACCGAACAGCTTCACACCGAGACGCCGACCCGCGGAATCGCGACCGTTGCGCGACGAGCCGCCTGCCTTCTTATGCGCCATGGCTGATCTCCTCTGTTCCTATCTGACTCAGGCGCCCGCCGAGGCTTCGTCAGCCTCGGGTGCAGCCGCTTTCGACCGGCTGGACCGCGCCGGGCGCGATCCCGACCCGCCAAGGTCGATCGCCGTGATGCGGACCTTCGTCAGATGCTGACGATGGCCCCGCAGGCGGCGGGAATTCTTGCGCCGGCGCTTCTTGAAGACCAGCACCTTGCGCGTGCGCTCCTGGGCGACGACTTCGCCCGAAACGGAGGCACCGGCAACCAGCGGCGCACCGATGGTGATGCCATCGTCGCCGCCGACCATCAGGACTTCACCGAAGGTGACCTTCTCGCCGGCCTCGCCGGCCAGCCGGTCCACTTCCACTACGTCGTCGGCGGCGACCCTGATCTGCCGGCCGCCGGCCTTGATGACTGCGAACATCGTTCTCTACTCGCGTGTTCAGCCGGGCCTCGAAGGGCCGGCTTCTCAGCCAGAAATTCGGGATTCGGCGAGCCTTTGCGTCACCGAGTGGCGCACTATAGGGACGGAAGGTAGCAAGTCAAGCAAATGCGCCTTGAGCAGCCATGCGGAAAGCGAGGGCGAGAGCCATGACCGAAACCAGCCCCAACCTCAGCCCGGAACGGCTGGCGGCCTTCTTCGACGCCTATGCCGCAAGCTTCAACCAGGCGCTGCGGCCGGACGCCGATCTCGATGCCGTCACCGCTCTCTATACGGAGTGGTTCCTGTCCTCCAATCCCCACGGCGTGGCGGTCGGACAGCAGGGCCCGGCGTTCCGTGAAGCGCTGCGCAAGGGCTATGATTTCTACCGCGCCATCGGCACCAGATCGATGCGGGTGACGGACCTCGACATCGTGCCGATCGACGCGCTCCACGCCCTCGTCACGGTCCACTGGGATTCGCGCTACGAGAAGGACGGCCGGGAGATCGAGATCCCCTTCGCCGTGCACTACCTCGTCAAGGACGCCGGCGGCACGCCGAAGGTCTTCGCCTATATCACCGGCGACGAAATGGCAGTGCTGGGCGAGGCGGGTCTGCTGCCCGACGCGCCGGCCTAGGCGGGCTGGCCAGCCAGCACCTTCTCGATCTCAGGCATCAGTTCCTTGCGCACCCGCTCGTCGGTGAGCGGGCCGACGACCTTGTAGCGGATGACGCCGTCCGGCCCGACGAGGAAGGTCTCGGGGACACCATAGACGCCCCAGTCGATCGACACGCGGCCGTTGAGATCGACGCCGACGGCCTGGAACGGATTGCCGAATTCGTTGAGGAAGCGAAGACCGGACGCCGGCTGGTCCTTGTGGTTGATGCCGACAAGGCCGAAGCGGCCGTCCTTGGCCAGCGCCTCCAGCACGGGATGCTCGAGCCGGCACGGCACGCACCACGACGCCCAGACATTGACCAGCGTCACCTTGCCGAGGAGATCCTCGCGGCGCAGGCCGGGCACGCCGTCGAGGCCGGCCAGCGCCGGCAGGTCGAATTGCGGCGCCGGCGCGCCGATCAGCGCCGACGGGATGAACGAGGTGTCCTCGTTGTTCCTGATCTCGTTGATGCGCAGGCCGAAGACAACGGCGAGGGCGACGAACACCACCAGCGGCACCAGCGTCAGCCAGCGCCGGCGGCGCGGCTGAACGGGGAGCGGCGGCGGCAGCTGGCTGTCGGTCTCCGTCACGCGTTGCTTCCCTCGCCCGCTCCCAGCTTGGGCTCCGCCGGCGCGGCGGCCGGCCGGCGCCGGTCGGACCGCCGCCTGATGCCGCGCGCTTCCATCTCGGCAAGCCGGCGGCGGAGGCGGCGACCGTCGGCCAGGATGACGATCACCAGCCCGGCGAGCGCCACCGCCGTCACCATATAGGCGGCGAAAATGAACCCGCCATGATCGGCAAACAGATTCATGTTCAGGCGGCCGCCCCGGCAGCCGTCAGCTGCAGCGTGCGCAGGCGGCGGCGCAGGATCTCGTTGCGCATCGCCATGATCAGCAGCGTCGCGAAGAGCAGCGTCATCGCACCGATCATCACCAGCAGCGGCCGCAGGATCGAGCCGTCGATGCTGGAGCCGTCCATGCGCACGACGCTGGCGCCCTGGTGCAGCGTATTCCACCAGTTCACCGAGAAGTGAATGATGGGAATGTTGATCGACCCGACGAGGATGAGGACGGCGGCGGCGCGGCTGGCGCGGCCCGGATCCTCGACCGTGCGCCACAGGGCGATGAGGCCGAGATACATGATGAAGAGGATCAGCACCGAGGTCAGGCGGGCATCCCACACCCACCAGGTGCCCCACATCGGCTGGCCCCACAGCGAGCCGGTGACCAGCGCCAGGAAGGTGAAGACGGCGCCGATGGGTGCCGCTGCCTTGGCCGTCACGTCGGCCAGCGGGTGGCGCCAGACAAGCGTTCCCAGCGCCGAGACGGCCATGACGCCGTAGCAGAACATGCCCAGCCAGGCGGCCGGCACATGGATGAACATGATGCGCACCGTCTGGCCCTGCTGGTAGTCGGGCGGCGCCACGAAGAAGGCCATGTAGAGGCCGACGGCGAGGCTGATCACGGTCAGCCCCTGCAGCCAGGGCAGGATGCGGCCGCTTAAATTCAGGAACCGCGTCGGATTGGCGAGGTCGATGAGAGCCATGGCGGTGTTTTAGTGACCCGGTCGGCCCGCGGCAATGGCGGACCCGCTTACTCCAGGCCGGCGCGAATGGCCGCAGCACCGGCGATCGGCGCCACGACGCAGCTTGCCAGCGTCAGGGCGCAGAGGATCAGGAAGGGCGGCAGGAAGGGTGTCGGGCCGACGATCACGGCGGCGCCGGCCGACACGCCGAAGACCAGCACCGGGATGGCGAAGGGCAGCACCAGCACGGCGACAAGCATGCCGCCGCGGCGCAGCGCCACCATCAGCGCGGCGCCGATCGTGCCGATCATCGTCAGCGCCGGCGTCCCGACCAGCAGCGTCAGCGTCACCGCGCCGAGCGCCCGCGGCTCCAGATTGAGGAAAAGGCCGAACAGCGGCGCCGTGACGACCAGCGGCAGGCCGGTCGCCAACCAGTGGCCGATCGCCTTGGCGAGCACGACGGCCTCGAGCGGCAGGCCGGACAGCAGCAGCTGGTCGAGGCTGCCGTCGTCGCGGTCGTCCTGGAAAAGGCGGTCGAGGCCGAGCAACGTCGCCAGCAGCACGCCGAGCCACAGCACGGCCGGGCCGATGCGGCCGAGAAGCACGAGGTCCGGGCCGACGCCGAACGGAATGACGGTGACGACGGAGAGGAAGAACAGGAGGCCGACAAGCGCGCCGCCGCCGATGCGCAGCGACAGGGTGACGGTCTGGCCGACGAGGGCGGCAAAGGCGCCCATCATGCCGCTCCAAGCTCAAGCCGCGCCGCGGCAGCGACCGGCAGCGGCAGGTGGGTCGCCGCGAGCGCCACGCCGCCGCCGGCAAGATGCTCGGCGATCAGCGTGCCGAGCTCCGCTTCCGAAGCGGCGTCGAGGGCCGCCGTCGGCTCGTCGAGAAGCCAGACCGGACGGCGGCTGGCAAGAAGCCTGGCAATCGCCACGCGGCGCTTCTGGCCGGCGGAAAGATAGGCGGCCGGCAGATCGATGAGGTGGGCGAGGCCGACCCGGTCGAGCGCTTGATAGGGCTCGAGCCCATCCTCGCCGGCGGTGCGGCGCCAGAAGCGCAGGTTCTCCTCGACGGTCAGCATGGCCTTCAGACCGTCCTGATGGCCGAGATAATGCATGGCGACGCCGCGCGGCCCATCCGGTACCGGATCGAGGACAATCGAACCGGCCACCGGCTTCAGCAGGCCGGCGACAATACGCAGCAGCGTCGACTTGCCGGCGCCGTTGGGGCCGGTGATCGCCAGCAGCATGCCGCTTTCGACCGAGAAGCCGACATCGCGGAAGACGGGGCGCCCGCCACGCTCGGCGACGAGACCCGACGCGGTCAGGCGCATGGAACGCCTTCGGCGAGGCCGGCGAAGGCCGCCGCATGTGCCATGAAATTGCGCAAGCGCGCCTGATCCCCGTGCTCTCTTTGCCCCCGCTTATAGAATTTCTTATAAGGCCCGCAACCCGGCCGGACATAACCGGTCCGGGCCGCTTGCCCGCGACTTCTGCCGGGCCGGAACGGGAGAGCCGGCCTGGCGCAAATCATGCCACTCCCGGGCATTGGCCCGGGCAAGAATATGCGACAGCCCGCAAAGGACCTCTCGTGACCAGCAGCTCTCTCGACAGTTTCAAGGCACGCGCCACCCTCACCGTCGGTGCCCGCAGCTACGACTATTTCAGCCTGACCGCCGCGGAAAAGAACGGCCTCGCCGGCATTTCCAGCCTGCCCTTCTCGCTGAAGGTGCTGCTGGAGAACCTGCTGCGGCACGAGGACGGGCGCACCGTCACGGCCGACGACATCCGCGCCGTCGCCGCCTGGCTGACGGATCGCCGCAGCGACCGCGAGATCGCCTTCCGGCCGGCGCGCGTGCTGATGCAGGACTTCACCGGCGTGCCCGCCGTCGTCGACCTGGCAGCCATGCGCGACGCCATGGAGGCGCTCGGCGGCGACCCGCGCAAGATCAATCCGTTGGTGCCGGTCGATCTCGTCATCGACCATTCGGTGATCGTCGACGAGTTCGGCAACGCCAGAGCCTTTGCCCACAATGTCGAGCTCGAATACCAGCGCAATGCCGAGCGCTACCGCTTCCTGCGCTGGGGCCAGGCGGCCTTCGACAATTTCCGCGTCGTGCCGCCCGGCACCGGCATCTGCCACCAGGTCAACCTGGAATACCTGTCGAAGACGGTGTGGACGAAGACCGAGAACGGCACCACCACCGCCTTCCCCGACACGCTGGTCGGCACCGATTCGCATACCACCATGGTCAACGGCCTCTCGGTGCTCGGCTGGGGCGTCGGCGGCATCGAGGCCGAGGCAGTGATGCTGGGGCAGCCGCTGTCGATGCTGCTGCCCGAAGTCGTCGGCTTCAAGCTGACCGGCAAGATCCGCGAGGGCGTCACCGCCACCGACCTGGTGCTGACCGTCACGCAGATGCTGCGCAAGCACGGCGTCGTCGGCCGCTTCGTGGAGTTCTACGGCCCCGGCCTCGCCGGCATGGCCCTGGAAGACCGCGCCACGATCGGCAACATGGCTCCGGAATATGGCGCCACCTGCGGCTATTTCCCCGTCGATCCGGAGACCCTGCGCTATCTGACGCAGACCGGCCGCAGCCCCGAGGACGTGGCGCTGGTGGAAGCCTATGCCAGGGAGCAGGGGCTGTTCTTCACGCCGGACGCCCCGGAACCGGTCTTCACCTCGACGCTGTCGCTCGACCTCGCCACCGTCGAGCCGTCGCTCGCCGGGCCGAAGCGCCCGCAGGACCGCGTCCTGCTGAGCACCGCCAAGGAGAGTTTCGCCAAGGCGCTGGAGACCGACTTCAAGAAGACCGGCGCCGATGTCGATACCCGCGTGCCGGTGGAAGGCATGGACGCCTCGGTGGGCAATGGCGACGTCGTCATCGCGGCGATCACCTCCTGCACCAACACGTCCAATCCTTACGTGATGATCGGCGCCGGGCTCCTCGCCCGCAAGGCGCATGAGAAGGGCCTCAAGGCGAAGCCGTGGGTGAAGACCTCGCTGGCCCCCGGCAGCCAGGTGGTGGGCGAGTACCTTGCCCGCTCCGGCCTGCAGACCGACCTCGATGCGCTCGGCTTCAACCTCGTCGGCTTCGGCTGCACCACCTGCATCGGCAATTCCGGACCGCTGCCGGAGCCGATCTCGGCCTCCATTGGCGCCGGCGACCTCGTCGCCGCCGCGGTGCTGTCGGGCAACCGTAATTTTGAAGGCCGCATCAATCCCGACGTCCGCGCCAACTACCTCGCCTCGCCGCCGCTGGTCGTCGCCTATGCCCTCGCCGGCTCGATGCTTGTCGACCTAACGACGGAGCCGCTGGGAACCGGCTCGGACGGCCAGCCGGTGTATCTCCGCGACATCTGGCCGTCCTCGACGGAGGTGGCGGAGTTCGTGCGCCGCAACATCACCGAGGAGCTCTTCCGCACCAAATATGCCGACGTCTTCAAGGGCGACGCCGCCTGGCAGGCGATCGAGGTGGAAGGCGGGCTCACCTATGGCTGGCGCGATTCATCGACCTATGTGCAGAACCCGCCCTATTTCGAGGGCATGGGCATCACGCCGGAGCCGGTAACCGACATCGAGAGCGCCCGCATTCTCGGGCTTTTCCTCGATTCCATCACCACCGACCACATCTCGCCGGCCGGCTCGATCCGCGAGTCGAGCCCGGCCGGCGTCTATCTGCGCGACCATCAGGTGCGGCCGGCCGACTTCAACCAGTACGGCACGCGGCGCGGCAACCATCAGGTGATGATGCGCGGCACCTTCGCCAATATCCGCATCAAGAACCAGATGGTGCCGGGCGTCGAGGGCGGCGTCACCGTCCATTACCCGTCGGGGGATCAGCTCTCGATCTATGACGCGGCCATGCGCTACCGCGCCGAGAACGTCCCGCTGGTCGTCTTCGCCGGCAAGGAATACGGCACCGGCTCGTCGCGCGACTGGGCGGCCAAGGGTACGCGTCTCCTCGGCGTGCGCGCCGTCGTCGCCCAGTCCTTCGAGCGCATCCACCGCTCCAACCTGGTCGGCATGGGCGTCCTGCCGCTGACCTTCCAGGAAGGTGTCTCCTGGCAGAGCCTCGGCCTGACGGGCGACGAGATCGTCAGCATCGCCGGCCTCGGCGAAACGCTGCGGCCACGCCAGACGTTGGTCGCCGAGATCGTCTCGCCGTCGGGCGACCGCCGCGAGGTCGAGCTGCTGTGCCGGATCGATACGCTGGACGAGCTCGACTACTTCAACAATGGCGGCATTCTGCCCTATGTGCTGCGCAAGCTGGTTGCCTGAAAACATCTGTTCAGCGGAACGGCCGAGGCCGGCCCGAAGGCGGTGCTGGAGCTCTTCACCAGCCAGGGCTGCGCCAGCTGCCCGCCCGCCGATGCGCTCTTTGCCGAATATGCCGGCCGCAACGACGTCGTCGCGCTGACCCTGGCGGTCGACTACTGGAACTATCTCGGCTGGGAAGACACGCTGGCGACGCACGAGAATACCGAGCGGCAGCGCGGCTATGCGCTCGCCCGCAGCGACCGGCAGGTCTATACGCCGCAGATCGTCATCGACGGCATCACTCATGTGGTCGGCAGCGACAAGGCGGCCATCGACGCGGCGCTGGCGGCGCAGGAAGGCGCCTTCACCGTTCCGGTCGCCCTGTCGCTGGCCAACGATGCCCTGACGATCGCGGTCGGCGACGCGCCGGCCGGCATCCGCAGCCGCGGGACGGTCTGGCTGGTTCTCTACAGCCGGGAGCAGACCGTGGCGATCGGCAAGGGTGAGAATACCGGCCGCACGGTGACCTACCACAACGTCGTCAAGCTGATGCGCCGCGTCGCCATGTGGAAGGGAAAAGCCCTGTCGGTCGACCTGCCGCTGGTCGAACTGCGCGAGGCGGGCGCCGACGGCTGCGCCGCCCTGCTGCAGGTCGAGACCGGCAACGGCCTGCCGGGCCGCATGCTGGGCGCCGCCCTCGGCCCGGAGCGTCACGCCGCCGGCAACTGACGCCCGCCGTCAGTCGAGGCGTGCCTGCAGCAGGCGTCCCATCCGGGCAGCGAAATCGGCCGGGTTGTCCGGCACTTCGCCGTCGAGAATGCACGCCTGACCGAACAGCAGCACCGCTGCGTCATCCACCTCCGCCTTTGCTGCTCCTGTCGATGCCTTGTCGGCGAGAGCCCTGATCAGCGGATGGCCGGGATTGAGCTCCAGCACCGGCGCCTGCCGCCCGGTGCCCTGCTGGCTGCGCGCCAGGATCTTCTCCAGCTGCAGGTCGGGAGCGCGGTCGGCGGCGACAAGGCAGACCGGGCTGCCGGTGAGCCGCGTCGAGGCGCGGACATCGGAGACGCGATCCGCCAGCACCTCCTTGAAGCGCGCCGCGAGCGTCGCCACGGCGCCCTTCGGGGCAGTGTCTTCCTCGTCGGCCGTCTCGCCGTCGGCGAGCGGAATGGCGGAAAGGTCGGCACTTCCCTGCGTCACCGACTGGAACGGCTTGCCCTCATAGCCGAGCGCCGTGCGCACCCAGAAGGCATCGACGGGATCGGTCAGCACCAGGACCTCGACGCCACGGCGCGCGAAGCCCTCGAGCTGCGGGCTGGCACGGACTGCCTCCGGGCTTTCGCCGAGGGCGTAATAGATGGCGGTCTGGTTCGGCTTGAGGTCGGCGAGATAATCGGCAAGGCTGCGCCAGGCATCGCCGCCGGTGGTGGTACGGAAGCGGGCGACGCGGAAAAGGGCGTCGCGGCGCTCCGGCTCCTCGTAGAGGCCCTCCTTGATGACCGGCCCGAATGCCTCCCACACCCTGGCGAAGCTTTCCGGCTCGTCCTTGGCGAGGCGCTCCAGCTCCGACAGAAGCCGGTTGGTGACGCCCTTGCCGATTTGCTCCAGGACCGGATTGGTCTGCAGCATCTCGCGCGACAGGTTGAGCGGCAGGTCCTCCGAATCGATGACGCCGCGCACGAAACGCAGCCAAGCCGGCAGGATCTCCGCCTCGTCGGTGATGAAGACGCGCCGGACATAGAGCTTCACCCGGCTGCGGCGCTCCGGATCGAACAGGTCGAACGGCTTCTGCGACGGGACGAAGAGGAGGACCGAATATTCGTGCCGCCCCTCGGCGCGGTAGTGCAGCGTCAGGGCCGGCTCGTCATACTGGCCGGCGACGAGGCTGTAGAACTCGGAATAGTCCTTGGCGGAGATTTCCGATTTCGGCTTGCGCCACAGCGCGCTGCCGTCCGCAAGCGTCCGCTCGGCGCTGCCGTCGCCGACCTTGAGCAGGATCGGCACCGGCACATGCGACGAATATTCGGCGACGACCCGCTCCAGCGTCGCCGGCTCGGCATAGGACTTCGCCTCCTCGCTGATATGCAGCACGATCCGCGTGCCGCGCGCCGGCGCCTCCTGCGGCTCGGCCGGCGCGATGGTGAAGGCGCCCTTGCCGTCGGAGCGCCACCGCCAGGCCTCGGCCGAGCCGGCGCGGCGCGTCAGCACCTCGACCTCGTCGGCGACCATGAAGGCGGAATAGAAACCGACGCCGAACTGGCCGATCAGGGCGTTGCTGCCGCCCTCGCCCTCCATCTTCTCCATGAAGGCGCGCGTGCCGGAGCGCGCGATGGTGCCGAGATTGTCGATCAACTCCTCGCGGTCCATGCCGATGCCGTTGTCCTCGACCGTGACGCGGCGGGCCGCCGGATCGGCGGACAGGACGATGCGATAGGCGGGATCGTCGGCGACAAGCTCCGGCTGCTGCAGGGCCAGCGTGCGCAGCTTCTCGCAGGCATCCGCGGCATTGGAGATCAGCTCGCGCAGGAAGACGTCGCGGTCGGAATAGACGGAGTGCACCATCAGGTGCAGAAGGCGCGAAACCTCGGCCTCAAAGGCCCGGGTTTCACCCGCGACGGCGCCGGCGTCCTCGGCCATGCTGTTCACCTCTTGGCTGTGCTCGAATTCGGCGCCGATATCGCCGCCGGCTGCCGATTTTTCAAGGCGGCTGTGGGCGGAGGCAAACAAAAAGGCCGGCGAAACCGCCGGCCAAGGAAACCTCTGGGGATTGAACCATGCTCAGATCAGGTGGTCCGGCCCGGCTGGGAACCCCGGGGGGCTGGGGGGCTGAGAAAGACCGAAGTACCCGCCGAACCGGACCGTCTGAGGCAACACCCGTAATCTGGTGTTTCATGATGGCTCTGCAAGGGCTGAAAGGCGGCGAAACTAAGGAATATTTCCCCCTTTGCCGGCCTGGATTTCGAGGCGCCGGGCCGCCCTTGCCTCGGCGCCGCGAAGGGGCAATCATGACTGACGGATGACCCCGTCGATCAGGAGGGCGCGCCGGTTGAGCGAGAGTGAGGCAAAAGAGCCATCCGGCGGCCGGGGCATCGTGACCTCTGCCGCCTTTGCCCAGCACCGTGGACAGGATCTTGTCCGCTTCGACCGACGTGAACTGAGCGACATCCTCAACATCTACGGGCGCATGGTCGCCGAGGGCGAATGGCGCGACTACGCCATCGACCTGCTGCGCGACGAAGCCGTCTTTTCGATCTTCCGCCGCACCTCCGAGATGCCGCTCTATCGCGTCGTCAAGAAGCCGGCGCTGGCGCGGCGGCAGGGTGCCTATGCGGTTGTGGCGGCCGGCGGCATGATCCTGAAGCGCGGCCATGACCTGCGCCAGGTGCTGCGGGTCCTCGAACCGAAGCCGCGGCTGGTCCTCGCCTAGTCTCCCGCCGGGCGGTCAGCGCCGAGACCGAGCGGCATCTGCATCAGCACGGTATCAAGCCAGCGGCCGTGCTTCCAGCCGACGGCACGCAGCGTTCCCACCATCACGAAGCCGCAGCGGGCATGGAGGCGGATCGAGGCGGCATTGTCGGAGTCGCCGATGACCGCCACCATCTGGCGGAAGCCGCGATCCGCCGCAGCGGCGATGAGCGCCGTCAGCAGCAGCGAGCCGAAGCCGCGGCGGCGCGCCGTGGCCGCCAGATAGACCGAATCCTCTACGGTGTTCTCGTAGGCGCGGCGTTCGCGATAAGGGCCGGCATAGGCATAGCCGACGACATCCCCGGCCCGCTCGGCGACGAGATAGGGGAAACCGCGCTCCATCAGGGCGCGGCGGCGGCGGTCCATCTCCGCAAGGTCCGGCGGATCGAGCTCGAACGTCGCCGTGCCGAAGCGCACCGCCTCCTCATAGATGCCGGTAATGGCGGGGATGTCGGAAGCGGCGGCGGCGCGGATGAGAGGCGACATGACGGCACCAGTTGTGCCGCTTCGATGCCCTATCCGCCCGGAGCCTGCAATCCCGCCGCAGCCGCAGACCGGCGTGGTCTGCGGTCCGCGCCAGTTTCGGCGAGCCTGCCACCGCGCCGGCGAATGCGCGCCATCAGCACCTCCGCATCGAGTGGCGCCGCCGCCTGCTGGTCGTTGTCGAAATAGCCGAAGACGGCGATGCCCCGCTGCTGGAGAGCGGTGCAGCGCTCCGCCCAGTCGCTGAGGACGCGGCCGGGATAGCGGCCGCGATAGTCGCCCTGGGGACCATGCGCCCGCAGATAGGCGTGGCGCGCCGTGACCTCGAACGGCGCCGGCGCATCATGGTGGTCCGAAATGGCAAGCGCCACGTCGTGATCCGTAAGGAGCTGGAAGATCGCCGGCTCGTACCAGCGCGGATCGCGGAACTCCACGACATGCCGGCGGCGTCGCGGCAGGATGTCGAGGAAGCGGCCAAGCCGGTCGCGATCCGGCTTCAGGTTCGGCGGCAGCTGCCACAGCACCGGCCCGAACCGCTCGCCGAGGCCGGCCATGCGGTCCATGACCAGGACGACGCTGTCGGCGGCATCGACGAGCTTCTTGTTGTGCGTGACGAAGCGCGAGGCCTTCCAGGCAAAGAGGAAGCCGTCGGACACCTGGTCGTGCCAAGCGGCGACCGCCTTCTCGCTCGGCAGACGGTAGAACGAACTGTTGATCTCGACCGTCGCAAAGCGCCGCGCCAGGGCGCGCAGCAGGTCCTTCTTCGGCGTGCCCTGCGGATAGAACGGCCCGATCCAGCCATCATAGTGCCAGCCGGAGGTGCCGATGCGGATCGGTGGATGCTTCGTCGCCATCGCCTGCTCAAGCGACGGCCCTGCCCCTCAGTTCCGCCGCGTGGCGATGAAGCGCGCCGCGGCGGCCAGCGTCCCGCCGGTCTCGAAGCTCGACAGCAGCGCCTCGGCTTCGGCGACGAGACCGCCCAGCATGGTCCGCGTCGCCGCTTCGCCCCGGAGGCCGGGGATCGTCTTCTTGCCGCGGGCGGCATCCTTCCCGGCGGCCTTGCCGAGCGTCGCCGCGTCGCTGGTGAGGTCGAGGAGATCGTCGGCCAGCTGGAAGGCGAGGCCGATCGTCTCGCCGAGCAGCGTCAGGCGCTGCCGGTCCTCCGCCCCGGCGCCGCCGAGGATCGCCCCAGCCTCGCAGGCATAGCGGATCAGGGCACCGGTCTTCATCGCCTGCATGCGCAGGATCGCCGGCTCGTCGGCCGTCTCGCTTTTCTCGCCCTCGAGGTCGAGCATCTGGCCGCCGACCATGCCGCCGACGCCGGCGCCGCGCGCCAGGCCGCCGATCAGCGCCAGGCGCACCTCCGCATCGGGATGCGTCGCCGGGTCGCTCAGCACATCGAAGGCGAGCGTCAGCAGGCCGTCGCCGGCCAGGATCGCCGTCGCCTCGTCATAGGCGCGATGCACCGTCGGCCGGCCGCGCCGCAGGTCGTCATCGTCCATTGCCGGCAGGTCGTCATGGATGAGGCTGTAGCAATGAACGCATTCCAGCGCCGCGGCGACGCGGACGACGCCCTCGTCGCTGCGGCCGAAGAGCCGCGCCGCCTCGATGAGCAGGAACGGGCGCAGCCGCTTTCCGCCCGACAGGGCGGCATAGCGCATGGCCGACAGCACGCGCTCCGGACGCACGGCCTCGCCCGGCCTCGGATCGGCCGCCAGCAACCGGTCCAGCATCGCCTCCGTGGCCGCCGCTGCCGCTGCCAGCCGTTGCTCGAACTCGCTCACCGCCCTCTCCTGTCGCCTTACCGCGCGGCTTGCCGCCAAAGGCGGCGGGGGTCAAGCCTTCCGCCCGGCCACGGCGATTGCACCGCACCGGTCGGCCCGTTACGCCTGAACCATGGCGGAGCGGGCGGCGGGCAATGGCGGAGCGCGACGGCAGACCGCGCGGCGGAAGAAAACCGCCCGGCGGCGCCGCCTCTGGGTGCGCCTCGCCCGCATCGCGATCGTTATCGTGGTGGTGCTCATCGCCATCCCGGTCGTCCTGACGCCCGTCTACCGCCTCGTCCCGCCGGTCTCGACGCTGATGCTGACGCACTGGCTGACGGGGCAGCCGGTCGACCGGCGCTGGGTGCCGCTGGAGGCGATCGCCCCGGTCCTCGTCGACAGCGTGCTGATGTCGGAGGACGGCCAGTTCTGCAGCCATCGCGGCGTCGACTGGGGCGCCCTGCGCGAGGTCATCAATGCCGGCGAGCCGTCGCGCGGCGCCAGTACCATCGCCATGCAGACGGCGCGCAACCTCTTCCTGTGGCAATCGCGCAACTATATCCGCAAGGGCCTGGAACTGCCGATCGCCTTCTATGCCGACCTCGTGCTCGGCAAGCGGCGGCTGATGGAAATCTACCTCAACATCGCCGAATGGGGCCCGGGCATCTTCGGCGTCGAGGCGGCGGCGCAGTATCATTTCGGCGTTGCGGCGGCGAAGCTGACAGCCCGCCAGGCGGCGCTCCTTGCCGTGACGCTGCCCAATCCCTTCGTGCGCGATCCGGCCCACCCGAGTCGCCGGCTCAGCGGCCTCGCCCGCCGCATCGAGGCGCGGGCACGCACGGCGGGCGATTATGCCGCCTGCCTCAAGCGCTAGATTTCTTGCGGCGGCGCTGGCCAAGCCGGCACGACGTCTGTATATAGCCGCATCCTGAATTCGCCGCGCCCGCCTTTCCGGCCGCTGGCGCGCTTAAGCTTGGAGCCGGCCATGGCCGTACCGAAGAGAAAGACTTCCCGCATGAAGCGCGGGTTCCGCCGCTCGGCGGACGCGCTGAAGCAGCCGACCTATATCGAGGACAAGGATTCGGGCGAATATCGCCGCCCGCACCATATCGACCTGAAGACCGGCATGTATCGCGGCCGGCAGGTTCTCGCTCAGAAGGCGGATGCCTGAACGGCAGGTCCCGCATTCGTTCAAAGGCCGGCTCTGCCGGCCTTTTTCATGTAGGATGACGCCGCACTGACCCCCGCGCGGAGCCGGCAATGCGCAATATTCCCTTCACGCTCATCCCGCTGATCCTTTTCAACATCGTCGCCTTCCTGGTCTATGGTCCGCTGCCGGAAGCCGGCACCGCCACCACCGAGCTCTACGGCTGGGAGCGGACGCTGGTCAGCCTGCCGCTGTTCTCGGGCCAGTCCTGGCATCTCACCGCCGGCGACCTCCTGATCGTCGTCGCGCTGTTCTGCCTCTTCGGCGAGGTCCTGGGCGCCACCAATCTCGCCAACCGGGCGATCGGCAATCATCTCGTGTCGATCCTGGTGCTGATCGTCTACGTGATCGAATTCGTCGTCGTGGAGCGGGCAGCACAGTCGGTCTTCTTCATCCTGACGATCATCGCGCTCATCGACGTGCTCGCCGGCATCGTCATCACCATCCGTCTTGCTTCGCGCGACATCGCCTTCGAGCGGGCCGCACCGCCGGGCTGATGCCTAAGCGGTCCTTAACTTTCCTCTGCAAAGTGGATTAGACTTCCACCAGCGTCGCGGCAGTCCAGGGCGACGATGCCAGAGGCATGCCCTTGCCCCAGCCGGATCCCGAACGCCCGCCCGCACCAGCCCTGGCCACCGCCAGCACCGCCGCGGGGCGGCAACGGGACAGCCGCCTGGCCTTTCCTGGCGCGCATGACGAGCTGACCGGCTACTTCAACCGCGGCCGGCTCGCCGACTTCGTCGACGGCGAATGCGAGCGCGCCAGGCAGCACGGGGCGCCGGCGGCCTTTCTCCTTGCCGCCGTCGACAATCTGCGCCTCATCAACGAGACCTATGGCCGGCAGGCCGGCGACGAAGTACTGGTGGCGGCCGGCCGACGCATCGCCGGACGCCTACCGCCGCATGCTGTGCTCGGCCGCGTCTCGGGCAGCAAGTTCGGCATTCTCCTGCGCGACTGCGACGAGCCCGCCATGCGCCATCTGGCCGGCGACCTCATCGCCGCCGTACGCGACAAGGTCATCGCCACCTCCAGCGGCGCCGTCGCCGGGTCCGTCTCCATCGGCGCCGTCGCCATCGGGCCGTACCAGTGCTCGGCGAACGATATTCTCAGCCGCAGCGAGGAGGCGCTGCATGCCGCCCGGGCGGGCGGCGGCGGCCGCTTCCAGGCGCACATCTTCTCCGCTGAGGACGAAAGCCGGCGGCGCGCCACGGCCGCCCTTTCCGCCGAACTGATCGAGGCCCTGCAGGACAACCGCTTCCGCCTGGCGCTGCAGCCGGTCGTTGATATCCGCAGCCGGCAGCCGCAGTTCCACGAGGCGCTGCTGCGCCTGGAGCGGCGGAACGGCGACATCGTCACCGCCACAACCTTCATGCCGCTGTCCAACAGCCTCGGCCTTTCCCGGCTGCTGGACCAGCGGGCGCTGGAACTCGGCCTCGCCGCCCTGGACGCCGATCCGGACCTGCGGCTGTCGCTCAACGTCACCGCCGGCACAACCGCCGAGCCGGCCTGGCTCGCGACGCTGGAGGACGCGGCGCAGCGCCTGCCGCTCAGCGGCCGGCTGGTGATCGAGATCACCGAGTCGGTCGCCATCCATGCCCTCGACGAGGTGACGGCGTTCATCGTGGCGGTGCGCCGGCTCGGCTGCCGCGTCGCAATGGACGATTTCGGCGCCGGCTTCACCTCGTTCCGCAACCTGCGCGCCCTCCAGATCGACCTGGTCAAGATCGACGGCGCCTTCATCCGCAACATCGCCGACGACCGCGACGACCAGCTGTTCGTCAGTGCGCTGGTGACGCTGGCGCGTAATCTCGGCTTCGAGACCATCGCCGAATGGGTGCTCGACGAAAGAACCATAGGGGTCCTCGCCGGCCTCGGCGTCGACGCCATCCAGGGCGACGCGGCGGGACCCTCGCGGCTTCTGGCGCGCTAGGCGCCGGTCACCCCTTGTCGGCGAGCTTGTTGAGCTGCGCCTGCATGCTTTCCAGCTGGCGCTTCAGCGTCTCCATGTCGGCCGAGGCGCTGTCGGCGGATTTGGGCTTCTCGGCCGCCGGTTCGGCGCGGGTCTCGCCACGGCCGCCGAAGGGCAGGAACATGTTCATCGCCTGCTCGAACATTTCGGTATTGCGCCGCACCTGCTCCTCGATCGCGTCAAGGGCGTGGGTGCCGAAGGCGTTGCCGCCGAACATCTGCGACAGCTGGCTGCGCAGCTTGCCCTGATCGCGCTTCAGCGCCTCCAGGGAAAAGTCGAGATAGGTCGGCACCAGCGCCTGCATGCTGTCGCCATAGAAGCGGATGAGCTGGCGCAGGAAGGTGGCCGGCAGCAGGTTCGGCCCCTTGCTCTCCTGCTCGACGATGATCTGCGTCAGCACCGAGCGGGTGATGTCCTCGCCCGTCTTGGCGTCGAAGACCACGAAATCCTCGCCGTTCTTCACCATCAGGGCGAGGTCGTCGAGAGTGACGTAGGTGGAGCTGCCCGTGTTGTAGAGACGCCGGTTGGCGTACTTCTTGATCGTGACAGGTTCCTGCTCTTTCGCCATGCGCCGCACCCCCTGCGTAGCAGCCTGCGGCCGGGACGGCCGGCGGCGCCCGATAGTCCATGTCCGATCGCAGGATAAGGGTTTTTGAACGGGCGGATCAACGAGATTGAGCGCCGGCCGCCCGCGCGCCGCCTTCCCGCCCCGGCAGCCGATTGACAACCGGCGCCGCGCCGCCGCTATTCGTAGCATTGCACCGCTTGAGTTCCCGCACGAGGAGAAGCCCGCATGGCTACCGCCGACATTGTCATCGCCACCGCAGCCCGCACCCCCGTTGGCTCGTTCAACGGCGCGCTGTCCAGTCTGCCGGCGCATGAACTCGGGGCGGTCGCCATCGGCGCGGCACTGGCGCGGGCCGGCGTGGCGCCGGAGGAGGTCGACGAGGTGATCCTCGGGCAGGTGCTGTCGGCCGGCGAGGGCCAGAACCCGGCCCGCCAGGCGGCGGTGAAGGCCGGTCTGCCGCACAGCGCCACGGCCTTCGGCCTCAATCAGCTGTGCGGCTCCGGCCTGCGCGCCGTCGCCCTCGGCATGCAGCAGATCGCCAGCGGCGACGCGGCGATCGTCGTCGCCGGCGGCCAGGAATCGATGTCGATGGCGCCCCATGTGGCGCATCTGCGCGGCGGCGTGAAGATGGGCGACACACAGATGGTCGACAGCATGATCAAGGACGGCCTGTGGGATGCCTTCAACGGCTATCACATGGGCAACACGGCGGAGAACGTGGCGCGCGAATATCAGATCACCCGCGAGCAGCAGGATCTCTACGCAGTGGCGTCGCAGAACAAGGCCGAGGCGGCGCAAAAGGAGGGACGCTTCCGCGACGAGATCGTCCCCGTCACCATCCGCGGCCGCAAGGGCGATGTCGTCGTCGAGGCCGACGAGCATATCCGCCCGGGTTCGACGATCGAGTCGCTTGCCAAGCTCCGGCCGGCCTTCGCCAAGGACGGCACGGTGACGGCCGGCAATGCCTCCGGCATCAATGACGGCGCCGCGGTGGCCGTGCTGATGACCGCCGCCGAGGCGGCGCGGCGCGGCCTTTCGCCGATGGCCCGCATCGCCGCCTGGGCGACGGCCGGCGTCGATCCGGCGCTGATGGGCACTGGCCCCATCCCGGCCTCGCAGAAGGTGCTGCAGAAGGCCGGCTGGCGCATCGAGGATCTCGATCTCATCGAAGCCAACGAGGCCTTCGCGGCGCAGGCCTGCGCCGTCAACAAGGCCCTCGGCTGGGACACGGACCGCGTCAACGTCAATGGCGGCGCCATTGCCCTCGGCCATCCCATCGGCGCCTCGGGCGCCCGCGTGCTGGTGACGCTCCTCCATGAGATGCAGCGGCGCAATGCCCGGCGCGGCCTCGCCACGCTGTGCATCGGCGGCGGCATGGGCGTCGCGCTCTGCGTCGAGCGCTGAGACACAAAAGCCCCGCGAAGCCTGCTATCACTCCTCTTCGGAGGAGCATGGGAGGACAGAATGGGTAGAGTAGCGCTGGTCACCGGCGGCACGCGGGGCATCGGCCGGGCGATCACGGAATATCTTATAAAACATGGGCACTCGGTCGCTGCCGGCTATGCCGGCAACGAGGAAGCGGCCCAGGCCTGCGCGCGCGAGACCGGCGCCATGCTGGTCAAGGGCAATGTCGGCAATTTCGACGATTGCCGCCGCGCCGTCGCCGAGGTCGAGGCCAAGCTGGGACCGGTCGAGATCCTGGTCAACAATGCCGGCATCACCCGGGACGCGATGCTGCACCGGATGACGCCGGAGCAGTGGAACGACGTGATCTACGTCAACCTGGCGTCGATCTTCAACATGAGCCGCAACGTCATCGAGGGCATGCGCGAGCGCGGCTTCGGCCGCATCGTCAACATCTCCTCGATCAACGGCCAGAAGGGCCAGATCGGCCAGACCAATTATTCGGCGGCGAAGGCCGGCGTCATCGGCTTCACCAAGTCGCTGGCGCTGGAGAGCGCCAAGAAGGGCATCACCGTCAACTGCGTCTGCCCGGGCTATATCGACACCGACATGCTGGCCGCCGTGCCGCAGAACGTCCTCGACGGGATCATCGCGCAGATCCCCGCCGGACGCCTCGGCAAGGCCGACGAAGTGGCCGCCGTGGTCGGCTGGCTCGCTTCCGACGATGCCGGCTTCACCAACGGCACCGTCCTGTCGATCAACGGCGGGCAGTACATGGCCTGACCCCAGCCTTGGCCAGGCCGCCAATCCCGGCCGGCCGAATTCCAGCCGCAATCGCCGGCTCTCTTCGGCATGAGCGGGGGCGCTCAGACGGGCGACTCATGCTCATGCTTCCTCAGCCGATTTCCGCGGCGCCCGGCACCGGCCGGGCGGCCGATGCCTATACGGATGCCGACCTCATCATCGTCGGCGCCAGCTTCGCCGGCCTTGCCGCGGCGCGCACGGCGGCGGCGCGCGGCCTGCGCGTCATCGTCATCGAGGCCAAGGCGGAACCGGGCGCGCGCATCCATACGACGGGCATCCTGGTGCGCGAGGCGGTCGAGGAGATCGACATCCCGCACCGACTGATGCGCCGCGTCCCGGGCGTCAGGCTCTATGCGCCGAACCTCGCCAGCCTGGATCTCTTCTCGCCGGGCTATGCCTTCTATACGACGCGCACCGCCGACCTGCTGCGCTGGATGGCCGCCGAAGCCACCGCCGCCGGCGCGACGATCCTCTGCTCGACGCGCTTCGAGGGCGCCCGGCGCGACGGCGGCCTGATCCGCCTCGACGGCACCGGTCTTGCGGCGCGCTATCTTGTCGGCGCCGACGGGGCGCGGTCGCGCGTCGCCCAGGCCTTCGGTCTCGGCCGCAATGTCCGCTTTCTGACCGGCGTCGAACTCGAGCTGGAGCCATCGGAGAGCATCGACCCGCGCTTCCTGCACTGCTTCGTCGATTCCCGCGCCGCGCCCGGCTACATCGCCTGGGCAGCCGCCGGTCCGGATGTCCTGCAGGTCGGGCTGGCGGCCGGCCACAACCGGCGGCCGGACCTCGCCGGCTTTCTCGCCCGCACCAACGAGCGGTTCGGGTGGAGCGGCATGAAGATCGTCGGCCGCCGCAGCGGCCTCATCCCGGCGGGCGGCCCGGTGACTTCCGCCTCGGCGCCGGGCGTCCTCCTCATCGGCGACGCCGCCGGCTGGGTATCGCCGGCAACCGGCGGCGGCATCCGCCTGGCGTTCCATTGGGGCCGGCGGGCCGCCGCGCTGGTCGCCGATCACCTTGAATGCGGCGGGCCGGAGCCGGGACGCCTCCTGGCGCGGGAAATGCCGCGCTTCCGCCTGAAGCGGCTGATGCGGGCGGCGCTCGATCTCGCTCCGCCCAATGCGCTGCTCGATCTCGCCCTGGCGACACCGCCGATGCGGGCGCTGGCCGAGCGGGTCTATTTCCATCGCCGCGGCGGCGGCGGGGTCGACCGGGAAAGCTACCGCGCCTGGTTCGACCAGCAGCCGACGCAGCCGCGCATCGTCGACGAAACCGGCGGCTGAGGCTCAGGGCGCCTTCGCCTCGACGGCGAGGGCATGCACGCCGGCAGCAAGCTCGCCCGCCAGCGCGGCATTGATGCGGCGGTGGACATCGACGCGGCTGGCGCCCCTGAACGCCTCGGCCGTGATGCGGACGCGAAAATGCGTTTCGCCCTCCGGCCGCCAGCCCCCGTGCCCCTTGTGCAGGTGGGACTCGTCCACCACCTCAAGCGCCGAAGGCTGAAACGCCTCGGTAAGGGTCTGCGTGATCCTTTCTCTGGCCGTCACGATCGTACCTTTTCCTTCTTCTGACATGCGCGCACCGCCTTGCCGCTTTCCGGCGGGGACCGCATACTTATGCCGATGAAGCTCGATTCAAAGTTCTTCGACCAGATCCGTGTGAAGGGGCCGGCCAAGCCAGCGCCCAACCTGCCGCTTTGCCAGTGGCAGGGCTGCACGGAGCCGGCCGCTTACCGCGCCCCACAGGGCCGGCAGCGGGAGGGCCAGTACTACCATTTCTGCCTCGACCACGTGCGCGACTACAACAAGTCCTACAACTACTTCGCCGGCATGGCGCCGGACGACATCGACGCCTACCAGAAGGCCTCCGCCACCGGCCACCGGCCGACCTGGACGATGGGCGTCAATGCCAAGGGTCCGCGCCGTGCGGCGCCCGGCACCGGCCAGCCGCGGCAATGGAGCGCGGAGGCCTATGACATGTTCGGCGTCCTCGGCGGCGACGGTTTCACCCGTGCGCGCACCGCCGAGGCGAAGCCGGAACGGCGGCCGCTGCATAACCTGGAACGCAAGTCTTTCGCCATTCTCGACCTCGAGGGCACGGAAAGCCGCGCCGAGATCAAGAGCCGCTTCAAGGCGCTGGTGAAACGCCTGCACCCGGACGCCAATGGCGGCGACCGCAGTTCCGAGGACCGCCTGCGCGAGATTATTCAGGCATATAACCACCTCAAATCCGCCGGCTTCTGCTAAGACCGGGGGCGTATGAACGACCAGGGAAACGGGACCGCCTTCCGCGAGGCTGCGTGACCGGATGCCCCGTGGAGGCTCTATTGTGACCATCGTGAAGGAGGAATGGACCGACATGCCGGACATGAAGGTGTCCGTGCGGCAGGTCTTCGGCATCGACAGCGATCTCGAATGCCCGGCTTATTCGGAGCCGAACGAGCATGTCCCCGATGTCGACAACGACTACATCTTCGACCGCGAGACGACCCTGGCGATCCTCGCCGGCTTTGCCCGCAACCGCCGCGTCATGGTCACCGGCTATCACGGCACCGGCAAGTCGACCCATATCGAGCAGGTGGCGGCCCGCCTCAACTGGCCCTGCGTGCGCGTCAATCTCGACAGCCATATCAGCCGCATCGACCTGATCGGCAAGGATGCCATCGTCGTGCGCGACGGCATGCAGGTGACCGAATTTCGCGACGGCATCCTGCCCTGGGCCCTGCAGACCAACACGGCGCTCGTCTTCGACGAATATGACGCCGGCCGGCCCGACGTGATGTTCGTCATCCAGCGCGTCCTGGAAGTCTCCGGGCGGCTGACGCTGCTCGACCAGAACCGCGTGATCCGGCCGCATCCGTGCTTCCGCCTCTTCGCCACCGCCAATACCGTCGGCCTCGGCGACACGTCCGGCCTTTATCACGGCACGCAGCAGATCAATCAGGGCCAGATGGACCGCTGGTCGATCGTCGTCACGCTGAACTACCTGCCGCACGAGAAGGAGGTCGACATCGTCGCCGCCAAGGCGCCGCAGATGCGCGACGAGAAAGGCCGGGCGCTGATCGCCCGCATGGTCCGCGTCGCCGAGCTGACCCGCAATGCCTTCATGAACGGCGACCTCTCGACGGTCATGAGCCCGCGCACGGTCATCACCTGGGCGGAGAATGCGGCGATCTTCAACGATATCGGCTTCGCCTTCCGCATCACCTTCCTCAACAAATGCGACGAGGCGGAACGGCCGCTGGTGGCCGAGTTCTACCAGCGCTGTTTCGGCGAGGAGCTGACCGAGTCGGTCGCCAACGTCGTCCTGTCCTGATCCGCCCATCCTGAGCCGGCCATGGCGTCGAACGAAACCAGCGGCAAGCCGCGCATCATCCCCACCGACCCGCTGAAGCGGGCGGTGACCGGCTGCATGCGCGCCATTTCGGGGCGGCCCGACATGGAGGTATCGTTCGTGTCGGACAGGCCGATCCTCTCCGGCGCCAAGGCGCGCCTGCCGGAGCCGCCGCGCCGCCCGACCGGCCGCGATGTGGCGATCATGCGCGGCCTCGGCGATTCGATGGCGCTGCGTCTTGCCATCCACAACCCGGCCCTGCACCGCACGCGCGCCCCGGAAGGACGCAACGCCCGCGCCGTCTTCGACGCGGTGGAGCAGGCGCGTGTCGAGGCCATCGGTGCCCTGCGCATGGAAGGCGTCGCCGGCAATCTGTCGGCGATGCTGGAGGACCGCTACCAGCGCGCCAACCTCAAGGACGTCACCGACCGCGCCGAGGCGCCGCTGGAGGATGCCGTGGCGCTGATGGTGCGCGAGCGGCTAACCGGCCTGACGCCGCCGCCTTCCGGCCGCGCCGTGGTCGAGCTGTGGCGCGACTGGATCGAGCAGAAGGCCGGCGACGATCTCAGCCGCCTCGTCTCCTCCGCCGACGACCAGGCGCGCTTTGCCGACGGCGTTCGCGAGCTGATCGCCTCGCTCGACATGGGCGACGAGCTCGGCGGCGACGAGCGCAGCGAGGACGACGAGGAGGACGCTCCCGACGATAGCGGCTCGGAAGACGCCGACGGCGGCGACGACCAGAACGAAGGCTCCGAGGGTGCCCAGCCGCGCGAGATGGAAGCCGGCACAGAGGAAACCGACGCCGGCGAGGCCGAGTCGATGGAAGCCGATGCCGAGCGCTTCGACGAGGACAGTGGCGAGACCCGCGAAAGTGGTGAGTCGCGCCGCCAGAACCTCCCCTGGACCAACGAGCCGCCGGCCATCGACTACCGCGCCTTCACCACGCGCCATGACGAGACCGTGCGCGCCGAGGACCTTTGCGACTCGGAGGAACTTGACCGGCTGCGCAGCTTCCTCGACAAGCAGCTGGCGCCGTTGCAGGGCGCCGTCGCCCGCCTCGCCAACCGGCTGCAGCGGCGCCTGCTGGCGCAGCAGAACCGCGCCTGGGATTTCGACCTGGAGGAAGGCGTCCTCGACGCGGCGCGCCTGTCGCGCGTCGTCATCGACGCCATGCAGCCGCTGTCCTTCAAGGCCGAGCGCGATACCGAATTCCGCGACACTGTCGTCAGCCTGGTTCTCGACAATTCCGGCTCCATGCGCGGCCGCCCGATCACCGTGGCGGCGATCTGCGCCGACATCCTGGCGCGGACGCTGGAACGCTGCGGCGTCAAGGTCGAGATCCTCGGCTTCACCACCCGCGCCTGGAAGGGCGGCCAGTCGCGCGAGGCCTGGCTGCAGGCCGGCAAGCCGGTCAATCCGGGCCGTCTCAACGACCTGCGCCACATCATCTACAAGGCGGCCGACTCGCCATGGCGGCGCGCCCGCAAGAATCTCGGCCTGATGATGCGCGAGGGGCTTCTCAAGGAGAATATCGACGGCGAGGCGCTCGCCTGGGCGCATGCCCGGCTGCTCGCCCGGCCGGAGCAGCGCCGCATCCTGATGATGATCTCCGACGGCGCCCCCGTCGACGATTCCACCCTGTCGGTCAACGCCGCCAATTATCTCGAGCGGCACCTGCGGCACGTCATCGAGGAGATCGAGACGCGCTCGCCGGTCGAGCTGATCGCCATCGGCATCGGCCACGACGTGACGCGCTACTACCGGCGCGCCGTGACGATCGTCGATGCCGAGGAACTGGCCGGGGCGATGACCGAGAAGCTCGCCGAGCTGTTCGACGAGAAGCCGCCGGCGCCGGCACGCCGCGCACCGCGCCGCCGCGCCGCCGGATGAGGCTGGCCGCCGGCGCCCTTCTTGCGGCGCTTGCGCTGTGCCTGGCAACGCCGGGCGCGCCGGCCGAATGGGATTTCCAGCCCATCGAAGTCACGGCCCGGCCGATCCCCCATTTCGACCGGTCCGGCACGGACGACCGTTTCGGCGAGCTCGACTACCGCGGCGGACTGGTGCTGACCTCGCCGGACCGCAGCTTCGGCTCGCTGTCGGGCCTCGACATCGATACCGACGGAACGCTCTACGCCGTCGCCGATACCGGCTTCTGGCTGCGCGCCACGCTGGAGGAGCAGGACGGCCGGCTCGTCGGCCTCGCTGACGCGGCTCTGGCGCCGATCGCCGACGACAAGGGCAGGCCTGCTACCGACAAGCGAGACGCCGATGCGGAAGGGCTGCGTCTGATCCGCGATGCCACAGGAACGGCGGCGCTGGTGTCGTTCGAGCGGCGCCACCGCGTCCGGCGCTATGCGCTGAGCGCCCTCCCCGCCGGCCGGCCGCAGCCGGTCGAGCTGATCTCGACACGCGGCCTGCGCAGCAATCGCGGCATCGAAGCGATCGCTGTCGCTCCGGCCGGCGGCCTGCTCGCCGGTGCCACCGTGGTCCTCAGCGAACGCGCCGGCAGCGCCGGTGATATCCCTGCCTGGGTGCTGGACGGCCCGCGACGCGGCGCCTTCTCGGTCCGGGGCAAGGGCAGTTTCGAGATCACCGACGCCGCCTTCGCGCCGAATGGCGACCTCTTCGTGCTGGAGCGGCGTTTCGCCCTGCCGGAGGGCGCCGCCATGCGCATCCGCCGCATGGCGGCGGCCGATATCCGCCCGGGTGCAACGATCGACGGGCCGGCGGTCATCACCGCCGGCCTCGGCTATCAGATCGACAATATGGAAGGGCTTACGGTGCGCCTGGCGCCGAACGGCGACACGCTGCTGACGCTCATCTCCGACGACAACCAGAGCCCGTTGCAGCGCACGCTGCTGCTGCAATTCGCCTGGCGCGAGATGATGCCGCCGCTGCCGCGGATGCGGCCGAAACTGGCCGCCGCTGGCTCAGGCGGCTGACGCCTCGGCGCGCTTTTCGATCTGGCGCTTCAGGACGCGGGCGCGCGGCGACAGTTCGCTGTCGCGAGCCTTGATCAGGAAGGCATCGAGACCGCCGCGATGCTCGACCGAACGGAGCGCATGCGCCGTGATGCGCAGCGACACCGACTGGTTGAGCGCGTCGCTCATCAGCGTGACCTCGACGAGGTTGGGCAGCCAGCGCCGCCGCGTCTTGTTATTGGCGTGGCTGACGGCATTGCCGTACTGCACCGCCTTGCCGGTCAATTCGCAAACGCGAGACATTCACAACACCCTTCGCCGCTGCCGGCCACGGCGTCCGCTGCAGCAATCGTGGTTTCGAGAGGCGTTTGCTATACTGGCCGCGTCCGGCAGCGTCAAGAAGCGGCGCCGGACGGTTGACGATCGGCGGCTGTCGCGCGAACCTTTTGCATGAGGGGCGTCGGCTAGGATTTGTTAACCATTCCGAAGGTTAACATTCGCCGACCTGCGTCGGCATCAGGACGCGTCAGGTCGGGGGGTTTTTGGGGTGTCAGGGGTCTCGGGATGACATTGCTGTCTGGCATTTCCACCCGGTTGCGCCGGGGTCTGCTCCTTGCGGCGGGCGCCGCTGCCTTCGCCACGCCGCCGGCCTCCGCTGCCGATGGGGCAATGTCGGCGTCCTACACCATTTCCATTGCCGGCATTCCCGTCGGCCGCGCCGATGCCGAGGGCCGGTTCAACCAGAGCGGCTACTCGATCGCCATCCGCGGCTTCACCAGCAGCGTCGGCCGTCTCGTTTCCGACGCCACCGCGACCCTGAGGGGCAATGGCCGCATCAGCGGCACCAATGTCACGCCGGCGAGCTTCTCCCTGGCGACGACGGAAAACGGCCTATCGGCAGCAGTCAACATGACAATGCGCGGCCGCTCGATCGCCGCCCTCTCGGCCCAGCCCGAGCTGGCGCCGCGCCCCGACCGCATCCCCGTCACCAATGCGCACAAGCGTGACGTGCGCGACCCGGTCAGCGCCTTCATCGTCGCCCTGCGCGGCGGGCCGGTCTCCGGCGAGACGGCCTGCAACCGCACCATTCCGGTCTTCGACGGCTGGCAGCGCTACGATGTCCGCCTCAGCTACCAGCGCACCCGCAACGTCCAGGGCGACGATTCGACCTATTCCGGCCAGGTGATCGTCTGCTCGGCCCGCTATGTCCCGGTCGCCGGCCACCGGCCGGACCAGGAATCGGTGCGCTACATGGCCGCCAATACCCATCTGGAGGCCTGGCTCATTCCGGTGCAGGGCCAGCGCATCATGATCCCCTACCAGATCATCATCGGCACGCAGATCGGCGATCTGGTGGTGCGCATGTCGAAATTCTCCGCCGGCGCGGAGGAGACCCGGGCAGCCGCCGAAGTGAACTGACGTGCGGCGCTGCGGCCTCTGCGCTGCACGCAATGCCCCCGTGACACGCCGCCTCTTTCGCGTGTCTTTTCGCACCTGCACAATCCCGGTATGACTGGCGCCTGGCAGTCATGGTCATTCCGGGGGGAGTTTATTGAGCCTGCCGATCCGCAAGATCCTCGTCGCTAATCGGTCTGAGATCGCCATCCGCGTCTTCCGCGCGGCCAACGAACTAAGCATCCAGACCGTCGCCATCTTCACCGAGGAAGACAAGCTGGCGCTGCATCGCTTCAAGGCGGACGAGGCTTACCAGGTTGGTCGCGGCCTCGGTCCGATCGAAGCCTATCTTTCCATCCCGGAGATCATCCGCGTCGCCCGCGAGGCTAGGGTCGACGCGATCCATCCCGGCTACGGCTTTCTCTCTGAGAGCCCCGAATTCGCCGAGGCCTGCGCCGCCGCCGGCATCGTCTTCATCGGCCCCTCGCCGCAGACGATGCGCACCCTCGGCAACAAGGTCGCGGCGCGCAACCTCGCCGTCAGCGTCGGCGTGCCGGTCATGCCGGCCACCGAGCCGCTGCCGGACGACATCGAGACGGTGAAGCGCCTCGCGGCGGAGATCGGCTATCCGCTGATGCTGAAGGCCTCCTGGGGCGGCGGCGGCCGCGGCATGCGCGTCATCCGCGACGAGGAGAGCCTGCTGCGCGACCTGACGCCGGCGCGGCGCGAGGCGAAGGCCGCCTTCGGCAAGGACGAGGTCTATCTGGAGAAGCTCGTCGAGCGCGCCCGCCATGTCGAGGTGCAGCTTCTCGGCGACACGCACGGCACCATCGTTCACCTCTACGAGCGCGACTGCACGGTGCAGCGCCGCCACCAGAAGGTGGTCGAGCGCGCCCCAGCGCCCTATCTCGACGACGCCCAGCGCCAGGAGCTGGCCGGCTACGCCACGGCCATCGGCCGCGCCACGAATTATGTCGGCGCCGGCACGGTCGAGTTCCTGATGGATAGCGACAGCGGCCGCTTCTATTTCATCGAGGTCAATCCGCGCATTCAGGTCGAGCACACGGTGACGGAGGAAGTCACCGGCATCGACATCGTCAAGGCGCAGATCCACATCCTCGAAGGCGCCGCCATCGGCACGCCCGCATCGGGCGTGCCGGCGCAAGCGCAGATCCGCCTCAACGGCAACGCCCTGCAGTGCCGCATCACCACCGAGGACCCGGAGCAGAATTTCGTTCCGGACTATGGCCGCATCACCGCCTATCGCGGCGCCATGGGCTTCGGCATCCGGCTCGATGGCGGCACCGCCTATTCCGGCGCCGTCATCACCCGCTACTACGATCCGCTCCTGGAAAAGGTGACCGCCTGGGCGCCGACCGCCGACGAGGCGATCCGGCGCATGAGCCGGGCACTGCGCGAATTCCGCATCCGCGGCGTCGCCACCAATCTCGCCTTCCTCGAGAACGTCATCACGCATCCGGCCTTTCGCGATGCGACCTATACGACGCGCTTCATCGACACGACGCCGGAGCTGTTCGAAGCGGTGCGGCGGCGCGACCGAGCTACCAAGCTGCTGACCTATGTCGCAGACGTCACGATCAACGGCCACCCGGAAACGCGTGGCCGCGCCCGGCCGCCCGCTGACGCGCTGAAGCCTGTCGCGCCGCGGCCGGAGATCGAGCCGGCGCCGGGTGCGCGGCAGCTCCTCGATGCCGAGGGGCCGGAAGTCGTGGCGCGCTGGATGCGCAGCGAGAAGCGCGTCCTCGTCACCGACACGACGATGCGCGACGCGCACCAGTCGCTGCTGGCGACGCGCATGCGCACGCATGACATCGTCGCCATCGCCGGCGCCTATGCCGAGACCCTGCCGCAGCTCCTGTCGCTGGAATGCTGGGGCGGCGCCACCTTCGACGTGGCGCTCCGCTTCCTGACCGAGGACCCTTGGGAACGTCTGGCGGCAATCCGCGAGCGGGTGCCCAATATCCTGCTGCAGATGCTGCTGCGCGGCTCCAACGGCGTCGGCTACACCAACTATCCCGACAATGTCGTGCGCTTCTTCGTGCGCCAGGCAGCGGCAGGCGGCATCGACCTCTTCCGCGTCTTCGACTGCCTCAACTGGGTGGAGAACATGCGCGTCTCGATGGACGCGGTGCGCGAGGCGGGCAAGATCTGCGAGGCGGCCTTCTGCTACACGGGCGACATCCTCGATCCCGATCGCGCCAAATACAGCCTCGCCTACTACGTCGGGCTGGCGCGCGAGCTGGAGGCGGCCGGCGCCCATGTCATCGGCATCAAGGACATGGCCGGCCTCCTCAAGCCGGCGGCGGCGAAGAAGCTCGTTTCGACGCTGCGCCAGGAGACAGACCTGCCGATCCATCTCCACACCCACGACACCTCCGGCATCGCCGCCGCGACGGTGCTGGCGGCCGTGGAGGCCGGCGTCGACGCCGTCGATGCGGCAATGGACGCGCTGTCCGGCCTCACCTCGCAGCCCTGCCTCGGATCGATCGTCGAGGCGCTGCGGAGCTCCGACCGCGATACCGGCCTCGATCCGGCGGCGATCCGCGACATTTCCTTCTACTGGGAGAACGTGCGCACCCAGTACCGCGCCTTCGAGCCGGACCTGCGCTCCGGCGCCTCCGAGGTCTACCTGCACGAGATGCCGGGCGGCCAGTTCACCAACCTCAAGGAACAGGCGCGCTCGCTCGGCCTCGACAGCCGCTGGAAGGAAGTGGCGCAGGCCTATGCCGACGCCAACCGGCTGTTCGGCGACATCGTCAAGGTGACGCCGTCGTCGAAGGTGGTCGGCGACCTGGCGCTGATGATGGTGTCGTCCGGCCTGACGCCGGAGGAGGTGGCCGACCCCGCCAAGGACGTCGCCTTCCCGGATTCGGTGGTGCAGATGCTGCACGGCGATCTCGGTCAGCCGCCCGGCGGCTGGCCGCCCGCCTTGCAGGCCAAGGTGCTGAAAGGTGCCGAGCCGATCACCGTGCGCCCGGGCTCGCTGCTCGCCGAGGCGGACCTGGAGGAAGCCCGTAAGACCGTCGCCGAGAAGACCGCCGGCGGGGCGGTCTCGGACTTCGACCTCGCCTCCTACCTGATGTACCCGAAGGTCTATACCGACTTCGCTGCGGCGATGGAGACTTACGGCCCGACCTCCGTGCTGCCGACGCCGGTCTACTTTTACGGTCTGCCGGTCGGCAGCGAGATCGCCGTCGAGCTGGAGCGCGGCAAGACGCTGATCATCCGCTGCCAGGCGATCGGCGAGACCGACGAGGAAGGCCAGGTGCGCGTCTTCTTCGAGCTCAACGGCCAGCCGCGCATCGTCAAGGTGCCGGACCGCGCCCACGGCGCCAGCGGCAAGGCGCAGCGCCGCAAGGCCGAGGACGGCAACGCGGCGCATGTCGCGGCGCCGATGCCGGGCGTCGTCTCGGCACTAGCAGTCGTGCCCGGCCAGGCCGTCAAGGCTGGCGACATCCTCTTCTCCATCGAGGCGATGAAGATGGAGACCGCCATCCACGCCGAGCGCGATGGCCGCATCGCCGAGGTGCTTGTGCACGCCGGCAGCCAGGTCGACGCCAAGGACCTGCTGCTCGTCTATGCGGAGTGATCCGTAGGGTGGGCATGCGCGCAGCGCTTGCCCACCCTGTCTCCGTGTTTCGGCATTAACCGCGTGGGCAAAGCGCTGCGCGCCTTGCCCACCCTACAATTCGACCCGGATGCGGTTGCCCCACGGATCGGCGGCATGGAAACCGCCCTCGACATCCGTCATCGGTGCCCCAGACGCGACCAGCCGACCACGCATCGCCTGAAGCGACGCCGCATCCGGCAGGACGATCGTGTACCAGCGCAGGCCCGCCGAGCCGGCCGGCGGCTGCGGTGCGCCCTCGCCCTGCCAGATGTTGAAGGCGAGGATGTGCGGCTCGTAATTGGTGCGCACATCGCCCATGCCGAACCTGTGCGACAGCATCTGGCGCTGGAAGCCGAGCGTGCCGGCGTAGAACTGCATGGCGCGGTCGAGATCGCCGACATGCACGTGGACATGGCCGATGCGCGTCCCAGCCGGCAGCGGTGCGGCGAGGTCCTCGCCCGCCTTCAGCTCGCCGAACAGCGACTCCAGGTCGACCGGCTCGCGGCCGGAATGCGGCCTGCCGTCCACGGTCGTGCCGAGGAAGCCGCCGCGCAGGTCGTCGTTCAGCCTGCCGCGCCACGGCGTCTCGAAGGTGATCTCGATGCCGTTGCCGTCCGGATCCCAGAGATAGGTCGTCTCGGTCACCAGATGGTCGGTCGGCGACGTGCGCCATTTCGCCTGGATGCAGCGCGCCACGACGCGGGCGAGGTCGCCCCGCGTCGGGACATGGATAGCGACATGGTAGAGGCCGGTGGTCCTCTCCATCACCGGCCGCTCGGCGCCCGGCTCCAGCACCACCAGCGGCACGCCGCCGGCGCCGAGCGTTATCGCCCTGTCATCCTGCGCCAGCACAGTCAGCCCGACGAGGTCGCGCCAGACCGGAAGCGCCCGCGCGCCGTCGGTGACGGCGATATGGATCGGCCCCAGCCGCGTCGACAGCGGCGCGGTTTCCTGCCGTTCCTCGACTGTCACTACCGGCATTTCGGTCATGGTCTTGCCCTCTCGATGAGCCTTTCCGGCGCGCCGGACGTTTGTAGCACGGGGTTTGAAAGCCCTGCGCCGGGTGGTTACATTATGTAACCGAAGATACTATGGTGACCGGGCAAGATGGTGCCGGTCCGGTCATGCCGCAAGGAGGGCACACGGATGAAACCGCCCAAAATCGTCCTGCCTGAAGACTGCCATCCGATCAGTGACGTGCTGGCGCGCGTCGGCGACAAATGGAGCGTGCTGATCGTCTGGATGCTCGGCGATGGGCCGAAACGCTTCAACGAGCTGCGCCGCCGCATCCACGGCATCTCACAGCGCATGCTGACCCTGACGCTGCGCGGGCTGGAGCGCGACGGCATGGTGACGCGCACCGTCTTCCCGACAATTCCGCCGCGGGTCGATTACGAGCTGACCGATCTCGGCCGCTCGCTGCTGCCGCCGGTGATGGCGCTCGGCGAATGGGCCAAGGCCAATGCCGGCCACATCGCCGCCGCCCGCCTGCGCTTCGAGGCCGAGCATCAGGCCAAGCACGCCCACCACAACGGCACGCCGGCCAGCCTCGTCCCGGCGCGCCGCCGGCGCGAGGCCGAGGCCGAGCAGGAGACCACCGCCTGACGCCGCTCAGGCGATGAGATCCCAGCGGCCCCAGACGACGAACAGCGACAGGGCCAGCAGGATCACATTGACCGGCAGCACACGCGCCTCGCCGGCGCGCAGATGCGTGACGATCGCCAGGACCTGGATGATCGACAGGCCGATGGCGGCCAGCGGCGTCAGCCACGGCAGGATGCCGGTCCAGATCGGCAGGATCAGGCCGATGGCGCCGAGGATCTCGGCGATGCCGATGAACTTCACCATGCCGGGCGAATATTCGGTGACCCAGGCGCCCATGCGCGGCTCCAGCGCCTGCGGCGACTGGGCGACCTTCTGGACGCCGGCAAAGGCATAGAGAAGGGCGAGCACGACCTGCGCCGCCCACAGCCAGAAATTCAGTGTCGTGAACATGAAGGGGAAGCTCCCGGGGCGGCGAGGCTCGCCGGCGGTTACGGTCGGTTACCGGGGCACAAGGTGTTTCCGTTCGCGGCGCGCCGCAAGAAGGCACACCGGCGTTACCTAGTGGCAGTAGAGGCTGCGGCCGCTGCGCCCGCGCGCCGCGAGGTCGAGATGGAAATGGTCGGAGTGATAGGCGACACCCGGCCCCAGCACGGTCGTGAACGGCCCGCAGGCTTCCTGGCGGATGGCGGTGAGGAAGCGGCCGTCGCGCTCGCTCGGCTGCGGCTCGACGACGATCCAGTCCTTGCCGTCGACCTCGAAGGCGGCGATGTCGAGCGCGTTGCCGAAGGAATGCTCCGACAGCCGGGCGCCGCGGACATTGTTGCGGCCGCGGCAGGAATAGGAAGCGGCGATGCGCAGGCCCGTGATGCGGCCGCCGAGGATCTGCTTCGCCGCCGGCTGCACGTCGCTGTTCAGCCAGTCCGCCAGCGCCCCGGCGACGCCGCAATTGATCGTCGCCGCCGGCTCCAGCGACACCTCGCTGCTGCCCTCGCCGATCCGCTTCACCTCCAGCGGCGCCTCGATGCCGCAGGCGCCGTCCTGGATCGACGGCAGGGCGACAGCCTCGACATGCAGCGACGCCAGCGCCGTCATGCAGGAGAGGTCGCTGCGGCTGCCGCCGTTGCGGCGCGGCGGCGCCCGGTCGGCCGGCTCGAGCCGCGCCACCTGCACGCCGCCGGCATTGGCGCGGATGAACGGCCCCTGCGGCTTGATGCGCGGCCGCGGCGCCTCCGCCGGCCGGGCCGCCTCCTCGGCGACAGCCGCTTCCTCCGCGGCAGCCGCATCGGGCGCCGGCGCTGCGTCGGCGGCCGGCGTGGGCGGCTTCGGCACCGGCAGGATGACGTCGTCGGCCAGCGGGCCGCCGGGCTGGAAGGCGCGGTTGGCTCGCACCTCCGGAAAGCTGTCGGCAAAGCGGAAATGCAGCGCCTCGTCGGCATTGTCGGCGAAAAGCAGGCTGTCGAGGCCCTGGCTCGCCGCCTCGGTCTGGCCGGCGCCGAGGCGATCGGACGGCCGCACCGTGGCGAGCGGCACGAACTCGCCGTTGGCTAGATCCGGGTCGCCGGGATGGGCCGGGCGCAGCCGGTCGGCCTTGTACGACGAGACGGCGGCGATCGCCGCCGGCGTCGCCTCGACCGGCGGCGCGGCTGCCGCCGGCCGGCTTTCCGCCACCGGCGCGGCATCGGCCGTGGCGACCTGCTCCTGCGCCGGCTTGATGCGCGGCAAGGGCGGCGGCGTCGCCATGCGCGCCTCGCGATGCGTGCGGGGCTGGTGCTGGCGCGGCGGCTCGTCCGCCGGATGGGCGCCGAAGAGAGCCGCACCGGCGGCGGCGAGGAATTTGCCGAACGGGTCCATCACGCCCCCTTCGCGACCGCCGGCGCAGCCTGCGGGGCGCGGTCCGGCACAGGACGGGCCGCCGCGCCGCATTGCATGTAACGGGGCGCGGGGCTATCTCGACGGAACATAACGCGATCCGGCAGCGGCGAAAAAGCCCCTCTCCGGCGCTGCGGCCCGCCCCGCCGGCTTCCGGCGCTCCGGCCCCCTTGGAAGGTGCTGCCCATGACGGTCGTCGGGCCCATCCAGCCTGCCCCTGCCGATCTTTCCCTGAAGCCGCGCCGGCGATCGGTCGCGGTCAAGGTCGGTAACGTCCAGGTGGGCGGCGAGGCTCCCGTCGTCGTGCAGTCGATGACCAATACCGACACCGCCGACGTCGCCGCCACGGCGGCGCAGGTCGAGGCGCTGGCCCGCGCCGGCTCGGAAATCGTCCGCATCACCGTCGACCGCGACGAAGCGGCCGCCGCCGTGCCGCATATCCGCGACGCGCTGGCAAGGCGCGGCGTCGAGGTGCCGCTGGTCGGCGACTTCCACTATATCGGCCACCGCCTGCTGACCGACCATCCGGCCGCCGCCGAGGCGCTCGACAAATATCGCATCAATCCCGGCAATGTCGGCTTCGGCGAGAAGCGCGACCGCCAGTTCGCGACGCTGATCGAGCTAGCGATCAGATACGGCAAGCCGGTGCGCATCGGCGTCAACTGGGGCTCGCTCGACCAGGCGCTGCTGACCAGGCTGATGGACGAGAATGCCGCCAGCCCGATCCCCGTCCCCGCTGCGGCGGTGACCCGGGAAGCCATGGTGCAGTCGGCGCTCCTCTCCGCCGCCGAGGCCGAGCGGCTCGGCCTGCCGAAGAGCCGCATCATCCTTTCCGCCAAGGTGTCCTCGGTGCAGGACCTGATCGCCGTCTATGCCGATCTTGCGGCGCGCAGCGACCACGCCCTCCATCTCGGCCTCACCGAGGCCGGCATGGGCTCGAAGGGCATCGTCGCCTCCTCGGCGGCGATGGGCATCCTCTTGCAGCAGGGCATCGGCGACACGATCCGCGTGTCGCTGACGCCGGAGCCCGGCGGCGACCGCACCCGCGAGGTGAAGGTGGCGCAGGAGCTCCTGCAGACGATGGGCTTCCGCGCCTTCGTCCCGGTCGTCGCCGCCTGCCCCGGCTGCGGCCGCACCACCTCGACGGTCTTCCAGGAGCTCGCCGCCCGCATCGAGGAAGACATCCGCCAGGCGATGCCGGTGTGGCGGGAGAAATACCCCGGCGTCGAAGCCCTCCAGGTCGCCGTCATGGGCTGCATCGTGAACGGCCCGGGCGAGAGCAAGCACGCCGATATCGGGATTTCGCTGCCCGGCACCGGCGAGCAGCCGGCCGCGCCGGTGTTCATCGATGGGAAGAAGGCCGTGACTTTGCGCGGCCCGAAGATCGCGGAGGAGTTTCGCGCGCTGGTTGCGGAGTATGTGGAGAAGCGGTGGGGTGTTTCAGCCTACTAGTATGACTAGAGCAAAGCTCAAAATTTATCTGGTCGCGCGGTTGCAAACTTGAAGGTTGTCTGGCTAGGTCAGGTGCCATTTTCAGCCGCGGTACTGACAGAATGCAACTAGAACAGGCCGAGAGCCGGTTTGCTGCGCTCCTCCCAGAGCTTAAAGCTGGCATGGATGGTGCTGCATCGGAAGCCGATGCGCGACTTCGGCTAATCGACCGGGTGCTCGTTGAAGTGCTAGGTTGGCATCAAAATCAGCTCTCGTGCGAACCCAATGGCCCCAACGGCTTCGCGGACTACATCGCGACGGATGGCGTGGGGCGCAATCTGTGGGTTCTGGAAGCTAAGCGACAGAAACGCTTGGCCCTGAATACCGCGGTACGCGACACGATCGAGGTGACACTCGGCGGCTCGGTGCTCGCTAATCTCCGCAGTGCGGTTGATCAAACCGTCAACTACTGCTCTGACCACGGTGTCTCTTACGGTACTGTCACGGACGGGAATACCTGGGCATTCTTTCGTGCAACTCGATCGGATGGGATACCGCCACTGCAGGGTAAGGCTATTGTCTTTCCGTCCCTGGATGCGATAGCCGCAGATTTTCCTCGCTTCTATGAACTGGCCTCAAGAGAAGGCATTGGGCTTCGCTTACATCTCGTGCGTCTTAACACCGCCGAAGGCATAGTTGCACGCCCTGTCGAGCCGCGGCACTATATCCGTCCCCCAAGCTCCGCCCACCTCCAGGCACGGGCGCCTATAAGTAGAGACATCATTGATATATTTAAGAAATTCTTCTCAAGTATGTCTGCGGATCGCGATCGGGACATGCGTGTTGAGTGTTTCGTCGAGACAAACGAAAGCCGAGAGGCTGACACTACTCTTGCCAAGATCACTGCCACGCTCACCTCTCTAATTGAACCCCTCGAGACCGAGCAAGGTGCTGCCCTTCATGACGAAATTCAATCTGTTATTGACTCCAAAAATTCAGAAGTCTGCCTCATAGTAGGTAATAAGGGTTCAGGGAAATCGACGTTCATAGATCGATTCTTTGACGAAACTCTACCGCCTTCCACACGAAATCACTGCGTTGTCGGATACGTTGATCTGTCATTGTTTATGGGTGACGTGGATGATCTCCCCAGATGGCTGTCCGCGAGACTGCGTGACGCATTAGAAGACTCAATGTTCAACGACGTACGTCCTGACTATGATGACTACATGGGGATGTTCTTTAGTGTATACCAACGCTGGAGCACCGGTACACATAAGTACTTATATGAAGGCAACCGAGACGCATTCAAACAGAAATTTGGTGATTACGTTGAATCATTGCGTGAAGATCGCCCCGAGGAGTACGTTGTCGGACTGATGCAGCACGCAGTGGGTGGGCGTCGAAAGCTGCCATGTATTGTATTCGACAATACCGATCAACGTTTGCCGGAAATTCAAGACGCCGTGTTTCAGTATGCGATTGCGCTACGAAACGAAACACTTTGTTTCTCGTTGGTACCGATAACAGACCGCTCGATGTGGAGGCTATCGAAGGCGGGGGCTCTGCAGTCGTATGTTTCAAGAACTTTCTATCTTCCCAGCCCACCCGCGAAAGAGGTGCTCGCGCGCCGCATTGCATACGTGCAGCGTAAACTCGAAACAGACGAGTCTGTGTCTAAGCAGTACTTTTCTGCGAAAGGCATACGCATCTCCATTTCAGATCTTGGCGCTTTCGTTAATATATTGGAGGAGGCTTTTGTCAGAAATGATCAATTATCTAATATCATCGGACGACTCGCAAACTATGATATCCGGCGTATGTTGCTCCTAGCTCAACAAACAATAACTTCACCAACCTTTAAGATAGAAGACCTGATTAGGGCATATGTTGATCGCGGCAATCGGCCGTTCGATCTTAACAGAGCAATGAGAGCCATGATCATAGGAGAGTACGATCGTTACACGAATCAAACTAACGATTTCATAATGAATGTTTTTTGGACAGACGGATCGTTTAGCTACACTCCGCTGCTTGTGTTGTCTATTCTTATTTTCCTCAGAGCGCTTCGAGTTTCCGAGGGAGAGCATCTAGAGAATTCTTACATGTCGGTAGTCGACATCGAGAACTTTTTCGAACCTGCCGGCATAGGCCGAGAGGAAGTACGAGACGCGCTTGCACGCCTGATGTCGTTCCGGCTTGTTGAGCCCTTTGAGCCGGCTGACGGTCCGCCTGTCGAAGGTACCCGGGTCGGTATCACCTACAGCGGGCTTGCTCACATGGAGTTGGCGCTCGACCACGATGTATATGTCGAGCAGATGGCCGTTGCCACCGGCTTTGCCTCCGAGTCAATTCGCGATCTCATTGGGGTTTACGCACGCAAGATGGGTCTACCCGAGAATCGGGCCCAAGTGCGGGCGCTCTTTCGCAAGCATGTGGGCGACGAAGACGCAAGAAAGGCTGCTTGGCCCTCCAGCCCAGCGTTTCGACCGATGGTACAGTTGCGCGACCGGATGATAGCCGCGTCGCAATACGCGATAGCGACAGACGTCTAAAACTAGTTCATCAGCCATTGCCGCTTGTGTCGGGTCATGCCAAAGACAGCCCTCCATTCCCCAACACCCGATCAGGAGAGGGCATAAATGACCATGACCGATTCCCCCCTCGCGCCTGTGGCTGCCGCGCCGGCTCCGGCCGTTGACAAGCTGCTCGCCATGAAGATGGCCGAGATCGGCAAGAACGCGAAGAAGGCGCTGAAGACCGTCGCCTTCGCCAGGACCGAGCAGAAGGACAAGGCGCTCCTCGGCATGGCCAAGGCGCTGCGCGATGCGGCCGACCGCATCCTCGCCGCCAACGCCACCGATGTCGACGCCGCCAAAGCCGCCGGCCTCAGCGACGCGATGATCGACCGGCTGACGCTGACGCCGGAGCGCGTCGAGGCGATGGCCAGGGGCCTGGAGGAGATCGCCGCGCTGCCCGACCCGGTGGGCACCGTGCTCGCCACCTTCGAGCGCCCCAACGGCCTCAAGATCGAGCGCGTAAGCACGCCGCTCGGCGTCGTCGGCGTCATCTACGAGAGCCGGCCCAACGTCACCGCAGACGCCGCCGGCCTCTGCCTCAAGGCCGGCAATGTGGTGATCCTGCGCGGCGGTTCCGATTCGGCGAAGTCGGCGGCGGCGATCCACATGGCGCTGACCATCGGCCTCGAAAACGCCGGCCTGCCGGCGCACGCGGTGCAACTCGTCAACACCACCGACCGCGCCGCCGTCGGCCTGATGCTCGGCGGCCTCGACGGCGTCATCGACGTCATCGTGCCGCGCGGCGGCAAGAGCCTGGTGCAGCGCGTCCAGGCCGAGGCCAGGGTGCCGGTCTTCGCCCATCTGGAAGGCATCAACCACGTCTATGTCGACCGCGCCGCCAAGCTCGACATGGCTATCGACATCGTCGTCAATTCCAAGATGCGGCGCACCAGCGTCTGCGGCGCCGCCGAGACGCTGCTGGTCGACCGCACCATGGCGGAGGAGTTCCTGGTGCCGCTGGTGCGGGCCCTGCAGCAGGCCGGCTGCGAGGTGCGCGGCGATCCGCAGGTGATGAAGCTGGTCCCCGACCTGGTGGCGGCGACGCCGGAGGATTTCCGCACCGAGCATCTCGACGGGGTAATCTCGGTGGCGCTGGTCGCCGGCCTCGAGGACGCCATCGACTTCATCAACACCAACGGCTCGCACCATACCGACGCCATCGTCACCCGCGACCCGGCGACGGCGGCGCGCTTCCTGGAGCGCGTCGACAGCGCCATCGTGCTGCACAATGCCTCGACGCAGTTCGCCGACGGCGGCGAGTTCGGCATGGGTGCCGAGATCGGCATCGCCACCGGCAAGCTGCATGCGCGCGGCCCGATCGGCGTCGAGCAGCTCACCACCTTCAAGTACCGCGTCCGCGGCTACGGCCAGGTCCGCCCCTGAGACGGCCAACTTCGCCCCTGAGACGGACGGCGCCGCCCGGCGGGCCGGCGCGGCAATCCGCGCCGCCTCTGCCGTGATCGGGCCCCGGCCGCGCTCGCCGGTCTTCGCCGACCGGCTGCCGCCCGCCGCGCCGGGGCAGCGCATCGGGCTTTTCGGCGGCTCCTTCGATCCGCCGCATGAGGGCCACCGCATGGCGGCCCTCCTCGCCCTCCGCCGGCTGCGGCTCGATGCGGTATGGTGGCTGGCGAGCCCCGGCAACCCGCTCAAGAGCCGCCGCCCGGCCGAGCTGGAGAGCCGCCTCGCCGCGGCCGCCGCCTGCGCCGACAATCCGCGCATCGCCGTCACCGGCATCGAGGCCGCCCTCGGCACGCGCTACACCGCCGACCTCCTCGCCCGGCTGGCGCCGCAGCTCGAAAGCCTCGTCCCGGTATGGATCATGGGCGCCGACAATCTCGTCGGCTTCCACCGCTGGCGCGACTGGCGGCGCATCGCGGCAACATTGCCGATGGCCATCGTCGACCGGCCGGGTTTTACCCTTGCCGCGCTGGCGACGCCGGCCGCCCGCGCCCTGTCGCGCTTCCGTATTGCCGAGACTGCGGCAGCAACGCTTCCCTTACGAGCGCCGCCGGCCTGGGTATTCCTGCACGGGCCGCGCCTCGGTATTTCCTCGACACTGCTGCGGCTGGGCGAAAGACCGTGACGAAACGTCTTGAAACCTTCTTCGAGACGCCCCTATCTTCGGATGCTGGCCAAGGGCCGGCGCGGCCGGCGAGACCCCGCCCCGCCGCTGGAGGTTGGAAAAGGATCAACCACTGACACCCGCACTGCAGCCAGACAGCGCCTCGCTTGCGCGCCAACAGGCGGCCGGACTGCGGCCCGTTCCCGTTCCGAACGCCATCAACGTGATCCTCGAAAGTCTGGCCGATTCGAAGGCCGAGGACATCACGTCCATCGACATCACAGGCAAATCTCCGCTCGGCGACCACATGGTGGTCGCCTCGGGCCGCTCCCATCGCCATGTCGGCGCCATCGCCGACCGGCTGCTTTCCGACATGCGCGACGCCGGGCTGACGACGCCGCGCATCGAGGGCCTGCCGCATTGCGACTGGGTGCTGGTCGACGCCGGCGATGTGATCGTCCACATCTTCCGGCCGGAGGTGCGCAGCTTCTACAACCTCGAGAAGATGTGGCAGGCGGAATCGCCGGCCCGTCCGAACGCGGTGTGATCTGCCCCGGCGCCGGATCCGGCAAGCCGCCGGCCGCGCCCGCCGCGGCCGCGCTTGCCCGACACGGCCGCCCGGTGTAGCGCCACCGGGCGGAACCGAAGGGACGGCAGCTTCGCCGGCCAGCCGCGGCGGAGGCCGATCGTGCGCATCCTCATCGCCGCCGTCGGGCGGCTGAAGGCCGATGCCGAACGCGGCCTGTTCCAGCGCTATCTCGACCGCGCCGCCGCTGCCGGCCGCGCTTTGGCGCTCCACCCGGACCTGCGCGAAATTCCCGAAAGCCGGGCGGCCCGCCCGGAGGAACGCAAGCGCAACGAAGCCGCCGCGCTTGCCGCCCAGCTGCCGCCGGGTGCCGTGCTGGTGGCGCTCGACGAGCGCGGCCGTACCATGGCGAGCGACGCCTTCGCCGCGCGGCTGGCGCAATGGCGCGACGACGGCGTTGCCGACCTTGCCGTCGTCATCGGCGGCGCCGACGGCCTTGCCGCGGAGCTGCGCGACCGCGCGGCGCTGACGCTCGCCCTCGGACCGATGACCTGGCCGCACCAGCTGGCGCGCATCCTGCTGGCCGAGCAGCTCTACCGCGCCATGACGATCCTCTCCGGCCATCCCTATCACCGCGTCTGAACGGCAGCCTGATCGATCACAATCCTGTGTCCGGCACCCACCCGGTGCCCCTTGGGCAAAGCCGGGTCTGCGCGTAGAGTCCGCCGCGTCCGCCCGGGGAGAGACGGACGACCGACCATGACGCCTGGCTGCGGAAGCGCGGCCAAGTCAAAAATCAAAGTGCGGAGGAAAAGACGCATGATCGGAAAGCTCGCATCTCTTGCAACCATAGCCCTGGCGACGGCGCTCGCGCTGCCCGCCATGGCACAGGACGGGGAGCCGGCCCGGCTCCGGGGCACCATCGACGCCCTCAACGGCAACGTCCTCAGCATCACCACCCGCGAGGGCCCGAAGATCGACATCACGCTCGATGAGGGTCACGCGGTGAACTACGCCGTGCCGAAGACCCTGGCCGACATCAAGGACAACGACTTCATCGGCGCTGCCGCCATCGAACGCGACGGCAAGCTGGTGGCGCTGGAAGTCCTGGTGTTCCCCGAGGCCGCCCGCGGCTTCGGCGAAGGCCACTACGCCTGGGACCTGACGCCCGAAAGCAACATGACCAACGCCACGGTCAGCGAAGTCGGGCCTGAGGGCGACGGCGTCACCGTCACCGTCAAGTATCCGGACGGCGAGAAGACCATCAACGTGCCGGCCGATATCCCGGTCTGGACCTTCGAGACCGGCAGCGACGCCGACCTCAAGGAAGGCATGTATGTCTTCGTGGCGGCCACCAAGCATGCCGACGGCAGCTACTCCAGCGGCCTCGTCATCGTCGAGAAGGACGGCTTCAAGCCGCCGAACTAGGCCGTAGCACGCGGATCCGCTTCCGGTGGCCGGCCTCGCCGGCCACCATCCGGCCCGGGAGGGCGAGGATATTCAGCGCGGCGCTGCCTCCGCCCATGCCCCTCAGTTCCCCGCCGAAGCGCCGCCTTCCTCGCGACTCTTCCGCAAATCTGGAAGTCAACAATCCAACCGGACCGACAGCATCGGCCGGATAACACAGGAGGAAAGTGGGAATGAAAGCCTTGTTGAAACCGCTGTTCGCCGGCCTGATCCTGGCCGGCCTCAGCCTGCCTGCCATCGCGCAGCAGCCCGGTACGCCGCAGCGCCTGCGCGGCACCATCGAAGCCCTCAACGGCAATGTCCTCAGCATCACCACGCGTGAGGGCGACAAGGTCGACGTCAATCTGAGCGACGGCTTCCGCGTCAATTACGGCGTGCCGAAGACCCTCGCCGACATCCAGGACAATTCCTTCGTCGGCGCTGCCGCCATCGAACGCGACGGCAAGCTCGTCGCCCTCGAGGTGCTGGTGTTCCCCGAGGCCGCCCGCGGTTCGGGCGAAGGCCACTATCCGTGGGACCTCACCCCCGACAGCAACATGACCAACGCCACCGTCAACGGCCTGACGCCGGAAGGCGACGGCGTCGTCATGAACGTCAAGTATCCGGACGGCGAGAAGGAAATCGTCGTTCCTTCCGACATCCCCGTCTGGACCTTCGAGCCGGGCGATGCCTCGCTGCTGACGGCCGGCAAGGCGGTCTTCATCGGCGCCCGCAAGCTTGACGACGGCACCTTCACCGCCGGCAGCGTCATCGTCGAGAAGGACGGCTTCAAGCCGCCGAACTAGGCCGCGACGGGACTGGATTCGCGGCGCAGCTGGCGCTATGCCGGCTGCACCGGTCGCCGGAGCCGCGCCATGTGCGGCGGCATAGCGCTCCGGCCGCCTAAGGCATCCGCTCCCGGCCAGAGCGGTGCAGCATTCGCAATGCAGAAAAGAAACCACGAGGGGCTGCGCCGCTCCGCACCCGCATGGCGATCATAAGGCAGCCCTCGATTTTTCGGCCGCTGCGACCGAAGTCTATGGAGGAAAAAACAACATGAAAGCCTTTCTGAAGCCCCTTCTTGCCGGCGCCCTGCTGGCCAGCCTCGCTGTTCCGGTGATGGCGCAGCAGGCCGGCACGCCGACCCGCCTGCGCGGCACGATCGACTCCGTTGACGGCAACGTGCTGTCGCTGACCACCCGCGAGGGCGAAAAGATCAAGGTGAACATGGCGGACAATGTCGCCGTGCTGACCACCGCCGCGCTGTCGCTCGACGACATCAAGGACAACAGCTACGTCGGCGTCGCCGCCATGGAAGGCGAAGGCGGCCAGCTCAATGCCCTGGAAGTGTTCGTCATGCCGGAAGCCAATCGCGGTGCCGGCGAGGGCCACCGGGCCTGGGACCTGCAGCCGGAAAGCACCATGACCAATGCGACGGTCGACGAGGTCGCCGAGCATGACGGCGGCCGCCTAGTGAAGGTCAAGTATCCGGACGGCGAGAAGGAGATCCTCGTCACCCCGGAGACGCCGATCGTCACCTTCAATCCCGGCACTGTCGCCGACCTGCAGCCCGGCCTCTACGTCTTCATCGCCGGCAGCAAGCTCGACGACGGCAGCTACACCACCGCTTCGGTCCGCGTCGAGAAGGACGGCGTCAAGCCGCCGATGTAATCGGCCCGCTCGCCAACCATTGGCGTCCTGAGACTGACGGCCCGCCGGTAACCGGCGGGCCGTCCCCGTATCAGACGGCATAATACGGCCCGAAAGCCCGGCGATGGTTGACGAACCGTTTACGCCTGCTGCCGCACGCTGCCGGCCCCAACGCACGGCCCCGCTCTTGCCCCGGCTCCGCCTTCCCCGCTTTCTGTCAGCCGTCCTGCCGCTGATCGCCATCCTGGCGGTCGCCGATTATGGCGCCGCGCAAGGCCCGGCCGCACCGCCGGACGCCGCCGCGGCGCCGGCGGCGGGCGCGGTGACGGAACGGGCGGCACGGCAGGCCGAGCTCGACGCGCTGACGCGCGAAATGTCCCTCACCAGCGAGCGGCAGGCCGAGCTGAAGGCCGAGATCGAGGCGATCGACAAGGATCGCGCCACGCTCAACGACGCGCTGATCAACACCACCGAGCGCGTCCAGCGCCTGGAAGGCGAACTCGACCAGTCCGAGCAGCGCATGCAAAGCCTGTTCGCCGAGGAGGAGCGGCTGCGAACGTCGCTGCACAGCCGCCGCGCCATTCTCGCCGAAGTGCTCGCCGCCCTGCAGCGCATGGGCCGGACGCCGCCGCCGGCCATTCTCGTCCGCCCGGAGGACGCGCTGGCCTCGGTGCGCAGCGCCATCCTGATGGGCGCCGTCGTCCCGGAGCTGCGCGAGGAGGCGGCCAGCCTCTCCGTCGATCTCGATGCTCTCGTCGCCCTGCGCGCCGACCAGGCGCGCGAGCGCGACCGCCTCAAGGGCGATGCGACGCGGCTCGCCGAGGAGCGCGAGCGCCTGGAGCTGCTGCTCGGCCAGAAGCAGCAGGCCGGCAGCCGCTCCGCCGAGGCGCTGCAGCAGGAGCAGGAGCGCGCCGAGCGGCTGGCCGGCCAGGTCAGCTCTCTCAAAGAATTGATAGCCCGCATGGAGGCCGAAATCGCCCCTGCCGCCGACGCCGCGGCGGCCGCGGAAGCCTCCGATGCGGAGACCGATATCGCCGCTTTGCCGGATGCATCCGGGCCGCTCTCCCTCGGCGACAGCGACCGCATCCGGCCGGCCATCGCCTTCGCATCGGCCCGCGGCCGGCTGCGGCGGCCGGTCAACGGCACCGAGATCCACAGCTTCGGCAGCACCGATGCCTTCGGCGGCACCGCCCAGGGCGCCTCGATCGCCACCCGGCCGGGAGCCCGCATCGCCACCCCGGCCGACGGCTGGGTGGTCTATGCCGGCCCGTTTCGCAGCTATGGCAATCTCTTGATCATCAATGCTGGCGGCGGCTATCATATCTTGTTGGCCGGGATGGAACGCATCGACGTGGAACTCGGTCAATTCGTCCTGGCCGGTGAGCCTGTCGCGGCAATGGGGGCCCGTGGGCTGGCAAGTGCGGGCGCCACCGAGGTAGGCGCCTCTCAACCCGTGCTCTATGTGGAGTTCCGCAAGGACGGGACTGCGGTTGACCCGGGCCCATGGTGGGCCCAGCCGAACGACGAAAAGGTTGGCGGATGATTCGGAAAGCCACACTTCTCTTCACGGGTGCGCTGCTCGGAGCCGGCGCCGTGGCCGTGGTGACGCAGCCCCAGCTGCTCACCTGGAGCTCGGCCAATGCGGCTGCGTCGGACACCTACAAGCAGCTGAACCTGTTCGGCGACGTCTTCGAGCGCATCCGCGCCGACTATGTCGAGGTGCCGGATGAGCAGCTGCTGGTCGAGAATGCCATCAACGGCATGCTCACCGCGCTCGATCCCCATTCGAGCTACATGAACGCCAAGGCGTTCCAGGACATGCAGGTCCAGACGCGCGGCGAGTTCGGCGGCCTCGGCATCGAGGTCACGATGGAGGACGGCCTCGTCAAGGTGGTGACGCCGATGGACGGCACGCCTGCCGCCAAGGCCGGCATCCTCGCGGGCGACCTGATCGTCGCCCTAGACGGCCAGCCGGTGCAGGGCCTGACCCTCAACCAGGCCGTCGACAAGATGCGCGGCCCGGTCAACACGCCGATCACCATCACCGTGCAGCGCCAGGGCGTCGATGCGCCCTTCGACGTCAAGGTGGTGCGCGACGTCGTCAAGCTGCAGTCGGTGCGCTCGCGGGTCGACGGCAATGACGTCGCCTATATCCGCATCACGCAGTTCAACGAGCAGACCTTCGACGGGCTGAAGAACGCCATCTCCGAAGCCATCAAGGAGGTCGGCGACGACAAGCTGAAGGGCTACATCGTCGACCTGCGCAACAATCCAGGCGGCCTGCTCGATCAGGCGGTTTCGGTTTCCGACGCCTTCCTCAACCAGGGCGAAGTCGTCTCGACCCGCGGCCGCCATGCCGAGGAGTCGCAGCGCTTCAACGCCCGGGCGGGCGACCTCACCAACGGCAAGCCGGTCATCCTGCTGATCAATGGCGGCTCGGCCTCGGCGTCGGAGATCGTCGCCGGCGCGCTGCAGGACCATCGCCGGGCAACGGTTCTCGGCACCCGGTCCTTCGGCAAGGGATCGGTGCAGACGATCATCCCGCTCGGCCAGGGCGCCGGTGCGCTGCGCATGACGACGGCCCGCTACTACACGCCGTCGGGAACCTCGATCCAGGCCAAGGGCATCACGCCCGATATCGAGGTCATCCAGGAGCTGCCGCCGGAGCTGCAGAACCAGGTTCTGGCCGGCCCGCGCGGCGAGGCCAACCTGCCGGGCCACCTGCAGACCGAGGGCGAAGGGTCGGAGGAGAGCGGTTCGCTCGCCTATATCCCGCCGGACGCCAAGGACGACAAGCAGCTCAACTCCGCCCTGGCGCTGCTGCGCGGCGAGCAGACCAACGCGGCCTTCCCGCCCGACCCCAACAAGGGCGTGCCGAACTAGGACGCCGACGGGCGGATCGAACTTTCGAAGCGGCGTGGGACCATCCCGCGCCGCTTCCGTTTTGCGGATACCCCTCGACCTGCGCCGGCGGCGCGCAACAGCATTCGTGCCTTGCCGTCATCCGGCATGGTAGAAGGGGGGCGTTGGTGCTTCGCGCTGTCGGCTGGCAGCGCGGCCCGACATTCCCCGACAGAGCGCCATGCGCCAACGCCGCGAGGACCCCGCCATGGCGGATATGCCGGACCCTTCCCAGTATCGTCCCTGTGTCGGCATCGCCGTCTTCAACCGCGCCGGGCTGGTATGGATCGGCAGCCGTCTCGACGGCCCCGAGGAACCGGAGGGCAACGGCGCCTGGTGGCAGATGCCGCAGGGCGGCATCGACGGCGACGAGGAGCCCTATGATGCGGCCCTGCGCGAGCTCCATGAGGAAACCAACATCCGCAGCGTCTCGCCGATCATCGAGGCGCCCGAATGGTTCTTCTACGATCTGCCGCCGGAGCTGGCCGGCAAGGCCTGGGGCGGCCGCTATCGCGGCCAGCGGCAGAAATGGTTCGCCTTCCGCTTCGAAGGCGATGAAAGCGAGATCGACATCCATCATCCGGCCGGCGGCGCCAAGCCGGAATTCGCCCTGTGGCGCTGGGAGGAGCTCACCCGGCTGCCGGCGCTGATCGTGCCCTTCAAGCGCCCGGTCTACGAGAAGGTCGTCGAGGCGTTCATGCCGGTGGCCGGCCGGTAAGGCGCTACAGTCCGTAACGGGTATGGCGTAGCGTTGACGTCGGGGGGCAACGTCTTGCCCCTGCGACCGTCTCGCGCCGCCATCTCAGCCACGTCATGCCCGGGCGAAGTCCCGGGCATCCACGCGAACACCTGGGGTGCAGGAAAGGGCACGCCGAGAGCGGCATCCTTTTGTGCGCCATCCGTGTTCGCGTCATAGCCGGATCAAGTCCGGCTATGACGCCGGTGGATTGGCGGGTGCGGGTGTGAGGTGCCCGGCGTGGGTCCCCACCCGGGAGGCTTGCGCCCTTCGCGAAACGCCCCCCTCACGGACCGCGTGGGCAAGCGCCTCTGGCGCATGCCCACGCCACGACCTTCAGCGGCTGACCGCCGACTGCACTTCCTTGAGCTGCTCGAGGCGCAGCTGGGCGGCGGCGCGGATCGTCGCGTCCTTGGCGTCGGCGACGTCTTCCTCGGCATTGCGGATGTCGCCGGCGAGCATCGACGGGTCGAGATCGGCAAGGCGAATGGCCTGCTCGGCGAGGATGGTCAGGCCGGCCGGCGTCACATCGGCGAAGCCGCCGCGGACGAAGATGCGCTCATGCTGGCCGCCGGCCAGCGTGATCTCCACCACGCCGGGCCGCAGCGACGTCATGATCGGCGCATGGCCGATAAGGACGGTGAACTGCCCTTCGCTGCCGGGAACGACGACCTGGCTGACGGGCTCCGACATCAGGAGCCGTTCGGGCGACACGAGGTCGAACTGGAAGGGGTCGGCCATTTCCGGTCCTTTTGCGGGAAGCGGCCGCCGAGGATCCCGGCGGCCGGACTATTCAAACCAGCCGATCGGCGGCGTCAGGCCGCCTCGGCGGCGAGGCGCTTCGCCTTCTCGACGGCGTCCTCGATGGTCCCGACCATGTAGAACGCCGCTTCCGGCAGGTGGTCGTATTCGCCGTCGGCGAGGCCCTTGAAGCCCTTGATGGTGTCGGCCAGGGCGACGAGCTGGCCCGGCGTGCCGGTGAAGGCTTCGGCGACGAAGAAGGGCTGCGACAGGAAGCGCTCGATCTTGCGGGCGCGCGCCACGATCAGCTTGTCCTCTTCCGACAGCTCGTCGATGCCCAGGATGGCGATGATGTCCTGGAGTGCCTTGTAGCGCTGCAGGATCTCCTGGATGCGGCGGGCGACGGCATAGTGCTCTTCACCGACGATGCGCGGGTCGAGCATGCGCGAGGTCGAGTCGAGCGGGTCCACCGCCGGGTAGATGCCCTTCTCCGAGATGGCGCGCGACAGGTTGGTCGTCGCGTCGAGATGGGCGAAGGAAGTGGCCGGCGCCGGGTCGGTCAGGTCGTCGGCGGGCACGAAAATGGCCTGCACCGAGGTGATCGAGCCCTTGGTCGTGGTGGTGATGCGCTCCTGCAGGGCGCCCATGTCGGTGGACAGGGTCGGCTGGTAGCCGACGGCGCTCGGGATGCGGCCGAGAAGCGCCGACAGCTCCGAGCCCGCCTGGGTGAAGCGGAAGATGTTGTCGACGAAGAACAGCACGTCCTGGCCCTGGTCGCGGAAATATTCCGCCACCGTCAGGCCCGACAGCGCGACGCGGGCGCGCGCGCCGGGCGGCTCGTTCATCTGGCCGTAGACGAGGGCGCACTTGGAGCCGGCGGCGGAGCCATTATTCGCATGCGGGTCCTTGTTGACGCCCGACTCGATCATCTCGTGATAGAGGTCGTTGCCCTCGCGGGTGCGCTCGCCGACGCCGGCGAATACCGAATAGCCGCCATGCGCCTTGGCGACATTGTTGATCAGTTCCTGGATCAGCACCGTCTTGCCGACGCCGGCGCCGCCGAACAGGCCGATCTTGCCGCCGCGGGCATAGGGGGCCAGCAGGTCGATGACCTTGATGCCGGTCACCAGGATCTCGGCTTCGGTGGACTGCTCGGTATAGGCCGGAGCCGGCGCGTGGATCGGCCGCCGGAGCGTCGTGTTGAGCGGCCCGGCCTCGTCGACCGGCTCGCCGATGACGTTGATGATGCGGCCGAGCGTCTCGTCGCCGACCGGCACGGCGATCGGGCCGCCGGTGTCGCGCACGTCATGGCCGCGCACGAGGCCCTCGGTGGCGTCCATCGCCACGGTGCGCACCGTGTTCTCGCCGAGATGCTGAGCGACTTCGAGGACGAGGCGGCTGCCGTGGTTCTCCGTCTCCAGCGCGTTGAGAATGGCCGGAAGATGGTCGTCGAAACGCACGTCCACGACGGCGCCCGTGATCTGGACGATCTTGCCGACCGGTCCGTCGGCCTGGGTCTTGGTGGTCGCTCTGGCCATGATGTTCCTCGTGCCCCGGGCTTGGCGCGACGGTCGTCAGACCGCCTCGGCTCCCGAAATAATCTCGATGAGTTCTTTGGTGATCTGCGCCTGACGGCTGCGATTGTATTGCAGCGTGTAGCGATGGATCATGTCGCCGGCATTGCGCGTGGCGTTGTCCATCGCCGTCATCTTGGCTCCCTGCTCGGAAGCGGCGTTTTCCAGCAGCGCCCGGAAGATCTGCACCGACACGTTGCGCGGCAGCAGGTCGCCGAGGATCGTCTCCTCGTCGGGCTCGTATTCGTAGACCGCCATCCCGGCGGCGTCCGCTTCCGCGCTGTCGCCGATCTCGGCCGGGATAAGCCGGCGCGCCGTCGGGACCTGGGCGATCACCGAGCGGAATTCGGAGAAGAACAGCGTGCAGACGTCGAACTGCCCCTGCTCGAACAGCGCCAGCACCTTCTTGCCGATCATGTCGGCCTCGCCGAAGCCAACCTGGCGCACGGCGCGGAGGTCGACCATCTCGAGGATGCGGCTGCCGAAGATGCGGCGCAGGATGTCGTAGCCCTTGCGCCCGACGCAGAGGATCTTGACCTCCTTGCCATCGGCGAGGAGCCGGTTGGCATGGTCGCGGGCAAGGCGGGCAATGGACGAGTTGAAGGCGCCGCACAGGCCGCGCTCGGCGGTGCAGACCACGAGAAGATGGGTCTGCTCGCTGCCCGTCCCGACCATCAGCGGCGGTGCGTCCGGCTGGCCGATGACGGCGCGCGACACGTTGGCGAGCACCGTCTCCATGCGCTCGGCATAGGGCCGCGCCGCCTCGGCGGCGGCCTGGGCGCGGCGCAGCTTGGACGCCGCGACCATCTGCATGGCCTTGGTGATCTTCTGCGTCGCCTTGACCGAGGCGATGCGATTCCGCAGGGCCTTCAGGCTAGGCATCGTCGCTCCTCGTCACAGCCGCTGCGCATCCGTCCTGCATCATGCGAACGCCTTGGCGAACTTCTCGATCACGCCCTTGAGGCGATCGCGCGTCGCGTCCGTGAGCTCGCGCTTGTCGCGGATGTCTTCGAGGATGTCCTTGTGCTCGGTGCGCAGCAGCGCCAGCAGGCCGTGCTCGAAGGGGCCGACGCGATTGACCGGCAGCGGATCGAGATAGCCGTTGACGCCGGCGAAGATGACGGCCACCTGCTCCTGCACCTGCAGCGGCGAGAACTGCGGCTGCTTCAGGAGCTCGGTGAGGCGGGCGCCGCGGTTGAGCAGGCGCTGCGTCGTCACGTCGAGGTCGGAGCCGAACTGCGCGAAGGCGGCCATCTCGCGATACTGCGACAGCTCGCCCTTGATGCGGCCGGCGACCTGCTTCATCGCCTTGATCTGCGCCGACGAGCCGACGCGGCTGACCGACAGGCCGACATTCACCGCCGGGCGAATGCCCTGGTAGAACAGGTCGCTCTCCAGGAAGATCTGGCCGTCGGTGATGGAAATGACGTTGGTCGGGATATAGGCCGACACGTCGTTGGACTGCGTCTCGATGATCGGCAGCGCCGTCAGCGAGCCGGCGCCCATCTGGTCGTTCATCTTGGCGGCGCGCTCGAGCAGGCGCGAATGCAGGTAGAAGACGTCGCCCGGATAGGCTTCGCGGCCGGGCGGCCGGCGCAGCAGCAGTGACATCTGGCGATAGGCGACCGCCTGCTTCGACAGATCGTCATAGACGATCAGCGCATGCATGCCGTTGTCGCGGAAGAATTCGCCGAAGGCGCAGCCGGAGAACGGCGCCAGGTACTGCAGCGGCGCCGGATCGGACGCCGTGGCGGCGACGATGATGGAATATTCCAGCGCACCGTTCTCTTCCAGGGTCTTCACCAGCTGGGCGACGCTGGAGCGCTTCTGCCCGATGGCGACATAGATGCAGTAGAGCTTGCGGCTCTCGTCGCCGGTGGCGTTGACCGCCTTCTGGTTGAGGATGGTGTCGAGCGCCACGGCGGTCTTGCCGGTCTGGCGGTCGCCGATGATCAGCTCGCGCTGGCCGCGGCCGATCGGGATCAGGGCGTCGATCGCCTTGAGGCCGGTCTGCATCGGCTCGTGCACCGACTTGCGCGGAATGATGCCCGGCGCCTTGACGTCGACGCGGCGGCGCTCGCTGCTCTCGATCGGGCCCTTGCCGTCGATCGGGTTGCCGAGCGGGTCGACGACGCGGCCGAGAAGGCCCTTTCCGACCGGCACCTCGACGATGGCGCCGGTGCGCTTGACGGTGTCGCCTTCCTTGATGTCGCGGTCGTTGCCGAACACCACGATGCCGACATTGTCGGTCTCGAGGTTGAGCGCCATGCCGCGGATGCCGCCCGGAAACTCGACCATCTCGCCGGCCTGGACATTGTCGAGGCCGTAGACGCGGGCGATGCCGTCGCCGACCGACAGCACCTGGCCGACCTCGGAAACCTCGGCCTCGGAACCGAAATTCTTGATCTGCTCCTTGAGGA
>CAZAAW010000004.1:0-155104 GCA_964483325.1 uncultured Hyphomicrobiales bacterium
TTGGTCTTCCCCAAGGGGCCGCCGTTCTCGACGATCGCGCCGGCATTGGCCTCGCCCCAGGCGGCCCATGCCGCCATGCCGCGCGCCTCGATCGCCTGGCGCTCCGCTCCGTCCTTCTCGTTCCAGCCGGCTTTCTCCACCCCGGTCGCCGTTCCCATGTAGACGGCAAGAAATTTCTTCATGGCGGATTCTCCTATGGTTGCTGGTGATGGCGGTCACGCCGGCACCCAGGAGAGGGTGCCGCGCAGGCCGGTTTCGGTCGGTGCGGTCGGCGATATCGAGCCGCCGGCAGGCGATCCTGGTGCCGGACGAGCATGCGCATGCGAACCTTCTCCGCCTTCCTGCCGTTTTCAGCATCTACCTGCAGCTTAAGGCTGACTTAAGCTGGCCAGAGATGATCGCCGCCAAGCCGCTGCCGCGCCAGACGCAGGCAGCCGAAGAGATCCAGTTGAGGTTTATTCCCATGCGTTTCCTTCTGCCCGTCCGACTGCGCACCGCCGCCGGCGCTGTCCTCGCCGCCGCGCTCCTTGCCGGCTGCACGACCACCGCCCGCGAAATCGCCGAGGTGCCGCCGCCCGAGCCGATGGGCGATATCTCCCATTATGCCGCCGTGCTCGACGAGCCGTTCCCGGTGCCGGCCGTGCCGCCGGAGCAGCTGAAGCCGCGCTACATGCGCCAGATGGTCGACGACCCGACGGGCGAGCAGCCGGGCACCGTGGTGGTCGATCCGGCCAACCGCTTCCTCTACCTGGTGCTGGAGGACGGCAAGGCGATGCGCTACGGCGTCGGCGTCGGCCGCGAGGGCCTTGAATGGTCGGGCACGGCGCGCATCGCCTACAAGCGCCAATGGCCGCGCTGGACGCCGACGCGCGACATGATCGCCCGCGAGCCGGAGAAATACGAGCAATGGGCCGGCGGCATGGAGGGCGGGCCACAGAACCCGCTCGGCGCGCGGGCGCTGTATCTGTTCGAGGACGGCCGCGACACGCTCTACCGCATCCACGGCACCGACCAGCCCTGGTCGATCGGCGAAGCGGTGTCGTCCGGCTGCATCCGCATGATGAACCAGGACGTGATCGACCTCTATCGCCGCGTCCCCGACGGCACCAAGGTCGTGGTCCTGCCGGCCTATGGCGAGGTTCCGGTGGCGGCGGACAGCAACCAGCCGGCTGCCGCCTGGCCGCGCGGCTGAGGGGCAGCGGGCGGCGGCAAGCGTAGAAGCCGCCGCCACCGGCTTCAGTCTGCCGCGCCTTTCAGCTTCGCCTCGATGATCGGCAATACCCGGTCGGTCGCTGCGCGCCCTTCGGCGATCGCCGTCCCGGCGTGGTGGAAGTCCAGCAGCCCGAGATCGACCAGGCGCGGCAGGATCTGCACATGCGGCGGCTCACCGGCGAGGCGCGACCGGGTGATGTGGTCCTGCATGATGTTGATCGAATTGGCCAACACGTCGAAATAGCCGGGCGTATGGCCGTTGGCTCCGAACAGCCTGAAGCGTGAAAGCTGGGCGCGGATGGACGCCGGCATGGCTTTCAGCGTGTCCATCAGGCCCCCTGCCTTGCCGGTCTCCGGCGGGCTTGCGGCCTCGCTTACCGCTTTCGTCAGCCGGCGTCCGAGGAGGTCCTCGTTGAGGTTCACGGCAATGATGAAATCCGCGCCTAGGGCACGGCAGAGCGAAACGGGAACCGGGTTGACCAGCCCGCCGTCGACGAGCCAGCGGCCGTCGATCTCCATCGGGCTGAAGATGCCGGGCAGGGCTATGGAGGCGCGGATGGCCCTGTCGAGCGGTCCGGATTGCAGCCAGACCTCGCGCCCCGTCGACAGGTCCGTCGCCACCGCCGCGTAAGGCACTGCCAGCGTCTCGATGTCGCCGGCAATGCCGATGCCGGCGAGCCAGTCGACGATACGTCCCCCGTCCACCAGCCCGCCGGACATGAGGTTCACATCGACAAGCGCCGTGACGGCCTTCCAGTCGGCGGCCAGCGCCCAGTCCTTAAGCGCCGGGAGCCGGCGCGTCGCGAAGGCGCCGCCGACCAAGGCGCCCATCGAGGTGCCGCAGACGATATCGGGGGCGAATCCGGCCTCGACCAGCGCCTCGATGACGCCGATATGGGACCAGCCGCGCGCCGCGCCACTGCCGAGCGCCAGGCCGATCTTCGATCTCTGCATTGCGATGCCCCGGATGCGTGACGGGCGTATCAGAACACCGTTTCCGGCATCCTGCCCATCCCGGCGCCCGGCTATGCCTGCGGCTGTCCGCCCATGCCGGGTGCGGCGACAGTCCCTGCGCGGCGCGGGACGAGGCGCCGGAGCATGTCCGGCACGTAGCGCACGGCAAGATCGAGCATGAAGAGAACAAGCGCCAGGGCAGCGAAGATGCGCCAGCCGGGCAGGAACGACCATGCCGTTCCCACCGCCGGCGCGGCCGAGGCAGCGCTCGGCGACCGGCCGCCGGTTGCCGCCGTCAGGGCGCGCATGAGCGAGGTGTCGAGGTCCGGCTCCAGAGCCGACGGATAGCCGATGGCGAGCCGCGTCGATCCTTCGAGATCGCCGGCGGCCACGTCGATGCGATAGGTCCCGGGCGTATCGAGGGGCAGCGTCGCCGCATAGTGTCCCGGCGCCGTCTCATTGAGCGGCAGCGGCGACGCGACGCCGGCAGGCGGCGGGTCGAGCATCGCCGAGACGGCGAGCCCGGCGAGCGGCACGCCTTCATCGCCGGTTGCTTCCGCAACGATATCGACAAGACGCCCATGGCGCGCCGTGGTGATGGCGAGGCCGTTCTCCGGCGCCGCTGCAGGGACGAAGTGGCGTACCGCCTGGGCCCAGAGCTTGGCGTAGACCGCACTGTTCATCCACGGCAGGACCCACGGCCCCGCCCCCTCGCTGGCGAAGGCGAGTACCTCGCCGTTGCCGAAATGCCAGCTCGCCATCAGCGGCATCGGAACACCTTCCGCGTCGTCGACGCTCATATGCAGCCGCGCCTCCGGCCGCGCCGTGGTCAGCACATAGCCCTCGACCGGCGGCATGGCATCCGGCAGCCCGACGAGGAACGGCACGGCTCGGTCGACCCAGACGGGCTGCGCCTCGCGCTCCTCGACCGGATTGCCCGATAGCATCATCGCTTCCTGCGACAGGATGCTGGGCAGCGCATTGAAATCCTGCGTCGCATGGAAGGCGCCGCCGCCGAGGCGGGCGATCTCCTGCAGGCGGTCGACATCCGTGCGCTCGCCGATCGCCACCGTCGAGACGGTGATGCCGGCGGCCGCGATGCGTTTGACGATCTCGGGGAAGTCGGCGGGCTGCGACAGGCCGTCGCTCATCACGACGATATGGCGGACCGGCGCGTCGACGCCCGCGAGCTGATCGAGTGCCGCGACCAGCGCCGGATAGAGCGCCGTGCCGCCGCCCGGCACGAGCTGGTCGAGCGAGGCGCGCATGGCGTTGTCGTCGCGCCGCGGCTGCAGCGGCAGGATGACATGCGCCTCCGCGTCGAAAGCGATGATGCCGACCTGGCTCTGCGGATTGAGCAGCGCCGACGCGGAAAGCGTCGCCTGCTTGGCGATATCGAGCCGCGTCACCGGGCCGACCATCGCCTGCATGGAGCCGGAACGGTCGATCACGAACACCATCGCGGCTTTCGGAGCCTGGCGCGGCACCCGTGCCGAGAGAGGCGACATTTCCTCCAGCGGCGTCTGGAAGTAGCCGCCGGGGCCGAAGGCGTTGGGACCGCCGAGAAGCAGCAGGCCGCGCCCATCGGAGACCATGCCCTTGATGACGCCCTGACGATGCGTGCCGAGATCGATGGCGGGAACATCGAGAAGGGCGATGACGTCGAAGCCGTTCCAGTCGCGGCGATAGGTCGGGGCGGAGGCGCCGGGGAATTGCTGGGCGTCGATCCCCTGGGTCTGCAGCGCCTCGGCGAAGAGCGAGCCGACGGTCGGCCCGTTGCTGACCACGGCGACCCGCGGCGGCCCTTCGACGGTGACCGCCATGCCGGACTGATTGTTGGCCGGCTGCGGATCGGCGGCGGCTGTCACCCTTGCCTCGTACAGCGCATCGCCGGCCGCGATGTCGGCAACCTCCATGGTGACGCTGCTGCGGCCGGCCGGCAGCGTCACCTCGACATGGCCGATTGGCGCGCCATCGCGCAGGAAGTCGACCTGCGCCGGCTGTGCCGTGCCGCTGGTCAGAAGCGCGCGCAGGGTGAAGGAATCGCCGGCGCGAAGGCGTGACGGCAGGTCGAGGCCGACCACCGCGGCATCGGCCGGCACCGACGGCGCGACGGCGCTGTCGACGGCCGTGCCGCGATCGGCCAGCGCCGCCGCAAGCGTTGCGGGGTTCTCGGGCGCGGCCGAGGCTGAGGCGACAACCACGCGGCCGGGATGATCGGCCGGCAGCATCGCCGCCGCCACGTCGACGGCATCGCCGGGCGGTATTGCGGCATCGCCCTCGCCGACCGTCACGGCGCTCACCGTCGCGCCGGCCGCCGTCCAGGACGCGACGGCGGCATCGCCGGCCGCCTTTGCCGGCTGCGCCGCGTCGGCGACCACGACGACACCTTGCGCCGGCGACCGCCACGGCAACGCCAGCCCGGCAAGCGCCGCCGCCAGCAGCGCCAGAACGGCGATGCGCAGGCCGAGCAGCAGACGGCGGCGGCCGGCGAGCGGATTGGTCGCGGCAAGACCGGAGGCGCGCAGGAAGCGCTCCGTCCCTCGTCCGGCCAGCCACGCCTCGACCGCCAGGCAGAGGACGGCAGCGGCCAGCAGCCACCACCAGACGGAGCGGCTGGAGAACAGCGATGGCGCCGGCTCGGCGGCGCTGACGGCGACGCCCTCGCCCGGCGCCGGATTGACCGCCAGCAGCGCCGTGCCGCCGGCGCTGCGATAGATGCCGGCACGCATCGGCACGACGGCCGGGCCATCCCCGGCGATCACCGTGCCGCCGGCTTCTGGCAACGCCAGCGCCGCCGGTATGACCGCCGTGCCGCCGGCCGGCAGGATACGTTCCCAGGTGGCCGTGCCGAGGCGCGGATCGACGGTGCAGACGATACCGGCGGTGCAGGTCGCCGGCACCGGCGCTGCCCAGTCGATGAGGTTGGCGATGAAGACCGGAAAGGCCGTCTGCTCGGGCCAGCTGCTGTCGCGCAGGCGGAAGGCGACGCGGACGTCGCGGCCCGCCGCGATGGTGCGCGCGTCGACAAGCGGCCGGCCGTCCGCCTCGAGCAGCGTGACGGCACCCGGCGCCGCCGGCAGATCGACGGCCGCGCCGACGGCAAGCGCATTCCAGGCGACGCCGCGAGCGAGCGGGTGGTCGTTGCGCCAGCCTGTCGGCGCCGGCGCGGCCAGCGCCGCGGGCTCGGCCTCCGGCGCGACACGGCCGGCGCCGATCCACAGGACATTGCCGGCCGGGCGGCGCGCGACGGCGACGCCGTCGACGACGACAAGGTCGAAGCGGGCATCGTCATCCGGCAGCGTCTCCGCAGCATAGACCTCGACGCCGGGAACGGCGCGGAGCGCCCGCACCAGGTCGTTGTCGGGCTCGCCGAGATAGAGGACGGAACGGCTCGCCGGGCCGGCCGCCAGCAGATAGACGCCATTGTCTGCCGGGCCGGCGTCGTCCGGCAAGAGCAGTGCGACGGTGCCCGGCCCCGGCAGGGCGAGGTAGCGCTCGAACGGCACTTCGGCCGGCTCGGCGCCGGCCGGCGCCGTGACGTCGATCGTGGCCCATTCCAGCGATTCGGTGCTGCCGGCCGGCATGAAGACGACGCGCCCAGTCGTCGACGCCCCCGGATCGAGCCCGACATGGCCGGCGAGCTTCCAGTCCTTCTTGCCCTCGGCTGGCGGCGTCAGCGTCGCGGTGATCGAGGCGTTGGCCGTTGCCGGCGCGCCGAAGGCGTGCCCGAGGATGGCAACGCCGGGCAGCGCCGCGCCGAGGATCTGGCGCGCCGCAGCCATCTCATCGCCGAGAATGACGACTTCCGTCGTCTCGTCGGCGCGGACGAGTCCGGCCAGCAGTCGGGCGGCGCCCTGCCAGTCGGCGGCGCCGTCCGTCGCCTCCAGCCGCTCGATGCGCCGCGCCAGGCCCGCTGGGCGATCGAGGCGCGCCGCGACAAGGCTGGCGCGCGGTCCGGCGACGGCGATCGACAGGCGTGGAGCATCGCCATCGCCAAGGCTGCGCAGTTGCCGCTCGATCTCGGCCTGCGCGGCGGCGAAGCGGCTCGGCGCCGCATCCGTGCTGCGCATGCTGCCGGACGCATCGAGCACGAAGATACGATGCTGGACGGCCGCATCCGTGCCGAAAAGCGGCCGCGCCAAGGCCAGCGCCACCAGAAGGATCGCCGCGATCTGCAGGAACAGCAGCCAGGACAGCCTGGGCGGATGCAGCGCCCGGCGCGGCGTGAAGACGCCCTCGAAGCGCCGCCAGATCTGGACGCTCGCCACCTCGATGGTGCGGCGCCGCCGCATATGCAGCGCGATGGCGACGATGGCGAAGGCCGCAGCCAGCAGCCAGAGCGGCGTCGCAAAGGCCATTTACGGCGCCGTCTCTTCCGACGCGCCGGCAAAATACCGCGACACGACGGCTCTGGCGGTGCGCGGCAGGGCGACCCGATCGAGGTCGCCGGCGGCCGGCGGCTGGCGCTGCCAGTCGCCGCGGACGCCGCGATCCTCGATAGCCGTGCGGTTCAATTCGACCGGCGCCGGCTGGATGACACGCGGCCCGCTGTCGCGGTTCTGGTCAGGCAGCAGCACCATTTCGCTGTTGTCCGGCGTCTCCGACGCGGAATGCTCGTCGCCCTCCAGCGGCTGCTCGCCGCCTCCGGCCAACTCGCTCTCGCCGCGGCCGGCGTTCTCCGCTGCGCCGGCAGGCTGCGCCCCGGCCTGCTGCAGTCGCTGATCGAGAAGCTGCTGCTCGCGCTCTTCCTGCGGCGTCAGCACCCGCTGCTCGTAGCCGCCGCCGCGTGTCCTGACCTCGCCGTTCTGCACCTCGCGGTCCGGCTGGACATTGGTCTGGCGGCGCCGTTCTTCGGCGGCCTCTGCCGCCGCCAGGCGCTGCGAAATGGCGGCATTGGCATCGCCTTCGCCGGCAGGAGCGTTCGGCGTCTGCTGCTGGTCGCCCGGCTTCTCCGATGCCACCTGCGCCGGCGCCGACGGCGTCCGCGGGGCCTGCGGCGCATCGAGCTGGGCGAGAGCCTGCTGCAGCAGGCCCGGCACATCGGAATGCGGGACGCCGCGCGCTTCGCCGGCGGTATAGGCACGCTCGGCATGCGACAGCAGTTCGGCAAGCTCGCGTGTGACGGCAGCGCGGTCGACGGCGCCGGATTCGATATCGCCGCCGACGCGTTCCAGCGTCTGCGCGACGGCCCCGAGATAGGTATCGCCGCGCCGCTCGGCATCGGCGCGGACCAGCGCCGCGATGCGCCGGATGTTCGAAGCCGCCTGCGTGCGCTCCTCCGCCTGCAGAGCAGTGGGCGCGGCGCCCGGGGACGTTGCGACGGTCTCCTGGCGCGTGATTGGCGGCAGCAGCGTGATGCCGACGGCGATCAGCGCCAGCACCGGCACGGCCGCCAGAAGGCGCGGCCAGCGCCAGGGCAGCAGGGCGCCAGGCTCCACGGCCCGGGAGCGCCGGCCGGCATCGGCGACCAGGACGTCGGCGACGAGCCCCTCCTGCTGCGGCGAACCGGCGACTTCCAGCGCCGTCGACAGCCGCTCGTCGAGCGCAAAGCGCCGGTCGGCGGCACGCGCCAGGGCGTCGATGTCGGGCCGCCGGCTCATGACCACGGCGACCGCCACAAGCAGAACGGCAGCAAAGACGCCGGCGGCCACGCCGAGAACGATGCCGGTGTGGAGAGCCCAGCCGGTGACGGGTTGCAGCCATTCGAGGAGCAGGCCGACGACGAGGGCAGCGAGCCCGGCCGTCGCGGCAAGGGTCACGGCGCCGAACAGGCGGCGGGCGCGCTGCCGGCGGCCGGCGGCGCGCAGGCGCTCGACAAGGCCGGCAAGGCGCCCGTCCGGGGCTGCTGGCACAACAGCGCTCATTGTTTCGCCTTGGCGCCGAAGCCGTGCTCGGCCAGTAGCCGGTCGATCGTGCCGTCGTCGACGAGCGCCTTGATGCCGTCGCTGAGCAGCGTCTGGAGATAGCTGTCGACCGAACGGATGGCGATGCCGATCAGCACCGGATCGGTGTTGAAGGGCATCGGAATGATGTGATAGCCGGCGCCCTCCGGATCGTTGCCGGTGGCGTGACGGAGCGCCGGCTCCCAGATCATGGCGACGCCGATCGAGCCGTCGGCCAGAGCGGCCAGCACCTGCTCGTTGTTATAGTAAGGCTTGCGCTGCCAGCGGCGATCGGCCGGCAGCGACAGCAGATAGGAGATCAGCCTGTTGTCTGCAGCGCTGAGACTGCGCAGGCCGATCGCCTTGCCAAACGGCAGGTCTTCCAGCCGCTTGATAGCGGGGTCATGCGTCACCATCACCATGCGGGTGGAAAGATAGTCCCGCGTCACCCGCATCCAGTCCGGATAGCCGGAAGCGGCGAGCGTGAAGCCCATGAAGGCGTCGCACTCTTCCGCCAGCAGCAGATAGAGCTGGTCGGTGGTGAGCGGCAGCCGGTAGTCGAGCGGCAGTGTCGCCAGCATCGGCTTGACCGGATCGATGCGCGCCTCGATCAGCAGGATGGCGCCGAGCTCCTGCGCGACGGCCCGGTCGAAATCCGCCAGCATGGCATCGGGGTTGAGGCAGAAGGTGAGCGAGTCACCCTGCTGCCGCAGCCGCTCCTGGAAGAGATCGCGCGGCAGCGGGGCCTGCGCCGCCGCCGTCGCGGCCCAGACCGAGAGAGCCAGCGCCAGCATCGCGACGGGACGCAGCCATCCGGCTTTCATCCGACCCATGCCCGGTATCATCCGGCTCGCCGACCGCCGCGTCAGTTAGCCGCCGGCGGCTCGATCATGATCGAGTAGAGGGTCTCCTCGTCGACCGCGAGGTCCTTGTCGCCGGTCGGGTAGCCGTTCTTCGACAGGATATAAGCGACGACGTTGAGATAGGAACCGGCGGACAGGGTGCCGGCCTTGCCGGGCGGCATCTGGGTGCGGACGAAATCGTAGAGACCGCCGATCGGCACATTGTGCCAGAGCCCCTCCCAGTGCGGGCCGGCAACCGGCGGGCCGCCGGGCGAGCCACGCAGCGCGTTGCCGTGGCAGGTCGAACAGTTCTGCGTATAGATCTGCTTGCCCTTGGCGACCTGCTCGGCGCTGAACACGCCCTGCAGAGTCGAGGTCGGGGCGTCACCGGCCTGCGCCGCAGCATCGTCGGCCGGCGCATCGTCGGCCTTGTCAGCCGCCTCGGCCGGCGCCGACGGCTCAGCCGGCGTCACGGGCTGGGCGGGTGTAGCCTGCGCCAGCGTGGCGGCCGGCGTCGCTTCACGGTGCGGCGCCTGGAAGGCCAGCGCAGCGGTGGCAAGGCTCACGCCGGCCAGCAGAGCAGCGGCCATCACGGGTCCGCGCCGACGACGCGTCGAAACGATAGTTTCCATGGGCATTTCGAAAAACTCCCGACCGGCGAGACCGGTCCTTTTCGCAGGTGGTGCAGCAGCGCTTCGATCGGCACGGACTGCAGTGTTCTTGAAACGTGAGGACCTGGCGGATGTCGCCGCCAGGTCCGTTCTTGAGGTTGTGACGCTCAGCTCTCCGGCAGAGCGAAGACGAACAGCGCGTTGCTGCCAGAGACGTTGTCGATGCCGGCATTCACCGTGCCGAGATAGCCGGACACGAGGCTGCCGCCGGTCGGCACGGCCACGTACTGGCGGCCGTTGATGCCGAAGGTCACGGCGTGACCGCTGACCACGGACGGCAGGCGGACGCTCCACACCTCTTCGCCGGTCGTCTGGCTGACGGCGCGGAAGTAGCGGTCGAAGCCGCCGGTGAAGAGCAGGTCACCCTTCGTGGCGAGGACCGGCGCATAGAGAGCCGACTTGATCTCGTGGGTCCACACGGTGCCGCCCGTCTCGACCGAGATGGCGTCGATGCGGCCGACATTCTCCTTGCCGGGAGTCACCTTCATCGCCAGGTCGGTATTGTAGACGTCGGCCGGAGTGGCCTCGGCCTGACGGGCGGTGACGTCGGCGCACATGTTGTTGAGCGGCACGTAGAAGACGTTGTGCTCAGGGCTGTACGCCGCCGGCGGCCAGTCGCGGCCACCGAGATAGGTCGGGCACATGGCGATCGGCTTCGTCGGGTCGGACATCACCATGTCCTCGTTGACCGTGACGAGGCCGGTATTGTCGATATTGGCGACAAGGTTCTGCTCGACCGTCGACTTCGCCCAGATGAACTCACCCGTGGCGGCGTCGAGGGTCCAGGCGATGCCGGTCTTGCACGGCACGCCGGTCTGCACCTTGCGCGTCTCGCCCGACACCGTGCCGACCGCCAGCATGCCGGCGGCATTGGCATCAGGATTGATCGGCGAATCGACGATGATCGCCTCGTAGGTGCACTCCTGGTCCCAGTTGTCGCGCGGCAGCACCTGATGCCGCCAGGCGATCTCACCGGTCTTCGGATGAACGGCAAACCGGGTGTTGGTGCCGTACATGGTGCCGCCCGGCGTGCCGCGCTGCGCCTCGGAGGCCGGACCGGCGCCGGTCGAGCCGTAGAAGACGAGATCGAGGTCCGGGTCGTAGGTGTAGCCACCCCACGAGCCGGTCATCCAGCGTCCCTCGAAGGGAGCGCCACCCCAGGTGTCGTCACCTTCTTCACCCGGCTTCGGGATGAACATGTTGCGCCACAGCTCTTCACCGTTGGTGGCGTCATGGCCGGTGGCATAGCAGCCGAAGCCGGACTGCTGGCAGGTCGAGCCGGCGATCACGACGCCATTGACGACGATCGGGCCGTTCGAGTTGGTGACGCCGCCGTCGGAAGTGCCCTGGCCGCGGTCGGTTTCCCAGACGAGCTGGCCGGACTTGGCGTCGAGCGCGACGACGAAATTGTCCCACGACACGAAGTAGACCTTGTCGCCGTAGAGGGCGATCGAGCGCTTGTTCTCGCCCAGAGAGCTCATCGTGTCGCGCTCGGGCAGCTGGCGGCGGTACTCCCAGATCAGGGTGCCGTCGGCGGCGTTGATCGCCTGGATCACGTCGCCCGCCATGCCGATATAAGCGACGCCGTCATAGACGAGAGGCGTGCTCTCGTTCGAGCCCGGGTCGAGGGCGCGCGACCAGACGAGCTGGAGGCCCTTGACCGTGTCGACATTGATCTGATCGAGCGGGCTGTAGCCCCAGCCCTGATAGTTCCGGCGATACATCGGCCAGTCTTCAGGGTCCGGATTACGCAGCATCTCGTCGGTCAGCGGCACGAAGTTCTGCACGGTGCCATTGGCGACCTGTGCATTGGCCGGCACGGCGAACGACCCTGTGACAAGGGCCGCGCCGATGAGCAGTTTCATTGCGACTTTCACTTCCCACTCTCCCTCTAACGCCTGCCTTTGGCAGGTCTCTCTTTTCGGCGCACAGGATCGCGCGCCGCGAGCTTAAAAACTGAGTAATGCAGTCATGTTTATAAACATGACTCTGTACGTCATGTTTTGTCCAGCCCATTCTCGACCGGCCGGCCGGCAGGTAACGGACGGGCTGAGGGAGAGACGAGAAGCGCGGCCGATGATGCGATCCGGAGGCGGTGAGGCCCGGCCGGGCAAAGCGCCGGCCGAGCCTCATGTCAACAGATGCGTCTAGTTCTTCGGCAGAGTGAAGACGTAGAGCGCGTTGCTGCCGGTGGCGTTGTCGATCCCGGGCGAGACAGCTGCCAGCGAGCCGCCGGCGAGGCTACCGCCGACCGACACCGCGACATACTGCTGGCCGTTGATGCCGAAGCTCACTGAGTGACCGCTGACCACGGACGGCAGGCGGACGCTCCACACCTCTTCGCCAGTCGTCTGGCTGATGGCACGGAAGTAGCGATCGGTGCCGCCGGTGAAGAGCAGGTCACCCTTCGTGGCGAGGACCGGCGCATAGAGCGGCGCCTTGATCTCGTGGCTCCACACGGTGTCACCCGTCTCGACCGAGATGGCGTCGACGCGGCCGACATTCTCCTTGCCGGGCGCAACCTTGAAGACGGCGTCCGTATTGTAGACGTCGGCCGGAGTGGCCTCGGTCTGCCGCGCCGTGATGTCGGCGCAGAGATTGTTGAGCGGCACGTAGAAAGCGTTGTGCTCGGGGCTGTACGCCGCCGGCGGCCAGTCGCGGCCACCGAGATAGGTCGGGCACATGCCGATGGTCTTGGTCGGGTCGGACATCACCATGTCCTCGTTGACCGTCACGAGACCGGTATTGTCGACACTGGCGACGAGGTTCTGCTCGACCGTCGACTTCGCCCACAGGAATTCACCGGTGGCGGCGTCGAAGGTCCAGGCAACGCCGGTCTTGCACGGCACGCCCGTCTCGACCTTGCGCGTCTCGCCCGACACGGTGCCGACAGCCAGCATGCCGGTGGCGTCGGCATTGGGGTTGATCGGCGAGTCGACGATGATCGCCTCGTAGGTGCACTCCTGGTCCCAGTTGTCGCGCGGCAGCACCTGATGCCGCCAGGCGATCTCGCCGGTCTTCGGGTGAACCGCGAAGCGGGTGTCGGTGCCGTACATGGTGCCGCCCGGCGTACCGCGCTGCGCCTCGGAGGCCGGACCGGCGCCGGTCGAGCCGTAGAAGACGAGGTCGAGATCCGGGTCATAGGTGTAGCCACCCCACGAACCGGTCATCCAGCGCGCCTCGAACGGAGCGCCGCCCCAGGTGTCGTCGCCTTCCTCACCCGGCTTCGGGATGAACATGTTGCGCCACAGCTCTTCGCCGTTGGTGGCGTCATGGCCGGTGGCGTAGCAGCCGAAGCCCGACATCTGACAGGTCGAGCCGGCGATCACGACGCCCTTGACGACGATCGGGCCGTTCGAATTGGTGACGCCGCCATCGGAGGTGCCCTGACCGCGGTCGGTTTCCCAGACGAGCTGGCCGGACTTGGCGTCGAGCGCGACGACGAAATTGTCCCACGACACGAAGTAGACCTTGTCGCCGTAGAGGGCGATCGAACGCTTGTTCTCGCCCAGAGAGCTCATCGTGTCACGATCGGGCAGCTGGCGGCGGTACTCCCAGATCAGCGAGCCGTCGGCGGCGTTGATCGCCTGGATCACGTCGCCGGCCATGCCGATATAGACGACGCCGTCATAGACCAGCGGCGTGCTCTCGTTCCCACCCGGATCGAGGACGCGCGACCACGCGAGTTGCAGACTCTTCACCGTGTCGGCATTGATCTGGTCGAGCGGGCTGTAGCCCCAACCCTGATAGTTCCGGCGATACATCGGCCAGTCTTCGGGGTCCGGGTTATTCAGCATCTCGTCGGTCAGCGGCACGAAGTTCTGCACGGTGCCGCCGCCCGCCTGGGCGAAGGCCGGAGCGGAGAAGGATCCCGCCACCAAGGCCGCTCCGATGAGGAGTTGCAATGCAGTTTTCACGTCAGTCTCCCTTAAACGCCTGTCTGGCAGGCTTCTTTTCGGGGCCCTGACCGGCCCCCGCGAGCTCAGGTCCAAGCTCGTCGTGGGCGCAAACATGACTCCTGGACTCATATTTTGTCCAGCGCTATCTGACTATCAGTTTACCGTTCAATCCCCGTGGATGGCGGGGTATGGCGCGGTGCTGAACACGCAGAATTTATCGGCACCGCTCAAGCTTCGCTTCGTCGCGGAAGACCCGTGCCTGACGCCAAGCGGTGATCGCGTGCGTGTCCTCAGGCGAAACTCATCGGAAAAAACGCGTCTGTTACTTCGCGGCGCAGCCCACCCCGCCTCTTGCCACAAGAGGGGGGCTCATGCCGGGAGGCATCTTGAACGGCGGAAGGCGCGAGCTGCCTCCGGGTCTTGCCCGGCTGCAGGGCTTATCGTGCCGGCGTTAGTTGCCGTGGGAACTGGATTCCGCTTCCGCGGCGCGCAGCCAGGCGAAGGAGCCGGCAAGCCAGGTGAGGGTTCCGAGCGCAAGGACGAGCAACGACATGTGCGCGTAGGGGACCGCCTCTCCGGAAAGAACGGCGGTCATGCGGGCGCCCGTATGGCCCGTGAGAAGAGCAGCGCAATAGCAGGCGACGCCGACAAGCATGATCGCCGCACCGGCGAGGATCAGCGGAACGCCTGCCCGGGACATGACGCCCGCCTCCGCCGTCCAGCCGTCATGCCGGATTGCCGCCATCACCTCTGCATCGACCGATCCGGAGATCCTGGTTTTCATGGGCTTTCTCACCGGCTCAAAAATGAATGCGGCCCATGCCGCGATCGGCACCTGAGGCCGCCGATCCAATCCTGCCAGTGAGAGTGTCGACGCCGACGACGAAGCAAACAAACGAAATCTATTCGTTTATATCTGCAATTTCCTTGTTGAATGAGCCGGTGGTAAAACCACTGCCGCAGCATCGGCCTGCATCAGCGGCAGCGATGCTTCAAAGAAGCGCCAGGAACAGGTGGAATTCAGGCGCCCGGACGGAAAGCCGGACAGACCTGCGGGTCGGTGTCGAGCCGCGGGCCGCCAAGCAGTTCGATGCAATAGGGAACAGCCTGGAAGACCGCGCCCAGGCAGGTCGCCACGCTGCTCGGCTTGCCCGGAAGAGCGATAACCAGCGTCCGGCCGCGGATCGCCGCCAGCTGGCGCGACAGGATCGCCGTCGGCACCTCGCGAAGGCTCGCGGCGCGCATCGCCTCGCCGAAGCCCGGCAGGATGCGGTCGCACACGTCCTCGACCGCTTCCGGCGTCACGTCCCGCAGCGCCGGGCCGGTGCCGCCGGTGACGAGGACCAGCGGGCATGCCGTCTCATCGGCAAGGGCGATGATCGCCGCGCCGATGCGCTCCCGGTCATCGGGCACCAGGCGCCGCTCCTCGCTCCACGGCGTCACCAGGACGCGCTGCAGGAAGTCACGGATCGCCGGGCCGCCCCGATCCTCGTAGAGACCGGCGCTTGCCCGATCCGAAGCGACGACGACACCGATCGGCACCGGGACGCCATCCGGTGGCGGCAGAGTCATGGCAAGCGGTCGCCGGACAGGCGACGCCGATCGACATCGGCGTCCCTCTCCCCCAGCACCGTCTCGGCGATCAGGTCGGCCAGCCCCTCGACGTCGTCGCGGCGGAAGACCGGCCTGTCGACGACGTCCGTCTCGCCGTCGGCGACGACGGCGATGACGGCCGGCTCGCCGGCCGGCAGGACGGGTCGCAGCGGGGCATCGCCGCGCACCTCCACCTTCCTGATCGGCATGGTCTTGAAGCCCTCGACCAGCACGATGTCGACGGGTGCCATGCGCCCCATCAGGTCGGCAAGATCCGGCAGTTCCGCCGGATCCCGCACCTCGTGGAGCAACGCCCAGCGGGACTGCGAATACATGACGACATCGACGGCGCCCGCCTGGCGGTGGGCATAGGTATCCTTGCCCGGCTGGTCGAGATCGACGTCATGATGGACGTGCTTGATTGTCGAGGCCGTCAGGCCGCGCCGCCGCAAGGCCGGGATAAGCCGCGTGATCAGCGTTGTCTTGCCGCTGTTCTTCCAGCCGACGATGCCGATGGCTTCCATGGTCTTCTCCCTGCTTCGTATCGCCGCTCAGCACGGGGCCTCGGCATTCCTCCGTGCGTAGTACCACCAGTTGATCACCGCCGAAACGAAGTAGAAGCCGATCGCCCAGTAGAAGAAGGCGCGCGGCGAACCGGTGGCGCTGTAGGAATAGCCGATGGCCAGGCCGACGACGAAGGGGCCAAGGGCGGCGACGGCACCGGTCCAGCCAATGACGCCGCCGGCCTGACGCGGCTCGAACAGCATCGGCATCTGCTTGAAGGTCGAGGCGTTGCCGATGCCGGCGAAGAAGAAGATCGCCAGCATGCAGCCGACGAAAGCCGGGAACGTGGCGACGGAGGTCGGCGACGTGAAGAAGCAGAGAGCGGCGGTCGACAGCACCAGCCCGATGCACGCCACCTGCGTCACCCGGGCGCCGCCGAAGCGATCCGACAGGGGTCCCGCGACGACGCGCATAGCCGACCCAACCAGCGGGCCGAGGAAGGCGTAGGTGAGCGGATCCGGCGCGCCGGGCAAGGCCCCGAACTCGGTGCTGATCAGCAGGGGAAACGTCGCGCTCAGGCCCGAGAAGGTACCGAACGTGGCGATATAGAGGAACGTCATCATGTAGGTGTGCTTGGACCGGAAGATGTCGAGTTGCTCGACGAAATTGGCCCGCACCGGGACGCTGCGCAGCAGGGCCCAGGCCAGAAGCGCGCACAGCACCACGAACGGGATGTAGACCAGTGCGGCATTCTCCAGCCAGATCGTCGCGCCCGCGGCGCCCGTCTGCCCCGCGCCGGCCATCGAACCGAGCAGCGCGAAGCCGATGATCCACGGCGTCACGAACTGCACGATCGAGACGCCGAAATTGCCGATGCCGGCCTGGATCGCCAGCGCCGTTCCCTGCAGGCGCTTGGGAAAGAAGAGGCTCGTGGAAGGCATGAACGAGGAGAAGTTGCCGCCGCCCAGCCCGGCCAGAAAGGCGAGCAGCAGCAGCACCCAATAGGGGGTCGCCGTCGACTGCACGGCGAAATACCAGCCGGCGAGCGGCAGCAGCAGGCTGGCCGTGGCGAGCGTCACCACCTTGCGGGTGCCGGCGATGGGCGTGAGGAACGTGTGCATCAGGCGCAGCGCGCCACCGGCAAGGCCGGGCATGGCGGCCAGCCAGTACAGCTGCGTCTGGGAGAGGTTGAAGCCGACCGCCGGCAGCTTGACGACCAGGGCGCTGACAAGGAACCAGGTCGAGAAGGCCATCGTCAGGCTGGCCGTCGTGATGACCAGCGTCGTCCAGGCCTGGCGGCGCGCCTTGCGCTGCCAGAATGCCGGATCTTCGGGCTTCCACTCCGGCAGCCAGTCGCCCGACCGGGCCGGTGCATAGCTGATGCTGGACATTCCGGTGTTTCCTTTCCGGGCTAATTGACGACACGCGGACGCGGCAAGGCGGCGGGCGGCAGCGTCGCTGCCGTGTCCGGCTCCGGCCGATGGTTCCGTCCGCGCCGTGCCGGGGGCCGCGCCCGCTCCATCCGGCGAACCGAGACATGCATCCAGACCAGCGACACCAGGACGAGGCCGAACAGCAGCATGAAGCAGGAGGTCCACACGCCGATGAGGTCGTTCATGGCGCCGAAGGCGATCGGCAGCACGAAGCCGCCGAGGCCGCCGATCATGCCAACGATGCCGCCGACCGCTCCGACGCTGTCCGGGTAATAGACGGGGATGTGCTTGTAGACGGCCGCCTTACCCAGCGACATGAAGAAGCCGAGGACGAAGACGATGACCGTGAAGACGACGACGTTGAGGCCGAACGAGAAGGCGATCGGGCCTTCGATGCCGTGAACGACATAGTCGGTGAGCGGATAGGACAGCGCAAAGGTGCAGGCGATGCAGGCGAAGAAGGTCCAGTACATCACCGCGCGGGCGCCGATCCGGTCGGACAGCCAGCCGCCAAGCGGCCGAAACAGGCTGCCCGGAATGGAATAGGCCGTGCCGAGAAGGCCGGCGGCGGTGATCGGGAGCCCGTAGACGCCGCTATAGTAGCGCGGCAGCCATGAGGCGAGCGCGACATAGCCGCCGAAGACGAAGAAATAGTAGAGCGAGAAGCGCCAGACCTGCAGGTGGCGCAGCGGCTCGAACTGCCGCGAGAACGGAACCGGCGGCCGGCCTTCCCGGCGCCGCGCCACAAGCTGCGGGTCGTCCGACGTGGTCAGCCAGAAGGCGACCGTCATGACGACCAGGGCCGCCGCCCAGACGCGGGCAACACCCGGCCAGCCGAGTTGCAGCATGACGAAGGGCGCGGCGAACTTGGTCACCGCGGCGCCGATATTGCCCATGCCGAAGATGCCGAGGACGGTGCCCTGCCGCTCCGGCGGATACCAGCGCGAGACATAGGCGACGCCGACCGCGAAAGCGCCGCCGGCGATGCCGACGCCGAGCGCCGCCAGGAGGATCATGGCGTAGGTCGTCGCATAGGAAAGCAGGAGCGTCGCCGCCGCGGCGGCCAGCATGACGAGCGCGAAGACCAGCCGCCCGCCGTACTGGTCGGTCCAGATGCCGAGCACCAGCCGGATCAGCGAGCCGGTGAGGATCGGCGTGCCGATCAGCAGCCCGAACTGCGTCTCGCTGAGGCCGAGCTCTTCTTTGATCTTGAGGCCGATGATGGCGAAGATCGTCCAGACGGCGAAGCAGACGGTAAAGGCGACCGTGCTGGAGACGAGAGCCCTTGTCGCGGCGGGCGGAACAGAGGCCGGCCTGGCATCCATTCAGACCTCCCTATTCAGCCGGCAAAGTTGCGGCGGCAACCGCGGGCGGCGCCGGCTCGGATGGCGGCACGGCGCGCAGCGGCAGCACGTCGCGGCGCAGATAGGCGATGAGCGCCCAGATCTCGTCCGGCGTCAGGTAGCTGAAGGACGGCATCAGCGGCGCATCGCCATTCGGAATGCCGGCGGCGATGCGGTAGTAGAGCTGCACCGGATCGGTGCCCGCCTTTACCCGCCCGGCGGCGAGATCGGCCGGCATCAGCAGGTGGCCGGGATGATCCTCGACGCTCGCTGCCGGATCGCCCTCGCCCCCGGCACCGTGGCAGCCGGCGCAATTGTCGGCGAAGAGCGAGCGGCCCGCATCCGCCATCTCGGCGGTGAAGCGGGGCACCGGTGTGATCTCCACGTCCGGCCCCGGGTCGGGCCGGTCGATCCAGATGTGGTCGAGATAGGCGACGAGGCTGTCGATCTGGACGTCGGACAAAGTGGCGAAGCCCGGCATGCCGGAGCTCGGCAGGCCGTGGACGATGACGTGGCGCAGGTCGCGATCCGAGGCGATGCCGCTCTGCGTCGAGACGAAGCGGTACTGCCCCTTGGTAAAGTCGCGCGGCAGCGTGCCGAACAGCGGCGAGTTCATTCCCGGCGCAACGCCGTCGCCGTTGACGCCATGGCAGCGGGCGCACTGGCTCACATAGAGCGCATAGCCGACCTGCTCGGCCCGCCGTGCCGTCAGCGGCGTGCTGGCGGGTGCCTCCGCCACCTCGAAGCCTTTCAGGCTGGGCTGGCGCACGAGGAAGGCGACGCCGATGAACAGCAGCAGGATGGCCAGGGCGCTGTAGGTCAGGAAGGACTTGTCGCTGCGCAGGCCGAACTCCCAGCGGCGCTGGAATTTCTGCGCCGCCGTGCGCATCGACTGGTACGGCCGCACGAAGAAATTGATCGGGTAGGTCCAGACGTGGACGAGCTTGGTGAAGGGGAAATAGGCGGCGAAGGTAAGCGCCAGCAGCACATGGATCTGCGTCAGCGGACCGGCGCCGGCCATCAGCTCCGGCTCGGGCTGGAACCGCCACAGGCTGGCGAACCAGGCCGCCGCGCCAAAGGCGACGCCCCAGATGCGGTTGACCACCGCCTGGTAGAGGGCGAACCCCATGATCGCGATGAGGAAATAGTGGACGAGGTAGTCGTCGAGCTGGCTCAGCGCCCGCACCTCCGGCACCAGGTGACGGCGGATGAGGGCAATCGCCGAGCCAAGGATGGCCATCGCGCCGCCCACCAAGCCGACCCAGAAGAAGATGTCGACCCACAGCGCCGAGCCGGCGACGCCGCCGATCAGCCCCATCAGATGCCCGGCGAAGAGCAGGCCGATGCCCCAGTGCAGCAGCAGCGACGCCGTCCCCAGGACGCCGCGATTGAACATGCCGCTCGCCCGCGTCGTCAGCCCGTAGGGGCGATAGATCATGCGGATGAAGGGCACGACGAAGAAGAGCGTCAGGGCGATATAGGGAAAGACACCCCAGAGCAGCGTGTTCATCTGTTCAGGACCTTCTCGCTTTGCCGTGCCCCGGCGCGGCCGACGGCCGACACGACCGGTGCCACGCGCGGCTCTCCGGACCGGGCCGGCGGCTTCCACTGCGGCTCGCCGGCGCTCATCGCGGCGTCGATCCCGACAGCCGCGTCGAGCGCCTCAAGGAGCCATGCGTAGGGAGATTCGTATTTGCCCAGCGCCACGCGCATCGGCGCGACGCCCGGCCTCAGATGCGCCTCGACGAAGCGCCGGCGGATGCCGATGCCGTCGCGGTCGTGGTTTTCTAGGCTGATCGCCAGGAACTCGCACATGGCGGGCACGAAATCGGGCAGCTCGCCACCGGTCAGCTCGAAGCCGAAATGGCGGTACACCGCGCCGATCTCGAGCATGTAGCTGTTACGGCCGGAGAAGCCGGCGCCGCGGCACGACTGCGGCTCCTCGAAGAGATAGTGGCCGAGATAGAGCGGACAGGGCGGCGTCAGCTCCAGGATGAGGAGATGCTCATCCACGTCGAAGGCGCGCGGCGAGGCAAGGAACGCCGCCAGCGGGTCCCGGACCGCGGCCGCCGCTCCGGCAAGGGCCTCGCTCCACGCCTCGATCGCCGCCGTGTCACGCCGATCGGGCGCCAGCAGGCATTCGGCGATCAGCCGGTAGGCAGCAGCAAGGTCGGTTCCACCGGCCCGTCGCCGGTCTTGGCCTGCCGCGAAGGACGGTGTGGCCATGGATCAACTCTCCACACCGATCTGCTGCCCGTGGAACGACGTCCTCCGCTTCGGGCTCTTGCCGGCGGCAAGCTCCGTGAAGCCGGCATAGCCGCGCTCGATATAGGGAGCGCTGGAGGTCGCCTCGGTATGGGTCGTGGCGATGACGAAGCGCTCGTGGTAGTGCGCCAGGGCCAGCAGCCGGTGCATGTGCCTGGCATCGGCCACCGTGAGACCGGCCTCCGACAGGACCTTGGTGTCGAGCCGGCCCTCGACGCGCTCGGTGCGCCGGAACGCCCGCACGGCGAGCTGCCGCTGCAGCGCCTTGCGCACCTCGGCCTCGTTGCCCGCCGCCAGCATCTGCGCCAGGTACTGGATGGGAATGCGGAATTCGTCGAGGTCGGGCAGGACGCTGTCGCCGACCATGTCGTAGGCGCTCCGGTCGGCGCCGGCCGCCGTCCCCACCGGGCTTTCCGGCGGGATGTAGAAGAGGCTCGGAAGCGTCCGGAATTCCGGGTGGAGCGGGAGGGCGATCTCCCATTCCTTGACCATCTTGTAGACCGGCGAGCGGCGGCAGGCGTCGAGCCAAGCCTCGGTGACGCCAGCCGAGCGGGCCGCGGCGATCACCTCCGGATCGTTCGGATCGAGGATGATGTCGCGGTGCCGCGCCACAAGGTCGCGATCGTCGACATTGGCGACTTCCGCCACCTTGTCGAGATCGTAGAGCAGCGGGCCGAGATAGCGGATGCGCCCCGGGCAGGCCTGGAAGCAGGCCGGTGCCTGCCCCGTCTCGATGCGCGGATAGCAGAGGATGCACTTCTCCGACTTGCCGGTCCGCCAGTTGTAATAGGTCTTCTTGTAAGGACAGCCGGAGACGCAGAACCGCCAGCCGCGGCAGCGCTCCTGGTCAATGAGAACGATGCCGTCCTCCTCGCGCTTGTAGGCGGCGCCCGACGGGCACGAGCCGACGCAGGCCGGATTGAGGCAGTGATTGCAGATGCGCGGCAGGTACATCATGAAGGCGTTGCGGAAGCTGAGCAGCGCCTGCCGCGCCTTCGGCGTCATGCCGGAGAAGTTGTGGTCGAACCGGCCGGTGCCGTCCTCATGGGTGCCGGCACCGTTGTCCTCCCAGTTGACGCCCCACTCGATGTCGATGTCTTCCTGGCCGGTGATCTGCGATTTCGGCCGCGCCACCGGTTGCGAATACTTGGTCGGCGTCTCCGAATGCAGGTCCTCATAGGTGAAGGTGAAGGGCCCGTTGCCGTAATAGTCCGACATCTGCGGCATCACGGGGTTGTAGAACAGGTTGATCATCTGCCAGAAGCGCGACGCCTGGTTCAGCTTCGGCGCCGTTCCTCCCGGATTCTGCTTCCAGCCGCCGCGGTACTTGCCCTGGTTCTCCCACTCCTTCGGGTAGCCGATGCCCGGCTTGGTCTCGACATTGTTCCAGAACATGTATTCCGCGCCTTCGCGGTTGGTCCACACGTTCTTGCAGGCCAGAGTACAGGTGTTGCAACCAAGACATTTGTCCAGGTTGAAGACCATCGCCATCTGTTGCTTGACTTGCATGATCAGCCCCCGATCCTGAGTTCTTCTTCCCGGTAGATGACCTTGCGGCCATCGGCCTCGAGCGGCTTCTTGCGGATGACGACGGCCATGTCGCGCTCCGAGGGGCTCGGGCCCTGGTAGTTGAGGAAGTACGTCCAGTTGGCGTAGCCGCCGACCATGGTGGACGGGTTCATCATCACGCGCGTCGGCGCATTGTTGTTGCCGCCGCGCAGATCCGTGGCGCCGCGTTCGCGGGCCAGCGGCGAGAACGGCACGCCGACATGCCGCTCGGAGGAGTGGTAGAAGATGGCCATGTCGCGCGGGATGGTGTTCGACACCGTGGCGCGCACGACCGTCACGCCGTTCTGGTTGAACAGCTCGACCCAGTCATTGTCGGCGACGCCAATCTGGCGGGCATCCTCGTCATTGATCCACACCGTCTGGCCGCCGCGCGACAGGTTGAGCATGTGCCAGGTGTCCCAGAACATGCTGTGGATCGACCATTTGCCGTGCGGGGTGACGTAGCGGAAGATCTTCGACCCGGACCCCGGCCCGGCGGCAGCGGCGACGTCGGCCGGCGCGATGTCGCCGAGCTTCACATTGTCGAGCGGCGGCTTGTAGGTCGGCAGTTCCTCGCCGAGCTCGCGGAACATGCGGTGGTCGTAGTAGATCTCCTGCCGCCCGGTCAGCGTGTGCCAGGGCTTCAGCGTCTCGATGTTCATCGTCCACGGACAGTAGGTCCGCCCGGCGCTCTCAATCGCCGACCAGTGCGGCGAGGTGATCGACCGCCGCGGCTGGGAGATGAGGTCGGGGAAGTGGTGGCGGACCTCGCGCTCCGGCGCGACGAGATGCGCCAGCTCCAGCCCGGTCTGCTTTTCGAGGGTCTTGAACAGCAGCGTCGAGACTTCGCCGTCGCTCTCCGGCGAGATGCGCAGGATGATCTCCGCCACCTGGCGGGCGTCATCCATCGCCGGCAGCCCGTTCTTCTCGCCGACGAGATAGCTTTCCTTCAGCTCCTCGCAGATCTCGGTGAGATCGCCGTTGATGCCCTTGGCGCCGTAGCCGTTCGGCTGCGCCACCTTCGGCCCCAGCGTCGTGTATTTGTCGGCGATGCGCGTGTAGTCGCGCTCGACGACCCGCACATTCGGGAAGGTCTTGCCCGGAACGGGCTCGGCCTCGCCGTCGCGCCAGTCATGCAGCTCGCCCATCGGCTGCGCCATCTCGTCGGGTGTGTCGGTGATGAGGGCGTTGAGGACGAGATCCTCGACCGGGTTCGGCAGATGCGTTTTGGCCAGCCGGCTGATCTGCTGGGCGATCAGCTTGAAGGCATCCCAGTCGTGCTTGGCCTCCCAGGCCGGGTCATGCGCCGGCGTGAACGGGTGGAAGAAGGAATGAAGGTCGGTGCAGGTGAGATCGTATTTCTCGTACCAATGCGCCGCCGGCAGCACGATGTCGGAATAGTTGGCCGACGAATCCATGCGCAGGTTGACGTTGTAGACGAGGTCGAGCTTGCCCAGCGGCGCCTGCTCGTGCCAGGCGACGTCGTCGATCATGCCCTGGGCGCGGTCGGAGCCGAGGACATTGTTGTGGGTGCCGAGGAAATGCTTGAGGGCATATTCATGCCCGCGCATCGACGTGCCGATCAGGTTGGCGCGCCAGATCCACAGCACCTTGGGATGATTGCGCGGCGCGTCGACATCGCTGAGGGCGAAGTCGAGCTTGCCGGTCTTGATCTGCCGGGCGAGCCAGGTGCCGACCTCGGCTTCGGTCTTGCAGCCGGCCGCCCGCGCCTCCCGCAGCACATCCATCGGATTGCGCTTGTCGAACTGCGGGTTGAACGGCAGCCAGCCGTTGCGCACCGCCATGGTGTTGAGATCGGCGACATGGCGCGCCTTCTCGGGAAAGACCTTCGCCCGCGGCGCCCATAGCGGGTCCAGCGCCATGCCGTCATAGCGCCACTGGTCGGTGTGGAAATAGAAATAGGAGGTCGAGTTCTGGTGGCGCGGCGGACCGCCCCAGTCGGTGGCGGCACCGAGCGTGCCGATGGCGGCGAAGGGCCGGATCTTCTCGGTCCCGACATAATGGGCAAAGCCGCCGCCATTGACGCCCATGCAGCCGGTGAGGATGCCCATCACCGCTTCGGCGCGGTAGATCAGCGGCCCGCCATGGTACCAGTGCAGCACCCCGGAGCCGGTGATGAACAGGCACTTGCCCTTGGTCTTCTCGGCCGTCTCGGCCCATTCGCGGGCGACGCGCAGCACCAGGGCGCGGCTGACGCCGGTCTCCTGCTCCTGCCATGCCGGCGTGAAGGGATGGGTGGCGTCGTCATAGTCCTTGGGATAGTCGCCGGAGAGGCCGCGGCCGACGCCGAACTGCGCCAGCAGGAGATCGAAGGCAGTGGTCACCCGCACCGGCCCGTCGACGGTCTGGATCAGCCGGGTCGGGACGCCGCGCAGGCTGGCCGTGGCGCGGGCGCCCTTGCCCTCGCTCTCGCCGAGCGTCGTGCTGAAGGTGTGGGTGAAGTCGGCGAACTCGACCTGCACGTCCTCGTGCGGCCCGTCCAGCAGCGTCAGCAGCGGCTCGAACGGTTCGCCGGTGCGCACATCCTCGTTCTTGAGGTTCCAGCGCCCGGTCTTGTTCTTCTCCCAGCGGAAGCCCAGCGACCCGCCGGGCAGCCGTAGCTCGCCGTCGGTCGCCAGCAGCGGCAGCTTCCACTCGGCATTCTCTTCGTCGGCGAAGGCGGCGATGTCGCTGGCGCGCAGGAAGCGGCCGGTGACGTTGCGGCCGTCCTCCTCGTCGATCCGCACCAGGAACGGCAGATTGGTGTATTGCGCGATGTATTTCTGGAAATAGGCCGCCCGCCGCTCGACGTGGAATTCCTTGAGGATGACGTGGATGCAGGCGAGCAGGAAGGCGGCATCGGTGCCCGGCCGCACCGGCACCCACAGGTCGGCGAACTTGGTTATGTCGGCATAGTCGGGAGACAGGTTGACGATCTTGCCGCCGTTATACTTGTGCTCGGAAGCAAAATGCGCGTCCGGCGTCCGCGTCATCGGCAGGTTGGAGCCCATGACGATCCAGTAGGCGCTCTGGTACCAGTCCGCCGCCTCGTGAACATCGGTCTGGTCGCCCCACATCGCCGGCATGATGTGCGGCAGGTCGTGGTACCACTCGTAGAAGCTGAGCATCGTCCCGCCGAGCAGGTTGGAGAGGCGATGCCCTGAGGTGAAGCTTACCTGGCTCATCGCCGGTATCGGCGAGAAGGAGGCCAGGTGGTCGGCGCCATATTCCTTGATGGTGTAGATCTTCGCCGCGGCGATGATCTCGGTCGCCTCGTCCCAGCTCGTCCGCCGCCAGCCGGCCTTGCCGCGCGCTTCGCGGTAGGTCTTCGACCGCTCCGGGTCCTCGACGATGGCTGCCCAGGCCGCGACCGGGTCTTTTCCGGCCGCCCGCTCGCTGCGGTAGAAGTCGAGCAGCACGCCGCGCACATAGGGATATTTCGGCCGCACCGGGCTGTAGGGATACCAGGACGAGGAGATGCCCCGCTGGCAGCCGCGCGGCTCGTAATTGGGCGTCTCGTCGTTGATCTGGGGCCAGTCGGTCTTCTGCAGCTCCCAGGTGATCATGCCGTCCTTGACGAACACTTCCCACGAGCAGGAGCCCGAGCAGTTGACGCTGTGGCTGGTGCGCACGGATTTGTCGAAGGACCAGCGCCGCCGGTAGAACTCCTCCCAGCCGCGCGGCTCGTCGGCGATCCGGAACCAGCGCGAGCCGTTGCCGCCACCGTTGCCGTTGTCGTTTTTCATCAGACGCGCTCCTCGGTCTGGAGAGCTTCCTCTTGCGGGCTCTCGCTCCTGGTGGCCCAGGCCTGGTGGAAGGCTTCGACGAAGGGCCGGAAATCGCGCACCGTGCCGTAGATCGCGACGACGCCCTGCCGGCGCATGTCGAAGACAAGGTTGACCGCCGCCGAGCGCCCGACCGGATGCGTGCGCGCCGTACCGTCGCGGTCGGCCCAGTCGTCGCGCATCGCCTGCAGCGAGGCGTAGACGAGGTCGCCGGCGGGATGGACCTGCCACCACACCCGGATCTCCCAGTCCCTCAGGCGGACGCCGCTCTCATGGTTGTCGGCGGCCGAGTCGTGCGGATCGATGTCCCACTGGAAGACCGGCAGCGCGCCGTCATAGCTGTCGCCGGGCGGTCCCTCCGGCCCCGGCAGGGGCTCGGGCATGTCGCCGCCGAGTCCGACCCCCGGCGGCTGCTCCTGCCGCCGGAGGTCGTCGTGGAGGAGGTCGGGATCCCCGATGATCCCGTCTTCCTGGAGCTCGGCCTGAAGCGGCGTCATGACGCCGGGTCCGGTAAGGCCGCGATTGATGTCGTGGTCGCTGTCGCCGTCAGCGGCGATCGGCTGCCGCAGCGCCATGTCCGCGTCCTTGAAGGGCAGCGCGGTCATGACGCGGATGTCCTGGAAGCCGGCACGCGCGAGCCTCTCGCGAATGCCGGCTTCCATGGCCCGGACCTTCTCGCCGTTGGAGGAATTCGGCGCGAAGTCGATGATGGCGGTCTCGCCGCTGACCGCCAGGCCTTTGACGAATCCTGCTGAAACGATGTCCTTGGCGAACCCCGGATAGCCGACGTCGCGCAACAGATTCCGGACTTCTGCCGGGCTATGGGTGCTCATCGTACAACCTCTGCTCGTCGGTTCGTTTTCCGCTCAAAATTCAGCGCCCGGGTGCTCTTCCGGTCCGGGCACGCCGCTGATTTCCGCCAGGAAGGCGCGCAGCTGCTCGAAGCTCTGGAAGTAGGCCGTACGGTCGCTCTGCACGTGCTTCACCCGGCCGCGCCACGCCATGGTCTGATCGGGTCCGTGCTCAAGCCACAGCCGAGCCACGAAAGTCGGCAGTTCACGTCCTGGGCCCTCCGCGTGGTCCGGCATTCGGTCCACCCTCGCGTCGACAGAACGAGCCTAGGGAGCCCGGTTACAGGCTGGTAACAGCGGCCGGGCGACGGCGATGACGGACGGCCGATCGTGCCGGGAGCGTCGACGCAAGCCGTTTCAGGCCGTTGCCCCCGTTTTCCGCCTTGCGGGAGAGCCTGGGCGGATCGGCCACGCTAACCCGCCAGCCGCTTATTCGGCCCAGCTCCCTGCGGCCTTTTGCCCGGCAAAGCCTTCAAGTCGCTTGACCTGCGTCAAGGACGGCGCCGCCCGCCGGAGGAGATTGAGAAGCGGGCCGAAAGCCCCGGCGGGGAGAACCGGAATTGGGCGTCGATGCCATGACGGCAAAGCAAAATGCCGAACGCACGGCCGCAGCGGCCGAGGCGGCGCCCTCACCGGCCGCGCCCAACCCCGATGAGGTTCTCCTGCGCTACACGGGCGCCGTGCCGCGCTATACCAGCTACCCGACGGCAGTGCATTTCAACGCGGCGATCGGCCCCGCCGAATACCGCCGGTGGCTCGACAGCCCGGAAACCGGCAGTTCCCTGTCGCTCTATTTCCACGTCCCCTTCTGCCGGTCGCTGTGCTGGTTCTGCGGCTGCCAGACGACAGTCGCCCGCGACCAGGCCGTCATCGCCAGCTACGCATCCCTGCTGCGCACCGAGCTTGCCATGGTCCGCGACGCGATTCCGGCCCGGCCGATCGTGCGCCATGTCCATTTCGGCGGCGGAACGCCAACGATGCTCGGCGCCGACGAGCTTCGCCGCATCATCGCAACTGCCCGCCAGCACTTCGCTTTCGCCGCGGACGCCGAGCTCGCCATCGAGGTCGATCCGCGTACCCTGACCGCCGATGTCGCCGATGCTCTCGGAACGTCCGGCTTCACGCGCGCCAGCCTCGGCATCCAGGATCTCGACGCGCAGGTGCAGCGGAGCATCAATCGCGTCCAGCCGCTGTCCGACTCCGTCGCGGCGGCGACGATGCTGCGCGGCGCCGGCATCGACCGCATCAACATCGACCTGATGATCGGCCTGCCGCACCAGACTGTCCCGGGCGTGATCCGCACCGCGACCCAGGCGATCGAAGCGCTGGCGCCGAACCGCGTGTCGGTGTTCCCCTATGCCCACGTGCCGTGGATGAAGCGTCACCAGAAGCTGATCGATCTGGCGGCGCTTCCCGATGCGCGCCAGCGCCTGGCGCAGGCGCGGGCGGCGGCCGAGACGCTGCAGGCGGCCGGCTATGTCGCCATCGGCCTCGATCATTTCGCCCGTCCCGACGACCGGCTGGCCACGGCTCTCGGCACCGGCAGGCTGCACCGCAATTTTCAGGGCTATACCGACGACCCGGCGGCCAATCTCGTCGCCTTCGGCGCCTCGGCGATCGGCAGCCTGCCCGGTGGCTACGTCCAGAACACGCATCTCGTGCCCGACTACAGGCGGGCGATCTCCGCCGGCGATTTCGCCATCTCGCGCGGCATCGCGCTGAGCGCCGACGATCGCCTGCGCCGGGAGATCATCGAGCGCCTGATGTGCGACCTGGAGGTCGACCTGGGCAGCTATGCCGGCCGACAGGACGCACACGCCCCGGACCTTGCCGACGCGCTGACCGCGCTGGCGCCGCTGCAGGCGGACGGCCTCGTCCGGATCGACGGCGACCATATCGAGGTCCTGGAAGCCGGGCGCCTGGCTGTCCGCTCGGTCTGCGCCGCCTTCGACAATTATCTCGCCACCGGGGCGGGCCGTTACTCGCCGGGCATCTAGCCGCTGCGTCATGGCCGTCCGGCCCGTACGACTTTGTTGCGCCGCAAAGACCCTGGGAAAACGATGCGGCAGTCTGACGGACTTATCGGAGATCATCCGTCATGATCATCGAGCCTAGCGAACTGGTCACCCACGCGTCGTCTCCGGCTGTTCTGGTCGGGGAAGGGCAGCGCGTGCTGGCGATCAACGAGGCGGCCGAGGAGCTTCTCGGCTACGATCATGGCGAGGCCGTCGAGCGGACATGCAACCAGCTCGTATGCGCCACCTTTCCCGACGGCGCGGCGATCTGCTCCGAGCATTGCCTCGCCGTACCGGGATTTCGCTCGTGCCGGCCGCTCGCCGCGCCCGAATGCACCGTGCGCCGCAAGGACGGCAGCCGCATCACGGTTGCAATGTCGAGCATCGCCCTCGGCGACGGCCGGCACACCATTGCCGCCGACGAGCCGCTGGCCATCCTGTTCCTGCAGGATCGGGCGCAGCTCGCCGCCGGCGAGCGCGAATATCTGTCGATCAGCACCTTCGGCCGCTTCGCCGCGTCGATCGACGGCAGCAGCCTCGCCATCGAGCAATGGCCGCGCAAGCAGGCGATCCAGCTGCTGAAATTCCTGACGTTCCATGGCGGCCGGCCGGTGCATCGCGACCGGCTGATCGACCAGCTGTGGCCCGATGCCGACACGGAGACCGGCTGGTCGCGGCTGAAGGTGACGGTACATTTCCTACGCCAGAGATTCCGCCAGGCCGGGCTGCCGGGCGAGATCGTCAGCACGGAGGAGGCCGCCTATGTGCTGCGGCTCGACCATGTGCAGGTCGATTCCCTCCTCTTCGAGGACCTCGCCCGCATCGGCCACCGCCATCAGCGCGCCGGCGACACCAGCAAGGCGATTGCCGCATTCCGGGAGGCGCAGGCGCTCTACCGGGGCGACTACATGGAAGCCGACCTCTACGCCGACTGGTGCGCCGAGGAGCGGGAGCGCCTTCTCGACATCTATATCGACATCGTCAACGCGCTGGCCGAGCTCAATTACGCCGCCGGCGACTACGCGTCCGCGGCGCAGGATTGCCACACCGCCCTGGTTCGGGAGCCCTGCCGCGAAAGCGCCCATCGCCTCCTGATCCAGTCGCTGATCGCGCTGCATCGTCCCGACCGGGCCATCCAGCAGTTCGAGCGGTGCCGGTCGCTCCTCGCCGCCGAACTGGGTGTCGCCCCCTCGCCCGAGACGGCCGCCCTCGTCGCACCCCTCCTTCACGGCACGACGGCGTCAGCCGCCGCGCCGGGCCGATAGGGACAATCCTCATGCCGACCACGGCCGCGCTTCTTCCTCTCTCCGACATCGCCGGCGGCCCGCCGCAGCGCGTAGCAGCCACCGGACCGTCGGCGCTGCCGCCCGCCCGGCGCGATCGTTGCGCCGATGGATACGGAGAGCCGCTGATGCCCCTGGCCGAGGCCTTCACGGCGATTCTGGACCACGCAAGGCCGGTGAGCGGCAGCGAAACGCTGGCGCCGGCCGCCGCCCACGGCAGGATTGCCGCCGCGCCCATCCGGTCGGCCGTCGCCCTGCCGCCCTTCGATCAATCGGCGATGGACGGCTACGGCTTTGCCGATCTGGCGTCGGCCGCAGAACGGCCGGCGAGGATCGTCACGCGCGTCGAGGCAGGCTCGGCCGGTCCGGCCTGGATCGCTGCCGGAGAGGCCGTGCGGCTGTTTACCGGCGCTCCGGTCCCGGCCGGTGTCGCTGCCGTCGCGCCGGAAGAGATCTGCACCGTGAGGGGCGGCCGCGTCGCGACGACCGAACCGATTCTCCCCGGCGCCAATATCCGCCGCCGGGGCGAAGACATCGCGCCGGGAGATATCCTGGTCGAGGCGGGCACGATGCTCGACGCCCGCCACGTCGCGCTTCTCACCGCCGTAGGCTGCAGCGCCGCCGGCGTGCTCCGCCGGCTGCGCGTGACGGTCATCTCCACCGGCAGCGAGCTCTGCCCGGCCGGCCGCGCTCTGCCGCCGGGAGGCATCTATGACTGCAACCGGCCGATGCTGCTCAGCCTCCTCCGCCAGGGCTGGATCGACGCCACGGATGGCGGGTCATGTCCCGACCAGCCGCACCGGCTGGCGCAGGCGATGGCCGACGGCGCCGAGCAGGCCGACCTTATCATCAGCACCGGCGGCGCCTCTGGCAGCGAGACCGATCATGTCGCCGACGCCATCCGCCTGGCCGGCGGCAGCGCCGAACGACTGTCCATCGCAGTGAAGCCGGGAAAGGCGCTGGTCGTCGGCAGTATCGGCAGCACGATCGTCCTCGGCCTGCCGGGCAATCCGCTGGCGGCGATGGTGGGCTTCCTGCTGTTCGGGCGGCCGCTGGCACAGGCCTGCGTCGGTGTCACGCCGTCATGGCCGCGCGGCGAGGCGGCGATCGCCGCCCGGCCGATACGGCATTCTCCCGGGCGCACGGAATTCGTCCCGGCAAGGATCGTCGCCACCCCGGTGCAGGGGCCGCTGCTGGTCGAATCGTGCGGGGCCGGATCGGCGCGCCTGCTGCCGCTCGTCAACGCCGACGGGCTGGTCGAGATCGCACCGGAATGCGACGGCGTCGCCAAGGGCTCGGCCGTCATCTTCCATCCGTTCCACGCCGAGCTGGCGCTTTAGCCCCGCGAAGCCGAAAGGCTAGCGCTGCAGGCCGTCGGCAATGGCGCGCAGCCGCTGCCGGTCGGTGATGCGGATCTTCTGCCGCCCGCCCTCGACCAGCCCCTTGTCGGCCCAGGCGCTGATCAGCCGGCTAACGCTGTAAAGGGTGGTGGCGCTCAGCTCGGCCACGTCCTGCCGGCTGATGGGAAAGGCTATGTCCGCCTCGCCGCCCAGCTGCGCCGCCGACTGGTCGGCAAGGTGAAGGAGCGCATGGGCGACGCGGCGCTCGACCTCCTCGGTCGATATCTCGACGATGCGCTGATGCGCGGCATCGAGTCGGCCGCCGACGATCCCGAGAGCGTTCTTGGCCAGCACTGGATGAAGGGCGACAAGCTCCTGCCACAGCGCCGACGGCCAGGCGAGGGCATCGCTCTGCAGGATGGCCGTCGCCGTGGCCGGAAAGGTCTTGCGGCCCATTGCGACCGCGATGCCGAAAGCATCACCGGGTGCCACGAAACGGACGACGACCTGCCGGCCTTCCGCTGTCGTACGGTTGACGCGCAACTGGCCGCTCGCCAGGACGTAGAAGAATCTCGCATCCCCGTCCTGATGAAAGACGATGGCGCCGGGAGCGAAGCGAAGCGGCCGGCCCTTGGCAAGGATCGCCGCTATCGCGGTCGCCGAGAGACCGCGAAAGAATGAACTGCCGGAGAGGGCCGCAGGGACTTCAACCATCTGCAAGGGCCTGCCGATCAATACTCGGGAAAGTCTAGCAGCAAATACAAATATTGCCCCGCGACCAAATATCCGCCGGTTGCAGCAGCGGCGGCAGGCGGATTATCGGCTGTAAAACGGCAGAACGGCCTCGCCGGCACGGGCTCGCTATTTGGCAAGGCCGCCACCAGCGGGTTCCGGACCGGGACCAAGCGCCACGACATTGCAGAGGGTGGAGCGCAGGGCGTTCGACCCGGACACCGGATCGAAGATCTCGCCGTCGATGGCTGCATTGTAGCTGAGCTCTCCCACCGACCCGGGATGCTCCGGCCGCCACCAGCCATATTGGGCGCAGACCACCTGCGGCGTCAGCGCCGGCTCCAGCACGGCGAAAGCCCTGAAGGAGCCGTCCGGCGTCGAGACGCGAACAGGCGTTCCGTCCGCGATGCCGCGTAGTGCGGCGTCGGCCGGATGGAGCTGCACCAGGGGACGCGGCATCGCCTTGCGGATGGATGAACTCTGACGCTGCTGGCTATGGCAGAACTGCGGCCACTTCGCGCAGGTGAGGCGCAGCGGATAATCGGCCGCCAGAGCCGGCGTGGCTTCGGGGCTGATCCGCGGCAGAACATAAGCCGGCAAGGCATCTTCCCCGACCGACAGGAGCCGCTCGGCATAGAGCTCGACACGGCCGCTCGCAGTGGCGAAGCCAGTCCGGCGGCGAAGCCCGACGCCATCCGGCAGGTCAAGGCGCCGTCCTTGCGGCTCCTTCCGCAGGTCATCGGGAGAAAGGCCGGCGGGAGCAAGCACATGCGCCAGGGCCGCTTCCTCGTCGCCGCCGAAGAAATGCGCGCCGAGGCCGAGACGTTCTGCGAATTGGAAGACGATCGTCGTGTCGGAGCGGCTGGCGCCGACCGGCGGCACCACCGCCGGCCGCAGCTGGATCCACTGCTCCGCCTCCGCGCCGGTCATGAACCCGGCCTGCAGGCCTTCCCGCTCCCAGCAGGACGCGACGGGCAGGACAAGGTCGGCCTCCCTGCAGGATGGCGTCAGGAAGAGCTCGGTCATGACGAAGAAGTCGAGCTTGGCGAGGGCCTCCTGCGCATGGCGTGTCCGGGGCTTCGTCAGGGCGAAATTGCCTCCGAACGAAACCAGGGCGCGGATCGGATAGGGCCTGTCGGATTCGATGGCGCGAAACAGATCGCGCGTCGTTGTCCAGCCGCGCTGCGGCGGCCCGAGCGGGCGCTCATCGAGGCCGAGACTGGCCGCCCGCGTCTCCCGCGATACCAGGTCGAAGGCGGCGATGTCGGTGATCGGCGGCCGGGAGAACCAGACATTGCCGCCCGCGGCATCGAGGCATCCGGTCAACGCATAGAGGATGTGGATCGCCCGCGCCGTCTGGGTGGCGTTGGCGTGCTGCGCCGTGCCGGTCCAGGTGAAGAACGACACCGGGCCGGACTCATGCAGCCACGCGGCCAGTTGCCTGATCGACGCGGCCGCGACGCCGGTGATCGCCTCCACCCGCTCCGGCGTATAGCCGGCGCACTGATCCTTCAGGCGCTGCAGCACCGGCCGCACCGGGATCGCTCTGTCGCCGGCCGAAACGCGAAATGTCCCGAACAGCGCCGGCTCGGCGGCGCTGTTCGAAGCCCGGCGCAACGACCGGTCGTAAAGGAGCGGCTGCGCCCGCCGCCGGTCCCAGAGGATCGGCGCCCCGGTGCGGCCGAGCCCGAGATCGGCGTCGGTCAGCAGCCGGTCATTGTCGTCGCGGACGAGGAACGGCGCGTCGGTGAAGGCGGCCAGGAATTCCTCGTCGGCGCACCCGCTCTCCAGGAGGAGATGGGCCAGCCCCAGCGCCAGCGCGCCATCCGTGCCCGGCCGCAGCCCGAGCCACAGGTCGGCGCTTCTGGCGAGGCCCTGCCGCCGTGGATCAATGGCGACGACGCGCGCGCCCCGGCGCTGCGCCGCCCGGATCGGCTCGACCTGAGCAAGCCATGTGGCGCTCGGATTGAACCCCCATAACAGCACCAGCCCGGTGCGGGCATAGTCGGGCATGCCGATCCCCGCGCCCCAGGTGAGCATCGGGGTGAAGTCCTTGTGCCAGTTGCAGTTCTCCGTCGCGAAGACGAGGTTCGGGCTGCCGAAGGCATGCGCCAGCCGGTGGATCCAGCCGAAACTGTCGGCGATCGCCGTTCCGCTCGGCGTCGTGATGGCGAAGGCGACGCCTTCGGGACCGAGTCGCTCGGCGACGGCGCGCAATTTCGCCGCCGCCAGGTCGAGGGCCTCGTCCCAGCCGATCGGCCGGAACATCGGATCGGCGCTGCCTTTCGGTGCCGTACGCAGCAGCGGCATCGTCAGGCGCTCGGCGTGGTGGACGAATTCCGGCGCCGTCTTCGCCTTGATGCAGATGGCGCCGCCGGTGGGATGGAGCGGATCGCGCTCGACCTTGACCAGCCGGCCGTCCTCGACGCTGGCGATACAGCCGCATCGCGAGATGCAAAGCCCGCAATAGGTCGAATAGCGCTTCATGCGCGGCACCGGCTCATGGATCGACGCCCCGTCGGGCGGCGGCTGCCGGTTCCGGCTTCCACGTCGCGCCGGCCTATTTCGCCGGTGCCTTGAGGATGCGGGCCGATTGCCGCCGGCGCGGCGGCGACCGCGGGCGGTCCGGCTCCGGCGCGCCGCCGAGCGAGCGCAGAATGGCGGCGCCGCTCTGCCCCAGCCGGCTTATGTCGATGAAAAGCAGCGCCATTTCCTCGAAGACAGAGCGGTCGATCTCGCCCTCGGACAGCTCGTCGAGATCGCCGAGGAAGCCGAGAATGGCCTCGATCTGCTCCTTGTGATCGCGGGCGGCGGCGAGCTGCCGGCGGCGCTGCCGTATCTCGTCGAAGGCGCAGAAGCGGTCGATCGCCGTCTGCAGCCTTTCCCGGCAATGCAGCTGCTCGCCATATTCACAGTGCTCCGGCACCTCCGCCAGGATGGACCGCAGCCGCTTCAACGTCGTGGGGGCTTCGCTTTCGAGAATATTGCTCATCGTTTCCAACTTCCGGCCAGGTTGCCTCATCGCATCGAGGCCTCGGCACCGAGCACGGCTTCGCTGCCGGTGACGAAACGCCCGCCGGCGACGCCGTGCAGGAAGCCGTTGGAGAAGGTTTCGCCCGGGCAAAGCCGTTGCAGCGCCATCGCCGCCTCGTCGGCCTTGAGCCGATCCTCGGCCAGCGCCCGGTAGATTTCGGCAATGGCGACCATATCGACCACCTGCGGCAGGAGACGCAGGCCGCGCACCCCGGCGCGCCGCAGGTCGCCGATCTCGGCGGTCAGACAGGCGTATGAGCCCGACAGGACCTGCACGCCGTTGATGGCGAGATAGCGCTCCCCATCCATCGTCTGCGCCAGCAGGCCGTCGGGGTCCTCGCCGCAGACGAGGCGGCAGGTGCTCTTCGACCGCTGATGCAGGCGGGCGTGATAGCAGCGCGCCGATATGGCGAGCGGCAGCCGTCCGAACGCGCAGACCTCGACGGCGGCGTCCGTCCCTTCGGCAATGGCGGCGACCGATTCAAACGGCAGCTCCGGCGGCAGGCAGATCCGGCCGGCGCCCCGCTGTGCCAGATAGCGCGCCGTCATCTCGTTATAGACATTGACATAGGGCCCGACGGCGTGCGGCTGCCCGGTCAGGTCGCGCAGGTAGGAGATATCGTTGGCCTCGATGGCGAAGGACGGCGCGGCGGCGCTTTGCCGGTCCCACCAGCGCTGTGCCTCGTCGGAGGCGACGATGGGACTGCCGAGAAAGACCGTCTTGCCGGCGCGCTGGAGCCGTTCGAGCACCGGCGAGAAGGCCGCTTCGAGGGCCGGGACGCGCTTGGCACAGACGATTTCGCCGACCACGACGATATCGACAGGGGCTTCGTCGGCGATGCGGAAATAGAAGTCGCGCCACGCCGCCGTCTCCCACTTGTACAGCACTGGTCCGAGCGTCAGCTCCAAGGTCTTCCTCCACGGCATGGCGCGGCGCTCACCGCCAGGCCTTCACGTAGGCGCCCTGCGTCGTCGCGTGCCCCTCGGCCAGCCGATCGAGATCGCCCGGCCGCAGCGGCAGGCCGGCATCGACCGCCGCCAGGGCGGCGCGAAAACTGCGCACGACGCTCGCGACATAGGTGTGGCTGCGCTGGCGGCCCTCGATCTTCACCGCCGTCACCCCGGCTTCCTTCAGACGCGGCAGCAGCTCGGTGACATCGAGGCTGACAGGCTCCTCGAAGAGGTAGCCGGCGCGTCCCCCGGCGACGAACTGGCCCTTGCACGGCGTCGGGTAGCCGGCCGCTTCGCCGGGGCCGATCCTGTTGATCGTGAATTCACCGAGTCGCGATCGGACATGCTGGCCGGCGCGCTGGTAGCTGACGGCGCCGCCCGGTGCGCAGACCCCATGCGTATTGGGCGAAGCGCCGGCGCTGTAGGAAGAAAGCGAGCAGCGCCCCTCTGCCATGACGCAGAGGGCGCCGAACACGAAAGCCTCGGTCTCGCACCCGATATTGCGGGCCAGCTCGCCGATCTCCGGCACCGTCAGCACGCGCGGCAGCACGGCGCGGCGGATACCGAAGGCCTCGACGTAATACTGGATGGCGTCGGCACTGGCGGCACCGGCCTGCACCGAAAGATGCAGGCGCTGTCCGGGATGACGCGACGCGGCATAGGCGAGCAGCCCGACATCGGCGAGGATCAGCGCATCGGCGCCGCAGCCGACGGCGTCGTCGACGGCGCGCTGCCAGGGGGCGACACCTCCGGCGTGCGGAAAGGTGTTGATCGCCACCAGGACATCGACGCCATGCGCATGGGCGAAGTCGACCGCCGCCGCCAGCTCCTCGACGGTGAAATTGAGGCCGGGGAAGTTGCGCGCATTGGTTTCGTTGCGGAAGCCGCAATAGACCGCATCGGCCCCGGCTTCCACTGCGGCCCGCAGCGCTCCGGGAGTCCCGGCCGGGCAGATCAGATCCATGTCGCCTCCCGTGGCGACCCGGCTTCCGGCGAAGCGGGATCCGGACGCCGCAGCAAGAACCGCACGAGCCTTTCGGCCGGCGCGGCAAAGGGTCCGTGACAGGCGGCAAAGGCCTGCAGCAGGCTGACCGGGGCGGTGTCCAGGGCGTTGCGCAGCGCCAGCGCCGCGTCGATATCGCCCTCGACGAGAATGCCGCGGGCGAAGAAGGCCGCGTCGGCATCCACCTGCCCGTCGGCGATGCGCACCAGTTCGCGGAACGGGCCGCTGATGCGCACGTCGAGATCGGGCGGAAGCTGCCGCATCAGGCGCGCCGGCCGCGGCAGCGCCGGCTCGACGACGGCGCTGATGGGCAAATCCGTTATCTCCAGGCCGAAGCGCTTGCCGGCATGCTCGCCGAGCCTGTCCAGCAGCGGCATGGGATCGCTCAGAAACCGGCGTAGAACGGCGTCGACGGCAGGCTGCAACAGCGCGATCGGAACGAGAGCCAGAGCACAAACTGCCAACGCCTCGACGGGCGACGTCTCCGACATCGATGCAGCATCACGCAGGTGACCCATTGCGGCACTGCTACCACGTCCCGCCGCGCATCTTCTTTGTGCGAATGCAAGGACTGCGGCGATCCCGCCTTCTACTTTCATCGTCAGGATTGCAGTCGGTGTCAGTACGTAAACTTCCCCCTTTCCATGGTCTGCGGGACTTCCTCAAATACCTTGAGGAAGCGGGCCAGCTCGTCCGCATCGGCGAGCCGGTCTCCGTCGTCCATGACATGACTGAGATCCATCGCCGGGTGCTGGGCGACGGCGGACCGGCGCTGCTCTTCGAACATCCGCTGAAGGCCGACGGATCGCCTTCGTCCATGCCGGTCCTCGTCAACCTGTTCGGCACCGTCGAACGCGTTGCCTGGGGCTTCGGCGTGCCGCCCGGCGACCTGCCGCAGCTCGGCGAGGCGCTGGCCGAGCTGCGCGATCCGCAGCCGCCCAATGGCCTCGGCGATGCGCTGCGCAAGCTGCCCTTGATGAAGGCGGCGCTGTCGATGCGGCCGCGGGAGATCACCGGCGCCCCGTACAGCCTCGTCACCGGGCAAGCGGTCGATCTCGGCCAGTTGCCGATCCAGATCGCCTGGCCGGGCGAGCCTGCCCCGCTCATCACCTGGCCGCTGGTGATCACCTGCCCGCCGGATGCCTCGCCGCTCGAGGACAGCAATGTCGGCGTCTACCGGCTGCAGGTGCTCGGCCGCGATCGCGCCATCGTGCGCTGGCTGCCGCAGCGCGGCGGCGCCCGTCACCATGACCAGTGGCGGGCGCGCGGCGAGGACACGCCGATCGCCATTGCCATCGGCGCGGAACCGGCCGCCATTCTGGCCGCCGTGCTGCCGCTGCCGGAGACGATCTCCGAGATGCGGTTCAGCAGCCTGTTCACCGGCGAAAGGCCGCGGGTGACGCGCTGCGCCACCGTCCCGCTCGTCGCGCCGGCCGATGCCGAGATCGTCATCGAGGGTTACGTGTCGAAGGACGAGACCGCGCTCGAGGGACCCTATGGCGACCACACCGGCTATTACAGCCCGGTGGAGGCCTTTCCGGTGATGCGGGTGACGGCGATCCGGACGCGTCCCGACGCCGTGTATCTGTCCACCTTCACCGGCCGGCCGCCGGACGAGCCGTCGCGCATCGCCGAAGCGCTCAATGAACTGTTCCTGCCGATCGCCCGCCGGCAATATCCGGAGATCGCCGATATCTGGCTGCCGCCGGAGGCGTGCTCCTATCGGATCGCCCTGGTGTCGATCCGCAAGCGCTATCCCGGGCAGGCCCGCCGCCTGATGCTCGGCCTCTGGTCGATGCTGCCGCAGTTCACCTTCACCAAGCTGATCATCGCTGTCGACGATGACATCGACATCCGGAACTGGGCCGATGTGCTGTGGGCCGTGTCGACGCGTGCCGACCTGGCACGCGACCTCCTGCCGATCAATACCAGCCCCATCGACTATCTCGATTTCGCCTCGCCGAAGCCGGGGCTGGGCGGCAAGCTCGGCATCGACGCCACGGCGAAGATAGGGCCGGAAACGGACCGCTCCTGGGGCGTGCCGCTGCGCATGGATGCGGCAGTGGTCGACCGGGTCGACGCCCTGTGGTCGAAGCTCGGCCTTGCGGGCGTCGGAACCGGCCGATGACAGCGCGGCCAAGACTCATCGTCGGCATCAGCGGCGCCTCCGGCGCGGCGATCGGCGTGCGGATCATCGAACGCCTCGCCGCCACCGATGCTTATGAAATCCACCTTGTCGTCTCGGAAGCCGGCGAGAGGACCCTTGCCTTCGAACTTGGGGACGACGCCCTGCCGCGTCTCGACCGCCTCGTGCAGAAACGCCACCTCATCGGCGATGTCGGCGCCAGCGTGGCGAGCGGTTCCTTTTCAGCCATCGGCATGATCATCGCCCCCTGCTCGGTGCGGACGCTGTCGGGCATCGCCGCCAGCACGGCCGACAATCTCCTCCTGCGCGCTGCCGACGTGCAGCTCAAGGAGCGGCGACGGCTCGTCCTGGTGTTCCGGGAATCGCCGCTGCATCTCGGCCATATCCGCGCCATGGCGGCGGCCACGGAGATCGGCGCCATCGTCGCGCCGGCCGTTCCCGCCTTCTACATGCGGCCGCGCTCGATCGCCGACATGGTGGACCAGATGGCGCAGCGGGCCATTGCCCTGCTGGGCCTGGCACCGATCGAAGCCGGCGCCGAATGGCAGGGACTGCCGGCAGGCGGCCCGACCCTCGGCGAATTCTGAATAGCCTCACGCTGAGCAGATCAGGTCTTGTCCGGCTGACCTGCGGCGCGGCGGCGCGCCGCAGCAAGATCTTCGGGGGTGTTCACGTTGAAGAACGGATCGGCATCCCCGTCGAACACCATCTCGGCGACCTTGTTCTGCGCCATGTAGCGCAGCACGCTGCGGTCCTCCTGCCCGGCCAGCCAGGCGGCGAGAGGTTCGCTCAATGCCGTGGGCCAGAGGGCCGAAAGCGGCGAGCGCCGGTCGCCGAAGCGCGCCACGACGATCGCGTCGGGCGCTGCGGCGGCCGCGAGGCGGGCAACGAGATCGGCGGGCAGAAACGGCGTGTCGGAGGCAGCCGTCACGAGCCGGTCGCTGCCGCTCGACCGCGCCCAGTTCAGGCCGGCCAGGATCCCGGCAAGCGGCCCCTGGAAGCCCGGCACCGCATCGGCAAGGATCGGCAGGCCGAATCCGGCGAAGCGGCCTGCATCGCCGTTGATGTTGAGCGCCAGCGCACTCGTCTGCGGCCGCAGCCCGGCGACGACATGCGCCAGGATCGAGTGTTCGTCGAGAAGCAGCAGACCCTTGTCGCCGCCGCCGAGCCGCGACGACCGGCCGCCGGCAACAATGACGGCCGGCCATTTTCCCAACGGAGCATCGCCGGTCGTCATCGGATGTCCCCCATCTTGCCGGCCGGACGCGGGGTCGGATCAGGAAAGGCGCGGCCGGACGAGGATCGGCCCGTAGATCGCCACGAAGCCACCGAAGGCAGCGATCCAGCCAAGGCCCGCCACAAGCAGCAGGCCGCTGCGCCAGGCCGGGAACAGATCAGCAGCGACGCGGGCCAGCGCTGCAACGGCGACGAGCGCATAGATCGCCACCGTCCCGCCGCCGGCAGTCAGCGCGTGGCCGGTATGGCCGAGGGAGGCGCGGGTCATGACAGCAAGCGTCATGACGCCGATGGCACCGACGGTCCAGGTATGCACCGCCGCCGATTGCCCGACCCCTGCCAGCCCCAGCGCATGCAGCCCGGCCAGCAGGAAGCCCAGCGGAACGAAGGCGTAGCCGATATGGAGGATCGTGACGAGCGGCTCGGCCAGCGTCCGGGCGCCGGCCCAGCGCGCCAGCCGCGCCGCCTGGCCGGCGCCGGCGATCAGCTGGAGCACGCCGGTCGGAACGCCCATTGGCCAGACGATCCAGGCGACCAGCGCCACGCCGGCGACCACCAGGGTGACGCGGTCGAACTGGCCGAAGGGCTGAGGCAGTGTTCCCGGCCCGCGGCGTGCCAGCCAGTTGCGGGTGAAGCTCGGGATGATCCGGCCGCCGATAAGCATGATCAGCCCGATGACGGCTGCCAGCGCGGTCCGCTCCATGTACTCGGCGCTGCCGGTGCGCAGCAGCTCGACCTGGAAGCCGATATTGGCTGCGGCGAGAACCGATATCAGCGCCACGGTCTTCAGGTTCCGCCAGTTGGACCCGGCGACGATCTCCCGCGCCACGACGAGCGCCAGCGCGATCGGGAAGATGCTGTCGACGATCATCGCCGGCACCGGCCCGATCAACCCGGTCGCCATGAGCGCAAGACGGCCGGCTGCCCACAGCAGGAACAGCCAGACCAGTGGATTGCCCCTGATCGGCAGTCGCCCCGTCCAGTTCGGCACGGCCGTGAGCAGGAAGCCGGTGATGACGGCCATGGCGAAACCGAACAGCGTCTCATGCGCGTGCCAGGCATAGGCCCCGTAGGCGGGGGCGACGTCCCAGACATCCGCCACGAAGCCGAGCCAGATCACCATGACGGCGGCGGCCCACGCTGCTCCGGCGAGAAAGAAAAGGCGGAAGCCGTGGCTGAAAATGGCGAGATCGGATGTCGACATCGACGTTCACTCCTCCACCCAGGACAGCGGATCGGTACCGGTAATCAGGACATGGCCGCCGAGAAGAAACGCGGCGTAGATGATCAGGGCAATGACGGCATAGAGGGCAAGCCGGCCCCAGCGGTGCTGCGTCACGCCGGAAGCGAACGGGATGATGGAGGTCGCCGCCGTTCGGGCGCTCCAGGCAGCCGGGCCGAGACGGCGCCGGGCGCGCGCGTCGAGGATGAAGAAGCCTCCCGCCGCCAGGGCCGCCAGGCCGCCGAACATGATGACCGAGACGAGGTCGCCATTGGGCACGATGTGCGCCGCCGCCCACAGGAACAGGGCCCACAGAAGAGGGTGGCGCGTGACGGTCGTCATCGCCCCCGCCGGCTCGTTCTGGCGCGGCGGCACGATGGAGATCGACAGGGGGCTGCGCTCGGCAGTGCCTGCCACCGCGAACCAGAGCGCGAAGGGCATCACCACGAGCGGAACGTAAGCCTGCCAGGAGGCTGGCGACCATAAGGGGACGTAAGGGGCCCGGGCAGCGGCGACGACCAGCCAGACCAGCGTGGCGATCGACACGAGGGAGAAGACGATCAGGTAGCCCCGCAGGCCGAGCAAGCCGACGGCACGGCGGCGAACCGCCGGCATCGGCGGGATCATGTGCAGGAGAAAGAAGGCGGCTAAGGCAGCAAAAAAGGCGGTCATGGTTCGGCTTGATCGAAGCGGGGCGTCGGGTCCGAAGCGCTCCGAAAGTCTAGGCGGGGGAAGCCGCTCGAAACAGTCCGCAGCACAAAGATTGCCGGATAAAGGCCGGCGCGGAGCTGCGACATTTCCAGCACCGACCTGGCCGTCAGGCCAATATCCGCCGGACTTGCTGCTTTCCAACGCTTTCTCTGCTTGTCGATCGTGGCGCCAAGGCACCTGGCGCCAAGGCAGCAGGCGCCGGCAGCTTTCTACAGCCTCGAACTTCCGGCCCCCAGGGTGCGCAGCCGCGCCGCTGCACTGCCGGCCGCCGCCACGAGCCGCCGCCGCGCCAGCATGCGCTGTCCGAGCCGCGCCAGCTCGCGTCGCGACAGGCGCAGGCGCGCCAGCGGCAGCAGCAGGGCGTTCTCGTCGATGATATGGTTCCGGGTCAGATCGACGAAGGCGGCAATCAGCCGGCGCAGATCCGGCGACAGCGGCACGGCGACGGCCGCCGCACCGGACGCATTCATCCGATGTCCGATCTCGGCGATCGCCCGGCGCTCGGCATCGTGATCATGTGCCAGATGCCCGATCAGCCGGTCGAGCCCGTCTTCCGGCCGGCATCGCAGACGCAGTGCCGGAAAGAGGCTCTCCTCCTCGTCGCGGATATGCAGCATCGCGTCCGTGCCGAGGAACCTGTTCACGGCCCGCATGAGCGACACGGTCATGCCGGTGCCCTCCGCCGCCTGCCGCAACAGCCGCAGAACCTGTCGCCGCCGGAAGTTGTCGGCGAACAGCAGGACGACCGCGTCGTCGGTCAGGCTTTCGGGAAGCTTCTCGGCAATCGCTCGCTCACCCAGATCGTGTGCCATGTCTCGCTCCTCTCCTGTCGGGTTCATGGCAAGGTGGAACGCAGGGGCCCCGGACCGCTTGCGGATAGTGCCGCTCGGCCTTCGGGAACCTCAATGTCACAAGGATGCGGTCTCTGCCGGCGCTACCCGACCCACAGGGCGGCCGCCGGCAATCGCTCCGTGGCACCGTGCCAGACCTGCAGGAACCAGTTGGAGCGCGTCTGAACATGCTCCAGACAATCGGCCGATGCCGCTGTTGTCGCCGGATCGGCAGACTGGCAACTGCCCAGTACAAGCGCCTGGCGCTGGTTTTCTTCGCGGGCCAGCCGGTCCGCCATGAACACAACCAGCGCCATCAGCACAAGAATAGCCGCATTCTTGAACATCAACTGCCCTCGCCTCGCAAATTTTCGGCTCTGGCCTTGGAATACTTTCTGACCAGCTTTGCCTTTTTAGAGGGAAACCAGATGGATCTGGTTGCGTGAGAGCAAACTGAGGTGAGACGTAACAACGCGGGCTCGGTGCGCAAGACTACGGCACCGCCTCGCTAAGCTTGGCGATCGGCGAATGCTGCGGCGGAATCCGGGAGCCACGGACCCGTTCGGAAGCCGGCGGTTATGGACAGGATGCCCGTCGCGGGACGCTGGCTGGACACGTCGCCAGACGAAGTGATAATGCGCCAAATGATGATTACGACACTCATATTTTATCCGGTGACGGGATGGAGGAGCGGGCCGTGAGGAACGGACATGAGCCGCTGTCTCCGGTCGCGATCGGGGCTGGCCGCAGCGCTCATCGCGTCGCGCCGCCTGCGACCGCTCTCGTGGTGACGGCCGGCGCAGGCACGCCCAAAGGGATCGCGTAATGAGTGCTGCCGGCGGGTCCGCCGAGAGGCTGCCGCTGCTGGCGGAACGGCTGGCGCGATCCCGCCGCCGGACATTCTTCGTCAATCTTCTCCTGTCGCTCGCCGTGGCGGTGGCGGCGGGATGTCTCGTTCTCGGCATCGCGCAGCTGGCTGCCGCCTTCGGCGCCCCGATCTCCGACAGCGCCACCTGGACCGCTATTGCTGCCGTCGCGGGCTTTGCCATCGCCCTCGCCGTTACGGCGGCGAGATTGCCGCTGCCGGCCGATATCGCCCGCCGGGCGGATCGCCTGTTCGGGCTCAGCGAGCGGACGTCGACGGCGTTCGAACTCGCCGGCCGCAACAATCCGCCTTCGGCTATCGGCACGGCCCTCCTGCGCGACGCTGAAACGGTTGCTCCGACGATCGACCCACGCCGCCTGGCGCCGGTCCGCGTCGACCGTATCGCCACCATCCTCGCCGCTGCTGCACTCTTCCTGGCGCTTGCTGTGGCGGTACGGGCGATCGTCGGCGCCGTCGGCACAGACCGGCCGGCATCTCTCCCTGCCGCGGGGCTGACTGCAGCCGACCAGGCCCAGGTTTCAGAAGATCTGCGGCGTGTTGCGGCGCTCATCGCCGACGATGCCGACAAGCGCGCCGATCCGTTCCTGCAGGCGATCGCTCGCGAGACGGTGGCGCTGAGCGAGCGCGTCAGCGCCGGCGAGGTCGTCGAGCGCTCACAGCTTGTCGCCGCGGTCGACCGCCTGGCGCGCTATGCCGGCGACGCCTACACCCCGGCCGAGGGCGCCCGCCGGCCGCCGGAGGATCTCTCGCGGCTGCTCCGGGACGTCAGCGAGAATCTGCGCGCCCCCACGCAGGAGACGCAGACGGCGGAAATCGATCCGTCGCAACCGGCCGGAAACAGGCCGGCGCAGGCGCCGGGCGAGCCGCAGGCCGGATCGCAGGAATCCTCCTCGTCCGCCGGCGAAGGACAGGAGGGCGCCGAGACGCCGGACGGCGACAGCCTCGAGCCGGTGCGGCGCGGCAGCGGCGAACCGGGCGACGGAAAGCCCGGCGACGCGGCCGAGGAGGAATATCTCGGGCCGGATTATATCGTCGCGGCGCTGCGGGCGCGGGAGGAAGCCGCCCGCAAGCGGGAAGCGCGCGGCGCCCAGGAAGCGGCCCTGGCCGGCGCAGCCGAGCAGGCCGGCGCCGGCGACAGCCGGCTTGCCGGCGAGGGCGTCGGCCCCATGGACGGCGCCGCTCCGACCGAGGTCGATCCCTTCGCCACCGCCGGCGAGTTGCTGCTCCAGGACGAGATCGACAGTGAGGGCCGGCGGATCCGCGTCGAGGTACCGCCGCAGGGCAAGCCGGTCGAGATCGATCGCGGCGAGATCGTTGCCGGCGACTGGCGCCCGGCCTCCGAGAGCGAAGTCTCGCATTCCATCGTGCCGCCCGCCGACCGCAACGCCGTCGCTCGCTACTTCCGCTCCCTCGCCGAGGCTAACGATTGACCTTCCTGTCCCCGGCGTGGCTGCTCGCCGCCTTTCTCGCCATCCCGGTCATCCTCCTGCATGCGCGGCTGCGGCGCCGGATCGAGGTCGCCAGCGTCCAGCTCTGGCGGCTTGTCGGCCCCGGCCTCGAGGGCCGCCGCACGTTGCGCCGGCCGCCGCTCAGCCTCCTGCTGGTGCTTCAGCTCGCGGCGGTTTTTCTGCTGGCGATCGCCCTGGCGCAGCCGCGCTTCGGCAGCGCCGCCGATGACGCCGGCCATGTCGTCTTCCTGCTCGACAGCTCCGGCAGCATGCAGGCGACGGACGTGGCAGGCGGCTCGCGCTTCGAGGCCGCCCGCAACTACATTGCCGATGCCGTGCGCCGGATCGGCCCGGGCGAGGCGCGCATCTCGGTCGTCGCCGTCGGCGCAGCGCCGCGCATTGCAGTGGCGCGGCAGGCCGATGCCGAAGGCATCCTGCCGATCCTGCTGGCGCTGCGCGCCGAGGATGGCGCTGCCGCCTGGGCGGCGGCACCGGAGGCGCTTGTCCCGATCCGGCGCGCCGACGAGGCGACACGCCTGGTGCTGGTCAGCGACGACGCAGCCGGCGCCGTGGCGGCCTTCGCCGAACCGGGCGTCGAGGCGGTTTCGTTCGGCACCGCTGCCGTCGCCAACCGCTCCCTCGCCGCCACCGTCGCGCGCAAGGACGACGGCACCTGGACCGTGTCGGGCACGGTCCGCTTCAGCGGCATGGCGCCTGCGGCAACCGAGCTTGCCGTCCTCTTCGGGCCGAACGGCGACACCGAGCTGCTCGATTTCGGCACCATCGCCGTCGCGCTGCCGCCCTCTGCTGCCGATGCTTCGACACCGGCCGAGCTGCCTTTCCAGACCGAGCTCAAGCTGCCCGGGGAAGGGTCGCTGATGCTGCGCCTCCCGGATGACGCCGGGCCGCATGACAATGCCGCGCAGTTCCGGGTGCGCACAGCCGAGCGGGCGGCGCGCATCCTGGTGGTCGGCGATGGCGATACGGCGCTGCAGCGCGCCCTCGCCGCCACCGAAGCGGCGGAGGTGTTCCAGTCTGCCACATTGCCGGCGGATGCCGACAGCTACGACCTCGTGGTCGTTGACGATGTCGCCATCGCCCGCAAGCCGGCCACCAATGTCCTGTGGGTCGAGCGGGGGCGCGTCGAGAGCGAGACGGCGCCGGAACCGCTGGCCGACGCCTACATCACCGGCTGGGATGCCGCGCATCCGCTGTCCGCCGGTGCCAACTGGGGCGCCTTGGCGGCGCCGCGCGCCTTCGCCGTGCCGGCCCTGCCCGGCGCCAGCATCGTCGTCGAGGCCGCAGGCAGCCCGCTGCTGCAGGCGCGGACGACGCCGGACGGCCGCGAGGTGCGGCTCGCCCTCGCCGCCGAGGCTTCGAGCTGGGCCAATGAGACCAGCTACCCCGTCTTCGTCTCGGCGCTGGTGGCCTGGCTGGGGATCGACACCGGGACGGCCGCTCCGCCACCCTGCGTCGTCGGCACCTTCTGCCGCCTGGAATCCCGTCTCGTCGGCGCAGCCGTGACGACACCCGATGGCGCCACCCTGCCGGGGGCCGCCGCCGGCGATGCCGCCTGGCTGCCGGCCGACATCGACGCCGGCTTCGTGCCTCCCCGGGCCGGCCTTTACCGCGCCGCCGACGCGCGCGGCAGTCACGTGGTTGCCGTCAATCGCGCCGGCCATGCCGAAAGCGATCTCGCCGCCACGGCCGCCGACAGCCGGCCGTCCTTCTCGGGGCTGAGCGGCCGGCCGTGGTGGCTGCTGGTGCTGGTTCTGGCGGTGCTGGCCGCTGAGACCTGGCTCGCCGGCCGTGGCGCGGAGCGCTTCCTGCGCCCCGGGGCACTGCGGCGCGATGCGCCCTATGCACAGCGTCGCCGCTGGCATCTCAGCCTGCGCCTTGCGGCGCTCGCCGCGCTGGTGGCGGCTCTCATTCCCCTGGCGCTGCCGAAACGCGAACCGGCGAACCACGCCGTGCTCGTCCTCAGCGAGCCGCTGCCGGGCGGCCAGCCGGATCCGGCCCGCATCGCCCTCATGGCGGCCGTTAATGCGGGCGGAACGGCGCCGGCGCAGGTCGGCCTCGTCAGCGCCGGCGCCCGGCCGCATATCGGCCGCGACCTCGGCGCCGGCGAGGCGAAGCCGACGCCGCCTGACAGCGCCATCGGCGCCGACTTCGGCGACGCCGTGCAGCTGGCTGTCGCCATGCTGCCGGGCGACCGGCCCGGGCGGATCGTCGTCGCCGGCGACGGCAACGTCACCGGCGGCAGCCTGGCGGATGCGGCGGCCACCGCGCGGGCCCGCGCTGTGCCAGTCGATACAGTGACGCTGGCCGGCATGCCTGCCGCCGAGGTGCTGGTCGCCGCGGTCGAGATACCACCCACCGTCTATGCCGGCGAACGGTTCACCGTGAACGCTTTCGTCCATAGCGCCGGCGCCGGCGAGGCCGACGTCGATCTGCTGCGCGACGGCACCGTCGTCTCGACGCAGCACGTCACCCTCGCCGCCGGGTCCAACCGGATCGAGGCCGTCTTCGACAGCATCGATGCCGGCGAGGCTCTCATCGAGGTAGCGGTCCGGGCACCAGCCGACACCATCGCCGGCAATAATCGCGACGGCGCCATCGTCACCGCCACGGCACCGCGCGTGCTGATCGTGACGCCGGATGTCGAACGCGGCGATTTCTTCGCCCGCGCCCTCGCCGTGCAGGGGCTCGCCGCCGAGGTGATCGCCGCCGACGCGGCGCCTTCGGTGCTCAGCCGCTGGCTTACCTACGATCTCTTCGTGCTGATGAACATGCCGGCGATCGACCTGACGGTCGATCAGCAGCGCATGCTTGCCGACGCCGTCGAGACGCATGGACGCGGCCTGCTCCTTCTCGGCGGCGAGCACGCCTTCGGGCCGGGCGGCTATTTCCAGACCGACCTCGACCGCATCTCGCCGCTGTCGGCCCGCGTGCCGCAGGACGAGCCAGGCGCGGCGCTGATGTTCGTGCTTGATCGGTCCGGCAGCATGCAGGCGCGCGTCGAGGATGTGAACCGGCTCACCATCGCCAAGGGCGCCACCGTGCAGGCCATCAGCCTGCTGCACCCGGACAGCCAGGTCGGCGTCATCGTCTTCGACTCCGAGCCGCATGTCATCGTCCCGATCAAGCAGGGCGTCGATCTGCCGGCCATCGAGGCGGCGCTGGCGCCGGTCGAGCCAGGCGGCGGCACCAAGCTCTATCCCGGCCTCGCCGAAGCGATAACCCAGCTGTCGACGACCGACGCGCTCGCCAAGCACATCGTCGTCATGACCGACGGCCTCCTCGAGCTCGCCGACTTCCCGGGCCTCCTCGCCCAGGCATCAGAAGCCGGCATCACCGTCTCGGCGGTGGCCATCGGCGGCGGCGCCGACGTCATCCGCGCCGAGGCCATCGCCCGCATCGGCGGCGGCGCCTTTCACGCCACGCAGGACTTCCGGGCACTGCCGAGCATCCTGTCGCAGGAGGCGATGATGATGTCCGGCTCGCCGGTGGAGGTGGGGTCGGCGCCGGTGTTCTGGATCGACCGCAAGGCCGATTTCCTCGCCGGCCTGCCGGACCAGTTGCCGCCGCTGGAGAACTATGTGCGCACCACGGCGCGCCCGACGGCGACGCTGCATCTGGCGACGCGCGACGCCGACGGCGAGGTCGTGCCGATCACGGCCTCCTGGCGCTACGGCAATGGCCGCGTCCTCGCCTTCGCCAGCCATGGCGCCGGTTCCGGCACGCAGAACTGGCTGGCGATGCCGGACTATCCGCGGCTGTGGGGCCAGATCGTCCGCCATTTCCTGCCGGGCTCGGCGGGACCGGGACTGCATGCCGCGGCATCGCGCGCCGGCGACGCGATCCGCCTCGCTGTCGATGCGCTCGACAAAGACGGCGCGCCGCAGACCGGCGCAACCGTCACCGCCGACGCCGGGACGGGTGCAGCGCCCATCATCCTGCGCGAGGCCGCTGCCGGCCGCTATGTCGGCACAATCGACAACGCCCTGCCCGGCACCCACCACATTGCCGTCACCATGGGCGATGAAGCCGCAAACGCCGCCGTCCATGTCGGCTACCCGGCGCGGCTGAAGGTCTCGCGCGCCGACCCGTCGACGCTGGCGCCGCTGGCCTTCGTGACAGGCGGCACGGCGAATGCGGCAGAGCCGCTGGCGGCGGCGGCCGAGAGCCGCTGGGCGCTGCGGCCGACCGAGCGGCCGTGGGTGGTGCTGGCGCTGGCGCTGTTCCTGATCGATCTCGCGGTGCGATACGCGCCCGGGCTGGCGCGCCTGCGCCGCCGCGCGCCGCGCCAGGAGGCCGCCGCGGCGGCCTGAAAATGCCGCCTTATTCGGGCGGCAGGCCGTATTCTTCCAGCAGCCGCGCCAGCTCGTTGGCGCGGAAATCCTCGATCGCCGGATCGAGCAGCTGGCGCAGGAAAACCTGGTTCGACGGCAGCACGATGGTCAGCTGTACCGGCCGCACCTGGAAGGGCGGATCGACGAGGCGAATACCGGCGGCTTCCGGCATCGCCTTGGCGGCGAGCGCCACCGCAGGCTCCCAGATGAGGCCTGCCTTGAGGGCTCCGGATGCCAGGTCTCTGATCAGGTCGATATTGGTCGGATAGACGCGCCTTGTGAACTTGCCGCCAGAGCTGCGGACGAAGGTGCGCAGATAGACGTCCGCGGTGAGCCCTATGCGGCTGCCGATCGCCGTGCCGGCCGGCAGGGCCGCGGCGCTGTCGGGCGCATCGGCGCCGAGCGCCAGGCCGAAGCTCGGCAGATAATAGGGACGCGTCGGCGTTATCCATTCCGGGATGGTGCCGATATCCGGCAGCGGGTAGCCGATCACCGCATCGCAGTGGTTGGTGATCTGGATGAAGAACTCCTCATCGGGGAGCGTCATCGCATATTCGAAGGGATAAGGCGGCGCCGGATAGGTCAGCTCGAAGAAGCTTGGCTCGACCAGCAGCGAATCCGCCAGATAGGTGCCGACCGCCTGATCGAAGTCTTTGATCGCGCTGGCGCTGTTGATGCAGAAGCGGATGACGTTGCTGGTGCTGCGAAAGCGCTGCAGCAGGTCCTCGGGGACGATGCCGACCTGCGCGACGGCGACAGTGGGAGCGAACACGAGCCCGGCCAGGCAGGCGAGCCAGAACCGTCGAAGCGTCATGCCAAGTATCCATTCACGGCGATGAAAAAGGATGATGGGACGCGGCCTGCGCCGCGCCCCATCACGTCTCGTTCGTCCTTGAACCGAGCCCGCAGGCTCAGTTGCTCTTCGGCAGTGCGAACACCACCACGGCATTGCCACCCGTCGGCGGACGCAGGTTCGGCGTCTCCTGGACGTAGAGGCTGGAGCTCAGCCACGAGCCGACCGGCACCGCGACATACTGCGTTCCGTCGACCGCATAGGTGATCGGCACGCCGCCAACCTGCGAGGAGACGATGGTCTCCCACAGGGTCTTGCCGGTCTCCTGGTCGAAGGCCCGGAAGCGGCGGTTGTTGTCGCCACCGAAGAGCAGGCCGCCGCCGGTGGTCAGCAGCGACGTCGTGAAGCTCTCGGTGTCGAGGCGCCACAGCTCCTTGCCGGTCTCGACACTGAAGCCGCTGATGCGGCCCTGGACGGTCGCATCCGGCGCCAGCACGTCCGGATCGAGGCGGATGTCGTTCGGCAGCGTCACGGAACGCATGCAGAAGTTGGCCAGCGGCTCGTAGATGGCGTTGGTGAGCGGGCTGTAGGCGCTGGAGAACCAGCGCTTGCCGCCGGCGTCAGACGGGCACACCAAGATCGACTGACCGACCTCGGTCGGGATCATGTCGAGCGGATGGGTCGCACGGCCGGTGGTCGTGTCGATGTCCGCGATGACGTTCTGGTAGGTGGTCTCGCGCGCCCACAGGAACTGGCCGGTGACGCGATCGATCGAGTAGAAGATGCCCGGCTTGCCGAAGGCACCCGTCACCACCTTGCGGGTCTCGCCAGCCTGCAGGGCCGGGTTGATCCAGCGGACTTCCGACGCATCCGGCGAGAGCTTGGTGTCGACCAGAATGCGCTCGAACGGATGGTCCTGGTCCCAGTGGTCGCGGATGTGCTGCTGGTACCACTTCAGTTCGCCCGTATCGGCGTCGATGGCCAGCGTGGAGGTCTGATAGAGGAACTCCTGCTGCTCCAGATCGGCCACGTCCTTGAAGTTCGCAAAGTAGAACTTCGAGTAGGGCGACGTCACCGAGGTGCCGAAATAGACGAGGTTCGTCTCAGGATCATAAGCCGGCGAGATCCAGCTGCCGACATGGTGGCGGATATTGTTGGGAACATCCCCCCACGTCTCGCTCGCCTGTCCCTCGGTCGGGATCGTGTAGAAGCGCCACAGCTCCTCACCATTGGTCAGGTCGTGGGCGCTCAGGAAGCAGGATTCCGGACCGGAAGCCGCTCCGAAGCCGTCGATCGAGGCGCCGCCTTCCTGCGCGCAGGAGCGGCCGGAGATCGCCTTGCCGTTGACGACGATCGGACCCGGGGTGGACCAGAACCAGGAATTCTGGTCACGGACCTGCGTCTCCCAGACCAGCTGGCCCGACGTCGCGTCGAGGGCAACGAGATAGTTGTCCTTCGAGTTGAAGACGATCAGGTTGTTCCAGATGGCGATGTTGCGGGTCGCAACGATGAGCGGCAGCTTCTCGGGCAGCTCCCTCTTGTACTCCCACAGCAGATCGCCATTGGTCGCATCGAGCGCCTGGATGACGTCCAGCGGGTGCGGGATGTACATGACGCCGTTGTGGACGAGCGGCGTGCCTTCCTGGATGCCGTCGGTCAGGGCGCGCGACCAGACAGCCTGCAGCTGGCCGACGTTATCCTTGTTGACCTGATCGAGCGGGCTGTAGCCCCAGTTGTCGAAAGTCCGGCGCCAATGCAGCCAGTCTTCCGGCGGCGGGTTGCGCAGCATCTCGTCGGTTACCGGCTGGTAATTGGCGAGTGGATTGTTGTCCTGAGCCACCGCCGGCCCCGCCAGAATGGCGACTGCCGCCGTGCCCAGAAGCAACGACTTGAACAAGTTCATTTTTCCCTCCTCATTATCCCTTCCGGTCCAGCACGACGTGCTGCACCGACCTTCCGCAGTGCGCCCATGATCTGGGCGTTATTAACATGAGTATTTGACTCATGTTTTAGCGCGCAAGACGGCCCCTGGGAAATGGCCGGATCGGGTTTTCAGGCTCCCGATCCGCCGCCTTGCGTAATCAACCGATCCGAAACCCGGACCGCTCTCTCAGCGGTACTGGGCGATTTCCTCCGGGGTCACCATGCCGAACTGGTTGCCCCATGAATTGCGGATGTAGGTGGCGACGGCGGCAGCCTCCTCGTCGCTCATCGGGAACTTCGGCATGAACTCGCCGCCATAGATCACCTGGGAGGCGATGAGGACGACATATTCCATGTTCTTGCTGCCGGCGAAGACGCGCGCCGGGCCGTCGCCTTCAGCGCCATGGCATTCGACGCAATTCTTCGCATAGAGCTCTTCGCCGAGCTTCATGGCCGCATCGAAGGCGGGATCCCCCGGTCCGGGGCCTGCAGCGGCCGCATCGGCCGGTGCGTCGGGAGCGGCGTCGGCCGGCTTGTCCGCCGGGGCCGCATCGTCCGCCGTCGCCACCTCGGCTGGGGCTGCGACGGGCTTCTGGAAGGCCATGGCCGTGGAGCCGGCCGCCATCAGAAAGGCAAGGCCGAACGCGGCCTTCAAGAGACGCTGCATTTCCAGTTCTTCCTTCTCACCCGGGAGTCCGGTGGCTGTTTGACCGCCACTAGGGGTTACACCCCAAACATGACTCGTATGCTCATATATAAAGCCCTACGGGAAACCCCGCGCGTCCGTCAATGGCCGGCGCCCGGGGCTTTGAGGCAGCGGCCGGGAATCCCTGCGTTCCCCTCGCCGAGAGTCCCAGGGAAAGGCGGAGGGAAAACCATCCGTCACCCGTACATTTTCGTTCGAGGAGGTCTAAACTGTCGCAGCGGCCGCAGAGCCGCGTTGCCGCCGCGCCGGGCAAGCGCGGCCATAAAACGAATGGAGGAACACATGGATAGACGCGAGTTCCTGAAGGCCGGCACCAGCGTCGCCGCCTTCGTCGCAGCGGGAGGCTGGCACAGCCTGGCGCGTGCGGCCGCCCCCGAACTTCCCGCCGGTGTTGTCGCCGAGCAGGACCTGGAAGCCCTGCCGGGCAAGGTGCCGCTTATCCGCAAGACATATCGGCCGCCCAATTACGAGACGCCGCTCAGCTATTTCAACACGCCGCTGACGTCCAACGATGCCTTCTTCGTCCGCTACCATCTGGCGGACATTCCGGAGATCGACCCCGCCACCTGGAAGCTGTCGATCGGCGGCGCCGGCGTGTCGGCTCCCCTCGAGCTGTCGCTCGACGACCTGCGCAACGATTATGAGAAGGTGGAGCTCGTCGCCATCTGCCAGTGCTCCGGCAACCGGCGCGGTTTTTCCGACCCGCACGTCACCGGCGTGCAGTGGGGCTACGGCGCGATGGGCAATGCGCGCTGGGGCGGCGTGCGCCTGAAGGACATTCTCGACAAGGCCGGGCTGGCCGAGGCGGCGATCGAGATTTCCTTTGCTGCCGCCGACGGCCCGGTGTTCGACAGCACGCCGGATTTCGTCAAGAGCATCCCGGTCTGGAAGGCGATCGACGGCAACACGATGATCGCCTACGAGATGAACGGCGAGCCGCTGCCGCATCTCAATGGCGGCCCGGCCCGCATCATCGTGCCCGGCTGGACCGGCACCTACTGGATGAAACACGTCACGACGATCTCGGCGCTTACTGAGCCGGAAAAGAATTTCTGGATGGCGAGTGCCTATCGTATCCCGAAGAGCCTCTTCCCGATCGTCCAGCGCTTCACGACACAGGAGGCGCCCAACGGCACCAACACGCCGATCACGGAGATCGTCGTCAACGCGCTGATCACCAGCCTGGAGGACGGGGCGCAGATCCCGGTCGGCCAGGCGACGACGCTGGGCGGCGTCGCCTGGGATGGCGGCTACGGCATTGCCGAAGTGCAGCTCTCGGTCGATGGCGGCGACACCTGGGTACCCGCCCGGCTCGGCGAGGATCTCGGCCGCTTCTCGTGGCGTCCCTTCACCTACGACCTCACGCCGCCGGCCGCCGGCGCCGTGACGGTCATGGCCCGGGCCCGCAACAATGCCGGCGCCACGCAGGTCGACAAGGCCATCTTCAATCCGCCGGGCTACCACCACAACGTGGTGCAGCAGCTCGATCTCGTGGCCGCCTGAAGGAGAGGACCGATGAAACGCGCAATCGTTTTCGCCGTCCTTGCCGGGGCATGCCTTGCCGCGGGGGGCAGTCTTGCCGCCGAGGACGACATCAAGCTTGCCGCCGGCGCTGGCCTCGACGTTGTCGAGGCCAATTGCAGCGGCTGCCACAGCATCGACTATATCCAGATGAACTCGCCCTTCCTCGACGAGGCCGGCTGGAAAGGCGTCGTCACCAAGATGGTGAACGCCTTCGGCGCGCCGATCTCGGAGGGCGACCAGACGGCCATCGTCGCCTATCTCAGCGCGCATTACGCGAAGTAGCGCCTGTCCGGGCGGGCCATGCCGGTCCGCCCGGACATTCCCCGGCCGTCACGCCGATTTTCCGCGCCTGTCGACGGACGGTGCCGCCATCGCTAGAACCGCGGGCGCAAGCTAACGGCTCTGGGCCATGGAATTCCGCGTCGCTGCCACCTTCACCGCCGCCCTTGGCCGCCTGCCGGCGCGCGAGCAGAAGGCCGTTAAGACGACGGCCTTCGACCTGCAGATGGATCCGGCAGCGCCCGGCCTGAAATTCCACCGCATCGAGAGCTCGCGGGACCCGAATTTCTGGTCGCTGCGGGTGAGCCGGGACATCCGCATCATCGTTCACCGGACGCCGGGCAGCCTGCTGCTTGCCTATGTCGATCGCCACGACGCCGCCTATGCCTGGGCCATCCGCCGGCGCATCGCCGAGCACCCGCAGACAGGCGCTATCCAGATCGTCGAGGTCCGCGAGCGGGTCGAGGACAATGTCCTTCCCCCCATGGCCGATCAGGGCGGGCCACGCCCCTTCGCCGGCTTCTCCGATGCCGACATGCTCGCCGTCGGTGTTCCGGAAGACTGGCTTGCCGACGTGCGCGCCGCCACCGAGGACGCCTTCCTCGACCTCGCCGCACACCTGCCGGCCGAAGCGGCCGAGGCGCTGCTCGGCTCTCTCGCGACCGGCACCCTCCGCATCCCGGCGGCCGGCCCTTCCGGCCCGTCGCACCCCGATACGATGCGCCGCATCGCGGTCATCGAGGACCAGCGCGAACTGGCTCGCGCCCTGCAGGCGCCGTGGGAGAGCTGGTCGACCTTTCTCCATCCGGCGCAGCGGGCGCTTGTGCAGCACACCTTCACCGGGCCGGCCCGGCTCGGCGGTTCGGCGGGCACCGGCAAGACGATCGTCCTGCTGCACCGCGCTGCGCGGCTTGCCCGCTCCGACGACGCCAGGGTCCTGCTGACGACCTTCTCCAGGCCGCTCGCCCACGCTCTCGACCAGCAGATGCATTTGCTCGCCGGCGATGCCGAAATGCGCCGGCGCATTACCGTCGCCCCTCTCCTCGACGTGGCGGAGCGGCTCTACCGGCAGGCCTTCGGCGAGGCGGCGCAGCTGGCGACAGAGGCGGAGGTCGCCGGCGCGCTCGCCGCGGCAGCCGCCGCAATGGGCGATCCCGATCGGCGTTTCCTCTTCGCCGAGTGGAGCCGGATTATCGACCCCTGGCAGATTGCCGACCGGGACGCCTATCTCACGATTGCCCGGAGCGGCCGCGGCACGGCGCTCGATCCGGCGGAACGAAGCCGGCTGTGGCCTGTCTTCGCCGCCGCGCGCCAGCACCTTGCAACACGCGGCCTGCTGACGCCGGCCAGCCTCTTCGCGGCCGTCGCCGATCACTACGCCGGCGCCGAAAGGCCCTTCTCGCATATCCTCGTCGACGAGGCGCAGGACCTCGGTATTGCCGAGCTTCGCTTCCTCTCCGCCATCGCCGGGCCCGGTCCGGATTCGCTGTTCTTTGCCGGCGATCTCGGGCAGCGCATCTACCAGCTGCCGCTGTCATGGAAGGGGCTTGGCATCGACATCCGCAACCGGTCGGTGACATTGAAGATCAATTACCGCACCTCGCACCAGATCCGCCGCGCCACCGACCGCCTGCTGCCGGCGACCATCAGCGATGCCGACGGGATCGAGGAAGAGCGCATCGGCACCATGTCGACCTTCACCGGCCCTGTCCCGGAGGTCATGCGCCTGCCGGACGCCGCATCGGAAGCCGCCGCGGTCGGCGCCCGCATCGCCGCGGCGATCGCCGACGGCATCGCCCCCGGCGAGATCGCCATCTTCGTGCGGACGCTCGACCAGTTCGACCGCGCCCGCCAGGCGGCGGCCGCCGCCGGGCTGAAGTCGCAGACCCTGTCGGAACAGGCGGCCCCCGCCACCGACGGCATCGCTATCGGCACGATGCACCTCGCCAAGGGTCTGGAGTTCCGCGCCGTCGCCGTGATGGCCTGCGACAGCCACCTGCTGCCGCTGCAGGAGCGCATCGACGCCGCCGCCGACGCAATGGAGCTGCGCGAGGTCAGCGCCACCGAACGGCAGCTCTTCTACGTCGCCTGCACCCGGGCCCGGGAGCAGCTGTGGGTCAGCGGTGTCCTTCCGGTCTCGAGCTATCTCGACGAGTTCGCCGAACGCAGCGAGGCGACAGACTAAGGCGCTGAAAATCTACACTCGGTTCAGACCTTGCCCAGATGGCGCCGGAGCCAGTCCGCCAGCACCAGCGCCTGGTTGTGCTCGGTATCGCGCGCGCCGTAGAGAAGCGTCAGCCGCGATGCATCGCGCCAGGATTGGAACTGTTCGGCGGCGCCGGCTTCCGCCAGCTCGGCCCGGTAGCGCTTCTGGAACTCCGCCCAGCGCGCCGGATCGTGCCCGAACCAGCGACGCAGCGCCGTGCTCGGCCCGACCTCCGGCAGCCACTCGGCCAGTTCGGCATCCTCGCGTCGGATGCCGCGCGGCCATAGCCGATCGACAAGGACCCGCACGCCATCGTCAGGGGACGGCGGGTCATAGATGCGCTTCGTGCGGATCTCGACCATCGCATCATGCTGCGCCTGTCGCGGCCTGCCGTCCAGCCCATCAGAGCTGCTAACCGCTGGCGCCGGCTGGAAGATTCCGCCGGCCTCCAGCTCATCGGATTTCCCTATCAAGGCAATAGATGGATCGCTCTTCATAGATGATCCAATTAAGAGCGACGAAGCTTTGCCGGAGACGCACAAGATGAAAGCCGAGGAGCTTTCGCCTATTTCGCCGCAGGACTGGACCTACGAGCGGGCCGCCCATCTTCTGGAGCGCGCCGGCTTTGGCGGAACTCCCGAAGAAATCGAAGCCCTCGCGGCGATGACGCCGGAAGCGGCCGTCGCGTCGCTGGTCGACTACGAATCGGCCGACAACAGCCATCTGGCGCCGTTCGAGCATTCGGGCCTCTGGGACCCGACGCTGAAGAACTTCCCGGTCAGCCGCCCGGCCGCCACCGAGCTGGCGGAGCGGACCGGGGAATCGATGGGCGTGCGGGTGAAGCCGGGCGGCGACCGTCCCGTCCAGCCGGTCGCCAACCGCTTCTTCTACTGGCTGCGCGCCACGCTTCTGGAGACGCGCCGCGTCGCCGCCTGGTGGGCCAACCGCATGGTGGTGAGCAACCGCCCGCTCGAAGAGAAGATGGCACTCTTCTGGCACGGCCATTTCGCCAATGGCGAAGACAAGATCCGCGATTATCGCAAGATGCTTGTGCAGCTCGAGCTGTTCCACAAGCACGCCACCGGCAGTTTCCGTGACCTGCTCGTCGCCATCGCCCAGGACCCGGCGATGCTGATCTTCCTCGATGCCGGGCAGAACGTGAAAGGCGCGCCGAACGAGAATTTCGGGCGCGAGGTGATGGAGTTGTTCACGATGGGCGTGGGCAACTACACCGAGGACGACATCCGGGAGGCGTCGCGCGCCTTCACCGGCTGGGGCAATGACGACCTCGCCTTCACCATCGATCCGAGCAAGCACGACGACGGCGCCAAGACCTTTCTCGGCCGCACCGGCAATTTCAACGGCGTCGACATCCTCAACATCATCCTCGAGCAGCCGGTCACGGCGCGCTACGTCGCCAGCAAGATCTACCGCTTCTTCGTGCGCGAGAACGTGTCGCCGGAGATGGCAGAGGCGCTGGGCGACCTGTTCCGCGACGGTAATTACGAGCTGAAGCCGTTCCTGCGCACGGTTTTCCTGTCGCAGGATTTCTACAGCGATCCGTCGGTCGGCACGCATATCAAGTCGCCGGTCGAGCTGGTCGTCTCCACCTACCGCAAGCTCGGCCTGCGCGAGCTGCCCGGCATTCCCGACCTCTATTCGGTGAGCCGCGGTCTCGGCCAGGTGCTGCTCAACCCGCCCACCGTCGCCGGCTGGGCGCAGGGCCGCGCCTGGATCACGCCCGGCCTGCTGCTGGAGCGCGGCAATTTCGCCCGCGAGGTGCTGTTCCCCAACATCATCGACTTCGTCGATCCCAACTACGACCCCGGCGACGAGATCAAGCGCGTCAACCGCAACATCCTCGCCGGCAGGGACATCACGTCCGCGACGCTCGACGACGATACGCCGGAAAACGGCGCCATGGGCGAGCAGCCGGTCAACTACAGCAACGTCATCGCCAGCGCCGAGAAGTTCAACACCCGCTACGCCAGCCTGGTGGGCTGGCAGGAGGCGGTGCGCCGGCTCATCCCGATGAAGCGGGCAGCGGCGCAGTTCAGCCTGACCGACGCCGTCGTCAATTCAGGAGCCAAGACCACGACGGACGTCGTCGACGCCTTCACGCGCCGCTTCCTGCGCGTGCCGATCGCGCCGCATGCCCGCGAGGCGCTGGTCTCCTTCCTCGAGTCGCAGCTCGGGACCTCCGATGTCGCGGAAGCGACGACCTACATGGAGACCCCGCTGCGGGTGCTGGCGCATCTCATCCTGAGCTCGCCCCAGTACCAGCTCGCCTGATCCCGCCCTCCACAACGGACCCCAGACATGCACAAGACACGGCAACTCAGCGGTATCGCCCGGCGGGATATTCTGCAGGCCGGCTTCGGCAGCATCGTGCTCGGCGCCACCGGCATCGGCGCCTCGCCGTTCTGGACGCGCGTCGCCCAGGCGCAGGCGGCGCAGAACGACCGCATCCTCGTCATCGTCGAGCTGTCGGGCGGCAATGACGGGCTCAACACCGTCGTCCCCTATGGCGACGACGCCTATTACAACGCCCGCCCGCGGCTCGGCATCCGGCCGGAGAAGCTGCTGAAGATCGACGACCATTTCGGCTTCCAGCAGAGCATGACCGGCTTCGAGCGGCTCTACAAGGACGGCATGATGGGCGTCGTGCACGGCGTCGGCTACGACCAGCCGTCCTTCTCACACTTCTCCTCCATGGCCTATTGGCAGACCGGCGCCCCCAATAGCGGTGAGATCTACGGCTGGCTCGGGCGCCTCGCCGACGCCATGGACCCGCTCGGCCACTCCACCAACTTCCTCGTCAACATCGACGACCACCAGTCGCTGGCGGTACGGGCGCAGCATCACGTGCCGCTGGTGTTCGACGATCCGGACAAGTTCACCCGCGACGCCTTCCACGAGGAGCAGGATCCGCTGCGCACGCTCTCGGCGAGCGGCAATGGCGGCAATGCGGCGCAGTCGTTCCTCCTCGACGTGGCGCAGAGCGCCCAGAATTCGGAGCAGCTGGTGCGCGACGCCTGGGCGAGCTACCAGACGCCGATCGACTACGGGCTGGCGCGCTTCGGCCTCGACCGCGTCGCGGCGCTGATCTCGGCCGGCTTCCCGACCAAGGTCTATTACGTCGCCTATCGCAACAACGCCTTCGACACGCATGTCTACCAGGCCGACCTGCACCAGCGCCTGTGGGCCTATACCTCCGACCATATCGCCGCCTTCATGCGCGACATGGAGCGCATCGGCCGCGCCGACGACGTCGTGCTGATGGCGTTCAGCGAGTTCGGCCGGCGGGTCCAGGAGAACACCAGCCTCGGCACCGACCATGGCACGGCCGGGCCGGCCTTCGTCATCGGCAAGTCGGTGAAGGGCGGCATGTATGGCGCGCCGCCGAGCCTGACCGATCTCGACGACGGCAACCTCAAGTTCACCACCGACTACCGGCGCATCTATTCCACGCTGATCAATGGCTGGATGGGATACGAGGCGCCCGAAGCGGTCCTGCGCAACGATTTCGAACCCCTTAAGCTGTTCGCCCACAGCGCCTGATGTTCCTCCGCGAGAAGGCGCCGCCGGTTCGCCGGCGACGCCACCTCGCCCCTTTGCATCATCAGCCTGGCCGCGGCCGGGGAAGCGGCACTTCCGGCTGCGCCTGCGTGGCCGCGGCAGCGGCAGGCGCCGCCGGCGCCTCGGGCGGCGGCGGTTGCGCCAGGGCGGCGTAAACCGTGGCATGCTCGGTGGTTTCAGCGCGGGAGATCAGCCAGCCGCAGGTGCCGACCAGCAGCGCGCAGCCGACGATGGCCAGTTCCAGCCGCGGTTCCCGCCTGTCGCTTCGGCGTATGGTCATGGCATTCGCCTCCTCTGTCGTGAGGGGACGAAAGGCCGTGAGGGCGCGGTGGGTTCCCTTGCCGGTCGCCGGAAGCTCAACCGGCGGAGCGCCGCGCCGTCTCGGCGCGCTCGCGCAGCAACGTCTGCTCCCGGGCATTGCGCGTCATGCCGGCGGCGCGCACGAACTCTGCTTCCGCCTCGGCGTAGCGGCCGAGCTTGGCGAGGAAATCGCCGCGCACGGTCGGCAGCAGATGGTAGGTCCGCAGCGCCGGAACATCGACGAGGCGGTCCGCCAGGGCGAGGCCCACTTCCGGCCCGAAGGCCATGGCATGGGCCACGGCGCGGTTGAGCTCGACCACCGGCGAAGGCATGCGCGCCGCCAGTTCGTCATAGAGCGAGGCGATGCGCCGCCAGTCGGTCGCCGCCGCCGTCGCCGCACGGGCGTGACAGGCGGCGATCGCTGCCTGCAGCGCATAGGGTCCGCGCTCCGGGGCCATCTTTTCGGCGAGTTTCAGCTCCTTCAGGCCGCGATGGATGAGGAGCTGGTTCCAGAGCGCCCGGTTCTGGTCGGCGAGCAGGATCGGCTCGCCGTCTGGGCCGGTGCGGGCGGCCGTGCGCGACGCCTGGATTTCCATCAGCGCCACGAGCCCGTGCACCTCGGCCTCGGCCGGGGCGATGCCGGCGAGAATGCGGCCGAGGCGCATCGCTTCTTCGCAAAGCTGCGGCCGCATCAGGTCTTCGCCGGCAGTGGCCGAATAGCCTTCGTTGAAGACGAGGTAGACGACCTCCAGCACCGACGACAGGCGGGCGGCGCGATCGGCGCCGCGCGGCGTCTCGAAGCCGGCGCCGGATTCGGCAAGGCTCCGCTTGGCGCGCACGATGCGCTGCGCCACGGTCGGCTCGGCAACCAGGAAGGCGCGGGCGATCTCGTCGGTCGTCAAGCCGCCGATCAGCCGCAGCGTCAGCGCCACGCGCGCTTCGGTCGACAGCACCGGATGGCACGCCGTGAACATCAGCCGCAGCAGGTCGTCGCCGATGTCGTCGTCGAGCATGGCGTCGAGATCCGGTACCGTCTCCTGATCGGCTTCGAGATCGCGGCCGATCTCCGCGTATTTCTTCTCCTGCACCCGGGCGCGGCGGAAGCGGTCGATGGCGCGCCGCTTGCCGGCCGCCATCAGCCAGGCGCCGGGCTGATCGGGGATGCCGCTTTTCGGCCAGTGCTCCAGCGCCAGGACGAGCGTGTCCTGTGCCAGCTCCTCGGCGGCCCCGACGTCGCGCACGACGCGGTTGAGGCCGGCGATCAGCCGGGCCCGCTCGATGCGGAAGACTGCCTCGATGGCGCGGTGGGTCTCGGATGCCGTCATGGCATCCGAAACATCACCTTCCGGCGATCAGTTCAACCCCGCCCCGCCAGGGCGTCAGGACCTGGCAAGGCCGGCCGGTCGAACATCAGCCGGGCCCTCGCTCTCGCCATCGCCAGCGACCTCTCGGCGGCCACTCCGCCCTCGGGGCGGAGCGGTCCGGCCTTTATCCACGGCGGATCGCCCTAAACCTTGCGGGCGGCTTCGCCGCGCAGGCGTTCCTCCTGCTCGCGGAGCTCCGGCGTCATCTCGGCGCCGAAATCCTCCATCTCGGCGATCTGCCGGATCTCCAGCCAGGACTCGCCGCGCCCCGGGTTCGGACAGCGCTTCATCCAGGCGATCGCCTCGTCCATGTCCTTGACCTGGATGATCCAGAAGCCGGCCAGCAGCTCCTTCGTCTCGGCAAACGGGCCGTCGACGACCGTGCGCTCCGTGCCGGAGAACTTGATCCGGGCACCCCTGGAGCTGGGCAGAAGTCCCTCGCCGGCGAGCATGACGCCGGCCTTCACAAGCTGCTCGTTGAAATTGCCCATTTCCCGCAGTTCGGACTCAGTCGGCATCACGCCGGCTTCGCTATCCTCATTGGCCTTCACCAGAACCATGAAACGCATCGTCGTTCTCCTCCTCGGAGCCGGAGGGGGGCCGGCTTCGCCGACCGCTCGTCAACCCTCGCTCATTCCCTCTGACGAAGGAGCAGCGCCAGGATCGACACCAGTCGGCGATTTTTTCAGAAAGAAGGAGGAAAGCGGGGCGCTTTTGCGCGGCAGCCTTGGCGGGCAGCCATGCTGCGGAAGCCGCCAGAGCGGAGGGCAGCAGCGGCGGAACCCCGCCGCCGGCCTTGTTCAGGTCAGCGCCAGCTGGCGCCGCGGCTGGATGGCGGTGGGGATCTCGATCTCCACCTCCAGCATGGAGACGGCCCGGCCGTGCTCCATCTTCACATGCACCTTGTCGCGCGCCACAGGGACATGGCGGGCGATGACGGCAAGGATCTCCTCGCGCAGCACCGCGACGAGATCGGACCTTTCGGAGGTCGAGCGCTCATGCGCCAGAAGAATCTGCAGCCGGTCGCGGGCAACGCTGGCCGACCGGCGCTTGTAGAAAAGGTTGAGCAGGTTCATGCGGCCCTCCGGCCGAACAGCTTGCCGAACAGGCTCTTGCGGTCGCTGGGCACCGAGAAGGGCACCACCACGCCGTCGAGCCGCTGCGCCGCGTCGCGATAGGCGCGCGCCGGCGCGCCCATCGGGCTGGCGACCGTCACCGGCATGCCGACATTCGACGCCTTGAGGACATCCTGGCTCTCCGGCACGACGCCGAGCAGCGGGATGGAAAGGATCTCCAGGACGTCGTCGATGCCGAGCATCTCGCGCCGCCCGGCCCGCACCGGATCGTAGCGCGTCAAGAGCAGGAACTTCTCCATGCGCTCGCCGCGCTCGGCGCGTTCTGTCTTGGAATCGAGGAGGCCGATGACGCGGTCGGAATCGCGCACCGACGAGACTTCCGGATTGGTGACCACCACCGCCAGGTCGGCATGGCGCATCGCCAGCGTCGCGCCGCGCTCGATGCCGGCCGGGCTGTCGCACAGGACCCAGTCGAAGCTCTCGCTGAGCTCGGCCATCACCCGCTGCACGCCTTCCGCGGTGAGGGCGTCCTTGTCCTGCGTCTGCGAGGCTGGCAGCAGCGACAGCGTATCGAGGCGCTTGTCGCGGATCAGCGCCTGCGACAGCTTGGCGTCGCCGCGCGCGACATTGATGAAGTCGTAGACCACGCGGCGCTCGGCGCCGAGGACGAGGTCGAGATTGCGCAGCCCGACATCGAAGTCGACGACAACGACCTTCTGGCCGCCTTCGGCCAGCGCGGCGCCGAGTGCGGCCGTCGACGTCGTCTTGCCGACGCCGCCCTTTCCCGAGGTCACCACTACTATCTTTGCCATTTCGCTGCCCCTGTTCTTGCTTCAGTTGATTGGCGCGACCCTGAGGACATCGCCCTCGAGCCAGGCCTGTGTCGCTCGATCGCGCACATCGGCGCCGAAATCGTCGGCGGTGCGGTAGTAGCCGTCGATGGCCACCAGCTCGGCCTGGAGCCGGTTGCAGAAGACCCGTGCCGCGGCATTGCCGACGGAGCCGGCCAACGCCCGGCCGCGCAGCGTGCCGTAGACATGGATGGAGCCGCCGGCGATGACCTCGGCGCCGGAGGCGATCGAGCCGACCACCGTCACGTCGCCCTGCGCGAACACCACCGACTGGCCGGACCGCACCGGGCCGTCGATCAGCAGCGAGCTGACCCGCGGTGCGGCGTCGGCGCGGCTGGCGCCGGTCTCCCGCGACAGGGCGTCGATGACCTCCTCCGCCCCGCCGTCGCGCCCGCCGCCGACAAGCGGCGGCAGGCCGTCGCCGAGGACCGACGCGTGGGCACCGTCGAGACCGAGCACGCGCACGTCGCGCGCCGCCAGCTCGGCGACCAGCCGCATCAGCATCGTGCGGTCGGGCGGCAGCAGCGACACGTCGAGGATCACCGGCCGACGGGTGAAGAACCCCACCGACCGCTCGGCGATGGCCGTCAGTTCCTCCAGCCATGCGCTGAGCGGCGGCTCCGGCGTCAGCACCATGACCAGCAGGGAGCGGCCACGGAAGCGGAGCGATGTGCGCGGACGGGCGATGACGGTCACGGATGCCTCGACTCTGATGCATCCGATTAAGGGTCTGTTAAGGTTAACCAAGTGTTAACAACCGACGCGATCCCGGCAGGAGTTGCCTAGCGGGCACGGATCGTCGGGTGCCGGCCCATGCCTGCAATTAAGGCGCCGGGCAGCACGCTGCCGTCACATTCCCGGCCCTTTCGCGATGGCAAACTTCTGCCGTCCGGAAGAGGCAGAGGCCGCTTCAGCCGGACAAGAATGGGGCGAGCGATGCCCCGCTGGCGGTCATGGCGGAGGCCCGCAAATGTTCGACGACGTCATCCTGTGGCCGCGCGAGCAGGCCCGCTACAGCCTCCCGGCGGCGATCGACGCCTTCGCTGAACGGCGCGAAGTGCGGATCATCGACACGCTCCCCGCCTTCCAGATCCCCGACGACCCGACGTGGCGGGAAAACCCGTTCAACAGCCGCTCGTGGCAGCTCTATTACAATTCCCTCGGCTGGCTCTACGCCGCCGAAGGCGCCTACAAGGAAGGCCGCTTTCCCGACTTCGTCGACTACGCCAAGTCGATGATCCTCGACTATTTCACCGACAATCCCGACCCGTCGGAACCGCTCAATCCCATGGCTTGGCACGACGGCGGCAACGCCTTCCGCCTGGCAACGATCTCCTATCTCTACGAAACCTATTTCAAGCCAGGCAACGCCGCCGGAACCAGCGTCACCTTCACCCCGGCGGAGGCGGAAATCTTCCGCCAGGGCCTGGAGAACAGCCGCGACCAGGTGCTGTTCCGGCTTGGCCAGGACATGTGGGCCGACAGCAACCACCGCTTCTTCCACGCCATGGGGCTGTCCTCCTATGCGACAGTCTTCGGCAATGCGGAGGGCACGCCCTTCTTCGAGGAGGATGCGCAAGCTCTGCTGAATCAGGGACTGGCGGCTGTCGACCAGATCCTCGGGGCGGTGGTCAATCTCGATACCGGCGTCACCCGCGAGCAGTCGCTGATGTATGACCGCCTCGATCTCGGCCTGATGCTGGAGGCAGAAGCGTCGATCACCGAGCACGGCTTCGGCCTGGAGCGCGACTATACCGACGTGATCCAGCGCATGCTCGAATTCGACGTCCTGGCGCGGCATCCAACCGGCAGCGGCAACGAGTATCTGGCGCCCGTCGGCGACAGCTATTACGGGCGGCCATCCGGGGTCACCTATGTCAATGATGCGCTCGCCGGCGGCCGGGAGCTGAGCCCGGTGACCGAATGGGTGCTGAGCCGCGGCGCCGAGGGCGAGCGGCCGCCGGACCTCATCGACTACTCCAGCTCAGGCTATGTGATCATGCGGCCGGAATATGCGTGGGAAGACCCGCGCGATACCCGCCTGCTGTTCGACGTCACCGAGAAGGCCGCCGCCTACCCGCACGGCCATTTCGACAACACCAATGTCATCCTGAGCAGCTTCGGCCAGCCGATCCTCGTCGACTCGGGCGGGCCCTACAGCTACGATCATGCTCCGGAGCTTCCGGACCTGCCGGCGCCGTTCAAGACGGCCTATTTCAATACTTCCGAAGCCCACAATGTCCTCGTCGTCGACAATACCAGCTTCGACGCCGACACGCGGGTGCGCCGGCTGGCCGACAACGACATCTTCTCCTTCGCCTCGGCCAGCCAGAGCGGCTATCCCGGCATTTCGGTCACCCGCGATGTCCTGGTCATCAAGGGTGGCCCCACCCTCATCCTCGATGCGGCCGACAACACCACCGGCCGTTCGCATCGCTACGAGGTGAACTGGCATTTCGATCCGAAGGCGACCGGCGTCGATGCCGCTCCGGACGGCGAGTTCCGCATCGGCAATGTCTTCGTCGATACGGCCTTCGCGACCAGCGGTGCAGCGACCTACGCGGTCATCGAAGGGCGCCTCGGCGACCGCCCCCAAGGCTGGGTGACGTCGGGCCAGTACACGGCGACGCCGGCCCCGGTGCTGGAGGTGGCGCGTCAAACGGCTGCCGATGCCTGGTTCGTCTCGGCCTTCGGCACCTCGCAGAACGCCGCCGACGACCTGACGCTGAACGCGACCGCCACGGCGAACGGCTATTCCATTGACGTCGCCTATGGCGGCCAGGCCTGGAAGGTGCACATCACCGATGCCGGCAATGTCACGGTCGTGCCGCGCGACGGCGCCCGCCACGGAACGACCGGCAACGACCAGCTGACCGGCACCAGTCGGGCCGACACGATGTTCGGCCACGATGGCGACGACATCCTCATCGGGCTCGGCGGCGACGACACGCTGCATGGCGACAGCGGCCGCGACACTCTGCGCGGCGGCGACGGAGCCGATGCGCTGTTCGGCGGCGACGGCAACGACGCGCTCTATGGCGAGGACGGCGCCAACACGCTTTACGGCGAGGGCGGCGGCGACCGACTGGTCGGCGGCGACCGCGGGCGGGAAGTGCTCGACGGCGGCAGCGGCAATGACGAGCTGTTCGGCAATGGCGACAGCGATCGGCTCCTCGGCGGCGACGGCGACGATCGCCTCAATGGCGGCGACGGCAGGGACACGCTCAACGGCGGCAAGGGCAACGACCTCGTCGCCGGCGGAAGCGGCGACGACCTGTTCTTCATCGACGTCGGCAATGACCGCTATTACGGCGAGGACGGAGCCGATATCGCCATCTTCACGGGCCTGCGCGACGATTTCCTGATCGAACAGCGCGGCGCCTATCTCCAGGTCACCGACCTCGATCCCGGCAATGGCGATCTCGGCACCGACCTCCTCGCCGGCATCGAGACGCTGCGCTTCTCCGACGCCGACTATTTCGTCTGAGCCGTGATGCCCCTCCTCGGCATCGCCGCCCGAGCCCGGTATATTCGCCTGCCTGATTGACAGGCAGGAGACCGAGCTTGGCGTTTTCACACCTGCTCATCGTCATCATCGCGGCGATCTGGATCACCATCATCGCCGAGCGCCGGGGCATCCAGGCGCCGCTGCTGATCGCCCTGCTAGGCCTCGGCGCCTCCTTCCTGCCCGATCTGCCCGAGCTCGAGCTCGAGCCGCATATCATCCTCAGCATCGTGCTGCCGCCGCTCCTCTATTCGGCGGCCATCGAGTTCTCCTTCATCAGCTTCATGCGCCGGCTGCGCGAGATCGCCAATCTCGGCATCGTCCTGGTCGGCGTCACGACGGTCGCCGTCGGCGTGATCGCCGCACTTGTCGTTCCGGAGCTGACCCTGCCGGCGGCCCTCGTCCTGGCGGCAATCGTTTCGCCGCCCGATGCGGTGGCGGCGGTCGCCATCGGCCGCGAGCTGCACCTGCCGAAGCGGCTGATGACCGTCCTCAAGGGCGAAAGTCTCATCAACGACGCCGCCGCGCTGACATTGTTCAGCTTCACGGCCGCCGCCGTCACCGGCACGCATCTCTTCATCGGCAACGCCGCGCTGTATTTCCTCTACAGCGCCGTGGTCGGCGTCCTCGTCGGCCTCGCCATCGGCGTCGTCGTGCAATGGATCAAGCTTCGCCTCGCCAATGCCACCATGGCGACGGTGGCCGGCATCATCGTTCCCTTCGCTGCCTATCTGGTGGCCGAGGAACTGCACGCCTCCGGCGTCATCGCCGTGGTGGCGGCGGGCTTCTCGCTCGGCCACAATGCCGCCGAGGCAAACTACCAGACCCGTATCCAGGAACGCGAAGTCTGGAAGACGGTGTCGGCGCTGCTGGAAGCCTTCACCTTCGCCTATATCGGGCTGCAGCTGCGCTTCGTCATCGAGGATGCACGCGAGGCCGGCTACGATCCCCTCCGCCTGTTCGGCGCCGCCGGCCTCATCCTGCTGGCGGTCATCCTGGTGCGCATCGCCTGGGTCCAGTTCAGCGCCTGGTCGGCTGCCCGCCGGCGGCGGGCGCGGCAATCCATGCAATGGCGCCGGCGCCCATCGCGCCTCCTGCCGAAGCCTTTGACCTGGAAGGAAAACCTCATCGTCTCCTGGGCCGGGATGCGCGGCGTCGTAACGCTCGCAGCGGCCGCCGGTGTGCCGCTCGCCACTGTCAGCGGCGCGCCCTTTCCCGGCCGCGCCGCCATCCAGGCCATCGCTTTCGTGGTGACGATCGGCACGCTGCTGATCCAGGGCGCGACCCTGCCCTGGCTCATCCGGCGCCTCGACATCAGCGATCCGGAGGAGGTCGAGGAGGAGCGCGCCCAGTTCCGCAAGGCGCAGGTCCTGGTCCGGGAAGCCGCCGCAGCGACGGCCAACAGCTTCGTGCAGTCGCATCCCTCCGCCGATGCGCGCCGCATCGCCCAGTCGATGCTCGAGCGCGCTGCGGCCATCCAGGCGCTGCCCGATGGCGGCGAGGACGCCAAGGCGATGCGGCTGGCCACCAGCCAGGCGACGCTGGAGCTTCGCCGCGCCATTCTCGAGGCGCAGCGCGCCGCCCTCATCAAGGCGCGCGACGATGGCGGCCTGGATGACGAGATCATGCGGACGCTGCTGGAGCAGCTCGATCTGGAACAGGCGGTGATGGCCGGCTGGACGCCGGACCGCGTCGGCCAGACGTCCCTGGAAGAGGAACGCGACGAGGCGGCGCAGTAAGGTCCGAACCGCTCAGGCGGCGCTGTCGGTGATCTCGCCGACCCGCCGATACTGGCCGTCGACATAGAGAAGCGGCTCGAGCGCCGTGTTCCACAGACGAACCTTGAGGATCGTCCCGATGAAGATGGTGTGCGTGCCATGCACCATCGCTTCGGCGACCTGGCAGTCGAAGGCCGCCAGCGAATCCTCGAGCACCGGCGCTCCGGTCTCCAGCGTCGTCCAGGTGCCGGACTGGAAGCGCTGCGCCCGCAACGGCGAACTGCTGAAGATCAGCGCCTGGTCGCGCTGGGCGCCGGCGAGGACATTGACGCAGAAAAACCGCGACAGGGCCAGGGGATCGTGCGCGCTGGACGAGCGGTTGACGCAGGCAAGCAGGGTCGGCGGCTCGCCGGTGACCGACACGACCGACGTGGCGATCAGACCGTACGAGACCCCGTCATGCCTGGTGGTGATCAGGCAGACGCCGGCAGCGAGGCGGCGCATGCCGAGCCTGAACATCTCGGGGCTGGTCATCGGGAATCATTTCCATTGTTGGCCGCACCATCGGACCGGGCGGCGCAATCGAGGCTCGGCCAGAAGAAGCCCCATCATGCTGTCAGATGTCTGTCCGGCTATCGAAAAGCTAGACGGCGAATGTGACATGGCCTTGCGGACTGATCGGCCAGGACGGGTTCCAGGCGATCTCCCACGCATGTCCGTCGGGATCGGCAACATAGCCACGCATCCCGCCATGCGGCGGCGCCTCGGCAGGCCGCAGCATCGTGCCGCCATGCTGCACCAGGCGGTCGATCAGCGGCTGCACGTCCACGGCCGTCGCAACATTGTGCGCCAGGGAAAAGCCGCCGGGCTCGTCCGGCGCCGGCCGGCGCATGTCGGCCTCCAGCGCCTGCCTGAGCCAGGTGCCGAAGACCAGGCCGTTCATCTGGTAGAAGGCGATCTCCTCGTTCTCGAAGACGGGTGTCCAGCCGAAGCCGTCGCCGTAGAAGCGCCGCGAACGGCCGAGATCGGCTATGCCGAGCGTAATGACCGAGATCTGCTGCTGCACGGAGGTCGCCATGCGGCTCACCGCGGCGTTTCGAGCGGCGGCAACGCGCTGGGAGTCGCCGGGGCCAGGATGACCGACTGGATCCATTCGACATAATTGGCGACGCGCGAATAGGCGGCGACATTGCCTTCGCTTTCGCAGCCGACATCGTTTGCCGTCATGTCGCCCCAGCTGACGACGCCGATCTGCAGCCAGCTGCTGTCGGGGAGCTGGACCATCAGCGGTCCGCCGCTGTCGCCGCGGCACGAGCCGCGCGGCCGGTTGTCGGTATAGCCGGCGCACAGCATGTTCGGCGTGATGCGCGGCGAGGCGCCGGCGACCAGCAGCTCCCAGGCCTGGCGCGCGACGCTGTCTGAGGCGCCGAGGCTTTCCGCCAGGCTGTCGAACTCCTTCTTGGCGTCGGTCGCCTTGCGCGCCACCAGCGTCGCGTTGCACGACGCATTGTCCATCACCGTGATGTTCGTCTGGCGCAGGTCGATGGGATATTCGCCGGTGTCGAGCTCGCCCCAGCCGACGACGGTGGCGGGCATGCCGGACGGCGCGATCGCCGGCTCGATCGCCGGCGTCGGCAGCTGCACCGGCCGCACGCCAGGCGCCTCGGCCGGCCGCGACAGCTCGATCAGCGCCACGTCGTTGTCCATGGAACCGGGATCGTAGGCCGGATGCGGATGCACGGCCGCCACCGGCAGCACCTCACCCTGCCCGTCCATCAGGAGATTGGTGCCGACCAGAATGTCGAGGTCGCCCGCACTTGTCGGAACGGCCTTGCCTTCGTCATCCTCGTCGAAGACGCAATGCGCTGCGGTGAGCACCCAGCTGCGCGTGATCAGGCTGCCGCCGCAGAACTGGCGGTTGAACATCGTCTCGCTGGCATCGTGCTTGAGCAGCGCCACCTGCCACGGCCAGGCGCCCTCCCCGGCGACGTCGCCGTGATAGACCCGCGTCCGCGGCTGCTGAACGGCCTCCGACTTCGCCGAATGGACGAAGTCGATCGGGAAGCTGTGCGAATTCTGCTGTCCCGACGCGGCGTCCATCGTCGCTGCCAGGACGAGGCCGAGCCCGACGGCGCGCCAGATGGCCGGTTGCCCGAAACTGATCATTGGACGATCCCCTGCCCAGAAAGCCCCGCCTGATCCTTGTGCCGATTGCCGATCGCATTCAAGAGGCGGTTGACTCAGTACATAATATATCGGTTATATAACAAGTGGATCATATGCGTTGAGAGCGTGCCGACGGCACGCTGCAGGAGGAGAGCAACATGGCCAAACCCCTCGACGTCAGCCTGCCGTCCGACCGCGAGGTGAAGGTGACGCGCGTCTTCGAGGCGCCGGCGCGCCTCATCTTCGATTTCCACACCAGGCCCGACCATGTGAAGCGCTGGCTGCTCGGGCCGCCGGGCTGGAGCATGCCGGTCTGCGAGATCGATCTCCGCGTCGGCGGCAGCTACCGCTACGTCTGGCAGAACGATGCCGACGGTACGTCCTTCGGCTCGCGCGGCGAATTCCGCGAGATCGTCGCGCCAAGCCGCATCGTCCAGACCGAGAGGATGGACGGCTTCGACGGCGAGGCGGTGATCACCCTTACCCTGGACGAGCAGGACGGCCGGACGACGTTGAGTTCGGTGATGCTTTTCGAGACCCGAGAAGCCCGCGACGGGGCGATCCGCACCGGCATGAACGACGGCGTGGCGATGAGCTACGACCGGCTCGAGGAGGTCATGGCGGCGGACGAAGCCTGAGCCGCGGAACCAAGCCGCGTCATCGGCGCTTGTGTGCCGCAAGGCGAGAGTTTCGAGTTCGAGGCTTCGCCCGAGGACGACGGGACGCTTTCTTCCCCAACGCCCCAGCTGGCGCCTCGTCGTCCTCACTTCCCTTTCCTGGGCGAGGCCTAGGTCCGCGGCTTGCGGCGCGGCAGAGCCTTTCTCTCCTGCGCCATCTCCGCCTCCAGCGCGGCGTCGAGCCGATCATAGGCGGCTTCCCAGAAAAGCCGGTATCGCTCCAGCCAGTCTGTCGCCTCGGCGAGCGGCTGCGCCTCCAGATGGCACGGCCGCCGCTGCGCGTCGCGGCGGCGCGAAATGAGCCCTGCCCGCTCCAGCACCTTGAGGTGCTTGGAAACCGCCGGCTGGCTCATCGCGAAAGGCTCCGCCAGTTCCAGGACCGAGGCGTCGCCGAGCGCCAGGCGAGCCAGGATGGCGCGCCGTGTCGGATCGGCGAGCGCCGCGAAAGTGGCATCGAGTTGTGCCGCAGACGCCATCACGAATAACCCCACAGATACAAAACCATTGAGTTATTTATTGCCGGGCCGTGCCGAGGGTCAACAGCGCCGTTGCAAAACTAAGGGCATCGAACGAAGCTGGCCGAAGCGCTGATGCTGGCCGCACGAGGGAGGAAAGTGATGTCTTCAGCTTCGGGGAAGGATTCACCGCGTCTCGACCGACGCCAGTTCATGCGCATGTCCGGCGGCGGCGCCGCTGCTGTTGCGGCCGGCGCGGCAACGCTGGCCGCAGTCCGCCCGGCAGCCGCAGCACAGAGCGGACGGACCGGACGTCCTGCCGAACTGCCCGCCGCGACCGGCCCGCGCTGCGTCGTCGTCGGCGGCGGCTCGTCCGGCGTGACGATCGCCAAATACCTGAAGAAGGAGAATCCGGCCTTCGACGTCGTGCTCGTCGAGCCGAACGCCACCTACATGTCGTGCTTTCTCAGCAATCTCTGGCTCGACGACCTGATCAGCCTCGAGACGCTGCAGCATTCCTATATCGATGCGGCCCGCAACGGCGGCTATGTCTGGCTGCAGGGAAAGCTGATCGACCTCGACCGCGAGACGAAGCGCGCCTTCACCAGCGAGGGCTATATCGACTATCAGTATATCGTCCTGGCGCCGGGGATTGACTACAACTACGCCGCCTTCGGCCTGGACGACCCGGCGCTGGCGATCGCCTGTGCGCAGAACTTTCCGGCCGGCTTCAAGCCGGGCTCCGAGCATCTTTCGATCCGCCGCAAGCTGGCCGAATTCGAGGGCGGCACGTTCCTGCTGACGGTGCCGACCGGCAATTATCGCTGCCTGCCGGCGCCGTATGAGCGCGCCTGCATGATCGCCAACTATTTCCAGAAGAACAGCATTGCCGGCAAGATCGTGCTGCTCGACCCCAACGCCCAGCCTTTCGCGCCCAAGGCGCCCGGTTTCCTCGCCGCCTTCAGCGAGCTCTACGGCGACATCATTGACTACCAGCCGTCGACGACGATCCAGTCGGTCGATCCGCTGGGCAAGACCGTGACGACCGACTTCGACACGATCAGCTTCGACGATGCCGCCATCTATCCGCGCGTCCGCGCCGCCAAGCTGATCGAGGATCTCGGCCTCAACGATCCGAACAGCCCGCAGATGGAGGCCGATATCGACACCTTCAAATACTGGGCCAAGGGCGATCACACCTGCTACGTCACCGGCGACTGCCGGCCCATGGCCTATTCCAAGTCGGGCAACACGGCCAATACCGAGGGTCACTACGTCGCCAGGCTGATCGCCGCCGTCGAGGCCGGCCGCGACATCGACTGGGAAAGCCCGCAGACCATCTGCTACTCGATGGTCAACGGCACGCCGGAAGAGGCGATCGTCGTCAAGGCGCGCTACAACAAGGAGGATTTCACCTTCACCGACGTGGAGCTGGACAATACCCGTTCGGCCGCCGTCGCCGCCGCAGCCCGCGAATGGGGCGAGGGCCTCTACCGCGACATGTTCGGCGCCGGCTGAGGCCGCTCATGTCCGGACCAGACGAGGACCGCCGCCGGCTGCTGCTGGCCGGCGGTCTCGGCGCCGTGGCCGTCGCCTGCGCGCGCCTTGTCGCGACGGCGCTGGCCGAGGATACCGCGCCGCGGGCGAAGCTCGTCGACGCCGCCGGCGCGCCGCTCAAGGCGGCAACGCTGGTGCCCGACGAGAATTACGTCTTCCTCTACCCGCATGTCAGCACGCCGTGCCTGCTGCTGCGGCTCGGCCATCCCCAGGCGCCCGATGCGGCCCCGGCCGGCTGGCCCGGGGGCGTCGGGCCGGACGGCGCCGTCGTCGCCTATCTTGCGGTCTGCGCCCACGCCTTCTCCTACGACAGCCGTCGGACGAGCTTCGTCACCTACGCGGCCGAAGGCGAAGGAGCGGATCGCCGGCAAATCATCGGCTGCTGCGCCCATGGCAGCCGCTATGACGCCGCCAGCGGCGCAAGGGTCGTCGCCGGCCCAGCGACCTCGCCGCTGGCCGCCATACGCCTGGACTATGCCGCCGAAAGCGACGAACTCACTGCAACCGGCCTTGTCGGGCCGCCGCTGGTCGACGCCTTCTTCAAGGCCTACCGGGCCGATCTCAATGCCGAATACGGCCGCGGCGCCTACCGCGCGCCCGTCGAGGCCACGACCCAGGTCATGCGCCTCGCCGAATACAGCGCGAGCATCATCGCCTGCTAACCTAGGGCTTTGCCGGTCAGGATTAGCGTAATGGCGGGAGCAATCCTGTGTTTTAACGCGACGACTTCGCGCGCCTCCGGCGGTCCCGGTCTCCGCTGTTGATACTGACGGGGAAATAACCAGCCATAATGGGGAAGCCGCTCAAAGCCGCTTGATGCTCGGCTAGCGTGAGCGCGGCTGTTCTGCCATTCTGACGAGAGATGCGGCCCAACGGGGGCTGGGCCATGCTCTACCGCACGATCGCCATCGCCTTTCCGGCGATGGTGCCGCTTGCTGCGTCGGCTGCCGAACCGTCTTCGGCGCCGGAGGCGGCTGTCATGAACTACACACCGTGGATCCGCACCCCGGCATATCGGCCGCGAAGACCTGCCAGGTGGGACCCGGTTGTTGAGGCGGTTGATACTGATCAGCGCAGGCGCCTCCTGTGAACGCGCGGGCGCTGAAAAGGATGGGTCGCCCCCTCAACCACAACACGATTATCCGGCGATTGAAGGCCCACCGGAACATTCTGATTGATCGCTACTTTCGGTCCCGCGGGCATCCACAAGCCAAGCGTCTGGTAGCAGACCTACAAAAACATGGGGCCAAGAACGTCTGCTTTTCCATCGCCTTTAACACCCCCTGGGTGATCGAGATTCTGGTGGCGTCGTGGCGGCTTCACCGACCGGGAATGACGCTCGTCGTGGTGGATAATTCATCTGATTCGCAAAACCGTAAACTGATTCAGAAGATTTGTGGCAAGTACGACGTAAACTACTTACCGCTTCCGCGAAATCCAGAATGGAGTCCCAATCGCTCCCACGCAATATCAATGAACTGGATATTCTATAATGTTGTGCGCCCATTAGCTCCAGATATATTCGGATTCATTGACAACGATTGCTTTCTAGTCAAGGATTTCAGCATACCGGCGCGGATAGGCGCTACGAACATCTATGGACTGAAGCAGACCTCGCACATATTGCCTGATCTGTGGAGTCTGTGGGCGGGTTTCTGTTTCTGGCGGTTCTCAGCTGTCAGCGATCGCGAACTCGATTTCATTCATCGCGTCGAATTCGGATTGGACACCGGAGGCGGTAATTGGCCTGTTCTGTACCGAAACGTTGACATGGCAACCGTCACCTTCACAGAAGATCGGGAGATGCTATCGCTGCCTGGCGACGTCACTGGCCCGCACCATTTGATAGATGGTGCCTTCCTGCACATCGGCGGCGCCTCCTACCGTGCATCCTTCGATCAGGCAGCCAATCGGCGCGCTGTTTCCGATCATATATGGGACACGTACTTGGGTGGCATTGAGGGCGCCCTATAGCCTTCGCCGCCGCTGAGAGTCATGGTTGCAACAGCTGCGGTGCATCCACATGGGGTGAGAGGGGAATGTACCAAGTGAAGCTGATGGACTTCCGCCCAGCGGAAGGTGTCGTGGTGATCGTCGGTGCCAACGGGGTGAGGTAGTGCGGCCGTTGGTCGGGCCTCGGCTCGATCGGCGGATCATTTCAGGGCGAGCAAAAGCCTCGACCTACTGCTCGGTGAAGCCGAGATTAGCGAGGCCGGCGAGTAGGTCTGGAGTTGCTCGCTTCAGGTTGCCGGGCCGGAACGGCACTAGCGGTAGCGGGGGAGGCCCCCACCATATCGCAGCTATCGCCCCTTCTGGATCAATTAAGTCCTGAGCCTAGCGGACCGCCCGCAACGCCATGATGCCGTCCGGCCGGCCCTTGCGATCGACGCTGGTGCCGTCGGCCGCGAGCGTGGCGGTCAGGCGCTGGCGCATAATCGTCATCGACTCGAATTTCGAGACATTGATCGGCTGGTCGGCCTTGATCGTGTAGACGCGCGCGTCGCCGCCTCCTCCTTCGGGGAAGCCGACATCGATCACCGCCCCTTCGAAAGGGGTGCTGAGATAGGTGCCGGCGACCCGCTCGCCGAGCGCGATCCAGTTATCCGTCATGGCCTGTTCCTGTCGTGGCGGGTCGCCTCTATGCGCCCACCTTGTCTGGCTGGCAAGATGTCAGGCGGCCGCCTGCGGCTGATGCCGCAAATGCAGCGCCGGCTCGATCTCCGGCCACCAGGTCGCCTGCTGGATCGCCCGGGCGCGGTCGGCCTCGACCTCGGCAAGCGGCCTTCCAAGGATCATCGCCGTGACCGTCAGGGGAAACTCCTCCATGCAGGTCAGCAGCAGCACGGCCCTTTCGCTGTGGCCGAGCCGGCTCAGACGGCGGTCGACAAGAACCGATCCGTCGGCGTCGAGGAATGTCGCCTGCTCGCCCTGCCATACCTGATGAAAAATACGGAACAGGCCGGCGTGAACGTCACCGCCGGGCATCCGCTCCATCGCGGCCCGCAGAGTGCGCTGAACGATCCGGTCTCCGACGCGCTGTGAAAGCGTCAATGCCCTGGCATAGCGGCGCAGGGACTTAACGGCCGACACCATATTCATGGCGGCCTCCTTCCAAGGGGTTTGCGTCGCCTCTCCGAAGGCGGGCACCCATACGTCCCAAAACGGGCAACAATGTGAGCCCGCCAGACTCCGGCTCCGCCCGGAGGCGGATCGGCAGGGAGTGGCTGTGGATGATGCTCAGCCGAACTCCTCGTCGAAGGCATAGCCGACGCCGCGGACGGTGCGGATGGGATCGCGCGAGCGGCCGCGATTGATCGCCTTGCGCAGGCGCCCGACATGGACGTCGACGGTACGCTCGTCGACATAGACATTGCGGCCCCAGACGCCGTCGAGCAGCTGCTCGCGGGTGAACACCCGGCCGGGCACCCGCATCAGATATTCCATCAGCTTGAATTCGGTCGGCCCGAGATGCAGCTCGCGGCTGCCGCGCCGGATGCGATGCGTCTCGCGGTCGAGCTCGATGTCGCCCGCCTTGAGGATCGAGGCGATCGCCTCCGGCCGGGCGCGGCGCAGGATGGCGCGGACGCGCGCCATCAGCTCCGGCACGGAGAACGGCTTCACGACATAGTCATCGGCGCCGGTGGCCAGGCCGCGGACGCGCTCCGACTCCTCGCCGCGCGCCGTCAGCATGACGATCGGCAGCGACCGCGTCTCCTCGCGGGTGCGCAGGCGCCTGCAGAGCTCGATGCCGGAGATGCCGGGAAGCATCCAGTCGAGCAGCAGCAGGTCGGGCGTCACCTCGCGCAGGCGGATCTCCGCCTCGTCGCCGCGCATGACGGTATCGACCTCGTAGCCTTCCGCCTCGAGATTGTAGCGCAGCAGGAGCGCCAGCGACTCCTCGTCTTCCACAACCATGACCTTCGGCGCCAAGTCCTGCCTCCTTTCCGCCCGCACCTGCAGACCGGTTTCCATCCGAACCGCTCAGCCTCCTCGTCAATCCTTGGGGTATTCCAGCGTAGTCAGGCTGCTGCGATCCTTCTTCGGCCGCTCGTCGGTCAGCGTCGTGCCGGTGATCAGGTAATAGACCGTCTCAGCTATATTCGTGGCGTGATCGCCGATGCGTTCGATATTCTTGGCGCAGAAGAGAAGATGCGTGCAGTAGGTGATGTTGCGCGGGTCTTCCATCATGTAAGTCAGCAACTCGCGGAAGAGCGACGTATAGAGCGCGTCGACCTCCTGATCGCGGTGCCAGACGCGCATCGCCTCGTCGAGGTCGCGGCTGGCATAGGCGTCGAGCGTGTTCTTCAGCTGCTCCTGGCTGAGCTCGGCCAGATGCTGGACGCCGTGCATCAGCGACTGCGGCTGGAACTGGCCCTGCAGGGCGATGACCCGCTTGGCGATGTTCTTGGCGAGATCACCGACGCGCTCCAGGTCGGCGGAAATACGCATCGCCGCCACAACCTCGCGCAGGTCGCGGGCCATCGGCTGGCGGCGGGCGATGATGAGGATCGCCTTCTCCTCCACCTCGCGCTGCATGGCATCGACGCGCTTGTCGTCCTCGATGACGCCTTCGGCGCTTTCACCGTCGATGCGGGTCAGCGCCATGATGGAACGGTCGACAAGCTGCTCCGCCAGGCCGCCGATCTCGGCGATGGCGCGCCTGAGCTCGCTGAGCTCCTGGTCGAACGCGGTGACGATGTGCTGCTGGTCGGCCATGGCCGCTCCTGAATGTCCTAGCCGAAGCGCCCGGTGATGTAGTCCTGGGTGCGCTTGTCGTGCGGATTGGTGAAGATCTGCTCGGTCACCCCGGCTTCCACCAGGTTGCCGAGATGGAAGAACGCCGTGCGCTGCGACACACGCGCCGCCTGCTGCATCGAATGCGTCACGATGATGATGGTGAAATTCTGCCGCAGCTCGTCGATCAGCTCCTCGATCTTGGCCGTGGCGATCGGATCGAGGGCCGAGCACGGCTCGTCCATCAGGATCACCTCCGGGCTGACGGCGATGGCGCGGGCGATGCAGAGGCGCTGCTGCTGGCCGCCGGAGAGGCCGGTGCCAGGCTCGTGCAGGCGATCCTTCACCTCTTCGAACAGCGCGGCGCGGCGCAGGCTGCTGACGACGATTTCCTCAAGCTCGGCCTTGCCGTGGGCGAGACCGTGAATGCGCGGCCCGTAGGCGACATTCTCGAAGATCGACTTGGGGAACGGGTTCGGCTTCTGGAACACCATGCCGACACGCGCCCGCAGCTCCACCACATCGAGGTCCGGGTCGTAGATGTCGCGCCCGTCGAGGGTCAGCCGGCCGCTGACGCGGGCGCCCTCGATCGTGTCGTTCATGCGGTTGATGCAGCGCAGGAAGGTCGACTTGCCGCAGCCGGACGGGCCGATGAAGGCCGTGACCGAGCGCTCCAGGATGTCGATCGAGACGTCGAACAGCGCCTGTTTCTCGCCATAGAAGGCAGAGACGTCCTCTGCCTTGACCTTCACCCCGTCGGCCGGGACAGGGGCCGGGGTGACTGCGCTGGCGACCGACATGGTGCCGGGAATTTCGTTCATCCGTTCCACTCCGCAGACTACCAGGTGCGTTCCAGCCGGCGGCGCAGGAAGATCGCCACGGCGTTCATGATGATGAGGAAGACCAGCAGCACCAGGATGCCGGCCGAGGTGCGCGAGACGAAGCCGCGCTCGGGGCTGTCGGCCCAGATGAAGATCTGCGTCGGCAGCGACGTCGAGGCGTCGAGAATGCCGCCCGGCGGGCTGGTGATGAAGGCGTTCATGCCGATCAGCAGCAGCGGCGCCGTCTCGCCGAAGGCATGGGCGATGCCGATGATGGTGCCGGTCAGGATGCCCGGCAGCGCCAGCGGCAGCAGGTGATGCAGCACCATCTGGTGCTTGGAGGCGCCGATGCCGAAGGCCGCCTCGCGGATGGAGGGCGGCACTGCCTTCAGCGAGGCGCGCGTCACGATGATCATCGTCGGCAGCATGATCAGCGCCAGCACCAGGCCGCCGACCAGCGGCGCCGATCGCGGCAGGTTGAAGAAATTGATGAACACCGCCAGGCCGAGGAGGCCGAAGACGATCGACGGCACGGCGGCGAGGTTGTTGATGTTGACCTCGATGAAGTTCGTCCAGCGGTTCTTGCGGGCGAATTCCTCGAGATAGATGGCCGCCCCGACGCCGAGCGGGAAGCTCACCAGGAAGGCGACGAGGACGAGATAGAACGAGCCGACAATGGCCCCGGCAAGCCCGGCCAGTTCCGGGAAGCGGCTGTCGGCGTTGAAGAGAAGCGCCCAGTTGAAGGGCTTGCTGACGCGCCCCTCGGCGATGACCTCATCGAAGAAGCCGAGCTGCAGGTCGCTCAGCTTGCGCTGGCTCTCCGGGACGTCGCGCGGGGTGATCCCCTTGTAGACCTGGTCGAAGGCGTCGGCGGCGGGAATCGTCAGCGTGACGGTTCGGCCGATCAGGCTGGGATCAGCGACGACCGCGTCACGCACCATGAACTGGGCATTGTTGGTGAGGATCGACGAGGCCGCCCGCAGCGCGGCGGGATTGTCCTTCGCCTCCGGGACCATCGCACCGATCGCATCGCGGACGACCGCGCGCCAGTTCCCCTTGGCGACGTCATCGGCCTTCACATGCTCGGCCGAGATGGGGAAGTCGACCGTCACCATCGTCTGGCGGAAGGCCGTGAGCCCGCCGAAGACGAGCGTCGCCAGGAGGATGGCGAGAAGGCCTATCGCCACGATGATGGCGACGAGGCCGGCGATGCGCAGGCGGGCCTCGGCGGCGTAACGGCGGCGCCGGTTGAGCGCTCCGGACGGCGAACCGACCCCGGTGGATATCGCGGCGATCGTGGTGCTCATCGGCCTACTCGTATTTCTCACGGTAGCGGCGGACGATCTGCAGGGCGATGACGTTGAGAACCAGCGTCACCACGAAGAGGATAAGTCCGAGCGCAAAGGCAGCCAGCGTCTTTGGACTGTCGAATTCGGAATCGCCGATCAGCAGGGTGACGATCTGCACCGTCACGGTGGTCACGCTGTCGATCGGGTTGAAGGTGAGGGTGGCGATCAGGCCGGCGGCCATGACGACGATCATCGTCTCGCCGATGGCGCGGCTGACGGCGAGGAGGATGCCGCCCATGATGCCCGGCAGCGCCGCCGGCAGCAGCACCTTGAGCATCGTCTCGGCCCGCGTCGCCCCCATGGCGAGCGAGCCGTCGCGCATGGCGCGCGGCACGGCGCGCAGGGCGTCGTCGGAGAGCGAGGAAATGAACGGGATGATCATGATGCCCATGACCAGACCGGCGGCAAGGGCGCTGTTCGGCGACGTCGCGATGCCGATGGCGCTGCCGGCATTGCGGATCGCCGGCGCCACCCACAGGACGGCGAAGAAGCCGTAGACGACCGTGGGGATGCCGGCCAGGATCTCCAGCACCGGCTTGACCACCGAACGCAGGCGGTCATTGGCGTATTCGACGAGATAGATGGCGGTGTAGAGGCCGATCGGGATCGCCACCACCATGGCGATCGTCGCGATCAGCAGCGTACCGGTGAACACCGGGATGGCGCCGAACGCCCCGGCGCCGGCCACCTGGTCGGCGCGCAGCGCGATCTGCGGCTCCCATTTGAGGCCGAACAGGAACTCGGTCAGCGGCACCATGCGGAAGAACGCCGCCGCCTCGATGACCAGCGACAGGACGATGCCGGCCGTTGTCAGGATGGCGACCACCGAGCAGGCGATCATCAGGCCCGACAGGATGCGCTCGAAGGCGTTGCGCGCCCGGAAGCGCCGCGCCAGGCGGGATCGGGCGACGAAGAGGATGACGATCATCAGCGCTGCCGCGGCAGCGACCATCGCCCAGCCGCCGATCTGCTGCCAGCCGCGATAGCGGTCCGCCGCAGCGGCGATATCGGGCGACGGCTCCTGGAAGATCAGCCCGGCGGCGACATTCTTGATCTCGGACAGGAGCAGATTGAGCTGCGACGGTGAGGCCGCGTCGGTCAGCGACGCCGGCAGGCTGGCGACGATCAGCCGGTCGAGGACCGTGCCGCTGAGAGCCAGCCACAGCAGCAGCAGGATGGCGGCCGGAATGCCGACCCATGCCGCGACGAAGAGGCCGTGATAGCCGGGCAGCGAATGCACCTTCTCGCCGGAATTGGCGGTGCGCATGAAGCCCTTGCCGGTGGTGCGGCCGACGAAATAGGCGACCAGCGACATCAGCAGGATGAGGAGGAAGGCCAGGCCGATCATCGCGGCGTCGCTTGTCTATTGAAGGGGCGGTGGGCGGGAGAGGCTGCCGCACGTCAGGCGCGGCAGCCCGTTATCGGATTGGAGCTCAGGCGCCGGGGGCGGCCATCGGCGTGCCGTTGATGGCCGCGTCCTGGGTCTCCTTCAGCTTCTCCGGCGACAGCGCGACGAGGCCGCGCTCGGAGAGATAGCCGTCGGCGCCAAGCGCTTCCTCGGAGACATATTCCTGGATGAAGTCCTCGAAGCCGGGGATCACGCCGCGGTGCTGGTTCTTGACGTAGATGAACAGCGGCCGGGAGATCGGATAGGTGCCGTCGGCGATGGTTTCCTTGGTCGCCTCGATGCCCTCGATGGCGACGTCCTTCAGCTTGTCCTGGTTCTCGTAGAGGAAGGAGTAGCCGAAGATGCCGAGGGCGTTGGCGTCGGTCTCGAGACGCTGGACGATGAGGTTGTCGTTCTCGCCGGCCTCGATGAACGGGCCGTCCTGGCGCATGCGCTGGCAGACCTGGGTATGCTCGTCGCCCTCAAGCGCCTTCACTTCCGGGAAGGTGTTGCAGCCGACATCCATCACCAATTCGACGAAGGCGTCACGCGTGCCGGAGGTCGGCGGCGGGCCGAAGACGGTGATCGGGCTCGCCGGCAGCGACGGGTCGATCTCGTTCCACATCTTGTAGGGATTGTCGACGATCGCGCCGTCGACCGGGACCTTGGCGGCCAGGGCCAGCCACAGCTGCGCCTTGGTCAGGTTGAGGTCGGGGCCCTTGATCGAATGGGCGACGGAGAGGCCGTCATAACCGAGCAGGATCTCGGTGATGCTGGTGACGCCGCTGTCCTGGCAGGCCTTGTATTCGGACGCCTTCATGGCGCGCGATGCACCGGTAAGGTCGGGCTGGTCGACGCCGATCCCCTGGCAGAAGACCTTGAAACCGCCGCCCGTGCCGGTGGATTCGACCACCGGGGCCGGATTGCCCGTGGCGTTGGCGAACTGCTCGGCCACGGCCTGGGTGTAGGGGAACACCGTCGACGAGCCGACGATGCGGATCTGGTTACGCGTCTGGGCATGGCCGACCACAGTCGTCGAGACCAGAGCCACCGCGACCAGGCTGGTAAGCGCCGTGATCTTCACGTTCAATCTCCCTGTCGGATTTCGCGCGGGCCGGTTTTCCGATTGCCGCCCCGATCGCGGGCGGACCCTAGGATTCCTCCTTAACGATCAGATGTCAGGCAGATCACAGTTTTATGACAGTGGGCGGCGGCGTATAAGCCATTGACCTACAAGGTATATATCGGTCAGGCCGCAACGGCATCGGAACGCAGGGCCGGCACCAGATTGCCGAGGAATTGCTCGGCGCTGGTCCGCCAGGCGTGGCGCTCTCCGACCCGTCGGCAGAGGCTCCGGTCGACGGAAAGCGCCGCCATGGCAGCGCCGCGCAGATTCTCGGAAAGCACGCCGGCGCCGCTATTGCCGACGATGTCGAGCGGACCGGTGACCGGATAGGCAGCGACGGGAAGACCCGACGCAAGCGCCTCCAGCAGCACGACGCCGAACGTGTCGGTGCGGCTGGGAAAGACGAAGACATCCGCCGCGGCATAGAGCCGGGCAAGCTCGTCGCCGGTGCGGGCGCCGAGAAACACCACCCCGGGATAGCGGCGGCGCAGGCCCGCCAGCGCCGGACCGTCGCCGACGACGATCCTGGAGCCCGGCAGGTCGAGGTCGAGAAAGGCCGGCAGGTTCTTTTCCGGCGCCACCCGGCCGACCGACAGGAACAGCGGCCGCGGCAGGTCGGGCATCAGCCCATCATACGGGCGCGGCCGGAACAGGGCGCTGTCGACGCCCCGGGTCCAGCGCCGCAGCGACCGAAAGCCATGTGCCGCGAGCTCGGCCTCCAGGCTGGGCGTCGCCACCATGCAGGCGCTGCCGGCATTGTGGAAGCGCCGCAGCAGGGCATAGACGAAGGCCGGCGGGATGCGGAACCGCGTCTCCAGATATTCCGGAAAGCGCGTGTGATAGCTGGTCGTGAAAGCGCGGCCGGCGGCAAGGCACCAGCGCCGCGCCGCCCAGCCGAGCGGCCCTTCGGTGGCGATATGGATATGGTCCGGCGCCATGTCGGCCAGCCGCCGGCCGACCGCGCCGGGCGGCGGCGCCGCCAGGGCGATCTCCGGATAGGTCGGGCAGGGAAAGGTGCGGAACTCGGCCGGCGTCAGCAGCGCCGCGCGGCAACCGAGCGACGCCAGCTGCGGGACGAGATTCTGGATCGTCCGCACGACGCCATTGATCTGCGGCTCCCAGGCATCCGTGACGATGACGAGGTCAGGCCGCGGCGCGGGCATCGCTTGCGTCGACGGGAGGAGGCTCGATCCGCCGGCCCATGTCGCGCCAGACGATCAGCTCGAGATGGCCGTCATGGTGCTCCGCCACGGCCGTGCAGCTTTCGACCCAATCGCCGGTATTGACGTAGCGGATGCCGAACGCGTCGTGCAGCGCCGGCGCATGGATATGGCCGCATATGACGCCGTCGACGCCGGCGCGGCGCGCCTCGGCGACAAGCGTCTGCTCATAGGCGCTGATGAAGGCGACGGCGTTCTTGACCCGCCCTTTCGCCCATCCGGAGAGCGACCAGTAGGTCAGCCCGAGCCGCCGCCGCACAACGTTCAGCGCGTTGCTGACGGCGATGGCGACAGTGTGCACGCCGTCGCCGAGCTTGGACAGCCATGGCGCCAGCTGGAGGATGGCGTCGAACTGGTCGCCATGGGTGACGAGGAGCCGGGTGCCGTCGGCGGTGACATGGATCGTCTTGTCGACGACTTCAACGCCGCCGAAATGCGTCCCGTAATAGTCGCGCAGGAACTCGTCGTGATTGCCCGGGATATAGATGATCCGGGCCCCCTTGCGTGCCTTGCGCAGCAGCTTCTGGATGACGTCGTTATGCGCCTGCGGCCAGTACCAGGTGCGGCGCAGGCGCCAGCCGTCGACGATGTCGCCGACAAGATAGATCGTGTCGGCATCATGCTGGCGCAGGAACGCCAGCAGCGCCTCCGCCCGACAGCCACGCGAACCAAGATGCAGATCGGACAGGAAGAGCGATCGGTAATGGGTGGGACCAACGCGCTGAAGCATTGCCGTCTTGAGCTTGTTTCGCCGGCTGACGGATAGGTGATTCACCGCAACAGGATTGTGACAACCGCACCGGATCGTACTGCTGTGCCGCCGTGCGGCGTCATCAACCCGTCGTGCGCCGATCGTAGCTCCCAGCCGATCAGATCGCGATTCGGGAGGATGCGCGTTGGCCGATCCGGCTCTGCAAGCAACTGCGATGCGCCTCAGCGCGGCCGTGCACCGTCACAAGCCGGCGTCCGCCGGCGGCCTGCTGGAGCGCCTGTTCACCCTGACCTTCCGCAACCTGGTCTACCCGCAGATCTGGGAAGACCCGGTAGTCGACATGGAAGCCCTGGCTCTGACGCCGCAGAGCCGCGTCATCACCATCGCCTCCGGCGGCTGCAATGTTCTCTCCTACCTCACCGGCGATCCAGGCGAGGTCATCGCGGTCGACCTCAACCGGGCACATGTGGCGCTGACGCGGCTGAAGCTTGCCGCGGCGCGCCACCTGCCGGCCTATGAGGACTATTACCGCTTCTTCGGCGACGCGGACCTTTCCAGCAATGTCGCCGCCTATGACCGCTTCCTGGCGCCCCATCTCGATCCGGAGACGCGCGCCTACTGGCAGGCCCGCGACCTCCTCGGCCGGCGCCGGATCACGCTTTTCGCGCGCCGCTTCTATCATCACGGCGTGTTCGGGCGCTTCCTCGGCCTCGGCCACAGGATCGCCCGGCTCTACGGCGTCGATCCGCGCGAGCTGGAGCGCTGCCGGACGATCGAGGAGCAGCGCCGGTTCTTCCACACCCGCATGGCGCCGCTGTTCGACAAGCCGCTCATCCGCTGGGCGACCTCGGCCAAGGCGTCGCTGTTCGGCCTCGGCATTCCGCCGGCGCAATATGAATCGCTTGCCGGCGCCATGCCCGGCGGCATGGCGGCGATCCTGCGCCATCGCCTCGAACGCCTCGCCACGGCCTTTCCCCTGGAGGAGAACTACTTTGCCTGGCAGGCCTTCGGCCGCCGCTACGCCCCCGGCGGCGCCGGGCCGCTGCCACCCTATCTGCAGCGGTCGCACTTCAACGCGCTGCGCCAGCGGGTGGAGCGCGTTCAGGTGGTCCATCGCTCCCTTGCAGAACAGCTGCGCAGCGAGGCGGATGGCAGCCTGCACGGCTATGTCCTGCTCGATGCCCAGGACTGGATGACCGACACCCAGCTTGCCGAGTTGTGGCGCGAGATCACGCGCACCGCCGCGCCGGGGGCGCGTGTCATCTTCCGCACCGCCGCGGCGCCGAGCATCCTGCCCGGCCGCCTCGACGACAGCCTTCTCGGCCGCTGGACCTACGCGGCGGAGGAAAGCCACCGCCTCGGCCTCCAGGACCGCTCCGCCACCTATGGCGGCTTTCACCTTTACATCTTCCGGGGCTGAGATGGCCGCGGCGCATGAGGCGGAACTGCTGATGGACCGGATCTACCAGCATCAGCGGCATATCTACGACCTGACGCGGAAGTTCTACCTGCTCGGGCGCGACCGGCTCATTCGCGCTCTCGACGCCGGTCCGGGCATGGCGATTCTGGAGGTCGGCTGCGGCACCGGCCGCAATCTCATCGCCGCGGCGCGCGCCTATCCGGATGCGCATGTCTACGGCTTCGACATTTCCAGCGCGATGCTGGCGACCGCCCGCAGCGCCGTCGCCCGTGCCGGCCTCAGCCGCCGCATCACCATCGCCCAGGCCGATGCGGCGCGCTTCGATCCTGGGACTCTCTTCGGCCGCGCCGCGTTCGACCGCATCTTCTTCTCCTATACGCTGTCGATGATCCCGCCCTGGCAGGCGGCCCTGGCCCACGCGGCGCGGATGCTTGCCGATGACGGGCGCCTGCTCGTCATCGATTTCGGCCGGATGGAGCGCCTGCCGGCCGCCTTGCGCGCCGTGCAGTTCGGCTGGCTGCGGCGCTTTCATGTGGAGCCGCGCCGCGATCTCGATCTCGCCCTGCAGAGCCTCGCGGCGGTCACCGGCGCCGGCCTCCGCTTCGAGCGGCTATGGCGCGGCTATGCCTGCTATGCCGAGCTGCGCCTCGGCGAGCCCATGCCGGCCGTCTCCGCCCGCCTTGCCGCGCGTCCGGCAATAGCAGTCGCCTGAGCGGTCACAGATCGATCAAAGTTCCCGGCCAAGCTCTTTGGTGCGATTGCCGACCGGCGAGGCCTCCGGCCGGCATCGCATCGGCGACCACGGCAGGCGGAACCGGATTTGATCGCCAGCATCGGCCGCATCATGCGCGGCGGCGACAAGGCGGACAGCGACAGGGCCTCTGGCCGAACGGCCAGATCAGGCGCGCCGGCGCGTGCGGGATACTGCCGGACCGACCAATCCAGGCGCAGCGCGAGCTGTGCCGCGCCTCAGGGCTGAACCATGGCCCTTCGCCCCCGCCACGCGCCGTCCCCGCCCCAGCGCTCCGAGCTGGCGGCGACGCTTCTCTCCTATCGCCGCGCCTTTGTCGGCATCGGCGCCATCAGCGGCGTGGTCAATATCCTCGCCCTGACCGGGCCGTTCTTCATGCTCCAGGTCTACGACCGGGTCATTCCGAGCCACAGCGTCTCGACCCTTGTCGGCCTCGCCATCCTGGTGCTCGGTCTCTTCGCCTTCCAGGCGGCGCTGGAGATGGTGCGCGGCCGCGTCGTCACCCGTATCGGCGTCGCCCTCGATGCCGCCGTCAGCCCGCGCATCTACCGCGCCATCGTCGAGCTGCCGCTGCGCATGCGCATGGGCGGCGACGGGCTGGAGCCGGTGCGCGACCTCGATGCCGTGCGCAGCTTCGTTTCCGGCACCGGACCGCTGGCCTTCTTCGACCTGCCCTGGATGCCGCTCTATCTCGGCATCTGCTTCCTGTTCCATCCGCTGATCGGCGTCACGGCGCTGATCGGCGCGCTGATCCTCGGCGGCCTCGCCGGCCTCACCGAAGTGCTCAGCCGCGCGCCGATCCGCACCGCCTCGCGCTTCGCCGCGACGCGCAGCCAGCTCGCCGAGGAAAGCCGGCGCAATGCCGAGGTGCTGCGCGCCATGGGCCTCGGCCCGGCCATGGCCGACCGCTGGGCGGAAGCCAACGGCAGATATCTGGCGGCGCAGGCGCGCGCCGGCGACGTCGCCGGCGGCCTCGGCGCGCTGTCGCGCACCTTCCGCCTCATCCTCCAGTCGACGCTGCTCGCCGTCGGCGCGGTGCTGGTCATCCGCCAGGAAGCCTCGGCCGGCATCATGATCGCCAGCTCGATCATGATGACCCGTGCCCTCGCCCCGGTGGAGCTCGCCATCGCCAACTGGCGCGGCTTCATCGCCGCCCGCTTCAGCTGGAGCCGCCTTGCTGCGCTCCTCGCCGCCATCCCGGCGGAGAAGGAACCGCTGCCCTTGTCGGCGCCGGTCGCGGCGCTGACGCTGGAGGGTGTGGCGCTGGTGCCACCCGGCGCCAGCGAACCGAATGTCCGCGGCGTCACGCTCGCCCTCAAGGCCGGCGACGGCCTCGGCATCATCGGGCCGGCCGCTTCCGGTAAGTCGTCGCTCGCTCGCGCCATGGTCGGCATCTGGCCGCCGGCGATCGGCCAAGTGCGCCTCGACGGCGCCACGCTCGACCAGTGGAAGCCGGAAATCCTCGGCCGCTCCATCGGCTACCTGCCGCAGGCGGTCGACCTCCTCGCCGGCACGATCGCCGAGAACATCGCCCGCTTCCGGCCGGACGCCGATCCGGCCGCCATCGTCGCCGCCGCCAAGACCGCCGGCGTGCACGACCTGATCGTCCGCCTGAAGTCCGGCTACGACACGCCCGTCGGCGAAGGCGGCTCCGGCCTTTCCGCCGGACAGCGCCAGCGCGTCGCCCTCGCCCGGGCGCTCTATGGCGAGCCGTTCCTCGTCGTGCTCGACGAGCCCAATTCCAACCTCGACGCTGACGGCGAAATCGCCCTGGCGCAGGCGATCGCCAGCGTGCGCAAGCGCGGCGGCATCGCCGTCGTCATCGCCCACCGGCCGAGCGTCCTGGAGGTGCTGAACAAGGTGCTGGTGATGGCCGAGGGCAGCGTGCGCGCCTTCGGCGCCAAGGAGGACGTCCTTCCGAGGGTCCTGCGCAAGGAGCCGGCGCCGCAGCCGGCCGCCGCCCCGCTGCGGGTCGTCGCCGGCCAGGAGCCGGTCCGGTGAGCGAGCCACGGGCGGTCGACCGCTCCATCCGCCGCCACCTGATCGCCGGCGGCCTGCTCGCCGGCCTGCTGGTCATCGGCGCCGGCGGCTGGGCGGCGACGACGCAGCTGTCGGGCGCCGTCATCGCCCCAGGCACGATCGTCGTCGAAAGCTACGAGAAGCGCGTCCAGCATCCCACCGGCGGCATCGTCGCCGCCCTCAAGGTGCGCGACGGCGATGCCGTCCATGCCGGCGATCTGCTGGTGCGGCTCGACGCCACAATCCCCGAGGCCAATCTCGCCGTCGTCACCCGGACCCTCAACGAGCTTGCCGCCGACCGCGCCCGGCTGGAAGCCGAACGCGATGGCGCCGACGCTTTGTCCTTCCCGCCGGAGCTCACGGCGGCGGCCGGCAGCGACGCCGAGGCGGGCCGTCTCGTCGCGGCCGCCGCGGCGCTCTTCGCCGCCCGCCGGACCGCGCTCGACGGCCAGAAGGCGCAGCTGCGCGAAGGCGTGACGCAGCTCCGGCAGGAGATCGAGGGGCTGGAGGCCCAGCACGCCGCAACCGAGCGCCAGGCGGCGCTGGTGAATGCCGACCTCGCCAATGTCGAGGATCTCTTCAAGCGCGACCTCGTGCCGGTGCAGCGCCTGACCGACCTGCGCCGCGAGGCGGCGCGCCTTGCCGGCGAAGCCGGGCGGCTGACGGCGGCAGTGGCCGAGGCGCGCGGCCGGATCGCCGAGACCGAGCTCAAGATCATCCAGCTCGACCAGGACCGGCAGACCGAGGTGCTGAAGGAGCTGCGCGAGACCGAGGCGAAGATCGGCGAATACACCGAGCGCCGCGTCGGCGCCGAGGACGAGCTGCGCCGCATCGACATCCGCAGCCCGCAGGACGGCATCGTGCATGAACTGGCGGTTCACACCGTCGGCGGTGTCGTCGCGCCGGGCGACACGCTGATGCTGATCGTGCCCGCCACCGACATCCTCGCCATCGACGCCCGCATCGCGCCGCAGGATGTCGACCAGATCTTCGTCGGCCAGCGCGCCGTCCTGCGCCTGACGGCCTTCAACCAGGCCGTGACCCCCGAGTTCAACGGCACGGTGACGCGCGTCTCGGCCGATCTCGTGGAGGACCCGAACGGCGCCTCCGCCTACTACCTCGTGCGCATCGCCCTCGATGCCTCAGCCGATCTCGGCCGGCTCAAGCTGGTGCCGGGCATGCCGGCGGAAGTACATGTCCAGACGGGAGAGCGGACGGCGCTCTCCTACTTCGTCAAGCCGCTGACCGACCAGATCGCCCGCGCCTTCCAGGAGCAATAGACGCCGATCAGGCGTCGGCCGGCACCTTGGTCTGGCAGAGCCCGCACAGGCCGTGCATCTCGACATGCGCCTCCGACAGGCGGAAGGCGCTTTCCGTCGCCGACTTGCTGAGAGCCGGCGCGATACGCTTCATCGGGATCTCGGTGACGGTGCCGCACCGGTCGCAGATCGCGAAGGCGACCTCCTCGGCATGCGGTCCATGATCGCAGAAGAGATAGGCGTTCAGCGATTCGATGCGATGCACCAGGCGGAACTCGATCAGCTTCTCCAGCGCCCGGTAGACCTGCGGCGGCGCGCGCACGCCCTCGCCGGCTGTCTGGTCGAGGATCTGGTAGGCGCTGAGCGGCTTTCCCGCCGCGCGCAGCACGCCCAGCACCGCCGTCTGGTTCTTGGTCAGCGTCGCGGTATGGGCGGAATGGTCGTGCATGACATTGTCCATCTTCGCGCCGGAGCGGGCCGGCGGCGGATTTTCACAAGATAGCAGCAAAGCGCCGCGGCATGGAATCTTCCGGCTTGCCTTGCACGTTATGATATAACATATTGTCGCCGACCCGCCCCTTCAATGAGACACGGCCCATGCCATCCGGTGCGCCCGCCCGTCTTTCCGCCTTGCGCAGTTCCGCCCTCGACCGGCTGATCATTGCTGTCCTCGCCGCCGCCTGCCTGTGGGTCGCGACGGCCTGGGCGCTGGGATGGCTGTGACAATGGCCGCCGCCGTCGAACTGCACGACCTGACCGTCGCCTATCGCCGCCATGTGGCCGTCGCCGGCCTTTCCGGCTGCTTTGTCGCCGGTTCGCTGACGGCGCTGGTGGGGCCGAACGGCGCCGGCAAGTCGACGCTGCTGAAGGCCATCGTCGGCATGGTGCGGCCGCATGCCGGGCGGATCGGCCTGACCGGCATCAGGCGGGCCGACATCGCCTATCTGCCGCAGATCAGCGATCTCGACCGCTCCTTTCCCATCTCCGTCCTCGATCTCGTCTCGCTCGGCGCCTGGCGACGCACCGGCCCGTTCAGGCGCGTCGGCCGCGCTGATCTCGCCCGGGTCGAGGCGGCCATTGCCGAGGTCGGCCTCGCCGGCCTGGAGGACCGCGTCATCGGCACGCTCTCCGGCGGTCAGCTGCAGCGCGCCCTCTTCGCGCGGCTGCTGCTGCAGGATGCCGGCCTGCTCCTGCTCGACGAACCGTTCACGGCGATCGACCTGCGCACCCAGGCGGACCTCCTGCGGCTGATCGCTTCCTGGCACCGCGAAGGCCGGACCGTCATCGCCGCGCTGCACGATATCGACATCGTCCGCGAGCATTTCCCGCAGACGCTGCTTCTGGCGCGCGAGCCGGTCGCCTGGGGCGACACAACCCATGTCCTCACCAGCGCCAATCTGGTTGCGGCGCGTGAGCTCAGCGACGCCTTCGATGCGCCTGCGCTTCCAGAACGCCGGGCCGCCTGAGTCCCCAAGCATGAATGTCTATGACGTCCTGGTGGCGCCGTTCATCGACTACGGCTTCCTGCGCCGTGCCCTCGTCGGCTGCCTCGCCCTTGCCTTCGGCACCGGGCCGCTCGGCGTGATCCTCGTCCTGCGGCGCATGAGCCTCGTCGGCGATGCCATGTCGCATGCCATCCTGCCGGGCGTCGCCATCGGCTTTCTCGCCGCCGGGCTGTCGCTCACGGCGATGATGCTGGGCGGGCTGGTGACCGGCCTCGCCGTGGCGCTGCTGGCCGGCCTGGTGGCGCGCGTCACGACGCAGCGCGAGGATGCCAGCTTCGCCGCCTTCTACCTCGTGTCGCTGGGCCTCGGCGTCCTGCTCGTGTCGGTGCGCGGCTCCAATATCGACCTCCTGCACATCCTGTTCGGCAATGTGCTGGCGCTCGACGATGCCTCGCTTCTCCTCACCACCGGTGTCGCCACGCTGACCATGGCCGGCCTGGCGCTCATCTACCGGCCGCTGGTGGCGGAATGCCTCGACCCAGGCTTCCTGCGCGTCATGGGCGGCGGCGCCGCCGTCCACCTGGTCTTTCTGGCGCTTGTGGTCCTCAATCTCGTCGGCGGCTTCCAGGCGCTCGGCACGCTGATGGTCGTCGGCCTGATGATGCTGCCCGCCGCCGCGGCGCGCTTCTGGTCCGAATCCGTCGCCGGACAGATGCTGATCGCCGTTGCCGGCGGGATCATCGCCAGCATCGCCGGCCTCCTCGTCTCCTATCACTATGCGCTCCCCTCCTCCCCGGCGATCATCCTGGCCGCCGGGCTGATCTACCTCCTGTCGATCCTGTTCGGACGCCGCGGTGGACTTCTCGCCGGCGCCCTTGCGTCCCGTCGCCTCACCTACTGATCGGAGCCACCATGCTCACTCGCCGTACAGTTCTCGCCCTCGCGGCTCTCGCCGCCGCCATCCCCTTCGCCGCCGCGCGCGCCGACGATGCGCCGCTGAAGGTCGTCGCGACCTTCTCCATCCTCGCCGACATGACCAAGGTCATCGGCGGCGATGCCGTTGCCGTCACCACGCTGGTCGGCCCGGACGGCGATGCCCATGTCTACGAGCCGACTCCGGCCGACGCGCAGGCGCTTGCGGCGGCATCGCTGCTGGTCAGCAACGGGCTCGGCTTCGAAGCCTGGCTGCCGCGCCTCGTCGACGCCTCCGGCTTCGCCGGCAAGACGGTCGTCGCCTCGACCGGCGTCACGCCCCGCCCCTTTACCGAAGAGGAGGAGCATCACGAGCACGAGGCCGAAGCCAATCATGATCATGCGGGACACGATCATGGCAGTGTCGACCCGCATGCCTGGCAGGACCTCGCCAATGGCGTGCTCTATGCCCGCACTATCGGCGCGGCGCTGGCCGCCGCCGACCCGGCCCATGCCGACGACTACAAGGCGCGGACCGAGACCTATGTCGCGCAGCTCGAGGCGCTCGACACGCAGGTCAAGGCCGCCTTTGCCACCATCCCGCAGGACCGGCGCCGCGTCGTCACCACGCATGACGCGTTCGGCTATTTCGGCGCTGCCTACGGCATCGAGTTCATTGCCCCGGAAGGCATTTCCACGGAAAGCGAGGCGTCCGCCGCCGACGTGGCGCGCATCATCGACCAGATAAAGGCCGAAGGGATTTCCGCTGCCTTCGTCGAGAACATCACCAATTCGCGGCTTCTGGAGCAGATCGCCAGGGAGACCGGCGCCAGCATCGGCGGCGCTCTCTATTCGGACGCCCTGTCGCCGGCCGATGGACCAGCGGCGACCTATGTGGCGATGTTCGAGTGGAACACCACCCAGCTTACCAAGGCGCTGGCGCCCAATAGCTGACTTTCTGCCGATCACTGACGGGCGCCCGCCAGTCGGGCGCCCATTTCTTTTCAGCATTGGCCGAAAACCGCCGTTTTCCCCCTGATTGACGCGCAATGAAACCGGTTACATTCTTCCCGTGCTTGGCCGCGAGGAGGAAGCGCCGGGCGCAAAGGGAGGAAGAACATGCTTCGTAAGGTTGCCTTGGCGGCCATCGTCGCCCTGTCGCTTGCGCCGGCCGCGCAGGCGCAGCAGAAATTCGTCATCGGCCTCAGCAACGGCTTCGTCGGCTCCGAGTGGCGCACCCAGATGATCGAGGAGGCCCAGGCGGCCGCCGCGGCCTGGAAGGACAAAGGCGTCGATGTCGAGGTCGTCGTCCAGAGCGCCAATGTCGACGTGCAGGGCCAGATCGGCCAGGTGCGCAACTTCATCAGCCAGGGCGTCAACGCCATCATCATCAATCCGAACAGCCCGACGGCGTTCGATCCGGTCTTCGCCCAGGCCAAGGCGGCCGGCATCCTGGTGATCGCCACCGACGCGGAGGTGTCGTCGCCCGACGCCATCTATGTCGGCATCGACCAGAAGGCCTGGGCCATGGCCTCGGCCGAATGGCTGGCCAAGACGCTAGGCGGCAAGGGCAATGTCGTCGCCATCAACGGCATCGACGGCAACCCGGCCAACACCATGCGCGTCGAAGGCTATCGTGAGGTCTTCGCCAAGTATCCCGACATCAAGCTTCTGAACGAGGCCAACGCCAACTGGGACAATGCCCAGGGCCAGCAGACGATGCAGAACCTGCTCGCCACCTATCCCGACATCAACGGCGTCTGGGTGCAGGACGGCATGGCAGACGGCGCCTGGCGCGCCATTCTCGCCTCGCCGCAGAAGGACAAGATCGCCGCCACCGGCGAGATCCGCCGCGATTTCCTTGGCGCCTGGGCCGAGCAGCAGCTCAATTCCGGCGCCTCGGTCAACCCGCCCGGTGTCATGGCCAGCGCCCTCAATGTCGCCGTCTGGCGCCTGATGGGCAAGGAGTTCAAGGACGGCGTGTTCGGCGGCGTCTACGGCAATGCCATCTACCTGCCGATCCCGTTCGTCGATAATACAAATCTTGCCGCCACGCTGGAGGCAGCTAAAGATAAGCCCGGCTACTGGTCGGTGACCTCGTCGTTGTCGATCGACGAAGCCGCCCAGTTCTTCAAGTAAGCGCGGCAGCGACCGCCGGTCTCTGGGGAGAGGTGCCGGGTCCGTGGCGCGGGCGCTAGACGGGGCTTGCCGCCTGACGGCAAGCCCCGTCTAACAACCCCAGTCTGCTGTCGAGACTTGAGGAGAGCGCGGGTGGAGGCTGAACCGGGCATCCGGCTCGAAGCCAGCGGGCTGCAGAAGCGCTTCGGCGCCGTCGTCGCCCTCCATGACGGCCGGCTGCGCTTCGGCAAGGGCGAGATCCTCGCTCTGCTGGGCGCCAATGGCTGCGGCAAAAGCACGCTGTCGAAAATCCTCGCCGGCACCGTCCGGCTCGATGCTGGCACCATTCGGGTCGACGGGCAGGACGTTGCCATCCGCCGGCCGCGCGATGCCGAGGCGCTGGGCATCGGGCTCTTCTACCAGGAGCTCAGCCTCATTCCGCAGCTGACGGTTGAGGAGAACCTCTTTCTCGGCCATGAGCCGGCGCGGACCGGGATGGTCGACCGCCGGCGCCGCCGCCAGACGGCGGAGGCGCTGATCGCCCGCTTCGGCAGCGTCGCCGGCGCCGGCCTGACGCCGACGGCGACAGTGGCGCGCCTCTCCCCCGACCAGCAGCAGATCGTCGAAATCCTCAAGGTGCTGGCGCGCCGGCCGCGCATTGCCATCATGGACGAACCGACCGCCTCGCTCGACCGCAACCAGGTCGAGGCGTTCTTCGCCATCCTCAGGCAGCTGAAGGCCGACGGCGTCTCGACCATCCTCATCTCGCACCGCATGAACGAGGTCTTCGCCATCGCCGACCGCATCACCGTGATGCGCAACGGCGCCACAGTCGCCGACCTCGTCACCGCCGAGACGGATCGCGACACGGTCGTCCGGCTGATGGTGGGGGAGACCTATCAGCGCGCCGGCGAACGGGAGAAGCCGCCGGTCGGCACCTGGACGGTTCCCCCCGTCCTGGAGGCCGCCAATCTCGCCGGCCCCCGGACGCATGACGTCTCCCTGGCGGTGCGGCCGGGAGAAATCCTCGGCCTCGGCGGCCTGCAGGGGCAGGGCCAGTCGCGGCTGCTGCGCGGACTGTTCGCGGCCGAGCCCTTCTCCGGCGGCACGATCCGGCTCGGCGGCCGCCCGGTCGCCCTGCGCAGCCCGCGCGAGGCGGTGCGGCAGGGGCTTGCCTATGTTTCCGGCGACCGCGGCCGCGACGCCGCCCTGCACGGCCGCTCCATCTTCGAGAACGTCGCCTCGGCCGCCATCGTCAGCGAAGGCCGCACGATCGTCTCGCCGGCCCGGCTCAAGCCGCGGCTGCTGCCCTTCGCGCAGAGCCTCAACACGAAATTCGCCTCCTTCGACGCGGCGATCGGCACGCTGAGCGGCGGCAACCAGCAGAAGGTGTTCATCGCCCGCTGGCTGGCGACGGCGCCCAAGGTGCTGCTCCTCGACGATCCCACCAAGGGGATCGACCTCGCCGCCAAGGCCGATCTCTACCGGCTGATCCGCGATCTCGCCGACCGCGGCTGCGCCATCCTGTTCTATTCGTCCGAGGACAGCGAGCTGGTGGAGAATTGCGACCGCATCCTGGTCTTCCATGACGGCGCGGTAGCGGCCGAACTGCAGGGCGAGACGCTCGACGCGCTTCATCTCTACCGCGCCGCCTATGGCGAGGCAGCGGCATGAGCGGCGCCCTCAACGGCCTCATGGCGACGCTGCGGCAGCAGCCCTGGCTGGTGACGCTTGTCGCCCTCATCGTGCTGGTGGCGATCAATGTCTCCCTGCAGCCCAACCTGCTGACGCCGCGGGTACTGCAGCTCAACCTCACCACCTTCCTGCCGCTGATCCTGGTCGCCATCGGCCAGACCTATGTCATCCTCGCCGGCGACATCGACCTGTCGGTCGGCAGCATCACCGCCCTCGTCAATGTCACTACCGTCAGCGTCATTGCGGCGCTCGGCGGCGACGGAACCGCGGTGCTGGCCGGGCTGGCGGCCGGCGTGCTGGTCGGCCTCGCCTGCGGCGCCTTCAACGGCATCTGCGCCGCACTGCTGCGGCTGCAGCCGATCGTCACCACCTTCGCCACCGGCATCGTCTTTGCCGGCCTTGCCCTGTGGGTACTGCCGCGCGCCGGCCTGCCGGTGCCGCCGGTCTACTGGCAGGTCTATGGCGGTATGCTTCTCGGCGTCCCGGTCGTCCTGTGGATCCTGATCGTCGCGGTGCTTTTCGTCCTGGCGCTCGGCCGGCGGCCGTTCCAGGTCCACCTCGCCGCCGTCGGCGGGCGACGGCAGGCTGCCTTCCAGACCGGACTGCCGGTCGCCCGCATCCGCATCAAGGCCTACATGCTGGCCGGCCTCTTCGCGGCGCTCGCCGGCCTCTGCCTGACCGGCGAGACGGCGAGCGGCGATCCGCTGCTCGGCGGCTCGCTGGCCCTCTCCTCGATCTCCGCCGTCGTTCTCGGCGGCACGGCGCTGGCCGGTGGCTTCGGCGGCCCCATCGGATCGATCCTCGGAGCGCTGGTCATCCAGATCATCCCCAACGTAATCTTCTTCGCCGGCGTCTCGTTCCAGTATCAGTCGGTGGTGCGCGGCCTGATCATCCTCGCGGCCCTTGCCGGCGGCGTTCTCCTTGCAAGGCGCAACTGAAGCGATGCCGCGCCTTTCCACCCTCCTCACCGAACCGCTGACGCTGGCGATCCTCGCCAGCCTCGCCCTCCTGGCGATCGGCAATGCCATTTCGCCCGGCTTCGCCAGCCCGACCCAGATCGTCAGCCTGCTGACCCTCGCCGCCATCCTCGGCATCGTCGCGGCAGGGCAGAATCTCGTCATCATCGCCGGCCGCGAGGGCATCGACCTTTCCGTCGGCGGCATGATCTCGCTCGGCGCCATCCTCGCCGGCAATCTCATGAACGGCCAGGACGGCGGCATCGCCGTGGGGCTGCTCGCCGCCTGCGGCGTCACGTTCCTGATCGGCATCGTCAACGGCCTCGGCGTCACGCTGATCCGCATTCCGCCTCTGGTCATGACGCTCGGCATGGCGGCCGTCCTGCAGGGCGCGCTGGTGGTGATCTCCTCCGGCATCCCATCCGGACGCGCCGCACCGGCGCTCGCCGCTTTCATCCGCGAACCGCTGCTGTTCGGCATTCCCGGCATTCTCTTCGTCTGGGCGCTGATCGCCCTGGCGATGTGGCTGCTGCTGCGCCGCAGCGCCTTCGGTTATGCGCTCTATGCCACCGGCGCCAACGAGCGTGCGGCTATCCTCAGCGGCATCGCTACCTGGCGGGTGCGCATCCTCGTCTATGGCCTCTCGGGCTTCTTCTCTGGCCTGACCGGCGCCTGCCTCCTCGGCTATACCGGCAACACCTTCATCAGCGTCGGCGACGACCGCGTGCTGCCGTCGATCATCGCCGTCGTCATCGGCGGCACCTCGCTCGCCGGCGGCTCCGGCGGCTATTTCGGCACCATGGCCGGCGCCTTCATGCTGGTTCTCATCGAGGGCATCCTGACGACGCTCAACATCCCCGGCTGGGGTCGGCAGGTGATCTTCGGCATGGTGCTGCTCGGCCTCATGCTGCTCTATGGCCGCCAGGCGCGGCTGAGAGCCTGACGATGGCCGGCCCGACAATCTACGAGGTGGCCGACCTCGCCGGCGTCTCGGCGGCGACGGTGTCGCGGACGCTGAAGCAGCCCGGCAAGGTCCGCCCCGATACGCGCCAGCGTGTCCAGCGCGCCATCGACGCCGTCGGCTTCATCCCCAATGCGCAGGCGCGCAATTTCCGCCGCCAGGCCAGCGATACGGTGATCCTGCTGGTGCGCGACATCACCAATCCCTTCTACCTGGAGATCTACCGCGGCGTCGAAGAGGCAGCGCTGGAGCATGGCTACAAGGTCCTGATGGGCGACGCCCGTATGGACGATGCCCGCATCGCCCACTATGTCGAGATGGTCCGCGAGCGCCATGCCGACGGGCTGATCCTCATGACCGGCCGGCTGCCCAAAGCGCTGCGCGACGCCGCCGACCGGCTGCCGCCGCTGATCGTGGCGCTGGAATATTTCCCCGATCTCGCCTTCCCGACCGTGCGCATCGACAATGTCGCCGCCGCCGGCGCCGCGGTCGACCACCTCGCCGCGCTCGGGCATCGGCGCATCGCCCATATCGCCGGGCCGCCGGAGATCCTCGGCCACGACCGGCAGCGCGGCTATCTGGAAGGGCTGCGGCGCAACGGCCTCGATGCGGCGCCCGAGCTGCTGTTGCCCGGCGATTTCAGCATCGCCGCCGGCCGCGAGGCGGTCCGGCAGCTCATCGGCTCCGGCACCCGTTTCACCGCCATCTTCGCCAGCAATGACGAAATGGCGATCGGCGCCGTCAACGAGCTGCACGCCCAGGGGCGGCGCGTTCCGGCCGACGTGTCGGTGGTCGGCTTCGACGATATCGTCTTCGCCGCCGTGGCCGAGCCGTCGCTGACGACGATCCATCAGCCCCGCCGCGATATCGGCCGCGCCGCCATGGGCCTGATGGTCGACACGCTGGCGGGCCGCCCGCTTGGCACCGATCCGATCCTTCTTCCCGCGCCGCTGATGATCCGCGGATCCAGCGGCCCGGCTCCCCATTGAGCTCACCACAACCGGCAGGCATTCCATGGCTCCCAATCTTCCGCGTCCCCTCCTGCGGGTCGGCTTCGTCGGCAGCGGCTTCATCGCCCATTTCCATCTCAAGGCGATGCTTGCGGTGCGCAATGTCGAGATCGTCGGCGTCCACAGCCGCACGGCGGAGCGCCGCCAGGCCTTCGCCGACGCGGTCGCGGCGCATGGGCTGGGCGACTGCCGCACCTATGACACGCTGGACGGCCTGTTCACCGCTCCGGATGTCGACGCGATCTGGATTCTGGCGCCGAACTATGCCCGCCTGGAGATCATGCAGGCGCTGCACGACGCGGTGAAAAGCGGCCGCTCGCAGGTCTTCGCCGTCGCCTGCGAGAAGCCGCTGGCGCGCACGCTCGCCGAGGGGCGCCGGATGCTGGAGCTTGCCGAGGATGCCGGCCTCAACCACGGCTATCTGGAGAACCAGGTCTTCTCCACCGCCGTGACGCGCGGCAAGGACATCGTCTGGCGCCGGGCGGTGCCGGCCACCGGCCGGCCCTATCTCGCCCGCGCCGCCGAGGAGCATGGCGGGCCGCACGAGCCGTGGTTCTGGCAGGGCGAATTGCAGGGCGGCGGCGTACTGCTCGACATGATGTGCCACAGCGTCGAGGTGGCGCGCTATCTGCTGACCGAGCCCGGCGCGCCGCGCAATTCCCTGCGCTTCGTCTCCGCCACCGGCGCCGTCGCATCGCTCAAATGGACGCGGCCGCAATATGCCGCCGCGCTGCGCGAGCGCATGGGGACGGAGGTCGACTATGCGCGCCGGCCGGCGGAGGACTTTGCCCGCGGCATGGTCACGCTGGCCGACGAGAACGGCGCCGAGCTGATCGTCGAGGCGACCACCTCCTGGGCCTTTGTCGGTGCGGGTCTGCGCATCCAGCTCGAACTGCTGGGGCCGGAATACGCCATGGAGTTCAGCTCGCTGTCGACCGGCCTCAAGATCTTCATGTCGCGCGCCGTCAGCGGCGCCGAGGGCGAGGACCTGATCGAGAAGCAGAATGCCGAGCAGGGCCTGATGCCGGTGCTGGAGGACGAGCCGGGCATCTACGGCTACACCGACGAGAACCGCCACATGGTGGAATGCTTCCACAGGGGCGAGACGCCGCTGGAGACCTTCCACGACGGCGTCGCCGTGCTGGAGATTCTCATGGCGCTCTACAAGAGCGCCGAGGAGGGGCGCACGGTGCAGGCCGGCGAGGACCTGGAAACCTATGTCCCGCCCGTGGCGCGGCCGGCGGCGCGGTAAAGCGGCATCCATTTCCGCACCGGCGCTCCCCACCCGTCACGCGCCTGCGGCGCGCGCCACCCTCCCCACCTTCGGCGAGGAGGATTGGAGCGAGCCTCCCCACGTCTTATCCTCGCAAATAAGGGCGCCTCTCCCTCACCGGAACGGGGAGGGTGGCAGGCGCGGAGCGCCTGACGGGTGGGGAGCGCCGCAGGGCAGTTCGCGCATTCGCGCGATCGTTCACACCAAACCGCGCTTCTGCAGCAGGGCTTGCGGCTGCGGGTCGCGGCCGCGGAAGGCGCGATAGGCCTCGTCGGGCTCGCGCAGCGAACCGGCCGAGTAGACATAGTCGTGGAGGCGCTTTGCCGTCTCCGGATCGAACGGATCGCCGGCTTCCATGAAGGCATTGTAGCCGTCGGCGTCGAGCACTTCCGACCACAGGTAGCTGTAATAGCCGGCGGCATAGCCCTCGCCGGAGAAGATGTGCCCGAAATGCGGCGTGCGGTGGCGCATGACGATCGCCTCCGGCATGCCGATATCGGCCAGCGCCTTCCTCTCGAAGTCGATGACGTTCACGTTGTCGGCCGAGGGCAGCAGATGCAGGTCGAGATCGACAAGCGCCGAGGAGGCATATTCCACCGTCTGGAAGCCCTGGTTGAAGGTCCGCGCCGCCAGCACGCGGCCGAGAAGCTGCTCCGGGATCGGCTCGCCCGTCTCATGGTGCCGGGCGAAGCGGCGGAGAACCTCCGGCTCCTCCAGCCAGTGCTCGAAGAGCTGCGACGGCAGCTCGACGAAATCGCGCGCCACATTGGTGCCGGCGATCAGCGGATAGGTGACGTTGGAGAGGAGGCCATGCAGGGCATGGCCGAACTCGTGGAACAGCGTCCGCGCATCGTCGAAGCTCAGGAGCGGCGGCTGGCCCTCGGCGGCCTTGGAGAAGTTCATGACGTTGACGATGATCGGCCGCACGTCGCCGTCGATGCGATGCTGGTCGCGGAAGGCGCTCATCCAGGCGCCGCTGCGCTTCGACGGACGGGCGAAATAGTCGCCGAGGAAGAGGCCGACATGCTTGCCGTCGCGCGTCACGTCCCAGACGCGCACGTCCGGATGATAGACCGGCACGTCGCGGCGCTCGGCAAAGTCGAGGCCGAACAGGCGATGCGCTGTGTAGAACGCCGCCTCGATCATCTTGTCCAGCGGCAGGTAGGGCTTCAGCTCGCCCTCGTCGAAGGCAAGCTCCTCGCGCCGCACCTGCTCGGTGTAGTAGCGCCAGTCCCAGGCGGCGATGCCGGCGGCCTGGCCTTCGGCCGTTGCCCGCTTCTGCAGCTCGGCCTGCTCGCGCCCGGCCCGCGCCCGCGCCGGTGTCCAGACCGAGTTGAGGAGGTCGATCGCCGCCTCCGGTGTCTTCGCCATCGTGTCGGCAAGGCGGAAATGGGCGAAGCTCTGGAAACCGAGCAGCCGCGCCCGCTCGGCGCGCAGCGTCACCATCTCGGCGATGATGGCGCTGTTGTCGGTCCTGCCGCCGGTCTCGCCGCGGTGGATCCAGGCGTCGAACACCTTCTGGCGCAGATCGCGCCGGCGCGAGAACTGCAGGAACGGCTCGACGCTGGAGCGCAGCAGCGTGATGACATACTTGCCGGGCAGGCCGCGCTCGTCGGCCGCCTGCGCCGCGGCGGAGCGCAGCGACTCCGGCAGGCCGTCGAGGTCGGCTTCCTCCAGCACCAGCTTGAAGTCCTGCTCGTCGGCAAGAACGTTCTGGCCGAACAGGGTGCCGAGAACCGCAAGCCGCTCGGTGATCTCGGCCAGCCGCTCGCGCGACGGCGCGTCGAGCGCGGCGCCGGCGCGCACGAAGATGGTGTGGTAGCGGTCGAGCACGCGCCGCTGTTCCGCCGTCAGGTCCAGCGTCCCGGCCTTGGCATGCAGGGTGGCGGTGCGGCCATAGAGGCCCTGGTCGAGATAGATGGCGCTGGCATGGCGCGCCAGGATCGGCGCCACCGCGAGCTCGACCGCCTGCAACTCGTCGGTGCTGTCGGTGCCCGTCAGGTTGAAGAAGAGCTGTTCCAGCTGCGTCAGGGCAAGGCCACTCCGCTCCAGCGCCAGGACGGTATTGTCGAAGGTCGGCTCGGCGGGAGAGCTGGCAATGGCCTCGATCGCCGCCAGCTGCTCGGCGATGCGCTGCTCGAAGGCCGGCTGGTAGTGCTCGGCCTTCGCCGCCCCGAAAGGCGGAACGCCGAACGGGCCGGTCCACGGAGCAAGAAGCGGATTGTCCTCGATCTGCGTCATTGCACTTCCCCTACGCCAACACCACGCGATCCAAGCAGAAAGCCGGCCGGTCAACAAACCGGCCGGCCGCAATCATGCGTCATTGCCGGCGCGCAGCCGGCCTGACGCTCAGGCCTGCTGGATGGCCGACAGGAGCCAGGATCCGCCGCGCGCCCGGCGGAAGGTCCAGATCTCCGTCACCTCGCCCGGCCCGGTCTCGACGACGCGCCCGGTCGCCAGGTCCTCGGTGACGTCCTTGAGGGCGTAGCGCATGGCGACGGTAGCGTAGTCGGTCTCGCCCTCGCGCCACGCTTCGGCAAGGTCGCCCTGCAGCAGCTTGACGTCGGTGACGCGGTTGACCTGGCCGCGGCTGGCATTGTCGGCCAGCTCGTCGGAAAGATAGGACAGCATTTCCGGCGTCACCTTGCGCCGCAGGGTGGCAATGTCCTCGCGGCCATAGGCTTCCTGGATTTCCTCCAGCGCCGCGCCGAAGGCGTCGAAATCGGCGTCCTTGATGCCGACGACATCATTGCTGTCGCGCGCTGCGGCGCTGCCGCCGCTGCCGAGATCGACCCGGCGAAGCGGCGCCGGCCCCGGCTGGCGGCCGTTGCCGGACGCGAAGGCCGGCTGGTTGCGCCTGGCGAACCAGCCGATGATCCAGCGGACGACGAAGAAGATGATGGCGATCTGCAGCAGCAGGCCGAGGATCGACCCGAGCCCGCCGATGCCGCCGAAGAAGCCGTGGCCGGCGAAGAGGCCGAACAGGCCGGCGCCGAGCAGGCCGCCAAGGATGGCGCCGCCGAAGCCCGAGCCGAACATGCCGGTGCGCGCTGCCCCCGCCGGGGTGGCGGCCGGAGTGCGCTGGGCGGCGCCGGGCTGGGTTATCGTCCGCTCAAGCGGCTGTGCCGGCCGCGGCGCGGTCTGCGTCACCGGCGGCGGCGAAAAGGTGCGCGCGCCCCGGCTGCCGAAGCCGCCGCCGCGGCCCATGCGGGCATCCGCAGCACTCGCCACGATGATCAGAGCAGCCGCCGCGATCGCGGCAACGACATGAGATCTGGAGCGGGTCACTGGTTTTCATAACCTCCTGGAGCACCGGACAGGCGCTTTCAGGGACATATGTATGTAGCGAGGTCCGGCGGCGCGAGAGGTTTCTCGCCCTATAGCCGCGGCGGCAGCAGAAATCGTCAGGCGGCGTTGGCGGCCGGCGGTGCCGGCAGGCGCGCCAGCTGCTCCATCAGCGCCGGCGTGCCGAGAACGGCGCAGCGTTCGTCCCGCGCCATCCAGGCGATGGCCTGCTGGACCGAGTTTGCCTGCGCGATCTTGGCGGCGGCGACAGCCTCGACATGGTCGATGGTGCCGTCGCGCGGCGCCGGTTCGGCATCGACGAGGGCGTTGTGCTGACGGCGGAGGCCTTCGTCGGTCGCCAGCGCGGCGAGGTCCGGCGACCGGCCGACGAAGCCGGAATAGACCCGGCGCAGTTCCGCCGCCTCCACCGCCACGGGCGGCGGATCATAATCTTCCGGGATGGTGATGAGGCCGCGGCGGCGCAGGAAATTACCGATGCGAACGGAGCCGCTGGCCGCCGACAGCGGCACGGCCAGCAGCATGCCGATGATCGCCGGCGACATCCACGCCACCAGACGCCAGGAGTCGAGATAGGCGGCAAAAGCCAGGATCGCCCCGGCCGCCATATGCGGCCAGTGGCGGCGGATCAATGTCCCCAGAGGAACGGCGCCGCCGTCACGCTCCTGGGTTTTCCAGCCGGAATCGTGGCCGCGCAGGATCGAGATGACGAGGCCGCACTGGATGAGCATGAAGACCGGCGCCATCAGCGCCGACAGCAGCGTCTCGATCAAAGCGCTCACCGTCAGGCGCAGGATGCCGGGGCGGCTACGCCACGGCCGCAGCGCGACGAGGAAGCTCACCAGGCCGATCACCTTGGGCGCGAACAGCACCGCCATGGTAAAGGCAAAGAGCCGGAAGGCCCGTTCGGAATCGATGATCGGCCAGGTCGGGAAGAGCTGGAAGTCGCCGGGGAAATAGACTGGCTGGATGAAATAGGCCTGCAGCGCCAGGGCAAGGCCGGCCAGGATCAGCCCCAGCCACAGGAAGGACGAGAGGTACGACATGATGCCCGTCGCCAGATGTACGCGGCTCACCCAGTGGAGGCCACGGGCGTGGATCAGCTTGGAATGCTGCAGATTGCCCTGCGCCCAGCGGCGGTCGCGCGCCGCCAGGTCGACCATCGAGGGCGGCCCTTCCTCGTAGGAGCCGGGCAGGTCGTCGGCGATCAGCACCGCCCAGCCGGCGCGGCGGATGAAGGCCGCCTCGACGAAATCATGGCTGAGGACATGGCCGCCGAAGGGCGGCCGCCCGGGCAGGATCGGCAGGCCCGCCGCCTCGGTGAAGGCGCGCATGCGGATGATGGCGTTGTGGCCCCAGTAATTGCCCTCCGGTCCTGCCCACCAGGCGAGGCCGGCGGCATTGACCGGGCCGTAGATCCGGCCGGCGAATTGCTGCATCCGCGCCAGCAGCGTGCGGCCGTTGATCAGCGCCGGAACGGTCTGGATCAGCCCGGCTTCGGGATGCGCTTCCATGCGCCGGACCAGCTCGGTGATCGTCGCCGGCGCCATCAGGCTGTCGGCGTCGAGGACCAGCATGTAGTCATAGGCGCCGCCCCAGCGGCGGCAGAAATCGGCGACGTTGCCGGCCTTGCGCGCCGTATTCCGGCGGCGGCGGCGATAATAGACATTGGCGAGGCCGGCGAGGCGGCGGCGGATCTGCGCCAGCGCCGCTTCCTCCTCCAGCGCCACTTCCGGGTCGTTGGTGTCGCTGAGGATGAACCAGTCGAAGTGGCTCGACTCGCCCAGGCGCTCGATGCCGGCGGCCAGCGTTTCGATGGTGGCGAAGATGCGGTCGGGCCGCTCGTTGTAGGTCGGCATGACGACCGCCGTCCGTCCGCCGATCGGCGCATCCGGGATGAGCGAGGGCGGCCGCGGCTGCGGCGTCAGGCCGATGCAGCCGGCGATCGCTGTGGCAAAGGTCAGCGCGATCCAGGCGAAATTGACGGTGAAGAAGGCCAGCACCACCGCCTCGACCGGCAGCAGGCCGCCGAGGTTGAGCACGTTGAGCATCTGCCAAGCGGCAACGCCGGTCAGCAGGCCGGCGCCGCCGAAGACGAAGAGGCGCCGGCCGGCCATGCGCCGCCGCTGCGCCGCGGTACGGAAATCGGCCCGCAGCGACGCGACGGCGTGAACGGCCTGTTCGGCCATCTCGCGCGGCCGCTGCGGCGGCATTCCCGGTGCCGCCGGCGGACGTGCGGCCTCGGCCTGCGGGCCGGGCCTGGTCAGCTCGATCAGTCCCCCGTCCATCGGTAAAGCCACGTCTCGACCGGCCGTGAATCCTTGAAGACCAGCGCCGCCCGCATCTCGACGCTGGCGGCATCCTCGGGATCGAGCTGGAATGTCAGGCGCCAGCCGCCGACCTCCGGATGGGCGATGACCGTGACGCCCTCGACCTTGCCGTTATTGGCGGTGACGGACGCTTCCGGCAGGTCGCCCGGCGGCGGCGTGCTGCCGTCGGCCATGGTGAAATCGACGACGAACAGCCGGACCGGCGTCGGGCGTTCGGCCGAGGCGCGTCCCCGCCGCGTGCTCTTGACGATGATGCCGCTCTGGCCGCTGTCCGGGCCGTAGCCCCAGACCAGCCGGTAGGCGTAGGAGAATTCCCCGCCGGCGGCGACCGGCGCCTGGGGCGTCCAGAACGCGACGATATTGTCGTGCACTTCCGCGTCGGTCGGGATTTCCACCAGCCGCACCGAGCCCGGCCCCCAGTCGCCGATGGGTTCGACCCACAGGCTCGGGCGGCGCTCGTAATGCGCCTCGAAGTCCTGGTAGGCCTCGAAGTCGCGATTGCGCTGGATGAGGCCGAAGCCGCGCGTCGAGGTATCGACGAAGGCGCTGACCTGCAGCGTCTTGGGATTGGAGATCGGCCGCCACAGCCGTTCACCGGCGCCGTTGACGATGAGCAGGCCGTCGGAATCGTGGACTTCCGGCCGATAGTCGTCGACGCTGACGCGGCCATTGGCGTCGAAGAAGAACATGCTCGTCGCCGGCGCCAGCCCGACATCGACGAGATCGACGCGCGGGAACAGCGTCGCCGTCACTTCCATTGTCGTGTCGTCGCCCGGCGTGACGTCGAAACGATAGGCGCCGGCGACGCTGGGGCTGTCGAGCAGCGCATGGATGACGATGTTCTTGCTGTCGGAGCCGGGTTTCTCGAGCCAGAAGGCACGGAAAATCGGGAATTCCTCTCCCTCCGGCGCCGCCGTCTTGAGGGCCAGGCCGCGCGCCGACAGTCCGTAGGACTGGCCGGCGCCGACGGAGCGGAAATAGCTGGCGCCGAGGAAGACGAGAAACTCGCGCAGGACATTGTTCTCGCCGATTTCCTCGAGGCGGAAGCCGGCGAAGCCGATATCGTCGGGCGAGTGCTGCTGCGGCGCCCGGGCGCCGAAGATGAACTGCTGCGGCGAATAGGCGAGCGGGCGCGCAACGTTGCGCTCGACGATCGAGATATTGATCTTCTCCTTGAAGAAGAAGCCGCGATGGAAGGTCTGCAGCCCGAAGGGCAGGCCTTCCTTCATCCAGATCGTCTGGTCGTTGGCGAACGTGATGTCCCGGTACTGCACGTAGTCGAGGTCGGCCAGCTCCGCCGGCAGGTCGGTCGGCGGCGGCTCGAACGGACGCGAGGCAAGGTCGCGGGCGATCTTGGCGACGGTCGATCCGTCGAAGGCGGACTCGCCGGGCTGGGGCGCTGCCGCATCCTGGGCATAGGCGCCCACGATGCCGCCTCCCCGGGTCAAGGCCATGAGGGCGACGGCAGCTCCGGCCGTCTTCATAAATGCTCTGCGGGTCACGGATGGTGGCCGATGGTTGGGGTGAAATGACTGGACAAGGCTGCTGCAGCGCAACGTGAACGCATCATTGCGGCGGATAGCAGAATATCGGGAGAAGGTCTGAGGCGAATCCGAGGCACCAGATGCGCCTTTAATACCATAGACTTGTTAATAGACATGCCCCCTCCAGCCACGCGTTGCCTGCAATGGTGCACTGCAACGCGCGCTGGGCCGGTTGCATATGTCCGGCGATCGGCCACAGTGTCAGCGGGGCTGAGTATGGGCCATGCCTACAATCGAGGTCGCCATGCTCCGGTTCCGCCTCCCTCGGGCTTTTTTCTTGATCAGCTGGCTCGCCGCCTTCTGTGGCGCAGGATTCGCGCAAGATTTGGGCGGCGACAGCACAATCTCCGCCGCGGCGACGGTTCTGGACCGGCTGGGCTTCCAGATGTATTCGGCGCGGAACTTCCCGCCGCTCGAAACCCAGCTGTCGACCCTGGGCGAACTGGGCTACCGCTACATCGAGTTCAGCCCGCTGGCGGAGGACCCGGCGATCATGCGGCCGCTGATGGAGCAGAACCATCTGCGGGCCCTGACCGGCCATTTCGACCTTGCCGCGCTGCGTGCCGATCTCCCTGCCGCCATCGACCGGGCAAAGGCGTTCGGCATTGCGACGATGGTGGTTTCCTGGTTGCCGCCGGACCAGCGCCCCGCCGACGCGGTCGGCTGGACGGCGCTCGGCGAGGAGGTGGAGCATCTGGCTGAGGCCGCGGAAGCCGCCGGGCTGGCGCTCGCCTGGCACACGCACGATTTCGAGTTTGCGCCGCTGCCGGACGGCAGCCGGCCGCTCGACCGCCTGTTCGCCGCCGCGCCGCATCTCGGCTGGCAGCCGGATATCGGCTGGATCGTCCGCGCCGGCGAGGATCCCGTCGCCTGGCTGCAGCGCTACAGGGCGCGCATCCGGACAGCGCATCTGAAGGATGTCGCAGCGCCCGGCATCTCCACCGAAGGCGGCTGGGCCGATATCGGCTACGGCATCGTCCCCTGGGACAAGGTGCTGCCGCTGCTCGCCGAGACGGAGGCGATGCCGCTTCTCGTCGAGCATGACGAGCCGGACGACTATATCCGCTTCGCCAGCCGCTCGCGGGAAAGCCTCATCGCCTGGAGCCGTCCCCGCTAGGCCTCAGCGTATCCCGCGCAGCAGCTCGTCGAGGCGCAGGCTGGGATTGTCCATGAGGCGCTGGCGCTCGCCGATATCGCAGGCCGGGCCGTATTTCGGACCGGCCGAGCGCCGCGGCAGCCCCTCCGCCTGGACAGGCACGACCCTCTCCTTCGCGCGGTCGGCGTAACCGATCGGGCGAGGCTCCGGCCCGCCGGCGATCTCCAGGATCAGCTTGCGCAGGATCGCGTCGGCGAAGGAATCGAAGTCGGCCACCGGCACGACGAACGAGCCCGGCCCGCCGATGACGCATTCGCTGTAATAGACATCGAGGTCGGGAAGCGTGAAAGGACTGCCGTCGGCATTGTTAATGGCGACGCCGTTGATGACGATGCCAGCGGCGACGGCAGCGTCGCGCGCCCGCGTCACCAGACCGCCGCTGCTGTTGGGACCGTCGCCCGAAATGTCGATGACCAGCCGTTCGCCGGCAAAGCCGTTCCCGTCAAATTTGCGCGCCGCCTGCGTGATGGCGCTGGTGATCGACGTGCCGACGCCCCGGGCGATCGAGATGTCTTCCAGGACCGCCGTGAAGGCGCTGGCGTCCTCGGCGCTGGCGATGAGGTGCCAGTCGGCGGTATCGCGCCACAGTCCGGGGCCGGCCCACTCCATATAGGTGACGGCGATGCGGCCGTTGGCGCCGGCCCTGATGGCCTCGATGACCCTCGGATTCTCCAGCGCCCGGATATAGCCGAGCCGCTGCAGCTGTCCCTCGCGCGGATCGACGCTCTGCGACACGTCGACGGCGAGCACCAGCTCCAGGTCGACAGGGACATCCTCGCCGCGCGCCCCGGCCGGAAGCAGGAGCCCTGCGGCGATCGTCACGATGGCGGCTGTCCGGCGCATGCGGCGCTCCTCCCCGGCATCACCGCCGCAGGATAGCGCCAAGCGCCGGAGCCGTCAGCGCCGTCGGAAGACGTAGACGTCCTGGGGCAGCGTCGTCTCGTCGGTGGCAAGCAGCTCGAGCCCCCGGGCGGCATTGCGCGCCACCGTCGGCGAAATGAAGGCCTCGCCGTAATCGGGGTTGGGGCTGGAGGCGATGAAGACGTGCTGCCCGGCATTGTAGCGCTGCCGCGCCGCAGCCATGTCGCCGATCGCCTCGATCACCACCTTGTGGTACCAGTGGATCGTCTCGCCGGCATCGGCGCGCTGCTTGTCCTGCGCCAGCGTGTCGAAGAAGCGCACGCCCCAGGCGGTGAAGACGATCAGGCCGCCGGGCCGCAGGATGCGCGTGAACTCTTCCAGCCAGGCGCGCAGCAGATGCTCCGGCAGGTGCGAGAACACCGACCAGCTGATCACCAGATCGAAGCTCGATGTGGCGAACGGCAAGGGCGGCGTCGCCGGCCCGCCGATCGTCGCGACGTATGGGTTGAGTGAGCGCGACGCCTGCGCGAACCAGGACAGCGGCTCGTAGCCGTAGATATTGTCGAGCGACAGGTCGCGCATGAAAGGCCGCATGGCGCGGCCCCAGCCGGTGCCGAAATCGAGCAGGCGCTTGTCGCCGTCGAAGGCGAGCCCGTAGGTCGACGCCACCCTGCGGATCAGCCGGTAGAAATCGAAGGTCTCCCGCATCGCGTGCTCGCCGGAATGGCCATGCACGCGTTCCTGCATCGCCACCGGCGGAAAGCGCGGAAAGGCGATGCCGTCGATTTCGGACGTCGTCAGCGACCGGAGAATCTTCGCTTCCCAGTCATCCTCGCTGATGCCGGCATAGCGCTGGAAAGGATTTTCGACCTCCTGGCGCGCCCAGGCGAGAGCGGCAAATCGGGTCGAATTATCAGGTTCGTCAGTCATGCAGGAAAATCCTTGCCGGCCGCTGCCGGTCTTGTCCGATTAACGTCTCCGGAAGGTTGGTCCGGGCCGTGGGGGGACTCCATTGCACCAATCCGGTAAACAAGGTGCCGTATGATATAGGCGGTGAAAGACCCGGATTAGAGACCTTTTCGTGGCAAAGCGTACCCAAAGCCGATCGGCAGGCTCACTGCTCGGCCGTCTGCTCAATCGTCCTGTTCCCCAGCCGGCGGAAATGCCGGCCGCCACCGTGGCCGAGCCCGAGACAGCGCCGGAACCCGTGACGGTGCCGGAGGCGCCGTGGCCAAATCCGTTCCGCGACGCTTTCGGCCTGCATTGGGGTGAAGTCTCCCATGACGGCCCCGGCTTCGCCGAGCCGGACCAGGCGCCCATGAGGCCCGCGGCGCCGCGGATAAAGCGGACGCCGACGGCCGTCCCGCCCGACGTCATGGCGGAGCTGGTGGACAGCGGCCTGTTCGATCCGGACTGGTACAGCCGCACCTATCGCGACGTGCCGTCGGATCTGCAGGAGGCGATCGACCACTACGCGACGATCGGAGCCCTGGAGGGCCGGCGGCCCAACCCGCATTTCGATCCGGCCTGGTATGTCGACCGGTATCCGGACAGCGAGGATGACGGGCTCGTTGCCATCGTCCATTTCCTGCGCATCGGCGAGACCCAGAGCCGCCCGCCGAACGCCTATTTCGACACCAGCTGGTACCGGCGGCGCTACCTGCGCGCCTTTCCGTCCGTCAACAGCCTCGGCCACTACCTGCAGCACCGCACCTCCGGCGATTACGATCCCAATCCGGTCTTCGATTCATCCTATTACCTGAAGACCAATCCGGATGTGGCGCGCGCCGGCGGCGATCCGCTCGAGCATTTCCTGAAGCAGGGCTACCGCGAGGGGCGCGATCCCTCTCCGTCCTTCGACGTCACCTATTACGGCCGGCGCTATCTGAAGCACGACCCTGGCGCCAACCCGATGATCCATTACCTGGAGACGGGACGGCTCGCCGGTCACTCGACCACTGCGGATTCGGCCGAGGACGCCTTCCCCGCCGGAGAAATCCGCCGCTTCAGCTCGCCCGGGCCGTATTTCGAGCCGATCCAGTCAGGCATCGTCGGCAGCGCAACGCCGCTCGCCAAGCTCGTGGCCTTCTACCTGCCGCAGTTCCACCCCTTCCCCGAGAACAATCTCTGGTGGGGCGAGGGCTTCACCGAGTGGACCAATATCGCCCGCGGCACGCCGCGTTTCGCCGGGCACTACCAGCCCCGCATTCCCCGCGATTTCGGCTTCTACGACCTGCGCCAGCCGGGCGTCATGGAGCGGCAGATCGAAGCGGCGCGCAATGCCGGCATCCACGGCTTCTGCTTCTACTACTACAACTTCAACGGGCATCGGCTGCTGGAGCGGCCGCTCGACGATTTCCTCCAGGACCGCGGCCGCGACTTCCCGTTCTGCATCATGTGGGCGAACGAGAACTGGACGCGGCGCTGGGACGGTTCTGAGACGGAACTGCTGATGAAGCAGGACTACAGCCCCAGCGACGCCGACGCCCTCATCGACGACATCGCCCGCTATTTCCGCGACCCGCGCTACATCCGCGTCGGCGGACGGCCGCTGTTCTTCATCTATCGCGCCGGCATCATTCCCGAGGTGAAGCGCACCATGGCCAACTGGCGCGAGCTCTTCCGCAAGCGCCATGGCGAGGAACCGCTGATCCTCATCACGCAGACCTTCACCGACCACGATCCCAACGATTTCGGCGCCGACGGCGCCATCGAGTTCCCGCCGCACCGGGTGGTGACGACCATCAACCCGATCAATGCCGAGCTGAACGTCTTCGATCCGGCGCTGAGCGCCGTCGTCTACCGCTACCACGACGTGGCGCGTGTCTCGCTCAGCATGCCGGTGCCTCCCTATCCGCTGATCCGGACGCTGTTCCCCGCCTGGGACAACGATGCCCGCCGCCAGGGACGCGGCCTGACGACGATCGAATCGACGCCGGCCAAATATCAGGACTGGCTGGACGGACTGATCACCTTCGCCCGCGACAACCCGACCTGGGACGAGAGCTTCGTCTTCATCAACGCATGGAACGAATGGGCCGAAGGAGCCTATCTGGAGCCGGACGTCCATTTCGGCGCCGCCTATCTCAACGCCACGGCGCGCGCCGTCATCGGCGAAGGGCGCCGCAACCGGCGCTATCCGGCCCTCCTGGTGACGGCCGACCTCAGCGAAGGCGAGGACCAGAAGGCGCTGCTGTTCCTGGCGCAGACGCTGCGCGCCGGTTTCGGCTGCGACGTGCGCCTGCTCGCCGGCGGCGCAGGACCGATGCGCGGCCGCTTCGCCGAGGTCACCCGCACCACCATTGCCGACACCGGGCCGGCCTTCACAGCCGCCATCGCCAGGCTCAAACATGAAGGCATCGATGCGGCGATCCTCAACGGCGTCGCTGCCGCCCATCTGCTGCCGGACCTGCAGGAGGGCCATCTGAAGGTGCTGTGCAATGTCGTGGAATCACCCACCGGCATCCGCGCTGCCGACCTCGGTGCCCGCGCCACCGAAGTCGCCGCCGAAGCGGACATCGTGGTCCTTCCGTCCGAGGAGACCCGCACGGCCTTCGAGACCGCCTTCGGGACGATCGTCAACAGGACCAGCCTGCGGGCGCCCGGCCCGACCCGGACGATCGAGCCGGCGACCCCGCATACGCGTGCCGCGCTGCGCAAGACCTACGGCCTGCCGGCGCGCACCCGTCTCGTCCTCGGCGTCGGCCGCGGCGACCTGCGGCACGGCATCGACCATTTCGCGGCGCTGGCCACGGCCCTCGCCGCACGGCGGCCGGACATCTGCTGCCTGTGGATCGGCGCCATCGACACCCAGACGCGCATCTGGCTGGAGCGCGACGCCGGCGACCGGCTGCGCTTCGCCCCGACCGATGCCGATCTCGCCGAGCTTGTCGCCAGCGCCGATGCGCTTGCCGTGACGGCGCGGCAGGACGGCCTGCCGTCCGGGCTTGCCGACATCCTCGCCGCCGGCCTGCCGACCGTCGGCTTTGCCGGCGCCGGCGACGTGCGCGACACGATCCTGCGCTCGCCGCTCGGCCGCGTCGTGCCGACCGGCGACGTCTCGGCCATGGCCGAGGCGATCGCCGCGCTGCTCGAGACCGTCGACACGGAACCGCGGGCCCGCACGCGCGCCGCGCAGCAATACCGCGCCGGCACGGCACCCTTCGCCGACTATGCTTTCGGCTTGCTGCAGGACCTCGATCCTCAGTTGCAGCGGGTTTCCGTGGTGCTGCCGGCCAAGACCGTCCCGGCAACGCTCGGAGCCATGGTCGCCGGAATCATGGCCCAGACCTATCCGGTCTTCGAGACCATCATCGCCGGCGAGCCGACGCCGGAGGCGCGCGAGGCGGCACAGGCGGCGGCGTCCGGACGCTGGATGGAGTCCGTCCCCTCCCGCATCGCTGCCCGGCCCGGCCCGGCGCAATGGGCGGACATGCTGAACATCGCCCGCGGCGACTTCCTGTGGCTGCCCGGGACCGAGCCGGCGCCGTCGGTGCTCGCCGCGCTTGCCGGCGCCATGACGAGCCCGGACGTCGCCTTCGCCTTCTGGAAACCGCCGGCCGGCGCAGCCTCCGACAAGCCTGCCGCCGTCGAACTTGTCGAGGACACGGCAAGTTTCGCCCGCCGGCATCTCGCCACCGGCAATGCCGTGGCAGGCGCCTCGGTGCTGTGGCGGCGTTCCGCTCTCGTCGAGGCATTGCAGCGCGCCGGCGCCGACCTGCCGCGCTTCCGCCGTCATGCCGATTGGCGCCTCTATGCGGAGGCCTGCACTGCTCCCGGCCAGGTTGCACATAACGATGCGGAACCGCAGGCGAAGCCGCGGGATGCCGCTGCCGACGCCGAGACAGCGGCGATCGGCAAATGGATAAAGGACAACTTCCCCGAGAAGAAGCCGCGCTCGCGCGCTGCCAAACCGGCAGCAGCAGACCGCCGCGGCCATTGACGGTCGCCCAATTTGGTGCTGTGCAAATTGAGTCGATAGCGACCTAAGCATGGCCGGTCGCACAGGAGATCGCTGACATGAGTGCGCGGAGTTCAATGCGGGCGCTGCTGACGCTCGTTGGCATGGCGACGGCTTCCGCTGCGCTGGCGCAGGCCCCCGCGGCGCCAGCCCCGGACAGCTATGTCGGGCATCTGATCGAGACCGCCCGCACGCTGCTGGAGCCCGGCGACACGCGCGACCCAGCACGCGCCTCGCGCGCCCTCGACGAAGCCGCGCAGATCGGCGACCCCGATGCGATGGAGATGCTGGCGGATCTCTATATGCGCGGCGACGGCGTCGATGCCGATCCGGCCCGCGCCGAGGAACTGCTGCTGCGCGCCGCGAGCCTCGGCCGGACCAGGACGGCAAGCTTCGCGCTTGGCATGCTCTACAACCAGCCGGGGCCCCTGCACAGCCCGGCCAAGGCAAGCGTTTCCTTCGATACGGCGGCAGCGGCCGGCAATTCCGCGGCCATGGTCGAGCTCGCCCGGCTGCTGATCGCCGGCGGCGACGTGCCCGTCGACCTGCCGCGGGCGCGGCAGCTCGTGACCTCCGCCATCGCCAATGACGAGGTCGCCAGCGGTGCCGAAGTCCTCGGCGACATCCTGCGAATGCCCGGCCCGGATCAGAAGCTCTGGCAGGCAGCCGCTGCCTACCGCCGCGCCGCCGATGCCGGCAACGCCGACGCCATGCTGAAGCTCGCCAGCATGGTGGCCGTCGGCCAGGGCTACGCCCGCAGTCCCATCCTGGCGCAGCGCCTGATCGAAACGGCGATCGCCTCCGGCCATGAGAGCGCCGGCCTCGAGGCGCTTGGCGACTTCTACATGCTGCCGGCCGAGTTTCACGAGGAGAAGCTGGCGGCCGAGGCCTATGAGAAGGCCGCCGATGCCGGCAACGGCGCCGCCATGCTCAAGCTGGCGGCCCTCTATGTCGACGGCCGCGGCGTGACGGCCAGCTTCAGCCGCGCCCGCCAGACGATCAACCGCGCCATCGATGCGGGCGAGGTCGCCGCCGGCTCGCGCATGCTGGGCGACCTCTACCGGGCGCCCGGTCCCAACCAGGATTTCGACGCCGCCGCAAAGGCCTATCAGGCCGCCGCCGATGCCGGCGACACCACCTCCATGGTGCGGCTGGCGCACATGCTGTGGTCGAAGACGGAGCTGCCGGTCGACTACAGCCGTGCCACGTTGCTGCTGGAGCAGGCGATCAGCGCCGGCGATTTCGCGGCCGCCGGCGAGGAGATGGGCGATCTCTACATCGCCAGCGACATCAACCGCGCCATCGGCGGCTACCAGAAGGCCGCCGACGCCGGCAACGCCTCGGCGGCGATAAAGCTGGCGCGCATCTTCATGGGCACCGACGCCGGCGAGCCGCGCTTTGCCGACGCGGAGAAGCTCCTGCAGCGCGCTGCCGATGCCGGCTCCGCCGACGCGTGGGAAGCTCTCGGCGATCTCCGCCAGACCGAAGGCAGCCCCCTCCACGACGTCAACGGCGCGGCATCCGCCTATGGCAAGGCGGCCGCCGCCGGCAGCGCCGCGGCGGCCGGCAAGCTGGCGGTGATGCTGGCCGATCGCAAGGATCTGCCGGCCGACTATGACCGGGCGATAGGGCTGTTCCGGCAGGCCGTGGCAGGCGGCGAAGTCATGCCGTCGGCCGAATGGCTGGGCGGGCTTTATCTCAACTACCCGCCGCCCGGAAACCCGAAGGAAGCTCGGCATTATTTCGAGATCGCCGCCGAGGCCGGCAGCGGCCGGGCCGATCTCGAAGTGGCGCGCCTGGCAAGCCCGGGCTATGCCGAGCCGGTCGAACGCCGGGTCATGGTCGACCATCTGCGCAGCGCCGCGGAGCGCATGGATCCCAAGCAGGTCGCCATCGCCATGATGCAGCTTGACGCCGACGCCCTGCTGGCGGCGACACAGCAGATGCTGGCCGATGCCGGCTTGCGCGTCGCGGTCGACAGCCAGCACGGGCCGCAGACCCGCAATGCCATCGCCACCTTCTGCAAGCGCCGGCAGCTCTCCTGCGAGACGACCTTCATCACGCTCGAGCTGCTCGAGGCGCTGCTGACCGACCGGCGCGCTTGAGCGCCGCGCCAGGCCCCGACCATCTCCCCGCGACTATCAAGGATCCGGAACAATCAGCAGCAAGCGTCTCGTCCTGCATATCGGCGTCCACAAGACGGGATCGACGGCCATCCAGTATTACCTGTGGCGCAACGCGGCGGCGCTGCGCCGCCGCGGCGTGCTCTATCCCCTGGCCGGCCGTCCCCAGAATCCGGATATCGCCTATGGCCATCACGAGATCGCCTGGGCGCTGCTCGGCCATGGCGAGGTCGGCCCCGATGTGCTGACCCATCTCTCCACCGAGATCTTTGCCACCGATGCCCACACGATCATCCTCAGCTCGGAGGAATTCGACCGGCTGAACGACGCGCAGGTGGCAAAGCTCGCTTCGTTCTTCCCTGCCGAGACACAGGTGGTGATGTTCTACCGCCGCCAGTCCGACATCGTGCAGGGGCTGTATGGAACGGAGATCGTTTCCATCGGCAATCAGGACAGCATCGAGGCCTTCATCGCCGGCTTCACCAGCGAGCTCCATTTCGACCGCCTGGCGCAGCGATGGGCCGCCCATGTCGGCGCCGGCAACGTCCTGGCGCGGGCCTATGACCGCCGGACATTTCCCGACGGCGACATCGTGCCGGCCTTTCTCGATCTCATCGGGCTGGGCGGATACAGGCCCCTGCCCGAGGGTCCGAATTTCAATGTCAGCCTGCCCTGGTACGCCGCCCGAACGGTCCAGCGCATGTGGGCCCTGGGCTGGCCGCCATCCCTGATCCAGCAGGCGACATACGCCTTGGGGCGGCTGAAGGGTCCCTCGGCCAATGCCGCCGATTTCATGCTGCCTTCGGCGGTGGCGGCCTTCGATGCCTCCTTTGCCGAGTCCAATGCGGCCTTTCAGGCCGCCTTCGCCGCGGATCAGCCGGCAATAGTGCCGGCACCGCCGCGCAGCGACGCCGACTGGCTTGCCGCCCATCGCGAGCCCTATGGCGACCTGCGCCTGTTGACCGAAACCCTTACCGAAGCGTTACAACAACTGCCGTAGAATGCTCATGCGCGGTCCGACTTCCTTCACCTGGCGGTGTTAACCGTACCCACTGACCCCGGCTGCCGGTCGCCGGCCGCAAGTTTCCACTGCCATTGAGTTGGATTAGATTGAATTCCCGAGAGATAGGGCCGCAATCCGGACTTTCCGGCCGGCGGACATCCGGTTTCCCGGCAGCAGACCGAAGATGGGCCTGATTCCGCCGTGTTGCATCTGAATCCCTCGCAGCCCCCCGAGCCGGACACGCAGCGCTTCGATGTCGTCCATGCGGCGGATCTGACCCGGCCCGGCAACGATACGCTGCGCATCGCCCGCGAGGCGGCCGTCCAGCATGCGGCCGGCCTCAGCGTCGGGCTGCTGCACCTGCCCTTCAGCACCGGCGGGCGCATCGCGCCGGATCTCCAGCGCTGCACGCGGCTCGGCGACGCCGATCCCGTCAATCCGAACAGGCCGGTGCGCGCCCGGCTCCTGGTCCTCAACGCAGCCTTTGCCGGACAGCAGATGCCGGCGGCGCTGCGGCAGGTGACCGCCGACCGGACCGTGATCCTCGTCGACCGCGCCCCGCAGAACAAACTGCCTGCCGAACGCTGGTTTTCCGGCAACGTAACATGGGCGCCCACGGATGCAGCCGTGCGCGGCGCCCTCGCCCCGCTCGCCGGCGACCTGCTGGACGCGGCCGACTGGCCGATCCCGGCCGCCACGGCCGATCCGGAGGTCACCGACCGCGGCTTCGAGAGGCTGCCGGTCATCGGCACGCTGGCGGAGGAGGATGGCTGGCCGGACGACCGCGACACGCTGGCCCGGCTCTATCCTCTTGACGGCTCGCTTGACGTGAAGCTGCTCGGGCCGCTGCCGAAGCGGCTGACCGCCGGCTGGCGGACGACCGGCTGGGACATTCTCGACAGCGGCGACATTTCCGTCGAGCGCTTCCTGGCAAAGCTCGACATCTTCGCCTTCTACCCCGCCAGGGCGGACGCGGCGGTGCCGCTGGCGACGATCGCTGCGGCCATGGCGGCCGGCAAGGTCGTGGTGCTGCCCTCCTCGCTGCGCAGCCGGTTCGGCTCCGGCGCCATCTATTGCGAAGCCGGCGAAGTCGGCGAAACGATCCGCCGGCTGGTCCTTGATCCCGTCATCCTGCGCGTCGTCCGCCGCGCCGCCCTCCGCCACGCGACAGTGGCTTTCTCGCCTAATGCCTATCGCACGCGGATGGAAGACCTTCTCGGCCTCGCCATGCCGGAGCCGGCGACGCCGACACTGTTCCGCGGCCGGCGGCGCCCGCGGGCGCTGTTCCTCTCGGCCAACGGCACCGGCATGGGCCATGTCGCGCGCCAGCTCGCCATTGCCCGGCGCGCTTCCGGGCTCGACCCGGTCTTCGTGACCATGACGCCGACCGTGGACATCGTCCGCGCCTTCGGCTTTGCCGCCGAATATCTGCCGAGCCACGGCTATATCGGTGCCGATCTGGCGCAATGGGATGCCTGGTACCGCACCGAGCTCGGCTTCCTGATCGACGCCCATGCGGCCGAGCTCGTGGTGTTCGACGGCAATTATGCGACGCCGGGCCTCGTCGGCGCCGTGGGCTCGCGCGGCAATTGCCGCCTCGCCTGGATCCGGCGCGGCATGACCGGCAAGGCGACGATCCCGCACCTTGAGACGGCGGGCTATTTCGACCTCATCATCGAGCCGGGCGAACTGGCCGAGGAACGCGATACCGGCATCACCGCGCAGCGGCGATCGGAAGTCCTGATGGTCGACCCGATCCGGCTGCTGGAGGCCGACGACCTGCTGCCACGCGCCGAAGCCGCCGCCATGCTCGGCCTCGACCCGCGCAAGCCGGCCGTGCTGGTGCAGCTCGGCTCCGGCACCAATCGCGACATCATCGTCCTCGCCAACCGCATCATCGGCGAGCTGTCGCGCATCCCCGATCTGCAGATCGTCATGGCCGAATGGTCGATCGCCTCGGTGCCCCTGTCGCTGTGGCCGAATGTGCGGGTCATGACGGGCTTCCCGTTCAGCCAGTATTTCCGCGCCTTCGATTTCTCCATAGCTGCGGCCGGCTACAATACCTTCCATGACGTCATCGCCTTCGAGCTGCCGACCATCTTCGTCCCCAACACGGCCCCGGGTATGGACGACCAGGCAGCCCGGGCGGAATTCGCGCAGGACATGGGCATGGCGCTGTCGCTGACCCCGGAGCGGTTCGAGGAGCTGGGAGCGATGATCAAGGTCCTGATGACCGAGCCGGCGCGCGAGTTCATCCGCTCCAACTGCCGCAGCAGCCTCATCCGCAACGGTGCCGCCGCAGCCGCCAGCGCGCTGACGGAGCTGGCGGCGTGAACGCCGGCGGCAGGCCATCGGCCGGCATGCGCATGGCCCGGCTCGTCGCCGGGGCCCGCTCTGCCGCGTCGCAGGAGGAGGAGCAGGCCGAGATCCGCCGGCTGCGGGAACGCGTGCAGTTCCTCTACCGGATGATCGAGGGCCTGACGGGCGTGCTGCGCGCGGTGGGCGAGCGCGCCGGCCTGCCGCCGCCGACCGTCGTCGTGCCGCAGCTGCGCGAACCGGTGCCGGCCCCGGTCGTCCCGGCGCCGCCGCCGCCGATCGCCTCGGAGAGCTGGTGGCCGCTGGGCAGCACGCCGGAGACGCCGTTGGTGCCAGCTCCCGGCAATGCCAGCTTCGCCCTCACCGACGCCACCGTGACGGCCGTATCGGTCTTCGGCCGGCGCGGCGCCGACCTCGACCGCATCGTCGGCACCATCAGCGAGCGCCAGCGCGACACGCAGAACATGCTGCCGGTGTTCCTGACCGACTCGTCCGACTTCGACGCCTTCAAGCGCCGCGGCTTCATCTTCGAGTACTTCCCCGAGGAGGTTTACGGCAGCGGCGAGATGCGCCGCCGCAATGCCCGCACCATCGCCCGGCTGCGCCTCCTCGAGCTCAAGTGGAACTTCGCCGCGACGATCCATCTGGACGCCGCCGAGCCGGCCGATGCCGCCGCCACCAGCCCCCGCAATGTCATCGACCTGCCGCGGCGGGGCGAAGCGGCAGCGTCCCCCGGCCGGACATCCCGGAAGAAAGGCCCGTCGGCCAGGAAGGCAGGGGACGGACGCATGAAGGAAAGCAGCAGCCCGCAGCCGGGGCGCGGCAAGGCCGCCGCCGTATCGGACAAGGACGTCGAACTGGTCCGCGCCAGCGGCCTCTTCGACGAGGCTTGGTATCTGGAGCGCTACCCCGACGTCGCCGCGGCCGGCATCGATCCGGTCCGGCACTATCTGGAGACCGGCGCCGCCGAAGGACGCGACCCCAGCCCGTTGTTCAACACGCGCTTCTACGCCGGCCAGATGGCGGCGGACAGCGAGGCCGCCGGCAGCAAGGCGTAAGCGGCGTGCGCCTCGCCATCGTCGCCCACCTCTTCTACGAGGACATAGCGATCGACCTGCTCGATCGCATCGCGGCCGTGGCGCCGGATGCCGATCTGTTCGTCACCGGCCCCGTTCCCTTCGGCCCGGCGCTGCGCCGCCGGCTGGAGCAGCATGGCAATGTCCGCATCCTGCCGCGGGTCGATGCCGGCCGCGATGTCGGGTCGTTCCTTGCCGCGCTGCGCGTCCTCGCCGCGGAAGGCTACGATCTCTTCTGCAAGCTCCACACCAAGCGCGGCCTGTCGCCTTATGCCAGCCTTTGGCGCGCCGCCCTGCTCGACGGGACGCTGGCATCCCGGCCTCAGTTCGAGGCGGTCCTGCGGGCCTTCGCCGACGAGCCGCGTCTCCTCGCCGCCGGTCCGGCGGAAGTCTATGTTTCGGCCCTGCAGCACATGTATCGCAATGCGCCGCAGGTCGAGCGGCTCGCCCGCATCTGCTTCCCGGCCCGCGATCTGCCGCCCGACTGGGGTTTTTTCGCCGGCACCATGTTCTGGGGGCGGGTGGCGCATTTCGCCAGGCTGACCGCGCCGCTGGATTTCAAGGTGACGCTCGAAACCGATCCGGCCGTCACCGACGGGGCGACATCGCACGCCTTCGAGCGCCTCTTCGGCATGGTCGGCATGGCGCCCGATGCCCGCATCGGCCTGATCGACGGCGATGCCGTAAACGTATACGCAGCGCCCGGTCCGCTTGGGGACCGGCTCGACCAGCGGCTGGCCCGCCGCAGCCTGGCCGCCACGACGGCCCGGGAAGCCAGCACGCCGGCGGCGGAAAACCCGCTGATCCACTATATCCGCCACGCCGACACCACCGAGCTCGACCCCAATCCGCTGTTCCACAGCGCCTGGTACAGGGCCGCCAATCCGGATGCAGCGGCCAACCCGCTGCTCCACTTCCGCGAGATCGGCGAGGCGCAGAACCGCAACCCGAGCCCGCTCTTCGACGTGCGGACCTACAAGGGCCGGCACCGCTCCCTGCTCAAGGCGGCGGGAAGCCTTCTGGCCCATCACCTGGAGCAGGCGGAGACCCTGCCGGCCAGCGCCGCCTCGACCGTCCTCATACCGGAATGGCCGGGCCCGCCGCGTCTCGATCCGGCCATCGAACGCGCCTTCCTCGCCTATGTCGACGCCCTGCCGGAAGCGACGCGGCTGGAAGCGGCCGGCCGGCTGGTCAGCGTTGTCCTGGTCGGGACCGAGGCCGGCCCCGAGCTCGAGAACAGCCTGCGCGCCGTACTCCTCCAGACGCATACCCGGCTCGAGCTTCTCATTGCCGGGCCCATCGGCCGCCGCCCCCTGCCGGGCCGGCTTTTCGCCGACGAGCGGATCCGCTGGGTCGGCAGCGACGGCGACCGCCCCGGCGGCTGGCGCAATGATGCGCTGGCGGCCGCCCGCGGCGAGCTCATCGCCTATCTCGAAAGCGGCCGGGAATGGCACCGGCACTTCCTGGAGACGATGGTCCTCTTCATGGAGGCGGAAAAGCTCGATGCCGCCACCGCCCTGTCGCGCAGCGAATCCGGCGGCACGTCGTCCTTCATGGGGCAGCAGTTCGACTGGCAGACCTGCCTCGACCACAACATCGTCGACCTCAACACCTTCGTGCATCGCGCCAGCCTGGTGCGTACCCTCGGCGGCTTCGATCCGGCCCTGCCGCGCGGCGCCACATGGGAGCTTGTGCTGCGCTATGGTCGCGGCCGCCGGGTCGGCTTTGCGCCGGTTCTTGCCTGCGAAAGCGGCGGCGAGGCGGGCGCCGATGCCGACCTCGCTGTCATCCCCAAGCTGGTTCACCTGCGCGACGATCAGTCCGGCACCGGCGATCCGGCCGCGGCGCTGACCCTCCACATCGCCATCAAGACGGCCGCACCGCGCCACGCCACGCAGGAATGGGGCGACGCGCATTTCGCCGAGGGGCTGCGCGCCGCGTTGACCGAGCTCGGCCATGAGGCGCGGATCGACTTTCGCGGCGAATGGGACAACCACCGCGACACGCCCGACGACGTGGTCATCGTCCTGCGCGGCCTGATCCGCTACCGCCCACGTCCAGAGGAGGTGAACCTGCTCTGGCTGATCAGCCATCCCGATCAGGTCGGCTTCGACGAGATGGACGACTACGATCAGGTCTGCGTGGCGTCGCTGTCCTATGCGCGCCTGCTCCGGCACGTGCTGGCAAAGCCCGTCGGCGCCCTGCTGCAGGCGACCGATCCCGGCCGCTTCCGGCCCGGCCAGCATGATGAGGCGATCGAAGGCGAAGCGCTCTTCGTCGGCAATGGCCGCGGCCGCGAGCGGCCGATGCTGCGCTGGGCGGTCGAGGCCGGCATCGACCCGGTCGTCTTCGGCGAAGGTTGGGACGACGTTCTGCCGGAGCACCTGATCGCCGGCGGACGGATCGACAATGCGCGCCTGCCCGGCCTCTACCATGATGCCGGTGCCGTGCTGAACGACCATTGGGAGGCGATGCGCGAATACGGCTTCGTCTCCAATCGCGTCTTCGATGTCCTGGCCGCAGAAGGCGCGCTGGTGTCGGATGAGGTCTCGGCCATCGGCGAGCTTTTCGGCGATGCCGTGCCGATGGTCGGCGACGCCGCCGCGCTGGCCGAGGCCGTTCGCCGGCTTCCGGACCACAACGCCCAGCACCTTCTGGCGGATTTCGTCAGGCAGGAGCACAGCTTCGACCGCCGCGCCGAACAGATCAGCGCCGGCATCGCTGGGCTTCTCGGTCTCGCGGCGCCGGCCATCCGGACCGTCAGACGCTATCAGGGTGAAACCCGGCCAGCGCTCCGCGTCCACGCCATTGCCGGCCACACCGCGTTCGGGTTCGACGCCGTTGCCTATCTGCGGCTGATCGCACCGATGACGCATGACAGCGCGCATGCCATCGACTTCACGGTCGGCCGGGTGGACGAGCTGTCGGACGCGGCGCAGACGGACGTCTGCGTCGTGCAGAATCACGCCATTGCCGATCGGGCGCAGGCGCAGGCTCTCCTCAGCCGGCTGGGCCGAACCGAAACCCGCCTTGTCGTCGACATCGACGATACGTTCGGGCTGGAGAGCTCGGCCGAAGCCGCCGACGCCCTCGACATGCTGCTCGCCGCCGCCGACCAGGCCTGGTTCGCCACGGCAGCCGGCGCTGCCGCGCGCGCCGGGCGGACCCGCCGGTCGGCAATCCTGCCCAACGCGCTCGATCCGCGCTTCTGGCGAAACTACGGCAGCCAGAAGCGGCCGCTGACCGGCCATGCGCCGATCCGCATGCTGATGATCACCGGCAGCGCGCACGACCCCGACATCGCGCTGATCCTTCCGGCCCTCGACCATCTCGCCGAGATCCATCCGGGAGCCTTTCAGCTGACGGTGCTGGGCGTGGCCCACGCCTTTTCCGAACGCCCGTGGCTGAACGTCCTGACGCCACCGCCGACGGAAATCATCCACCCGCGCTTCGCCCGCTGGATGGCCGCCCAAGGGCCCTTCGATATCGGCCTGGCGCCGCTGGCCGACACGCGCGCCAACCGCCTCAAGTCCGACCTGGCGTTTCTTGATTATGCGGCGCTCGGCGTGCTGCCGGTCCTCTCCGAGGTTCCGGCCTTTGGCGGCGATATCGCCGCCCGCAATCTCGCGGTCCTGGCCGCCAACACTGTCGAGAGCTGGATCGAGGTCCTGGACAAGATCCTCACGACGCCGCGTCCCTATGCGGCGATCGCCGGCGCGGCGACGGAGTATCTCTGGCAGGAGCGCAGCGTCGCCCGGCTGGCGGAAAGCCAGCAGCGGCTGCTCGGTGTTCGGGCTGGGAGCGGGAGGAGAGCGGCGGCAGACGGCCCCCTCATGGCCGAATGACGTCTGCCGCTATCCTCATGCAGTCTCACTGAGACCGCGGAGTTCTTGAACCGGGGGCGGAACGACCGTCCCCGACTCCGATCCGATCAATAGACCGGCGGTTCGCCGTCGAGGCCGTTCAGGTTTCCATTTGCCGGCTGGACAAGGTCGACCAGACGCTCCAGGGCGATTGTCGAGCAGGGATCTTCCCTGCGGCTGGCAATCTCCTGCAGCTGCTGGATGTCCGTGGACATCTGGATCAGACGGCACTCCTCCCGGAACTGCGCCTCGGCTGGTGACATGCCGAGGCTGGCTCCGAAAGCCAGGACGCTGAGCGTTGTCAGAAGGGTACTCTTCGGGGACATCCTAAACACCATTTGAAACAGAGACGCGTCTGTCTCCGCCGCCATCCGGGTATACGATCTTAGAGAAGATTGAGTCAACTTTGAAATAAAGCCGCGCAGTGCGGCAGAACGGCCAAAGCCGCCTCCCGGCCGCTTTTCCCCAGAAATCCTAGGCTTTCAGCTCGACGTCGCTGACAGCGCCGAAGGCACCCTCACCGGCCTTTCGATCAGTTTACTACAAATAATTTCAAATTTTAAAGAAGTTCATGGCGCAGATTTTATGCTTTGCGCCGAACGAATATTAACCAGGTAGACTACAAGCACACCACGTAAGAGAAACGTTTACTTGCAGTCTCTAGGACAGGGCCATGAGCAACACGCGTCGTACAACCAGAAATTTCATCGCCGCGACGGCCGCCATTACGGTCCTCGCCTGCACACACACGTCGATGGCGGCCCAGCCGGAGCGCGGACTGCCCTCGATCTCCCGCGATGCCATGCTGGGCATCAATGCGGCGACCTTCAGCGCCAGCCAGATGTCGAAGTGGCAAGAGCTCGCCAGCCGCCACCAGGCGCGGCGCGGCGCGGCGTGGACGGCCACCATCACCCGGCTTCGCGCGGCGCCGCAGGGCAACCTGCTGCAGGCCGTCAATGCCGAAATCAATAAGGCCCGCTACGTTTCCGACCAGCAGAACTGGGGCAAGGCGGACTACTGGGCGGCGCCGGCTGACCTCCTAGCGCGCGGCGGTGATTGCGAGGATTTCGCCGCGGCGAAGTATTTCGCGCTGAAGGAGCTCGGCATTCCGGCCGCGCGCATGCGCATGCTGATCACCCGCGACCATGCCGTGCTGGTCGTCGACACCGCCGACGGTCCGGTGGTGCTCGATAACCTGCGGCCGCAGACATACCGGCTGAATTCGAGCCTCGTCTCGCGGGCCGTCTTCGCCCTCAACGACCGCACCTGGTGGGTCAGCGTCGGCGGCCGCCAGGGCGCGACGCAGGTCGCGGACCGGTCGGCGCGCGCTCTTGGCGCCGCGACGCAGCCGCGCTCGGCCCGGCCGACCCAGTCGGCCCTGCCCGAGGGAAGCCCCTTCTAAAGGGTACGGCCTGACATCATCCGACTTCGAAACGCCCCTCCTGCCGGGGCGTTTCTGCTTCTAGTGTCTCCGCGCGCTCCTAAAGCGCCGCGAGGAAGGCCTTGGCGGCCTCGCCGTGCTCATGCCGCAGGCGCGGCAGGTCGGCGCCGGGCGGCACGCCGTCCTCGACGCGCCAGACGCCCTGCACCATCACTCGATCCGCCCTGTGGGCGCCGCACAGCACCAGCGCCGCCAGCGGATCGCCGGCACCGGAAAAGCGCAGTTCATCCAGCGTGAACAGGGCAAGATCCGCCTGCTTGCCGATGGCGATCGTGCCGATGTCGTCGCGGCCGAGGCAGCGCGCCGAGCCTTCCGTCGCCCAGCGATAGGCGTCGCGATCGGTGACCGATGGCGCGTCATAGGTGAGGCGGTTGAGCATCAGCGCGTGGCGCACGCTCTCCATCAGGTTGGAATTGTCGTTCGACGCCGATCCGTCGACGCCGAGACCGACCGCGCAGCCCGCCGCCTCGAGCTCCCTGGTGCGGCATTGCCCGGAGGCGAGGACCATGTTCGACGTCGGGCAGTGGCAGATGCCGACGCGATGCCGGCCCAGCCGGCGCACTTCCTCATCGTCGAAATGCACCCCATGAGCCAGCCAGACGCGGTCGCTGAGCCAGCCGCATTGCTCCAGATAGTCGACCGGCCGGCAGCTAAAACGCTCCAGGCAGTACTCGATCTCGTCCTGCGTCTCGCCGAGATGGGTGTGCAGGCGGCATTGGAAGCGCTCGGCCAGCCCGGCGGTATCGACCATCAGGCGCTTGGTCACCGTGAACAGCGCACAGGGCGCCAGCGCCACCTGCAGCATGGCGCCGTCGCGCCGGTCGTGGAAGCGGGCGAGAACGCGCTCGCAGTCGGCGAGAATGGCGTCCTCGTCCTGGACGACGCCGTCGGGCGGCTGCGCGCCATCCTTCTGCGACAGGTTCATCGAGCCGCGTGTCAGCGTCATGCGGATGCCGAGCCGCGCCGCTTCCTCGGCCTGGATGTCCATCGCCGCTTCCAGGCCGGCGGGGTAGAGGTAGTGATGGTCCGACGTGCAGGTGCAGCCGGACATCAGCAGTTCGGTCAGGGCGAGGCGGGTCGCCAGGCGGAAGGCCTCCGGCGTGACGCCGCGACCCCAGATCGGATAGAGCGCCTGCAGCCACGGAAAGAGCGGCTTGTTGATCGCCGCCGGATGCGCCCGGGTCAGCGTCTGGAAGAAATGATGATGGGCATTGACCAGCCCGGGAATGACGACATGGCGGCCGGCATCGTAGACCGCATCGACCGGCGCCGCCGGCTCGGTGCCCTGCGCGACAAGCTCGACGATGCGGCCGTTCTCGACCACGAGGCCGCGCTCGGCCTTCTCGGCCAGGATGGCAAGCGGGTCCTTGATCCACAGGCGCATGGCTTCCGATCCTCCGGCTGGTGCGGGCGCCGCTAGTCTGCCCGCGCCGCGATGGCCTCGACCTCGACGACGAATTCCGGCCGCGAGAAGCCGCCGACGATTATCAACGTCGAGGCCGGCGGCGGCGCCGTCACGTAGCGGTCGCGCACCACCATATATCCCGCCAGATGCTCGCGGCCGCTGACATAGGCATTGAGGCGCACGAGATCGGCAAGCGCCATCCCCGCCTCCGCCAGGATCGCCCGGATATTGTCGAAGCAGAGGGCGGTCTGCTCCTCCACCGTCGGCGGCACCCAGCCATTGGCGGCGACGCCGAGCTGGCCTGAGCAGAAGACCAGCCGGGCCGGCGTGGTGACCTGCACGGCATGGCTGTATCCCGCCATCGGCGACGGCATCTTGCGAGGCGTCAGGTGACGAAGCATCGATTTTTGAGCTGGAGGCCGCCACAAAGCCTATGACAGGCCTCGCACAACGCACAAGAGCAAGCGTGAGCGCTGCAACACCCGGGAGCGTTTTCCTGTGCATGGTCTGCCGGCTTCTTCCGCCGGTCGGCCCGCTATCATAAGATCGCCCGCCGTCACAGCCGGGAGGAAACGCCCAGGCCTGCGCCGCATGGTCCAAAGCGGCGGATATGCGTGCCAGTGGCACGCCTCTTGCCACAAGACCTTGCCACAAGACGGGGAATTGCCCGGATGGCCCGGGCCCTGCGGCAGCATCGCCGCGATCATCTTTTTTGGGGGACAGAATCGATGCGCGCATTCCCGACAGCTGCCCGCTCCGGCAGGGCCGTCTGGCTGGCTCTGGCCGTCGCCCTGGGCGCAGGGCTCACGGCTTCGGCCGGCCCGGCCCAGGCACTCGACGAGGTCAGTTTCGGCACCAACTGGCTCGCCGAAGCCGAGCATGGCGGCTTCTACCAGGCCGTCGCCGACGGCACTTACGAGAAATATGGCCTGAAGGTCACCATCGTGCCGGGCGGGCCGCAGGCGAACGGACGGGCGCTGCTGCTGGCCGACAAGATCCAGTTCTTCATGGCCGGCAACATGCTCGCCCCGATGAACGCCCGCGAGCAGGAAATTCCCGTCGTAGAGGTGGCGGCCATCTTCCAGAAGGAGCCGCAGGTTCTCATCGCCCATCCCGACGCCGGGGTGGAGACGTTCGAGGATCTGGCGAAGCTGCCAACCATCTTCATGGGCGCCGAGATCTTCTCCAGCGCCTTCCAGTGGATGAAGTCCGCCTATCCGGGCTTCCGCGACGAGCAGTACAAGCCTTACGGCTTCAACCCCGGCCCCTTCCTCGCCGACAAGAATTCGGCGCAGCAAGGCTATGTGACGTCCGAGCCCTTCGCCATCGAGCAGCAGGGCGGCTTCAAGCCGAGGGTCTTCCTGCTCGCCGATGCCGGCTTCAACACCCAGTCGACGATGATCGAGGTGCGGCGCGACTATCTCGAAGCGCACCGCGACATCGTGCAGCGCTTCGTCGATGCTTCCATCATCGGCTGGTACAACTATCTCTACGGCGACAACAGTGCGGCCAACGCCCTGATCAAGGCCGACAATCCGGAAATGACCGACGCGCAGATCGCCTTCACCATCAACGCCATGAAGGAATACGGCCTGCTCGAGTCCGGCATCGCCCTGGAAAAGGGCATCGGCTGCTTCGACGATGCCCAGGTGGCGTCGTTCTACGACAAGATGGTCAAGGCAGGCGTGCTGCAGCCCGGCCTTGACGTGAGCACGCTCTACACCAATGAGTTCGTCTGCAAGGGCGTCGGCATGGACCTGCGCCACTAGCATCGCTTCTCACCGGAGGCAGCCGGGAGGCTGCCTCCCTTTTATTTTCAGGACTGCCGTGCCGGTTACCGTTCCAAGCCTCAAGCAACCGCCGCAATCCGCCGGTTCGCCGGCGCGGCCGCTGGTGTCGCTGCGCTCCGTTTCCAAGGTCTTCGCCAACGGCACCTTGGCGCTCAAGGACATGTCACTGGACGTGCCGCAGGGCGAGTTCGTCAGCCTGCTGGGGCCGTCTGGCTGCGGCAAGTCGACGGCGCTGCGCCTCATCGCCGGCCTTGGCGAGCCGACCTCCGGCAGCGTGGAATGGCCCGGCGACAGGGTCGCGGCCGCCGGCCGGCCGGACCGCGAGATCGGCTTCGTCTTCCAGGATCCGACGCTGATGCCGTGGGCCACGGTGTTCAACAATGTCTGGCTGCCGATGCGTCTCAAGGGCATCCGCAAGGCGCAGGCGCGCGACGCGGTCATGGAATCGCTGAAGCTTGTCGGCCTCGAGCAGTTCGCCGGCGCCTATCCGCGGGAGTTGTCGGGCGGCATGAAGATGCGCGTCTCGATCGCCCGGGCGCTGGTGATGCGGCCGCGGCTCCTGCTCATGGACGAGCCCTTCGCGGCACTCGACGAGATCACCCGCATGAAGCTCAATGACGAGCTTCTGGGATTGTGGGAGCGGTTCGGCTGGACCGTCGTCTTCGTCACCCACTCCGTCTACGAATCGGTCTACCTGTCGACGCGGCTCGTCGTCATGGCGGCGCGGCCGGGGCGCGTCTTCCGCATCATGCCGATCGACGCTCCGCATCCGCGCGACGAGAATTTCCGCGCCACGACGCTCTATGCCGAGGAGTGCCGCCGGGCTTCGGAGGCGCTGCTCGGCGCCATCGCCAGCGGCCCGCAGGCCTCTGTCGCCTCATGACCGTGGTCGAGGCCGACAAGCACCTGCACGGCGCCGACGAAGCCGCCGCACGCGTCGACGAGGGCCCGCAGCGGCGGACCGGCGAACGCATCGCGCGCATCGCCGTGCCGATCGCCATGCTGCTGGTGCTGCTGGCCGTCTGGCAGTGGTACGTCGTCGCCTACAATGTCCCGCATTACATCCTGCCGGGTCCGGTGCGGGTCGCGCAGGCGCTGGTGGCCGACTGGCCGGTGCTGCTTCCGGCCCTTCTCGTCACCCTGCGCATCACCTTCCTCGCCCTCGCCCTCGCTCTCATTGGCGGCGTCCTCCTCGCCTTCGTCATGCAGTCGAAATGGGTCGAGCTGGCGCTCTATCCCTATACCGTCATCCTCCAGGTGACGCCGATCGTCGCGGTGGCGCCGATCATCATCATCTATGCCCCGACGACCGGCGTGGCGCTGCTCATCTGCGCCTTCATCGTCGCCTTCTTCCCAATCCTCTCCAACACCATGCAGGGCCTGAAGTCGACCGACCACAACCTGCTGAACATGTTCGAGCTTTACGGCGCCAGCCGCTGGCAGACGCTGATCCATCTGCGCGTCCCCAACGCCCTGCCCTATTTTCTCGCCGGGCTGCGGATCGGCGGCGGGTTGTCGCTGATCGCCGCCGTGGTGGCCGAATTCGCCGCCGGTTCGGCCGGACGCGGATCGGGGCTCGCCTTCCGGCTCCTCGAATCGCAGTTCCGGGCCAACACACCGCGCATGTATGCGGCGCTGATCCTCCTGTCGGCGACCGGCGTCGCGATCTATTTCGCCACCAATTTCATCTCCTGGCTGCTGCTCCGGCGCTGGCACGAGAGCGCCGTGCGGCGCGAGAACTGACATGCTCCCGCCGTCGGATACCGAGGCCTTCGTCCTCGCCAACGCCACCCTGCCGACGGCGCTCGCCGTCGCACCGCCGGCCGGGGCGACCGGTGATCTTTTTCGCGCCGACATTGCCATCGACAGCGGCAGGGTGACGGCGATCGCGCCGCCCGGCTCGCTCACCGGCTCACCCTACCTCGACCTCGACGGCGGCATGGTCTGGCCGGCCTTTGTCGACATGCACACCCACATCGACAAGGGCCACATTTCCCCCCGCCGGCCCAATGGCGACGGCACGTTCGCCGCCGCTGTAGCGGCGGTCCGCGCCGACCGCGAGGCCAACTGGAGCGCCGAGGACGTCCGCCGGCGCATGGATTTCAGCCTGCGCTGCGCCTATGCGCACGGCACGGCGCTGTTGCGCACCCATATCGATTCGCTGCCGCCGCAGCCGCAGATCTCCTGGCCAGTATTCCGCGAGATGCGCGCCGAATGGGCTGGCCGCATCGACCTGCAGGCGGTCAGCCTGGTGACGATCGATCATGTCCTCGACGACGCCCATGGCGACCTGGTGGACATCGTCCGCCAGTCCGGCGGCGTGCTCGGCGCCTCGACGCCGATGGGGCCGCATCTCGACATCGCCCTCGACCGCATCATGCGGATCGCCGCCGACAACGGCCTCGATCTCGACTTCCATGTCGACGAAACGGAGGACCCGGCGGCCTGCGCCCTGAGGCATATCGCCGACACCGCCATCCGGCTGCGCTTCCCCGGCCGCATCACTGTCGGCCATTGCTGCTCGCTGGCCGTCCAGCCCCCGGAGGAAGCCGCGGCAACGCTCGACCGCGTCGCCGAAGCCGGCCTCTGCGTCGTATCGCTGCCGATGTGCAACATGTATCTGCAGGACCGCCATGGCGGCCGGACGCCGCGCTGGCGCGGCGTCACCCTGCTCCACGAGATGGCGGCGCGCGGCATTTCGGTCGCCGTCGCCTCCGACAATACCCGCGACCCCTTCTATGCCTATGGCGACCTCGACGTGATGGAGGTGTTCCGGGAGGCGGTGCGCATCGCCCATCTCGATCACCCCATTGCCGACTGGCCGCGCGCCGTCACCATGACGCCGGCCGACATTCTCCGCCGGCCGGACCGCGGCCGTCTCGAAGCCGGCATGGCGGCCGACCTCGTGCTGTTCCGGGCGCGGGACTGGACCGAACTGTTGGCGCGGCCGCAGCAGGGCCGCACCGTCCTGCGCGCCGGCAAGGCGATTGACACCACGCTGCCGGATTACCGCGAGCTCGACGACATCATGGCGCGCACGCTGGCGGCGGCGGCCGAATGAGGCCGGACAGCGCGACGATCGCGCGCCTCAAGGCCGAGCTCGACGGCCTCGCCCTGGAGGACAATCCGGCCCTCCTGCGCCAGAAGAGCCGCGACTTCTACTGGTACTCGCCACGGCTGAAGCAGGAGCTCGACGACGTCGTCGCCGATCTCCTGGTGACGCCGCGCGACGAGGCCGAAATCATCCGCACCCTCGCCGCCTGCCATGCGCTGGACGTGCCGGTGACGCCGCGCGGCTCCGGCACCGGCAATTACGGCCAGGCGATGCCGCTTGCCGGCGGCGTCGTGCTCAACCTCGCGGCAATGAACCATGTCCGGGCCATCGCACCTGGCCGCCTCGTCACCGAGCCTGGCGCGATCATTGCCGCCATCGACCGCCAGACCTGCGCCCATTCCGGCCAGGAGCTGCGGCTCCATCCCTCGACCTACAACACGGCGTCGATCGCCGGCTTCATCGCCGGCGGCTCGGGCGGCATCGGCTCGATCAACTGGGGCGGCCTGCGCGATCTCGGCAATGTGCTGCGCCTGCGCGTCGTCACCATGGAGGCGACGCCGCGCATTCTCGACATCGCCGGCTGGGATCTCCTCAAGGTGCTGCATGCCTACGGCACCAACGGCATCATCACCGAGGTCGAAATGCCGCTGGCGCCGGCCTATGACTGGATCGACGTCATCGCCGGCTTCGACGACTGGATGGACGCCGTGCGCTTCGGCGACGATCTCGCCCGCCAGGACGGCATCCTCACCAAGCTCATCTCGCCGATCGCCGCGCCGATCGCGCATGACTATTTCCTCCGCCACCGGAAGTTCATCCGCCGCGACCAGTCGGTGGTGGTGCTGATGGCGGCGCCGCACGCCATGGCGGCGCTGCTCGCCTTTACGGCACGCCAGGGCGCCGAAATCCTGTTCCGCTCCGACACCGGCGACCACAAGGGGCTGCCGCCCGCCTACGAGCTCACCTGGAACCACACGACGCTGCGCGGCCTGCGGGTCGATCCGTCGATCACCTATCTGCAGACGGTCTACCCGTCGCCCGACGGCGTGCAGAAGGTGGCGGCGATGACGGAAATCTTCGGCGACGAAGTTCCCGGCCATCTGGAAATGGTGCGCTTCGACGGCGCCATCAGCTGCTTCGGCCTGCCGATCGTGCGCTACAGCAGCGAGGCGCGCCTGGAAGAGATCATCCGCATCCACGAGGACCACGGCATCCCAGTCTTCAACCCGCATCGGTACACGCTCGAAGAGGGCGGGATGAAGCAGACCGACAGCGTCCAGCTCGCCTTCAAGCGCGAGGCGGACCCCAAGGGCCTGCTCAATCCCGGCAAGATGGCGGGCTGGGACAATCCGGCTCAAGCGGCGCGGCGCGACAGGATGTATCTTTTTCCCGGACTGGATGCTGCACAATGATTGTGGTGCCGGAGTCTTGACCCATGCGCGTGATGGTTCTTTTCGCCCATCCGGTCGAAACGAGCTTCCAGGCCGCCCTGCATCGCGCCACTGTCGAGGCCCTGCGCCGCGCCGGGCACGAGGTCGATGACTGCGATCTCAACGCCGAGGGTTTCGACCCGGTGCTGTCGCGCCAGGAGCGGCTCGACTATCACGAGACGGACATCAACCGCCGTCATGTCGACCCTTACGTCCGCCGGCTGCTGGCGGCGGAGGGGCTGGTGCTCAACTTCCCGGTCTGGAACTTCGGCTTTCCGGCCATCCTGAAGGGCTATTTCGATCGCGTCTTCCTGCCGGGCGTGTCCTTCAAGCTCGCCGACGGACAGGTGTCGCCGGCGCTCGGCAATATCCGCAAGCTGGCCGCCGTCACCACCTATGGCGCCAGCCGGTGGCGCGCTTTCGTCATGGGCGACCCGCCGCGCAAGCTGGTGAAGCGCTTCCTGCGCGTCACCATCAAGCCGCTGGCGCCGGTGTCCTACCTGGCGATGTACGACATGAACAACGCCACCGACGGTCGCTGCGAGGCGTTCCTGACCCGCGTCGAGGAGCGCATGGCATCGTTCTGAAATGGCATCGTTCTGAACCGGCAAAGGAGGCTGGCGCTGGCGGTGCGGAAACGATAGGAGCATCATGCGGTGCATGCACCAGAAGGCGGGCGGGAACGCCGATGAGCACTGACCATCGCAAGTCGGTTGGCGTCAGGCTGGCCCAGGCGGCGCGCGCCTATCGCTCGCGCATCGGCGCCCGGCTGGCGGAGCTCGGCCTGCATGCCGGCCAGGAAAACGTCCTCAAGGCGCTCAGCGTCGATGACGGCCTGTCGATGAGCCAGCTTGCCGCGACCCTCGCCGTGCAGCCGCCGACCGTCACCAAGATGGTGACCCGCCTTACCACGCAGGGCTATGTCGAGAGGCGGGCATCGCAGGGCGACGCCCGGCAGGCGCTTGTGTTCCTGACCCGCAACGGCCGGTCCGTCCTCGCCGCGGTCGACAAGGCACTGGCCGCCGTGGAGGCCCTGGCGCTCGGCGACATGGACGACAAGGACCGGCGGCGCATTCGCCGGCTGCTGCGCCGCATCGAACAGAATCTCGGCGGCGGCGATCTGCCGCCCGAGGAGGCCTGACGGTCTCAGCCGCCCTCCCGCAGCGCCGCCAGGGATCGGCGCTGGCGGCCGGCATCGTCGAAATTATCCGGATCGAGCCAGCGGCGGAATGCCTCGCGCCGCGCCGGCCACTCCCTGTCCGTCATGGCGAACCAGGTCGTGTCGCGGTTGCGGCCCTTGACCACCATGTGGTGGCGGAAGGTGCCTTCCTCGACGAAGCCCAGACGGCGCGCCGCCGCACGCGACGGTGCGTTGAGGCTGTTGCACTTCCACTCGTAGCGCCGGTAGCCGAGCTCGTCGAAGATACGACCGGCGAAGAGCGCCATCGCCTCCGTGGCGGCCGCCGTCCTTGCCAGCCCCTTGCCGAGAGCGACGCAGCCGATCTCAGCGACGCCATTGACCACGTCGATGCGCATGTAGCTGGCAATGCCGCATGGCGCACCGGCCGCGTGCGGCTGGATGGCGAACGCCACCCAGTCGGGACGGGTTTCGACCTTGCGCAGCCAGTCGGTGAAGCCGGCGAGATCGGCGAACGGTCCATCCGGCAGATAGGCCCACAGCGCCGGATTGTCGCTGCCGCCGAACGCCGACCAGAGGGCGTCTGCATGGTCCTCGGTCCGCAGCGGCAGGATGGAGACGAGGCGGCCCTCCAGCGGGCTGTCGCCCGGCCATGATCGCGCCGTCCATCCCGAAAGATTGCCGGATGCCCCTGCCTCCGCTGCATCTGCTGCCCGCTCGGCCATGCCTGTCTCCACAATTGCCATCCCGGCAAAGATGCGCTCAAGAGACGGACCAGAGCAACGCGCGGCAGAGGGGAGCCCCGGCATGCTGCACACGATCGCCGGCTTCGACCGGATCGGCGAGGAGAACGCCTTCGCCGTTCTCGCCCGCGCCACGGCACTGGCGGCGGAAGGCCGCGACATCATCAATCTCGGCATCGGCCAGCCGGACTTCCGCACCCCCGAGCATATCGTCGAGGCGGCCGTGAAGGCGCTGCGCGACGGCCATCATGGCTATACGCCGGCGACCGGCCTCCCGGCACTGCGGGAAGCTGTCGCCGCCGATCTCCATCGCCGGCTGCAGGTCGAGGTGTCGCCGGACAGCATCGTCGTCGTGCCGGGCGGCAAGGTGACGATGTTTACCGCCATCCTGATGCTGGGAGAGCCCGGCGCCGACATCCTCTATCCCGATCCCGGCTTCCCGATCTATCGCTCGATGATCGAATTCACCGGCGCCCGGCCGGTGCCGATCCCGATCCGCGAGGAGAACGGCTTCGCCTTCTCCGCCGAGGAGACGCTGGCGCTCGTCACACCTGCCACCCGGCTCATCATCCTCAATTCGCCTGCCAATCCGACCGGCGGCGTGACGCCGAAGGCGGAAATCGACAGGCTCGTCGCCGGGCTGGAACGCTGGCCGGACGCCGCCATCCTGTCGGACGAGATCTACGGCCAGATGACCTATGACGGCCTGGCCCATGTCTCGCTGCTCGCCTATCCCGAGATCCGCGACCGGCTGATCCTGCTCGACGGCTGGTCGAAGACCTACGCCATGACCGGCTGGCGGCTCGGCTATGCCGTATGGCCGGATGCCCTCCTCGACAGGATGCGCAAGCTGGCGGTCAATGCCTGGTCCTGCGTCAACGCCCCGGCGCAGTTCGCCGGCATCGCCGCGCTTGAGGGACCGCAGGATGCCGCACACGCCATGGTCGCCGAGTTCGACCGCCGGCGCCGGATTGTCGTGGAGGAGCTGAACCGGCTGCCGGGCGTCGGCTGTGCCGTTCCGAAGGGCGCCTTCTACGCCTTCCCCAATATCAGCGGCACCGGCTTCGCCGCCAAGGACCTCGCCCGACGGCTGCTCGACGAAGCCGGCGTCGCGACGATCGGCGGCCCGGATTTCGGCACGCTCGGCGAAGGCTACCTGCGCATCTCCTACGCCAGCTCGCAGGAGAACATCCGCGCCGCCATGGCGCGTATCGGGGATTTCCTCGCCAAGGAGGGGCGCTGAGACTTCGCCGAGTGCGACTCTATGGGCGAAGACGCCGCATGATCGTCGCGCATGGCAGCGGCCTTGTCGGTCCGGCTGCTTGCCAATATGACAGGCCTCGGGTGCACACACCGCGCCTGCGGCCAATTTTGCCGGCACTGTGAGGGGTCATATCGATGTCGATGCGCACTGAAACTTCCAGCGGAACGTCGCTTGCCGTGGCGCTGTGGCCGGAGCGGACCAGCAATATCGTCAAGGCTGTCACGCTGGTCATCGCCGGGACGCTGCTGCTGACGCTGTCGGCGAAGATCAAGGTGCCGTTCTGGCCGGTGCCGCAGACGCTGCAGACCTTCGCCGTGATGGCCATCGCCGCCGCCTATGGCTGGCGGCTCGGCGTCATCACGGTCGTTGCCTATCTCGCCGAAGGCTTCCTCGGCCTGCCGGTCTTCACCAATACGCCGCCGGCGCTGGCCGGCCCGGGCTATTTCCTCGGCACCACCGGCGGCTTCCTCATCGGCTTCATCCCTGCCGCCTTCATCATCGGCTATGCCGCCGACCGCGGCTGGGACCGCTCCGTCGCCCGCATGGCGGCCAGCATGCTCGTCGCCGATGCGGTGGTGATGATCCTCGGCTTCACCTGGCTCGCCGGCTTTGCCTTCCTCTCCAGCGGCGCCCACGGCGTCGGCATGGCCGGCGCCTGGGCCGGCGGCGTGGCGCCGTTCCTGCTTGGCGACGCGATCAAGATCGCGCTGGCGGCGTGTCTCGTCCCGGCCGGCTGGGCGCTGCTGGGCCGCCGCGCCTGAGCGCCAGCCGGTACAGAAACAGAAAAGCCCGGCTGCGTCGCAGCCGGGCTTTTTCTTTTGGCAAAGCGGCCGGTCCGATCAGGCGCTGACCCGGGCGGGCTCCGCCAGCCGGACGCCGATGGCGATCGGCTCGTCCTGAAGCTTCGCCTCGGAGACATGTCCTTTCGGCTCGCCGGCAACGATGTCGAGCGACAGCGCCAGCGTCTCTTCCTGCACGGCGGCCTTGTGGGCCGTGATGGCGGCGGCCGCCGCCGGACCGCCGCGGACGGCAATGGCGATGCGGTCGGCAACGTTGAAGCCGGCTTCCTTGCGCGCCACCTGGACGAGGCGGATGAAATCGCGCGCCAGCCCTTCCTGCTCCAGCGCCGCATCGACCTCCGTGTCGAGAACGACGACGCCGGCCGAGCCGTCGAACGGCGCCGCGTCGAGGCCGGCCTTGGCCTGGAAACGAAGGTCGTATTCGCCCGGTTCGAGGCGCTGTCCGGCAACCTCGACATAGCCGCCGCCGAGGCTCTTCCAGTCGCCGGACCTGGCCGCCGCCAGGACGTCCTTCATCGCCCCGCCGACCCGCTTGCCGACGATGCGCGAATTGACCGCCAGCAGCTCCGAGCCATAGGCGGACGGATCCGCCGCAAAGACCAGATCCTTGACGTTCGCTTCGTCGAGAACGACGGCCTGCAGCGGCCCCAGGAGCGCCTCGGCGCGCGGATGCGCCACCGTCAGGCGGCGCAGCGGCAGGCGGTTGCGCAGGTTCCGCGCCGTGCGGATCGAGGCCGCAGCGGACGCCACCTCGCGCGCCAGGTCCATGCGCGCCACCAGTTCCTGGTCGACGGCGAAGGCCGCGGCATCCGGCCAGTCCTCCAGATGCACGCTGTCGCCGCCGGTGAGGGCGCGATGGATATGCTCCGTGAGGTAGGGCAGGAAGGGCGCCATGGCACGCGTCAGCGTCACCAGCACGGTGTAGAGCGTGTCATAGGCCGCCTGCTTGTCGGCATCCTTCTCCGACTTCCAAAAGCGGTCGCGCGAGCGGCGGATGTACCAGTTGTTCAGCGCCTCGATGAACGGCGGTAGCGTCGCGCAGGCGCCGGCAAGGTCGAGCCCGTCCATCGCCGTCTCGACGCCGCGCACCAGCTCTGCGGTCTTGCCGAGGATGTAGCGGTCGAGCTCGCCTTCCGCCGTGGTGACGAAGCGGCCGCGCAGCCCGTCGATATTGGCGTAGAGGGTGAAGAACGAATAGGCGTTCCACACCGGCAGGATCACCTGCCGCACCGTCTCGGCGATGTGGCGCCCGTCGCGCGCCATGGCGAGATCGCCGCCCGACAGCAGCGGCGACGACACCAGGTACCAGCGCATCGCGTCGGCGCCGTAGGTGTTGAACACATCTACCGGGTCCGGATAGTTGCGCAGGCGCTTCGACAGCTTCTGCTTGTTCTCGTCGAGGACGATGCCGTGGCAGATGCAGCTGCGGAACGGCGCCCGGTCGAATAGCGCCGTCGACATCACCATCAGATTGTAGAACCAGCCGCGGGTCTGCCCGACATATTCGACGATGAAGTCGCCGGGGAAGTTCTCCTCGAACCAGTCCTTGTTCTCGAACGGGTAGTGCACCTGGGCGAACGGCATGGAGCCGGAATCGAACCAGCAGTCGAGCACGTCCGGCACGCGCCGCATCATCGACTTGCCGGTCGGATCGTCCGGGTTCGGACGCACCAGCTCATCGATATAGGGGCGATGCAGGTCCTTCGGCTGGGCGCCGAAATCGCGCTCCAGCTCGGCCGCCGAGCCATAGACGTCGATGCGCGGATATTGCGGATCGTCCGACTTCCACACCGGGATCGGCGAGCCCCAGAAGCGGTTGCGGCTGATGTTCCAGTCGCGCGCATTGGCGAGCCAGTTGCCGAAGATGCCCGGGCCGATGTGCTCCGGCATCCAGCGGATGCCCTTGTTGAGCTCGACCATGCGGTCGCGGAAAGCCGTCACCTTGACGTACCAGGACGGGACGGCCTTGTAGATCAGCGGCTGGTCGGTGCGCCAGCAGTGCGGATAGTTGTGGTCGATGGTCTCGTGCCGGACCACCACCCCCGCCTGCTTGAGGTCCTGGATGATGTCCTTGTTGGCATCGAAGATGTTCTTGCCGGCATAGGGCGGCACTTCGTCGGTGAAGTTGCCGGCATAGTCGACCGGATCGACCACCGGCACGCCGGCAGCCTTGGCGACCTCCATGTCGTCCTCGCCGAAGGCCGGCGCGATATGCACGACACCGGTGCCCTCGCCGAGCTCGATGAAGGAGCCGCCGAGGACGACGAATGCATTCTCGGTGCTGGCGAAGAACGGAAACAGCGGCTTGTAGCTACGGCCGATCAGGTCGGCACCCTTCAGCGTGCCGACCTTGGCGAAGCCCTCCAGCTCCTTGGCATAGTGCTCGCGCGACGCTTCCGCGAGGATCCAGTGTTCGCCGTTCTTCTCGAGCAGCGCGTAGTCGGCTTCCGGGTGGACCGCCAGCGCCAGGTTGGACGGCAGCGTCCATGGCGTCGTCGTCCAGGCGAGCAGCTTCGGCGTGATCGCCTCGCCCGGCCGCGGATGCAGCTGGAAGGCGACGGTCAGCGCCGGGTCCTGGCGCATGCGGTAGCTGTTGTCGAGGCGGGTCTCCGACTGCGACAGCGTCGTCTGCGCCGCCCAGCTATAGGGCACGACGCGGTAGCCCTCGTAGACATAGCCTTTGTCCCAGAGGGTTTTGAAGGCCCACATGACGCTCTCCATGTAGGAGAAGTCCATGGTCCGGTAGTCGTTGTCGAAATCGACCCAGCGCGCCGCGCGGTTGACGTAATACTCCCAGTCGCTGCGGAACTGCATGATCGACGTGCGGCAGTGCTCGTTGAAGCGGGCCATGCCGTATTTCAGGATGTCGGCGCGGCCATGCAGGTTGAGCTCCTTTTCCGAATGGAGCTCGGCCGGCAGGCCGTGGCAGTCCCAGCCGAAGCGGCGCTCGACGACCTTGCCGCGCATGGTCTGGTAGCGCGGCACGATATCTTTCACGAAGCCGGTGACGAGATGCCCGTAATGCGGCAGGCCGTTGGCGAAGGGCGGGCCGTCATAGAAGACGAAATCCGGCCCGTTCTCCTGACGGCGCTGCTCGATCGACTTCGGGAAGGTGCCGTTCGCCTGCCACCAGGCGCCGATCTCCTCCTCCAGCTTCGGGAAGCTCGGGGATGGATCGACGGGCGGATAGACCGGAGCGGTCTTCTTCTCGGCAGGCGTCGGTGTGTCGGTCATCGGCATGGATTGGCTGGCCGCGCCGTGAGCGCGGCGGGAACGGAGATCGGGACGGATCGATAGCGCCTTTGCCGCGGCGATGCCACCAGCAGGGCAGAGCGCGCCATAGAGGCGGAATATGGTGTCTCGCCGGAACGTTGGCAAATCGGCCTAGGAGAAGGGTGGCCGATAGGTCTCCAGCGGCAAGAGCCGCTCCTCGATTGCCTGCCGGCGCTCTTCGAGGAAGCCGGGCAGCTGCAGCGCTCCGCCGAGTTCCGCCACCGGCTCGTCGGCCGTGAAGCCGGGACCGTCCGTCGCGATCTCGAATAGGATGCCGCCGGGTTCGCGGAAATAGACGGAGCGGAAATATTTGCGGTCCTTCTGCTCGGTCGGGTGCAGGCCGAGATCGTCCCGCAGCTTCTCCACCATCGCCGCCTGCGCCGCGTCGTCGGCGGCCCGGAAGGCGACATGATGGATGCTGCCGGCGCCCTGGCGGCCGGCCAGGAAACCTCCCGCCGCATGAATGTCGACGATGCCGCCCGCCCCGTCGCGGCCGGTCGTATAGCGCGTCACGGCGCCGTCGCTGGCGATGGCCGAGAAGCCGAGGCCTTCCGTCAGGACCTCGCCCGTCGGGCCGCCATCCGCCACCAGCAGCGTGACGCTGTGAAGGCCGCGGACGGCATGCTCGGCCGGCACTTCGGCGCCCGCCCAGCCCGGCTCGCCCTCCGCCCCGGGGACGGCGACCAGCGCCAGCGCCATGCCGTCCGGGTCGCGGAAGGACAGGAGGCCGTCGCCGAAGCGGCGCCGCGGCGTCTCGTGCGGCACGGCCTTCTCCAGGAGGCGGTGCGTCCAGTAGCCGAGCGAGGAGGCGGGAATGCGCAGGAGGATCTCCTGCGTCTGGCCGATGCCGACGCGGCCCGCCGCCGCATGCTCCCAGGGGAAGAAGGTCAGGATGGTGCCTGGCGTCCCGGTCTCGTCGCCATAATAGAGATGGTAGGTACCGGGATCGTCGAAATTCACCGTCTTCTTCACGAGGCGAAGACCGAGAATGCGTGTGTAGAAATCATGGTTGCGGCTGGCGTGGCCAGAAATCGCCGTAACATGATGGATGCCTGGCTGCGACATGCACGATCCTCGACGGGATGAAACATCGATACAGGGTAGCCCTGGCCGCATGTCGGGCAAGATGCAACCGGAGACGACAATGAATGCGACGCCGCGGCGCGGTGCCCTGCCCGTGCAGCTTGAAGTCAACGGCGCGATGCGGACGCTGGACTGCGAGCCGCGCACCACGCTCCTCGATGCCCTGCGGGAAAGGCTGCACCTCACCGGCACGAAGAAGGGCTGCGACCAGGGCCAGTGCGGCGCCTGCACCGTCCTCGTCGACGGCCGCCGCGTCCTTGCCTGCCTGACACTCGCGGTCCAGGCGGAGGGGCGCCGGATCGTCACCATCGAAGGCATAGCCGGCCCGGACGGCACGCTGCACCCGATGCAGGCGGCCTTCCTGGAGCACGATGCCTTCCAGTGCGGCTATTGCACGCCCGGCCAGATCCTGTCGGCCATCGCCTGCATCCGCGAAGGCCATGCCGGCTCCGATGCCGAAATCCGGGAATACATGTCCGGCAATCTCTGCCGCTGCGGCGCCTATCCGCATATCGTCGACGCGGTGCGCAGCGTTGCGGCGAAAGCCGGCGGCCCTGCGGCATGAGGGATTTCGCCTATATCCGCGCTGCGTCCGCGGCGGAGGCGGCCACGCTCGCCCATCATGGCGGAGCACGCTTCCTCGCCGGCGGCACGACGCTCGTCGACCTCATGAAATGCGGCGTCGAGGCGCCGGAGACGCTTGTCGACATTTCGCGCCTGGCCGATCTGGCGCGCATCGCGCTGGACGGCGACGGCGCCCAGATCGGCGCGCTCGCCGCCATGAGCGACGTTGCCGCGCATCCTGGCATCGGCGCCGCCTTTCCGGCCGTCGCCGAGGCGCTGGCACAGGCGGCTTCGCCGCAGCTCCGCAACATGGCAACGATCGGCGGCAACCTGATGCAGCGCACCCGCTGCGGCTACTTCCGCGATCCGGCCAATTTCGCCGCCTGCAACAAGCGCACGCCGGACTCAGGCTGCGCCGCGCTGGGCGGCCTCAACCGAGGCCATGCCGTCCTCGGCACCAGCGACAGGTGCATCGCCACCTATCCCGGTGATCTGGCAGTAGCGCTCGTCGCCCTCGACGCCACGATCGAGATCGCAACCTACAGCGGAATACGGAGGATGCCGGTCGCCGAGTTCTTCCTCCTGCCGGGCGAAACGCCGGACATCGAGCACCCGACGGAGCCGGGCGACCTCATCACCGCCGTCCACCTCCCCGCCTCTCGGGCCGCGCAGCGCTCGACCTATCTCAAGGTCCGCGATCGGGCGTCCTATGAATTCGCCGCCGCCAGCGCCGCCGTCGGCCTTGCCCTGGCAGAAGACGGGACGGTCGAGGACGTGCGCGTCGCGCTCGGCGGCGTCGCGACAATCCCGTGGCGAGCCCGCAATGTCGAGGCGGCGCTGGCCGGCCGGCGCTTCAGCCTCGACACCATCGCCGCTGCCAGCCGCCTGGCGCCCGACGGCGCCGTCGACTGCGGCCATAACGGCTTCAAGATCCCCCTCATCCAACGCACCGTGGCGCGCGCCCTGATGGCGGCCGGAGGCATCGCCTGATGGACGCGATCTCGGAAACACCCAAGGCGCGCGGCCGCATCCTCGGCACCGCCGTGGACCGGACCGACGGCCGCGCCAAGGTCACCGGTGCCGCCGATTACGGCTTCGATCACCATCCGGACGGGGCCGCCTATGGCGTCGTCGTCCCAGCAACAATCGCGCTCGGCCGCATCGCGGCGATCGACATCGAGGCGGCGGCGCGCCTTCCCGGCATCCTGCGCGTCTTCACGCATCGCGACGGCCTGCGCATCGCCCAGGCGAAGATGTTTCCGGACGGCAGCGCCACCGAGACATTCGTGCCGCTCCAGGACGACCGCATCCGCTTTGCCGGCCAGCCGGTCGCCTTCATCGTCGGCGAAAGCCTCGAACAGGCCACCGAGGCAGCCCGCCTGCTGCAGGTCCGCTACAGCGCGGCGGATGCCGTTGGCGACCTGGACGACCCGCGGGTCGAGGCGCTGGATCTCGGTCAGACCGTTATCGGCGATCCGCGGCAGGCCCTCGCTGACGCGGCCGTGCGCATCGATGCGGCCTTCACGACACCGCGCGAGCACCACGCGGCCATGGAGCCGCATGCCACGGTGGCGCGCTGGGAGGCGGACGGCAGCCTCACCGTCTGGGAGCCCAGCCAATGGGCCGAGGGCGCCCGCAGCACCTTCGCGCAATGGTTCGCGCTGCCGATCGACAAGGTCCGCGTCCTGTCGCCCTTCGTCGGCGGCGGCTTCGGCGGCAAGATCGGCGTCCATCCGCATGCCGCTCTCGCCGTCGCCGCGGCCCGGGCTCTCGGGCGCCCGGTGAAGCTCGCCCTGACGCGGCCGCAGACCTTCACCGCCTTCGGCGGCCGGCCGGCGACGCGCCAGAAGATTTCGCTCGGCGCCGACCGCGACGGACATCTCGTGGCGATGGCCTATGAATGCCTCAACGAAACGTCGCGGGACGATACCTATGTCGAACAGGGCGGCCGCTATGCGCGGCTTGCCTACGCCATTCCCAATGTCGAGACGCGCCATCAGCTGGTGCGCCTCGACACCGTGACGCCCGGCTGGATGCGGGCGCCGGGCGAGACGGTTGGCGCCTTCGCGCTCGAGACCGCCCTCGACGAACTCGCCCACAAGGTCGGCATTGATCCGATCGAGATCCGGCTGCGCAACTGGACCGATGTCGATCCGATCAACGGCAAGCCGTGGTCGACGCGGCGGCTGCGCGAGGCCTATGCGGCCGGCGCCGAGGCCTTCGGCTGGACGCGGCGCAACCCGCAGCCACGGTCGATGCGCGACGGACGGCAGCTCATCGGCTGGGGCATGGCAGGCGGCGCCTATGCTGTCAGCGTCACGCCGGCCGAGGCGAGCCTTGCCATCAGCACCAGCGGCAAGGTCACGGTCTCCACCAGCGGCGCCGATATCGGCACCGGCACCTATACGGTCCTCGCGCAGACCGCCGCGGAAGTTCTCGGCATCGCCATGGCGGATGTCACCGTCCGGCTCGGCGACACGGCGCTGCCGCGGGCACCGGCGGCCGGCGGTTCGCAACTGGCGAACAGCCTGACACGCGTGGTGCACAAGGCGGCGATGGCGGCCCGCGAGGAACTTATCGCACTCGCCGCCAGCCATCCGGCTTCGCCCTTTCACGGGCGCGGCATCAACGACTTCACCCTGGCCGACGGCATCGTGGCGCCGACCGGCGACCCTGGCGCCGGCATCGCCATCGCCGACCTGCTGCAGCGGATCGGCCACGGCCTCGACATAAGGCGCGACACCCTGCCCCAAGGCGCCGACAGCGAGGCGGAAAGGCGCATCACCTTCAGCACCTTCCGCGACATGAACCGGGCCGGCGGCGACAAGTCGGCCTATTCGTGGAGCGCCCATTTCGTCGAGGTGCGGGTCGACGAGGATCTCGGCACGGTACGGGTCAGCCGCATGGTCGGCGCCTTCGACTGCGGCCGCGTCTACAATCCCAAGCTGGCGGAGAGCCAGTGGATCGGCGGCATGATCATGGGCGTCGGCCAGGCTTTGCTGGAGGAAACGCCGGTGGATCCGCGCCATGCCCGCGCCGTCGGGACCAATCTCGCCGACTATCTGGTGCCGGTGCAGGCCGACATTCCGGCGATCACGACGATCTCGGTGGGAGAGTCCGATTACGATGCCAGCCCGCTCGGCGGCAAGTCGATCGGCGAGCTCGGCATCGTCGGCGTCGCCGCCGCCATCGCCAATGCCGTCTTCCACGCCACCGGCAAGCGCATCCGCGATCTCCCCATCACCATGGAGAAGCTGCTCTAGGCGCGCGCGATGTCGAGGAGATGCTGCAGCGTCGGCGGCACGCGCTGGCGGCGCCAGATGAGGCCGGTCTCGATCTCCGGCGAGGCGCCGGCGAGCGGGCGGTAGCTGACGCCGGCGCGCCGCAGGTTGCGCAGCGATTCCGGCACCAGCGCCACGCCGAGGCCGGCGGATACCAGGCTGACGATCGTCTGCATCTGGATCGCCTCCTGGCCGAGACGCGGCACAAGACCCCGGGCCGCGTAGCTGCCGGTAATGGCATCGTGCAGCGTCGGAGCGTTGCGGCGCGGGAAGATAATCAGCGGCAGGTCGGCAACGGTGGCAAGGTCGACTGGGCCGGTCCGCTCCTGCCCCGCCGGAGCCCAGCTCTCCGGCAGCGCCACCATCAAGGGCTCGCGCCGCAGCGGCAGGTAGCCGAGCGTCGCCGGCAGCCCGGCATCCGGCGGAATGACGATGCCGGCGTCGATCTCCTCCGCCAACAGCGCCTCGATCTGCACGTCGCTGGTCGCCTCGCGCAGCGCCACGGTGACGCTGGGATTGTCCTGGCGGTAGCGGCGCAAAAGGTCCGGCAGGATGCCGTAGTCGGCGGTGCTGACGAAGGCGAGCGTCAGCGCCCCGACCTCGCCGGTGGCAAGCTGGCGCGCCAGCTCCGGCAGCAGCGCCGCTTCCCCGAGCAGCGCGCGGACATGCGGCAGCCATTGCAGCCCGGCCGGCGTCAGCGCCACGGCCCGGCGCGAGCGCTCGAAGAGCCGGACGCCGAGCTCCTGTTCCAGCGCCTGGATGGCCTGGCTGAGCGGCGGCTGGGTCATCCCGAGGCGCTGTGCAGCGCGCCCGAAATGCAGCTCTTCCGCCACGGTCACGAAATAGCGCAGCTGCCTGAGATCCATAGCGATTGATATCCAGAGCGACTGAATAGCGATCGAATTATATATTTTACAGGCGCTCCAGGAAAGCCGACAGTGCCGCACCTTTACCGATCACCGTGCGCGGCGATGACCGATATCTTGAGGGGAAAGCCATGTCCTGGAAGCGTTCCGGCCACATCACGCAGGGCGTCGCGCGGTCGCCGAACCGCGCCATGTACTACGCGCTCGGCTACGAGAAGGAAGACTTCGACAAGCCGATGATCGGCGTCGCCAACGGCCATTCGACGATCACGCCCTGCAATGCCGGCCTGCAGCGCCTGACCGACGCGGCGATCGACGCCGTCGAGGCGGCCGGCGGCAATGCGCAGGTCTTCGGCACGCCGACAATCTCCGACGGCATGGCGATGGGCACCGAGGGCATGAAATATTCTCTGGTGTCGCGCGAGGTCATCGCCGACTGCATCGAGACTTCGGTGCAGGGCCAGTGGATGGACGGCGTCGTCGTGGTCGGCGGCTGTGACAAGAACATGCCGGGCGGCATGATGGCCCTCGCCCGCATCAACGTGCCGGGCATCTATGTCTATGGCGGCACGATCCGCCCCGGCCGCTGGAAGAACAAGGATCTCTCCATCGTCTCCGCCTTCGAGGCGGTCGGCGCCATGGCCGGCGGCAATATCAGCGAGGAGGACTTCGAGGGCATCGAGCGCAATGCCTGCCCGACCACCGGCTCATGCGGCGGCATGTACACCGCCAATACCATGAGCTCGTCCTTCGAGGCGCTGGGCATGTCGCTGCTCTATTCCTCGACCATGGCCAACCCCGACAACGAGAAGGTCGACAGCACCGCCGAATCGGCGCGCGTCCTCGTCGAGGCGGTGAAGAAGGATCTGAAGCCGCGCGACATCATCACCCGCAAGTCGATCGAGAACGCCATCTCCGTCATCATGGCGATCGGCGGCTCCACCAACGCGGTGCTGCATTATCTCGCCATCGCCCATTCGGCCGAGGTCGAATGGACGATCGAGGATTTCGAGCGCATCCGCCTCAAGGTGCCGGTGATCTGCGACCTGCGCCCGTCCGGCCGCTACATGGCGACCGACCTGCACCAGGCCGGCGGCATCCCGCAGGTGATGAAGCTGCTGCTCAATGCCGGCATGCTGCACGGCGACTGCATCACCATCACCGGCCGCACGCTGGCCGAGGAGCTGGAGCATGTCCCGGACGATCCGCCGGCCGGCCAGGACGTCATCCATCCGATCGACAAGGCGCTCTACAAGGAAGGGCATCTCGCCATCCTCAAGGGCAATCTCGCCACGCAGGGGGCCGTCGCCAAGATCACCGGCCTGAAGAACCCGGTGATCACCGGCCCGGCACGCGTCTTCGACGACGAGCGGTCGGCCATGGACGCCATTCTCGGCGACCAGATCCGCCCCGGCGACGTGCTGGTGCTGCGCTATCTCGGCCCGAAGGGCGGCCCCGGCATGCCGGAAATGCTGGCACCGACCTCGGCGATCATCGGCAAGGGCCTCGGCGAATCGGTCGGCTTCATCACCGACGGGCGCTTCTCCGGCGGCACCTGGGGCATGGTGGTCGGCCATGTCACGCCGGAAGCCTATGAGGGCGGCACCATCGCCTTCGTCCGGGAAGGCGACAGCATTACCATCGATGCGCACCAGCAGCTGCTGCAGCTCAATGTCGACGACGCGGAGCTGGAAGAGCGGCGCAAGGCCTGGCGGCAGCCGGCGCCGCGCTATGTCCGCGGCGTGCTGGGCAAGTTCGCCAAGCTGTCGCGCTCGGCCAGCGAGGGCGCCGTCACCGACTGAGCTTCTGCGGGGCGGCGCTGCAGCAGCGCCGCCCATTCGCGGCGTCAGCGCCGGCCGCTAGTCCGCCCAGCGCCGCAGCACGACGCTGGCATTGACGCCGCCGAAGCCGAAGCCGTTGGAAAGCGCGTATTCCACTTCGGCCGGCCGCGCCTCAGGCCCGATCAGGTCCATCCCCTCCGCCGCCGCATCCGGCTTTTCGAGATTGAGCGTCGGCGGCAGCAGGCCGTTCCGGAGCGCTCCGATCGAGAAGATCGCCTCGACGCCGCCGGCGGCGCCAAGCAGATGGCCGATCGCCGACTTGGTCGAGGAAATGGCCGGGCGCGCCGTCCCGAAGACGGCGCGGATCGCCCGCAATTCGCCGACATCGCCGACCGGCGTCGAGGTTGCGTGGGCGTTGATATAGCCGATCTCTTCCGGAGTGAGCCCCGCCATGGCCAGCGCCGCCCGCATGGCCCGCTGGGCGCCTTCGCCGTTCTCCGGCGTCGCGGTCATGTGGTAGGCGTCGGCGGTGGTGCCGTAGCCGACGATCTCGGCCAGCGGCTGCGCGCCGCGCGCCTGCGCATGCGCCAGGGTCTCGATGACCAGGATGCCGGCCCCCTCGCCCATGACGAAACCGTCGCGGCGGGCATCGAAGGGCCGCGAGGCGCGCTCCGGCGTATCGTTGAAGCCGGTCGACAGCGCCCGGGCGGCACCAAAACCGGCAAGGCTGACATCGTTGACGCAGGCTTCAGCGCCGCCGCAGACGGCGACATCGGCCTCGCCGCTGCGGATCATGCGCACCGCGTCGCCGATCGCCTGGTTGCTTGCCGCGCAGGCGGTCACCGGCGCCCCGATCGGGCCCTTGAACCCATGCCGGATCGACACCTGGCCGGCGGCGAGGTTGACCAGGAAGGACGGCACCGTGAAGGGCGACAGCCGCCGCGACCCCTTGCTGTCCACCGTCCGCACGGCATCGGTGATGCCCGGAAAGCCGCCGATGCCGGAGGCGATGATGATCGCCGTGCGCTCGCGATCCTGCTCATCCTCAGGCTGCCAGCCGGCCTGCTCGACCGCCTGGCGCGTCGCCTCGAGCGCATAGAGGATGAAGCTGCCCATCTTCTTGCGGTCCTTGACGCTGGCGACCGCATCGATGTCGAACCCTGCCGGATCCTCGGCGCGGCTCGGCACCAGGCCGGCGACGCGGGCATCGATGTCGCCATAACCGTCGTCAGGCAGACGCCGGATGCCCGACCGCGACGCTACAAGCCGCTTCCACACCGCATCGACGCCGACGCCGAGCGGCGAGACGATGCCCATGCCGGTTACGACGACGCGCGCTCCTTCGCCACTCATGGGCACTCGCTACTCATGAGGCACTCCACTTCGCGTATCCGCCTTGTTCAGGTTGATATCAACCCGTCACGCAGGCAAGCCGCACCCGGCGAGCGGGCGCGGCTGCTGCAGAAATCGGAAAGGAGAAAACGCCGTCAGGCTTTTTCCTGGACGTGCGCCTCGAGGAACCACAGCGCCTTGTCGAGATCGCGCGAGGCGGCCGTGAAGATGTCGGCGGTGGTGGCATCGCCCGCCTCGTCCGTGTCGTCGATCGCCTTGCGCACCATGTTGGCGACCGCGCCGAAACGCTCGATCAGCGCCTCCAGATGGTCGTGCACGGTGTAGATATCGACCGGATAGGGCGACAGCTTGCTGGCGCTGCCGACGGTCTGGACGGTGCCGAACGCCGTGCCGCCGAGCTGGGCGACACGCTCGGCAATCGTATCGACATGGTCGTCGAGCTGGCTGCGGAAGCCGTCCAGCATCTCATGCACGGCGATGAACTGGGGCCCCTTGAGGTTCCAGTGCGCCTGCTTGGTGGCGAGCGCCAAATCGATCCCTGCCGCCAGATTGTCGTTGAGGATGCCAATGACCGTCGTCTTGGCGTTGGAGGGCAGGTCGATCTTGGTCCGATGCGTCTTCATCGCTTCACCCTTGCCTTTTCTGCCGCGTCAGAAGCGGCCACAAATCGAGCGGAACCTTGACCTTATAATGGGGACATCGGCCGCTGGTTGCCAGACCGCCGCTGCGGCATAGCGCCTTCGCCTGTCAGCGGCCGCGCCGCCGGCCCGGCGTCGCTCCCTCGGGCGGCCGCGATTCGCCATAGACCGTCCGTCCGCCATAGAGGTGGGACTGCGCCCGCTCGGCGGCAATATGATCGGGCAGCGACGGCCCGGTAGCCCGGGCCTCCAGCCGGCGCGCCTGCGCATCGAGGCGACGGATGGCGCCGGCTTCGTCGTCCTGGCCGAGCCGGGCCTTTTCGACCGCATTCTTCAGGACCCGGATTGTCTCGTCATAGACGGCGAGCGGCACAGGGAACGGATGCCCGTCCTTGCCGCCATGCGCCATGGCGAAACGGGCTGGGTCGCTGAAGCGGCAGGGCGCGCCATGGACCACCTCGGCGACCATCGCCAGCGACCGCACCGTGCGGGCGCCGATCCCCGGCACCAGCAGCAGCTCGGCGAAATCCGCCGGCGCGCGATCGGCGGCGGCCGCCAGGCTGCCGTGCAGCCGGCGCAGGACGACATCCTCGGCGCGGATGTCGTGATGCGACGGCATCGTCAGATGCGGCAGCAGCGGCTGCGCGGCCGGCGGCTTCTTCTTTCCGGGCTGCACCAGCGGCGCCAGCTCGCGCACGATCCCGGTCGGTCCGAGCGACGCCAGCATGCCCAGCTGTGCGGTGCGCGATCTGTCGGCGCGCCGGTCGGCGAGATTGACGATCGTGCCCTGCGCCGGGCCTTCGATGGCGGCATGCGGCGCATCGAGAAAGCTCTGCAGCCCCTCCGACTGCCAGTGATAGCGCCGCGCCGTCCGCGTCTCGCCCTTCATGCCCTGCTGCACCACGACCCAATGGCCGTCATCGGCAAGGATGAAGCCATGGAGATAGAGTTCGAAGCCGTCCTGCACGGCGGCGCTGTCGACCTTGGCGACAAGCCGGCTCGCCCGCGCCAGCGCCGCGCCGTCGAGCCCGACGCGCTCGGCTACCGCCTCCAGCTCCGCCGGCGTCTTGCGAGACTGCGCCCCGCGGCCGCCGCAGACGTGAAGGCCGAGCTCCTTCTCCAGCGGCCGGAGGCCGCGTTTCAGGGCGGCGATGACGCTGGTCGTGATGCCGGAGGAGTGCCAGTCCATCCCCATGACGGCGCCGAAGGACTGGAACCAGAAGGGATGGGCGAGACGGCGCAGCAGCTCGTCGCGGCCATAGTGCTGGACGATGGCCTCGCAGATGACGGCGCCAAGCTTCGCCATCCGCTCGGAAAGCCATTTCGGCACCAGGCCGGAATGCAGCGGCAGGTCTGCGCTGCCGGCTCGCTGCGCCACCATCCTTCACTCCCGCGAACAAGTTGCGACCGGTCTATTCTATCCTATGAACAGATAGAGAACAAACCGGGGATGACCAGCCCGCTCAGGCAGAGGCGGACAGACCTGCCACCTCGGCGATGATCTCGAACGACCGCCGCCGCTTCTGCGGGTCGAAGACGTCCGACACCACCATCAGTTCGTCGGCATTGGTTTCCGCCACAACCGCCTCCAGCCGCCGGCGCACCGTCTCCGGGCCGCCGATGATGGCAAAGGCCAGCATGTGCGACGCCTGCGCCTTTTCCTGCGGCGTCCAGTAGTCGTCGATATCTTCGATCGGCGGCCGGATCGGCCCGCGCACGCCGCGGAAGATGTCGGCGAAGGACATCTGCTGCGACGTCGCGAGATACCGCGCCTCCTCGTCCGTTTCCGCCGCGACGATGTTGATGCCGATCAGCGCATAGGGCGTCTGGCGCTGCGGCGACGGCTTGAAGCGCTCACGATAGATCGCCAGCGCCCGGTGGAGCTCCTGCGGCGCGAAATGCGAGGCGAAGCCGTAGGGAAGGCCGAGCTCCGCCGCCAGATGCGCGCCGAACAGGCTCGAGCCGAGGATCCACAGCGGCACATTGGTTCCCGATCCGGGAACGGCCTCGATCCGCTGCCCCGGAGCGGCCGGCGCCAGGAAGGCCTGCAGCTCCAGGACATCCTGCGGGAAGTTTTCGGCATTGGCCGGATCGCGGCGGAGCGCCCGCAGCGTCAGTTGGTCCGTGCCCGGCGCCCGCCCCAGCCCGAGATCGATGCGGCCGGGAAACAGCGTCTCCAGCGTGCCGAACTGCTCGGCGATGACATAGGGCGCGTGGTTGGGCAGCATGATGCCGCCGGCACCGACGCGGATCGTCTTCGTGCCGGCGGCGATATGCGCGATGACCAGCGACGTCGCCGCCGTCGTCACGGTCGGCATGTTGTGATGTTCGGCGACCCAGAACCGGGTGTAGCCGAGCGCCTCGGCGTGCTGTGCCAGCGCCCGCGCCTCGTCGAGCGCCGCGCGCCGGTCCGATCCCTCCCGGACCCGGCCAAGTTCCAGTATCGAAAGCGGTGGCATGGAAATCCTGTGTGATCCGCGAGCCTATTCAGCCGTAAGGCGCGGTGAGCAGCGAGCGAAGGACGGGCGTGCCGGCGGGTGCGTTACCCGCCGGTGAGGCCGGCGTTTGCTGGCGACGACGCGGCCGTCAGGCGGCCGGCATGAAATTCATCGCCACGCCGTTGATGCAGTAGCGCTGGAAGGTCGGCGGCGGCCCGTCGTCGAAGACGTGGCCGAGATGGCTGCCGCAGGTGGCGCAATGCACCTCCGTGCGCACCATGCCGTGGCTGGTGTCCGTGGAGGTCTCGACCGAGCCGGGGATCGGTTCGTTGAAGCTCGGCCAGCCGGTGCCGCTCTCGAACTTCACCTTGCCTTCGAAAAGCGGCGTATCGCAGCCGGCGCAGGT